>NZ_JBHVQB010000005.1:0-574801 GCF_042887015.1 Paenibacillus sp. NPDC057967
TCGACGGGGCTCCGTTATTCCATACGGGCGGTATCGTTGGACAACGCAGCTTCTCCGCAGGCGACATGCTTATGCCGGACGAGATTACGGCGATTCTGAGGCAAGGTGAAGTTGTGCTTACTCCGCAGCAAATTGCGGGTATTGTCGGAGGCCGCAGCGGTGGAACGACGGTTAATATCGAAAAACTCGTCGGCGTGGAGATGAACGATACTACGCTAGAGGACGAAATCGATGTACGCGCGATTGGCCGGACCGGCGTCGATATGGCTACGGAAATGGCACGGAATCAATTTATGGGAGGTGGCGGATAGTGGACTACGGCTTTACGTATAAAGGACGGCATTGTTCGGAGCTAGGCGTCCGCCTCCTCCGGTATACCGTTAATAGTCCGGACTTGCGAGAGTACGAGGACGAGCCAGCCGGAACGCCCGGCGTAATCGATTACGGGACCGAACTCGGTAAGCGCGAAATCGAGATAACGGTCGATATCGTCCCTGACTCTCGCATGTTTAAACGGAGGCAATCCGAGATATTATCGTGGCTTAAGCCGACAACAGCGGCGGGTATGCTCGTTTTTGACGATGTGCCTGACCGCTTTTTTACCGCCAAATTATCGGGCAACTTGACGCCGGAGCAGATTGGTAAATACGGCGAGCTACGTTTTGCGATGAAGTGTACGGACCCGTATTCCCGGTCGGCTACGTTGTCCGATAACGTTATACTCGATTCTACTATCGTACTAGACACGGAAATTCGTTTAGATGATACGTGGAGTTACCGTATTGACGGGACGCAAACCGTTGAGGTAAACAATTGGGGATACGAAGACGTTACCCCTACGATTACCATTACAGGGAGCTGCGCAAACCTCTCCATTTCCGCAGGCGACAAAACGTTCGTGTACAGCGGTACGTTAAACAACGAAACCTTAATCGTTGACGGCGAACGAATGACCGTCAAAAAGGGCGGGTCGAGTACGCTTCAATATTCGGACGTTGAGTTTATAACGCTAGAACCCGGCATTAATTACGTGACTATACAAGGGACACCGCTTAGTTGCGATGTCTCTTTTTCATTTCGCGCAAAATATCTATAAGGAGGTACGCCCATGGCAGACTTAAAACCGATTGATGGTTCGATGACACTCGAAGAGGCGTGGCCGAAAATTCGCGACAATAATACAGCGGTAAATGAGGAAATCGTCGAACACAAGTCCTCGACAGAAGCTCACGAAGCCGAAAACATCACATATGACGGAGCCGTTGCCGGGGCTAGCACGGTCAAGGATGCAATCGATACGCAAAATCAACGTATTGACAACATCGTGGCTAGCTCCGGCGATAGTAACACGGAAATAGTAGACGCGAGACAGCCCGAAGGCGGAGCCGCATACTCAACGTTAAAAGGTCGATTAGACGCGGCAGATGGTGTCGTTACTGAAGGCGGATTAGATCGCATTGGGGCTACGTCAAAGTTTGTATCGACGATGCTTTCGTGGATAGGGATCGTTAACACGAAGTTTTCCGACTCCGCGACGAGGTTTTACGTGCTGGCGAAAGGCAAAGTAACGACGGGTGTCGGCGGGTGTATAAAACTATTTGCGGATGCTTATCACTTGGGACAGGCTTACCGTGACCTCGGAATCTACTTTCACGCGGATCAAGAGGGAGATAAAGGGTATTATGGCCAGGGTGTGTGGTGGTTTAATAGTAAAGTTCTAGAAGGTAGCGAATACGACAACAAGAACCCCGACCTCGGTTTTTCATTCCAGGATGGAAGGGTAGTAGGCGGCCGCTGGGTTGCTTTCTTCAACTCGGTAGCCCGCGCAGTATTAATGATTGGCCCAGGACTGCCACAACATGCGCCGTCTAATACGGAAATTGGGTTGGAATCTTCAAAAGCAATTGCGTTACATCACGAACAAAAGCTCTATATGTATACGGATTCGCCGGGCGTAATGAACAGCGTCCGTACACAAGGTAAAAAAGTGCTACACTCGCTTGCTGCGGCCGGCGGCGAAGAAAAGTATATCGCAGGCGATAAGAAAACCGATCTCACCGAGCAGACGTACGAAGTGAGGAATGCATTCGTTACGTCCAGCAGACGTAATATACTGAGTAATACGTCAACAATCGATGCAACCTCCGTTAATCGCGTTGTAATGAATCAACCGGATGCAAATACGATTACGGCCATTACGGGCGTTGACGGGCAAGTAGTTACGATTCTTAACGTTGCCGGTAACGCGAGTCCACAGAAAACTACGATTGCAAATAATGCTTCTATCGTACTTAAAGGCGGAGCTGATTTGCCGCTGGCGTACAATCAGACGATAAAACTAGAAAAGATAGGGGCATCTTGGTATGAAGTGTAAAATAGAAAAATATTGATAGTTTTATGGAATAGGGGTACAGTAGAGGAAAAACAAAGGAGATTAACATGATTAAGAAGTTAACCCTAGTTATTGCTCTACTGCTTGCTTTTCCATTGATGGTTAATGCGTCAGGACCTCAAATGCTGCTAAACAGTAAGATGATTACTAGCCCGGAAAATAGTTATTTGGGACTTGAAAATACACTATATAGCGGTGATAATGGCACACGTTTTTATTTATTGCCTAAAGACCGTGTAACGACGGGAATCGGCGGTGCGTTTAAAGTTTTTGGCGATGCTTACCATAAAGGACCGTCAAGTTATCGAGACTTAGGTATATACTTCCACGCAGACCAAAACGGAGATAAAGGTACGAATGGTAATGGAGTTTTTTGGATTAACTCCAAATCACACGGACCGCTTTATAACGAAAAGGCTTCCGATATCGCGTTCGGATTTCAAGATGGTCGGTTTGTCGCAGGACGGTATAGTCTTACGAGTTCGGGAACGGTCTTTACAATCGGTAAAGGTAACCCAACCGTCGCTAAGCTAAATCCAAACATACGGGCCGAGGTACAAGGCAACTTAGCGTTTCGCAATAACGATTATATCCAATGGGCGAGCGTAGATGGTTCGAGACTTTTCGGCATCACTGGCGACGAGAAAAACAAGCTGAAGATATCGTCCATAAACGGACTTTCATATTTTAACAACGGAGTCCTAATGCTAGATTCGGACGCTACAAAAACGGACTTCAAGCACGCACTGGTAACGAGCAAAGTTAATACGGTGGCTACCGCTACTGCCGACGCTACGGGTGCCAATCGCGTAAAGTTAACGACTGGTAACCTGATTACGTCGATTAAAGGCGTTGACGGTCAGAAGGTCACGGTATTATTCGCACACGCCAGCGCTACAGTGCAAAATAACAAAAGTATTAAACTGCAAGGCGGCAAAAACTTTAAGGGTGGCGTATCATCAACGCTAGTCATCGAAAATATCGAAGGTGTTTGGTACGAACTATCTCGAAGTATCAACAATTAACGCCAACAAAACGGTGTGTCCTCGTGACATGCCGTTTTTATTTTGCGCGAAAGGAGGTATGCGACATTACGACGAAGTTTAGAAGCCGATTACAGCTACGGGCGATAGTCGGAGAAAACGCCGTGCATTATCTTCCGACCGCAGCCGAAGTAACCGTAAAGGAGTCGCTGAATGGTCCGTTCTACGTAACGTTCACGTACCCGAAGCTGCCGGACGACAAAGAACGCTACGACGCGATAATCGAACGTAACGAGGTCCGCTTTCCTAGCGATCTATCTGACGTTGGGCTCGCTGGGCAGGTATTCGTGATTAAGCGGGTGGACGAGGAGCGGCGCGGCCTCCGGATTTATAAACGTGTCGAGGCGCATCACGTCGCGTTTGAACTTAACCGTTACTATCTCGATGATTACGTAGACTTTACGGCTAACGTGTCGCCTACGTATCAGCTCGGACTTATCGGTAATAATACGCCCTTCGCCTTCGCGGTGGAGGGCTCTTTTAATTCTACGGATGTATTTGAGTTTGGCGAAAAACGGAAACACGAACTCCTTAACGAAGTCCGAACGCTTTATAACGGCGATTTATCATATGACAATACGAGTATAACGTTGACCACGCGCAAAGGAGCGAACAACGGTGTCGTAATTCGTTATCGTAAAAACCTAACGGGGATCGTACGTAAGAGTCACGACATGGAACGTATTACGCGGCTGTATGGTTACGGGAAGAACGGGCTTACAATCGAAGGTTTGCCGGGCCACTCCGTTAAGTATATCGATAGTCAATATATCGACGTCAACCATATATTCGAAGGGTCTATCGACTTCCCGGAAATCGAGGATCAAAGCCGTTTGTTGGCGGAGATGCAACGATATATCACAACGGTTGAGCTACCGAAAGTATCGTACGAAATTGACTTCGTCGAACTCGAAAAGGTTGACGCAGAGTTTCAGTCGGAGGCGATCCGCGAAGTAGGCGATACGATTACGGTCATTGATGAGTCTATGGGATATCGGTTTGACGCGAGGATAATGGAGTATGAGCGTTACCCATTTGAACCGAAACGTGGCCGGGTTGTGCTGGCCAATTTCCGAGAGATGAAAACGTCCGATTACATCTTCCAAGCAACCGTCGGATCACGGAAGGCCATGGTATACACGTCCGAAAACGCCGTACTAAAGGGCATCAAATACGACGACTCTATAACGTTAGTCGACGGCTTGGGCATGGCGGTATCCGACGAACTCAATCGCGTGCGCGTCCGGCTGGGCCAAGTTGAACCAGGCAACTACGGATTCGCGGCGTACAATAAAGCGGGCAAAAAAACGTTATGGCTCGATGCGGATACGGGAGACGCGCAATTCAGCGGTAATATTATCGCATCCAATTTCCGGACGAATCCCACCGGGTTCCCATTCGTGGAGTTGTCGTCGGATACCAACGTCTTTAGAGCGGCAAAGTCGGAAACGAGCTATATCGAGATCGAGGCGAATCCGACCTCGTATGCGTCTCCGATACTCAAACATATTAGCGGGAGTACGGCGGTTTATAGCGGGATACAGAGCGGCGGCTACTTTACGCTGGTATCCGGTGGGGATTACGATATTGGCGCGAATGACGGGGCGGTGAGGATTAACGGCGGGAACGTACAGATTACCGGAAGTCCTATAACGTTAATAGGTAACGTTCAATTACTATCTCCTTACAATCTTACGCTACCCGGAGTAAGTAATATATTTTTTGGTACTATGTCCCTTGGTAGCATCCTTTCCGGGATTTATAGTAGACTTTCGGCGCTGGAAAATCCGTAAATGCAACTTTATGTTATAATTTGCGTAATTGTATTTATAACATAAAGGAGGATGGATTTTTATGAAAAAGGCACTAACCTTATGTTTACTAATCTTGCTATTAAGTAGTACCGCAGTAATATACGCAGACTCTAAAAGTCTAATTGGACGCACAATAAAGTCTGAGGCAGCCGTCACGCTTAACGGTAAGGATATTGGGCAAGCGTTGATTATCGACGGTGTATCATATGCGCCTGTAAGGGTAATTGCGGAAGCTTCCGGGCTTGAAGTCGGATATAAAAAGGGTGAGGTTATCTTGACGACAGAAACGGATGTAACAATCGATAAGCAGGCTGCGGATATTGAGCCTGTATCGATCGAAGCGATGCAAAAAGAGAAGAAGCGTCTAGAAATTGAATCTCAAACGTTATCTAACTACATTAATGATGCGGATAAGGTAATCGCTATCCATAAGGACGCGTTAAGTAAGGTTGACGATACTCTAAAAGAGACATACGAAGAAATGATAGATAAAGCGGAAGAGGAAAAGGCCGGATACCAACGCAGGCTGGCCGAAATCGAAAGTAGACTGGCCAAAATAGAAGTAGCCTTGTCTGCCTCAAATAAATAACCCGAATAAACAACGTAAGCCCTAGCCGTAAATGGCCGGGGCTTTTTTGCGTTCAAATTTAATCACACGGAGGTATCACGTTACATGGCGAAAGTCACGCACAAACTCGAATTTCTCGTTAACGCAGCCGAACCGGTTCCGGAAATAAACAACGTCATCCTAGCGTTCCTACAGCTTCATCCCGGTAAGGAGTCGCAGATTCTAGCGGAGTTGCAAACGGAAATCGGCAAGGCTCTTGTTCACTATAATGCAGACGGTGATCCGGCTGTGACGGCAATTAAACATTATTCCACGGAGGCGGATGCGTAATGAATCTCGTAACTATTAACGGTATTACAGGGGCGGTGGCGAGTGCAGCCGGAGCAGTTATCGGATTTGCATTCGGGCATTGGACGGAAGCGCTGACGTTCCTATTAATCGCTATCGCAGCGGATATTATAACAGGCACGTACGCGTCCGTTAAAGAGGGTCGTGGGCTTAACTCGGCGGTCGGTTCGGTCGGGCTGGCGAAGAAGGGATTAATGTTCCTCGTTATCCTACTTGCACATCGAATGGACGTGTTGCTAGATATGCAGGCAGTTACAATGTCGACGGTGGTTTATTTTTACATCGCTAACGAAATGGTTTCGTTCGTCGAGAATATTGGCCGGGCAGGTCTTCCATTGCCAGGTGCAATTAAAAAGCTGATTGAAGTTCTTAAAGATAAAGGCGGAGTCGAGGATAATAAAAAGGGGAGTAACGTATGAAGATCGTAATTGACGCAGGACACGGCCTAACTACGGCCGGTAAACGTTGCCCGGACGATTCTATGCGCGAGTTCCATTTTAACTCCGCAGTCGCCCGATATATCCGCGAAGAGTTGGCGGGATACACAACGGTCACTGGCGGGGATTTGACCGTTAAGTTCGTACATGACGAAGCCGGTAACGTCGACGTTTCGCTGTCTCAGCGCGTGGCGACCGCGAACGGTTGGAATGCGGACGTTTACGTATCGATTCATGCTAACGCATTCGGCTCCGGATGGAATGACGCAAACGGTATCGAGACTTTTGCGGCAACGGTAGCGAGTCAAACGTCCGTCAAACTGGCGCAGGCCGTACAGCGTCAACTAATCATTAAGACCGGTCGAAAAGACAGATCCGTCAAGCGTGCGGACTTTACCGTTATCGCGAAAACGACCATGCCCGCTATACTCGTCGAAGCCGGTTTTATGACGCACCGCGAAGAGGCCGCGTTGCTGAAGACGGACGCCTATAGGCGCAAGGTCGCGTCAGCTATCGTTGAAGGGCTGGCGGAGGTTTACGGGCTGAAGCGGAATGTTGTAACGGAGCCGACAAAACCGACCGAACCGTCCACGCCAGTTAATACGAAAACTGCTACGTTGTCGCCCGTAAACGTCATCGTCAATGGTACGAAGCTAAACGACGGTCATATTACGAATAGTACAACGTACGTTCCCGCCCGGGAAATTGCGGCGGCGATCGGCGGTATGTGCGGCGTAGACGTTAAGGTGACGTGGGATGCCGCGACGAGGACGGTTAGTATAACGAAATGAATATGAAGCCCGGCCTTAACGGCTAAAAGCCCGTCATTATTTCGGATCGATTCCGAGTAATGGCGGGCAATTTTTTTGTGCCTTGAAACGGTGCCGTTCGATAGTGTAAAATGGGAACAAACGTTCTTATTCGGAGGTGTTCGAAATGTTAGACGATACAGCACGGAAGCTGCACCGTATATTCTTCAACTTATACCGGTCGGCATCGGCAAGGGTGGACGTTAATCGGTTGGCGCGACTATCCGGCCGGACGCCGGGGCAGATTACGGCAGCGATGCGAGAGTTGGCGGACGAGCGTTACATAACGTGGGATGAACGGACAGGGATCGTTCAGGTGGTTGAGCCGAATGAGCGACGGGTGTATGCGATGGTGGGACGGAGTAGGGCGGGTTGATTATACGTAAGTAATTCGCTATATTGCGAATTACTCTCCGCAATGGTAGAATGACCGTAGTGGTTATAAGGTACGCTTTTCACGAAATATACGAACTCAGGCGCGTAAATATCGTAAGCCAACGATAAGCCAGCGTATAAGCTAACGGAAAAGTGTTATACGAGTCATACCGAATATTACGTACTGGCCCGGACAGGTAACGCCATACGACGCTAGGCATAGACGCTTTTAAGCCTCCGTCGTAATACTTAAAATCCTGCGGTGGGTGACCACCGTACGGGTTCGATTCCCGTCCTCGGCACCACATAAGTATTGCGAAATCCCTTGATATGAGAGGGATTTTTTGTTTGTCTTTTTTTGACACTCATGAGGAAGGAGTGTCTTTTTTTCTTTTTGGGGACGGAGTGGGGACAAACCTTTAGCTTGAAATGTAATCATTCTTAAAAATGTAAATGAAGCACTTCCTTTCAGATGATTAATCCGAAGTGCATCAGTATGCACATATGGAATTGCTGTTCGCCACAGAAACGCTGCTTGCTTACTATGTGGCAGGTAAATAAAGAAAAATTACGAGATTTGTCCGTCTGAAATTGCTATTAACTTTCGAATAGTATAGAAGGCACACAACTGAAACCAACAGGAAGGGATTGAGCGGGAATGGAACGCCTTATCATTTCAGAAGATGATATGGTGCAGGAATCGATAGAATTCGCTAATGTATACCCGATTTTGATAAGTGAAATTGATCATATTGAAGCCGTGCGGGGCAAGCTGAACGACTTTCAGCTGATGCTGGCCGTATCTCGGGCCAAGGATGCGGTGGGGATTCTGGGCTGGGAGCGTCGGCTTACCGTAAACGCGGCATTGGAAAAATACGCAAGCATCTATCGGGAATTCGGCAGGGAAGAAGCGGATGACTGGGTTGCTGGAACGTTCGGTTTTATGATTAACTGGAGCCAGACCACCGAACAGGCAATACCCGAGGAGCAGCAGCCATCCTCGAATGCGGATGTCGATGCGTTGTCGAACGACGGAACCTTCGAGCCTGCTGGACCTCGTCTGGAAGAAATCTCCGAGAGGATCGCGGAGAAAGAAACGGAGCTGCTGCAGCTTTACCGGGAGTATTATCGGCTTGCCAATCAAGATTCATAAGAGACGATAGGAGAGAGTAGGCAACGTAATGGTGGCTTTTCTCTATGTTTGAATTGAGGTAAAAGCCAATGCTTAAGCCAACGTATACGTAGGCACCGTAAAACTAAGCTTCAATCCATAGAGAAATTGTCCGATTGTACGATCCGAGTATAACACGTCAGTTTAATGAAACAGCGATAGCCTAGGACTTTATTTTCACGTCCTCTGCTATCGCTGTTACAATTACTAAGGTGAGTCTAAACCCTATGTCGTCGTAGCGTGTACGGCAGTCAGCGCCGTCTACAGACGGTAAAACTGGTGGTTCGACTTGATATAAGTGACATCGTTGTCGCAGGTTACGGAGTGCTCGCCGTGGGTGACGATCCGAATATTGGCGTCCAACAGTTCTTTGTCACGGTACACGGCGATAAGCTGGGAGAAGACGCGCATTCTCTCGAAATCTTGATCCGATACGAGTTGACGATTTACTTGTTTCATAACTTGGCCCCTTTATTGGTAAATGGGTTGGAAAAAAGATATAAGTCATATTTATTGTAACAGCTCACCCGTCTAATGAAAATAAACTATCATTTTTCCGCCATTGTGCCCCATTTCCGTAAAAACGCACATATTCCCCTTAATATCGCCAATCATTGCGACCGGGATCTTATCCTATAATGAGGTTAACTCACAAAATAGGAGGTCTTGGAAAATGTTGATGCTACGTAGCAGAAAACCGATATCGCTACTGCTGGCGATTGTAATGCTGCTGTCTACGCTGGTTGCCGGACCGATGTAAGCTCGCATTGGGCGATTGAAGACGTAATAAATGGAAACGCTTCCAATTTCATTCGCGCCAATCGACAGGACAGTACATATCGGCCGCGGACATTGCCGGACGCAGCAGCGCGCTGAAGCTGACGGACAAATAGACGCTTCTGGTCGGCCAAAGCTAGAGTGAATGACAAAAAGAAACGGCGTCTGAACCCTAAGAGGTTCGGACGCCGTTTTGCTGTGTTCGACTTTCGGCTGGAAGCTGTAACATGATATACCTGCTGCACGCTCGAGGAGAGATCTGGAGGTGGCCTTCATATACAATCTCCTGAACGCAGAGTTCATGGAACATAAAAAAGTTCCTTTAACCCGCATGCTTAAAGGACTCCCTCTCCAATTTGCTTGACCAAGAAGATGGTGTATGAAGACCGTTGCAAAATTTATAATCCTGCGGTGGGTGACCACCGTACGGGTTCGATTCTCGTCCTCGGCACCACATAAAAATGAAAAATCCCTTGATATGGAAGGCTCTTTTATTTATGACACTCTTGAGGAAGAGTGTTTTTTGTTTTGTTAGAGCTGCTCTCTAAGATATACTGCAGAATTAAAGTGCTTACCAATGTCAAGAACATAGTGATTCATCTTCTACGCTTTAACAATGAGTTTCAAATAACTTGGATCCATAATTAGTTCCCATAGACTATTTAACATATTTGGATATAATAGTATATTTAATGTGTAAATTTGTTATTGAGAACAAAATTATCGGAAGGTGGTAAATGAATGAAGAGAATCGGAAAGAAATTGATTATCGGCGTGATGGCTTTAGTCATGTCATTGGCAGGCGCAACGTCAGCATTTGCTTATGATGGATGGGCAGACAGCTTACCAACTGCGTATCAACTTCAGGCTCCTATATTAGGAATATCGACTTATATTGATTCTCCGGCTGACGTAGATTGGTTTTCATGGACAAACAATACGGGAAGCAGAAAGTCTTTTGAAGGCAAGCTGATTTCCCCAAACGGCAAAAATTATGATCTTGTTATGGTCGTTTTCTATAATGGGACACCGATTACTGTTCCAGTAAGCGATAATGGAGTAGGTAATAGTGATCAAGGCGGAGGTAGTGCCGATCCAGGTGAAACCATCTATTTCCAAGTTAGAGGACATGATTTAACTCAATTTTCTAGCACTCAAACTTACAATTTTACGGTTAGCTATAAATAGTAACGCCGAAACAGCACCCTAGGTAGCAGCTATGGGTGCTTTTTTTATAGAACTTTTTTTTCTAATCAGACTCAGCATATTGGGAAGCGACTATTCAGTTACATTCAAGATGGGTTTTGGTTAAAATTAGGAATGAATAAAATCATGGGGTGAGTCTAATTTATAGTGGTGAAAAATTTATCTGGGCAATTTTTGTTGCAGATTCTACTAGAAGTTTTCCTAACTTCTATCCGATTGGAATTTTTTTATCGCGTGAAGGAGCAGTATCAGAAATGGAAAACCTGCCGAAGGATCATCATTACCAGTTGCTAAAGCTGCCAGTTAATCAGTTGTTTCCTTATTATCATAAAGCGACCGGAAAGATTGTGGGAATGGAAGGAATTCATCATGAGCATTTTGAAGGCAATGAATGAGAAGAACTCGACGTAGGACTCTGTTGATTTCCCACAAGGTTATACGCTTGAAGCTGTTCGAGCGGCGATAAGATATTTTTCAATGTGGATATGACCGGATGTCATTTTTGAAGATGTAGCAGTCCATAGATATAGAAGTTCGAATATATGAAGAAAGCGTAGAGCTCGTTTACGTTTTAACTAGTATAAACAATCGACTCATTATTTTAAGAAATAAGAATGACAAGGTTTATGGTGACGGAGTTCTAAGATGAACATGAGGAAGCCGACAAGATGGGTATGTATATAGTAGCAGTTTAGGATTACCGGAAAGAATGGTAAATTCATCGTTAGTGGAAGCAAGGGGGTAACGTTTGAGACGTTATGAGGCCTTTATACTGATGAGAAAGAAAAATATTAATACGAGCAAGCAATCGAGCACCCTCTAAGAGTTATAACTTGTAAATGAGTTTAAATGTGAAGGAACAGCAACTTACGTAAAACCCTTAAGCTGCAGCCGATAACCGCTTGTAGTGCACTCCCTAGAATAGACATTGGATAACCTAGGTTATCCGATGAAATTCTTGGGAGTGCATTTTTTATGACGATCAAGAGGTTTTTCCGTACTCCATTATTCACAAGCAACCCCATCGCCATCCCGATCCAGCTTTCTGCTGTAGCCGGGTTCGCCTTCATGAAGAGGCGCTTTGCCGGCTGCTCTGACAGCGGCACAGTTGGCGTATACGATAACCTCATCCATTATTTTATCACCTAGAAGCTCCTCTGTTATAGGTGTCTCCACTGGAGCATCTGACGGCTTAGCCGTCACGGGATGATTCGGGAACAGCACCTTCGGCTTATCTACGATAAACAATACTTTTGCTCCGTTCGGATAGTCCGACAGCTGGTGTCCAACCCAGCTTCCAGCCCCGCGATTATCGCTAGAGTCTATGTATGCCACGCTAGCTCCTTTACCGCCTTCCTCGCACATGGCCATCGGCCACTCGTCCCGATCATAGCCATCTCTTGTGTCAATGCCGGCAAGCGATAGCTTGCGATTGGCTTCAGCCCCGCCTCGATCAATCGTGCAAATGCTGGAGTATCCTTGTGCGATTGCCCCATGAATATGGAGTGCGGTCTCCGGATATTTGTCGCTAGGGAATACCAATTCGTATTCATACTCGGTTGATAGAAGCGTCTTGGTTTCATACCCTCCGCAAGAAGTAAGCAACAGGACCATGATGAATGAGAATATGATGATTTTTTTCAAAGCTTTGAAAATCCCCTCTCCGTTTAATCAACTCTAAGCTTACAACATTCATAGTTAATTGGCGATATTTGAAAGAATACAATTTCGTATATGATTCTTTTATTTTATAAAATACGTTGCACATCTCCTGTTTAGACAAAATGAGACAAATATACCTAATTGCCATATAATAATAGGATATTCAGTTATCCAATTGTTGGGTAGAGGAGAGAGTGCATGAGACGCAGCAAGACGATAAAGAGCCTGTCGGTTATAATCGCATTCCTGGTGTTGTTATCCGGATTGCCGCAAGCAGAGGCAGCTGTACAACCGGGTCCTACCAATCAGATCAAGAAACTGACCGCAACCGAGGTTCTTGCCAATCAAAAAAAGCTATCTTCAAACCAATATCATTATATGACGGTCAAAAACAACGGTTCAGTTGCCGTATGGGGTGATCCATTTGTTGGTGAGCCTAAGACACCTGCTAATGTGCGTGACGTTGTCGCTTTAACCTCGTCCGGCAAAATGGCTTTTGCCCTGAAAAAGAACGGCATGATCGTCAAATGGGGCAGCGGAGATAGTCTGCAGAGTATTTATGCAGGAGTTGATCCTGCAAAGGTTAAGGATGCCGTAGCCATATCGGCAAGTGCGGGCACGTTGCTAATCGTACATAAGAACGGCAAAGTATCCTACCATCGCTATCGCGATGACGGAGGCAGCCCACTGACGGCGATTCCGAAGGATTTGGCAGGTGTAACGGATATCTCTGGCGGAGCCTATCATGCGCTGGCTTTGAAGAAAAACGGAACCGTAACCGCCTGGGGCAAAGATTACAGAGGAAATACCAAAGTTCCGAAAGAAGTATCCCACGCCGTTGCTATTGCTGCGGGTTCGCAGGTATCTGCGGCGCTTACGAAAGACGGCAGGGCTATTGCCTGGGGCAGCGGCTTCGAGAAAACCGAGCTTCAAACAGCGCCTTACCGGGATATCGTTGGCATAGAAGCGGGATTTGACGAGGTTTACTTGCTGCGGGCTGACGGCTCTATTGCCGTTTGGAAGGAGGGCAAGGTTTCGTTGCTACCGGACATGACTAAGCTCTCTGCAATGGTGGCCGACGGGGAAGCGGGTGCTCTTGGTTTGACGCAGGATGGTCAATTCGTACAAAGGTCATCCTCGTATTATGGCGGCTTCGTTCCAGCGCAAGCTGCTTCATCGATCACATCCGTTGCCATGAATGATACGGAGTATGTAGCGGTTCGTACAGACGGAACGCTAACACAATGGTCGAAGTTCAGTTCACCCCAGTTGAAAAAAATCCCTGCTGCAACAAAGGAAATTGTGTCCGTCTCCGTGTCCAGTAACCAGCATGCGCTGGCCGTGAAGAAGGATGGAACGGTAATCGCTTGGGGCAACAACAATTATGGTGAGGCGACCGTTCCGTCTGGACTGCGGAATGTAACGGCAGTAGCTGCAGGGTATGAATATTCATTGGCACTGAGCCAAGATGGGAAAGTTACGGGTTGGGGAAACAACCGACTGGGCTTTATCGAAGTGCCTGAAGGTCTTGAAGATGTTGTTGCGATAGCGGCTGGAGTTCCTAATCTGGCCATGAAAAAGGACGGCACAGTCGTTGCATGGGGATATAAAGCAAAGATGATGCCAACCCAAACGGCAAAAGCAACGGCCATTGCAAGCGGCGGATCGTATGCGGCCATTCTACATGAGGATGTCACTGTTACGATATGGGATGAATTTGGCCATTCTGCTCGAATTGACACTTTGAAAAATGAAAAGGCGAAGCCAGGTTCCATCAGCTTCGGCGTTCATTCTGAAGCGTTATGGGTGATGATGGACAACGGAGCGGTCATTGCATTTGACGCGTATACCGGCAAAGAATTAAAAAGATATGACCAAATGGCATTCCGCCAAGTAACTGGCGATATTGGCGTGTTGACGAACGGGGACATTATCGTACTTGATCCGTATGATTTCAGTGGCAATAGTCAATTGAAGAATGTGAAGAACGCGGCATTCCTGTACAAAAATAATGAGCTAAGTTTTATAGTTGGCAAAGATAAGCGGATTTCCGTACAAGGAAACAGCTACATCATGGCTGATGCTCCCGAATGGGCAGACGGATTGAAGAAATATGCTTTTTCAAGTATACATGCGTTGGTTTTAAAAGAAAACGGAATGGTTGAAGCATGGGGCGGCCATAACGGCGTTGATTTGGAGGGCAATGTCACTCGTACACCTACAGCAAGCGTGCCTACCGGATTAAAGGACATTATCGATATTGCCGCAGGCCCGGATTTCTCGCTTGCCCTGAAGAAGGATGGAATGGTAAAGGCTTGGGGATGGAGCGGATCGTCCGTGCTCAAAGTTCCTGCCACTGTCAAAAATGCCATAGCGATTACAGCCGGTGAATACTATGCAGCAGCGCTTCGCAAGGATGGCACAGTTGTGGAATGGGGCGATGTTTCTGGACGATCATCCATGCCAAAAGGCCTTAAAGATGTAAAAGCCATTGCCATATCCGGACAAAATACGATGGCTTTGAAAAGAGACGGAACAGTAGCCTGCTGGGGCGATGACTGCAAGACACCTGCCAGCATCAAAAACGCTGTATCGGTTACAGGTGCGGTTGGACACTTTGTCATCTATTGCTCAGATGGAACTATAATCGACTATGATACGAGAACAGGAGTGGACCGCTTCTACCATCCCGCGAAAATTCAAAATGTCGATCGCATCTTTGCCCTGCATGGAGCGACCTATGTGCTCAAGAAGGACGGCACATCTGTCGTATGGGGAGATAGGCTTCCATTCCAAATCCAGCTATAATAGAATAAAGATTCATAGGATATGGAGGCTCGAAGACATTGATTATGTTACCAGACAATGATTGGCAAGAACATCTAAGCGATGAGCTGTCCAAGCCATATATGGAGAAGCTGCTAGAGACGATAGAAACTCAGTACCAGGAAGAAGCGATTTATCCGCCAAAAGAACATTTATTTGCCGCACTTAAGTTTACGCCACTTGCGAATACGAAGGTTGTCATTCTGGGACAAGATCCTTATCATGGTCCTGGACAAGCCCATGGCTTAAGCTTCTCCGTCCAAAGGGGAGTGAAGCTGCCGCCTTCGCTGCGCAATATTTATAAGGAGCTGGCTGCGGATTTGGGCTGTACCATACCGACTCATGGCAATCTGGAGTCTTGGGCGCGCCAAGGCGTGTTGCTGCTGAATACCGTACTGACTGTACAGGACGGGAAGCCGGCTTCCCATCAGAAGATGGGGTGGGAGACGTTCACGGACAGGATCATTGAATTGCTTAATGAACGGGAGCAGCGGATTGTGTTCGTATTATGGGGCAAGCATGCACAGGAAAAGGCTAAATCGATTGATACGAATAAACATGGGATTATCGCATCTGTGCATCCAAGTCCGTTGGCCGCGAGAAATGGTTTCTTCGGAAGTAAACCGTTTTCCAGAGCGAATGAGTTTCTTGCGGAAAGAGGCATCCAGCCTGTAGATTGGCAAATACCGAATGAATAGCAAAAAGGGCGGCTCTCTAAACCTGGTTTAGAGAGCCGCCCTTAAATGCGATGAGACTATTCGTTCACAATGCCTTCGCTGCTGGAGGAAGAGCTTCCGTCCGTTTTTGCAGGAAGGACAGGCTTGAATGCTGCATCTACATAAGTTGTTACTTTTACTTCGGTAATGACTTGCGGGTACATTTTATCCGGATCTGGCAGAACTGGCTCTGTATAGATGACTGCTTGCTCACCATCGAATTGAATCGATGCGATACGCAGGCCGTAGCCCGGATGCGGCATTTGTGCTGTGATCGTTACTTTGTTGATCGAGTCGTTAACAGCTTCAATCGTAAGCTTTTGCTCAAATTCAGGAAGCTCAGGCTGAGGCTCGATTGGCTTGGTTTCAGCTACGAATTTCATACCGTCATGCAGCCAAGCAGCAGCTTCGCCGCGCGTAATCGGCTGAGTTGGGTAGAAGTTATTGTCTTTGTCGACCGTTGCGATGTTACTGATAAGCAGCTTTTGGATGCTGTTCATATAAGCGCCGTTCACATCGGCTTCGTCTTTAATGATTTTGTAGATTTCGATAAACGCGTAGTCGCCTTTCGTCATCATGGCTTGGAACAGGTGATGAGCGAATTGCTCTTTAGTGATCGGATCGTTGGGTTTTACATCTTTCGGTATTTCAAGTCCATGGGCCTGTGCAACAATGAATGCATGGGAGTACCAAGCGTCATCGCTCAAATTCGTGAAGAAGTCGCTTGCTTTTGGTTCCTTAATAAAATCAAAGAGGTTGAGATTGAGATCCAGACCTTTTACCAGCATGGAGATACCGGATGCGTAAGTAAGCTTGTCGCCGGGTTTGAACTGATCATTCGCAACCCCGCTTAAGATTCCTTTCTCCTTTAGCGCCTTAATTTTGTCTCCGTAAGGGTTGTTCGCTACATCGGAGAATGCCATCACGGTTTGTCCTAGCGTAAAGATCAGGATGACTGTAAGGGCCATGATTAACAATGGTTTCTTCTTCATGTGCTCACCTCGTTTTGTATTTGCAGCTGCATATTCTTTGACGGAAGCTTTGACCAATAGGTTGCAAGGTATTCCTCTAGAGGAAATTTTTTTGGAAAGAGCATGCTCGAAGTGTTGACCTGTACTCGTTTATTTGATATATTATATCTTGTCGCTAACGTGATCTGTTAGCTCAGCTGGGAGAGCACTATCTTGACAGGGTAGGGGTCAGTGGTTCGAGCCCACTACAGATCATAGCCGAGAAGCCTTGTGTGTATCAAGGCTTCTTTTGTTTTTCAAGAAAGTGCAAAGACCTCGATCTATCTTCTCCACACCAGTTATCTTCCATTTTCCCATCTTCTTCCCATTCACTTCAGACATTTCGATGTCACGGCCACTACGTGAAATTTCTCCTAATCAAAAAATCTTGGGTACAGACCTTCGACGATGTAAAGACACTCATTAAAGATGAATGAATGGCAGCTAAAAACAACAGATGGATATTAGACTGAATCCTTTTTTTAACAGGTGAGAAGCTAGAGACTTGTCAGGGTGTAACAAGTCATTAATCTACTGGATTTGAAATCGATTTAGCTGGACGTTCCGGTCTAGTAAATTTAGTTTGAAACTCTGCAAAGTTCTTTATTATGTTCTCATTGGGTGGCTAAATTTGAATAACCGCCGCGCAATCACCGCAGTAAAACGCTTCCCTTGCAATCAGTCCTTTAAGAGAGATTGCTATTTTAGCATTACAAATGGCAGGAAAAAATGTTTTTAACATCATCAGAACTTGACATATATCTACTCCTTTTCGACACACCCTGGCAAAAACAATTTCGACATTCTTCCAGTAAAAACCTTTTTAACAAATTGTTAGACGTGAATGGTAAGACAGTTGACTTTTCAAATTATGGAATGGTTAATTCATACTAATCGGTTTTTTCCTCTTGTGAGATAATTTCCCCTCTGATTATAAACTCTGCCACCTTGACGATCGTGTGTTTACCGCGCTGAATTAATGACTATGAAGGGGCTGGATACGGTTGTGTTGCCGCTTGAAGAAGTCGGTTCCGTTGCTTCACAACACTTCCAAAAGCTGTAGCAATCATAATAATTAATATGAATATGCACCGACTAATCAAAATGATCATTTCTAATTCTCCATATATTTATCTTTCACCATTTTCACATTCTGTAAATACTTGTTTTTTATATGGTATTACCGTATATTGTTTATATCACCACTTGATGGAGGTGGTTCCATGTTATCGCTAGAGAGGCATCGGATGATCGCCGATAGAGTAGGGGGAGAGGCAGCATTATCTATTCTTGAATTAATAGCAGAGATTGAGAGATTACAAGGTCTGACTGATCTGCCGGATGTCACGGCTTTAATCGGAGCCAAGGAAGTTGCGGACATCCTCCATATACATCCGAAAAACATGCATCACGCCAGAAAAACGCGTTTTTTTCCTGAGCCCTATCTCCATATTGGCAAGCGGCCGATGTGGCTCGCAGAGACGATACGGGAATACAAAGAGAAAAAGGAAGCATGGAGTGGCAGAACCAGCAATAATTCATAGGAGATTCTCGAGCTCCAAAAGGAATGGTGGATGTGTGGGACACAACGTTGTCTATGCTGTTCGCAGCTCTGGAAGGTTTTGCAGTGTACGCATTGATGCTTTATGTGTTTCGTTTTGAATTGAAGAACTACATCTGGCATGCTCTTGTCATCGTTATGCTATCTAACCTTCAGGGGCACTTCATGTCAGAAACGGATTTATCTTATATTTCCCCATTGATCAATATCGTTTTCTCAGTCCTTTTTATGAGATTTGTAGTTCAGCTGCCGTTAATAGGGGCGTTGGCATCGGTCATCATCGGCTACTTTGGTTACGCTCTGCTGCAGTTTCTCGTTATTATCGTCATGTTCGGATCGCTTGAAGGGCTGAATGACGCTTATCACACTCGTTGGCAAGTGCAATTGATAACAGGGGTCATTGGAATCGTCTTTGCTCGGCTGCTCTATAAATTTGGAATCGGATTCACCAATGACTTTGACAAATTTATATTCCCGCTCGAAAAACAGATTATGACCGTGCTGGCGATTCTGTTCAGTATTGGGCTTTCCGTCGTATTGTATAGCCAGAATCTCATTTTGGCAGGTATTTTCTTTATGGTGGCCATGTTCATCTTTGTCTATTATGCGGTGCGAAAAGAAGCTGAGGAGTGAAACCGGAACCTATGCGTATAAGCGTACTGGCAACGCGCCTGGCAGAAGGAATTGTGAAAGAGGCGCCCGAGTTTTCGAATCGAGTGGGACGGATCAGGCACACCCTCGTATTTTTGCTCAATATTGTTCCTATCATTCTGCTGACAACCATAATAGGGCTTGTGACAGGCAGATTGATAGAGATGTGGACCGTGCTGCTTTCATTTGCCATATTGCGGCAGGTGTCGGGCGGAATACATATGGGCACGAGCGAGATGTGTATTTTGGTGACAACGATCGGCGCGACCGTTTTGTCATTTGCCGAATTCCATCTTGCAGCTATACATATCATGACTTCGATTAGTCTCATTCTTGTATTGATTTACGCTCCCTCAAGAATTGAAGGGAGAACCTTGTTTCCCAAAAAGTACTTCAAATATTTAAAGATTGCTGCTGCGATTCTGATTCTATCTAACTTCTTTATTCAGTCCTCTGTGATCGCTGCCGCTTTTTTGGCTCAATCGTTCATGATCATTCGTTTGAAGGGAGATGAATCGGGATGAAGCATACATTATTTGCAGCGTTGGCTACCGTGCTTTCTGCAGTAGCAGTAACTCTTGTCAAAGGACCAAGCTGGGTTTTTGTACATCAAGAAGACTTGCCAGAGGAATTTCTTGCTAAGATTGAATAACTGGAGTTGGTAACATGATCATATCCGTGAATGGAGAAAAAGGTCTTGTTCTCGTTAATATCCGTGATATTCACTTTATCCAATGTGACAAGCGCCAAAAAAATGTGTTGTTCCACACAGCGGATGAGATTTTCAACTTGAATGGAACATTAAGTTATTGGATGGAAGTGTTGAATCAGCAAGGCTATACGTTTAAATTATGTGATCGAACTGCTGCAGTAAACATGGACAATATTATGTTCCTTGATCCCGTTTTTTCACGGGCATGTTTCGAGAAAGAAGTGGGGTCAACTACCAAATGGTGTACGATGTCGCGGGCAAAGTACAAGGCGATTATGGACGAGCTGATCATAAAAAATCCGCAAATTCAATTAGAGCTCACTTAATGGAATGAGGCTGGACCTATACAGGGTCAAGCCTCTTTTTATTTTGCGAAAATGGATAGTATATCATCATTCCACTACGGTGTATGTCATATTATGTCGATTAATTTAAAAGATTGGGGACACGAACGATTCTTGCCTATCTGGTTAAGGTGGGGTTAAATGGCAATAACAGAAATCATAACAGGATATGAAAGGGTCGATGGATCATGGAGAAAAGCAGTGGCATTGATGTCTCGACTTTTCTATATAAGCTTGCAAGTTCTTCGGAATCCAAAAAAGATATGATTGAATCGTTTTTTAATCATCTTGATCAAGAAGAAGCTGGGCCATCACGTACAACTTCTTTTTTGCTTCGCGGTTTAATGGTTTCCCGTTGCGCTCGAATGGCTGCTCAAGAAACGCTGCTAGATCGTTCGAATTAACGGCTTTAGCCGCGATTTTTTCCATTTCGGAAAGACTGGATGTGGGATTATTCATGTGCCCGCGCAGCCAATCTGCTGAAACTTCATAGAGGTCTGCCAATGTACGGATATGACTGGGGTCCGGTACACATGCGCCAGTCTCTAATCCGCCAATTGTATTAAGGTCGATCCCCGTTGCCCCACTGACTTGAGCTGGCGTCAGCCCGCTCCTCATTCGTGCCTCTACTAGACGAAGCTGTAATCTAGTCATGTACCCTCACCTCTTCCTTCTATATTATCATATAATCCTATTAAATAAATATTTTCCCATATCATATTTTGGATCCTTTCAAAGGATTCCCGAGAATCGCTGCCGAATAAGAACTACATGATCAGTGGGATGGATAAATAACGAATTAGACTTGAGGCTGTTATTTTTTGGCATGATTGATTTGGAGGTCTTTCATGAAAACGTATATCTACATGGTCAGGCACGGCGATTCGCCCTTGACGGAAGATACAGAAAGAATGCGAGGTCTGACGCCAAAGGGGATAGCGGATGCGTGCAAAGTATCGGAGCTGCTATACACGGAAGGGATCGAGGTGTTCGTGTCTAGTCCCTATCAACGGGCTATCTTGACGATTCAGGAATTGGCGGATCGCTCGGGGAAAGGCATCATACAGATAGAGGATTTAAGAGAGAGAAGCTTTGACGGAATGGACATTCGGATGCCTGATGAAACGTTAATGCCACTGCTGGAGCAATCTTATGCTGATCCTGAATTTGCATTAGAGGGCGGCGAATCCAATCAAGCCTGTCAGAATCGGGCCATCGCAGTTATTCGCAGCCTGTTAAAGGTCTATCCAGGCCAAAAAATCGCGATAGGCACGCATGGCGCCATTATGGCCTTAATCTTGGGCTATTACGACAATCAGTACGGCTTGAGTTTTTTGCTGCAAGCATCCAAGCCAGATATTTATAAAATGGCATTTAACGGTCAGGAGTTAACAGGAATCGAAAGATTGTGGGGTGCGCCAGCCCGCTAACACACATTAAATGGAAGAAGTGTGCCAGTTCAGTTAATGCTTGACGTCATAAGAAGGTTTTAGAGGATGCATGTCGAAGTGTCTCGTATGGAGGTGAGTATTAATGAAGACCCAAATTAAATTGTTCGCAGGAATTATGCATCCCGAGCTCACGACGAAGGTGAATACCTTTCTTGCTGAGATTCCTTCCGAGAACATTGTAGATATTAAAGGCTGGAGTACAGGCAATCCGGAAGGCTCCAACAACTCGAACAATTACGATACGATCATGATTATTTATAAAGCCGAATAGCCTGAACAAGAGAGCTCCCGATGGGTGCTCCTTTTTATTTTGCAACCTTCCAATACCTATCCTCGTCTATCATGGCATCCCAAGTGAAAGGTGCCGACTAACATGAGCTACAAAAAAATCGTTTTATCCGGATTAATATTTGCAACTGCAGCGACTTTCCACCATGTTCCTTATTCTTCAGCTGCGGAGGCTGCACGTTCCGTCGAGTTCAAAATCAATGAAGCTTCTTATGTTAATCATACCGGGAAGCATGCCTTGGCATCTGCTCCCTTTATCCTGAACGGGAATGCCATGGTGCCGGTCCGGGCATTGGCCGAGTCGCTGGGAGCAGATGTGAGCTGGAACGATAAGGAGAACTCCGTTACCCTGTCCAGAGATAAGGTTAACCTGGTGAAAGTGACCGATCGCTCCAATCTTGCATGGAATGAGAAGGGTGAGCAGATCAAGCTTCCCGAAGCAGTCCAGCGAGTAAAAGGCATGTTGTTTGTACCCGCCCGCACCCTGGCATCGTTGATGGGAGCCAAGGTCGAGTGGGGGGCTTCGGATCGCAAAGTTACAATCTCAGCGACATCCGCTGAAGCTATCCAAGTCATGTACAAGTTTGATCAGGATCAAGAAGGATGGAAGGGCGGATTCGCCGACCTGCCGGTCAAATACGAAAAGGATATTTACGAGCTCGAGTATGCTCGCGAGCTTTTGCCTGATCAGGGGAGCACCTCCAACTATGGCCTGAAATTAAAAGGGCATAATCGAAGCGATGATTTATTTATGTTTCTTACCCGTGGTGTTGAAGGCTTCGAGCCTAACACGATCTATGATGTGAAGCTGGACTTTGCGCTTTATACAGCCGAAGCGGGAGGAATGGTAGGCATCGGCGGGGCACCGGGCGAAGGCGTCTATGTGAAAGCCGGTATTCTGAGCAAGGAACCGGCGGCTGTTCCGACTCCGCAAGCAGGCGAGGAATACTTTAGAATGAACGTCGATATCGGTAACCAATCGCTTAGCGGCAAAGACGCAAAGGTACTTGGCAATGTCATCAAGCCTGACTCGGAAAAAGAGGGCTATCAGCGGGTCGATTTCCAGTATAGCGCGCAAGTGAAAGCGGACGAAAACGGCAAGATCTATCTGCTTATTGGTACAGACTCCGGTTTCGAGGGCTTAACGACACTGTATTATGACGAGATCAAAGTAACGGCAACGAAGGCTTAATCAAACCAAAACATGTATTAAATTCATTATCAAGATCACTTCTTTTTCCTGGGAAGCCCCATAAAGCTTAAAACAACAGTGATGGCGATGGCCACAATTGCCCATATCAATTAAATCGCTCCCTTCATTGGACATACGCTGCTTTTAAAGCGGGGTTTCATAAAATTTGTAAGACACAAGAGCGATTGGGGATTAGGGAGAGTGGTGAAGATTCGTACCAAGTATGGAGGGAGCCGCAACGAACGCCCCTCTTCGTTAGAACAAAAACTCCGGATGTGAGAGCCTCGCAACCTTTTATTAAAGTAAGCGCAACGAAGGGATAATAATAAGCAAGCCAATAGATAAGAGCACCACATCGAGATTATCGATAGAGTGCTCTTTTTGTTGAGAAGTTTTCTGCTTTTCTAGGTCGTTCTCCTATAAAGAGAGTTATACAAGTTCTTGACATTGTCCGGGATGATACGATTAGACTCCATTTTACTTCACGCGTTGTTTTACAATACTCTCAATGATAAGTCGGTGTCCAACCCTGGACCCAAGCCGAATCAATCCAGTCGTTCTTCCAGAAATGATATGTCGGTGTCCATCGGCAACGTTCGTTTGTATCCGAAAACGGTGAAAGTGATTTCTTCCGGTTCCAATGTTTAGTCCTGTTTGACCAGAATAGGAATGCCGATGACCTTGAGCCGTAGTGGTAGTACCCCTGAAATTATGACGGTGTTTTCCATCCTCGGGTATGAATAGGTCAGTCAGATTTCCAAAAGAATGTCTATGCCCATCCACGAATGAGGTCAAACCTTCCATGCGATGTCTAAATTGCACAGGCCCTCCGTTTCCTGATGCTTGCTTGATTCTTACCATTGTCATCATCCTTCCATTAAGGGATGATGGTAGAATATGCGGTTTCCGTAGGACTGGATTGGACGGAGAAGATCAGCAAGATGGATGAGCTAGGCAGAATTATCATTCGGTCAATTCATGGAATCTTGGTCATCATCCTGCTCGGACATGGAGCAGTTAAAACAGCGAAGAACTTATCCTCATATACAACTCCATCTAAAAATCCGTCTCGGCAATAAATCTATTTTTCCGCATTCTTTGCAATTCCCTACGTGCTCTCTCAACTCGTTCACATCCCTATATGAAAATTAACATTGAATGACTGTTCATTGCGTCAAATCCAAGTATACTAATGATATCATGGATAATACTGGATGAACGATGAAGGAAAGAAGGGGGAGAGCTGATGGCTCCATTATCACATTTTACGCAAAATAACGGTGTAAGCATTCACTATCTGGATTCAGGAGGGTCTTCCCCGCTAACGCCGGTATTGATCTGCCCGGGGCTGTCCGAGACGGCAGCGGAATATGAGGATTTGATCGCTTATTTGGCGCCTAGAAGATGCGTCGTATTATCGTTCAGGGGGAGAGGGCAGAGCGGCACGCCACTTTCGGGCTATGATTTGGGGGATCATGTCTCTGATATCGAAGCCGTCGTGCGAACCAGCGGACTGGAGCATTTTCATCTGTACGCCTATTCTAGAGGCGTGTCCTATGCGCTAGGTTATTTGCAGCAGCATGGTGACCGCGTCCAGTCGGTGATCGTCCAGGACTATCCGGCCCAGCATAAAGCGATGACCGAAGAATGGGCGGAAGATTATATTCATAACTATCTGATTCCCTACGAGCGGATGAACTATATTCGATCCGAGGCGGTGTGGGGCATTCAGAAGGAATCGCATCAAATACCATTTGAGTACCCCGTCGACCAAGCTGCACTTGTGCTCAGAGGACTGCTGGAGGGAAGCTTGTTGGACGATGAGGATGTGCAGCATTACACGCGAATGGCTAAGCGCATAACCGTCGAGGACTTCGAGCATTCCGGTCATGATATTCGCTCAGCGGAGCGGGACAAGCTCTTTGATGTGATCCAGACCTTTTTGAGCCGTAATGATGAATAAATGTTGGTATGAAAAGAAGCGGGGGGACTAGAGATTCTCTAATCTCCTCCTCCACCGCCATCCCCGCCGCTGTCTCCGGATGAAAGATCCGAGCTGTCGCTTTCCGCAGAACCGCCCTTGGACTTTCCGTGTCCGGATACGTCACCACCGGGAATAATAGGCACGCTACTGCTATCCTTATGTTGATTCGGATTGGAAGGGTTTTGTTTGTTTCGTTTGTAAGCCGAGATGATAATCATAAGGAATATCAAACCTAATAAGACGAATATGAGTGCCATGTTCAACCTCCTTTGACCACTTCAACTTCATCATAAGCTTAATAGAATGGTTTATGCAATCATGGGCGAGAAATAGGTAGGGGTCAATCGCATAGGGCAACCTTTCCTATCCCCTTTGCGTTTTAAAGGGTAATGGTTTAGATAAAGGAGAGGGCTTGGCGTGCGTAATCATATTCGGTTTCCGCTTGTTTTTATCGGAGCATTGTTACTCTGTATGTCGCTGGCAGCGGGCTGCTCCAATGATGAGTTTCACATGAAGCTTCGCTTGCTTGATCAGGAGTGGATCGAGAACAAGCTTATACAGGAAGGCTTTTCATTTGAGGAGAAAGATTTGTTTGAAATATATCGTCTGGACGTAGAGGGATTGCGATCGCAGAAGGCCTACGAACTGGACGACAATGAATCAAGTCTCTATATGTACATATTTGATTCCGAAGAAGAGCAATTCCAAGGACGGAAGCAGTTGGAGAGGCAGACGATTGCATTAAGCTACAAGCCCGCTTATTATGACATTAATAATGCGCTGCTCATTTATACAGACGGGGGCGTTCAGGATGATTCGTACAAGGAGCGAATCGATGAGCTGGCTCGCAATATGCGGAAGAAATAGGAAGACTGGCAAAGATGTCGATGAGCTTGATTCCCAAGCATTTGACGCTCTCCATATACCCCAATGAAAGGACTCTGATAGACGCCTGCACAGATGTCTATTGTGGTTGAAGCCATTAATGATTAATGCTGTGAAAGAAGGCGGATGCCTGTTTTTCTGCTCATCAGCCCAAACCAACTGCGCCTAACTGAATAGACTGCTATCATCATAGTACGATGGGCGGGGTAAGGCGATGTCTGGATCCGGAGATGATGACAACAAAGGACTATCAGCGGACGACCTGGCTCTAATTGCGGCCGTCGTAGTCGTGATCGGGGATATACTAGGCTTATTGGCGGTGCTTGCCGCAAGAAACGAGAAGTCAGAGGACGAGTCGGCGGAAGCGCAAGTATCCGGCAGAAAGTCCAGGCGTAAGAAAAAGAAGCGCACATCGACGTAATGGAAGCCCTCTCATCTGCATACCTTCATAGAAAGGAAAGGGTGGGAGGCGAGTGGGATGGCGGCTGAATACGCTTATTTGGCCTTTAGCTCAATCATCATGTTCGGCATCATAGGCGTCGTGATCGGATCTCTGGCGGCATTCATGAAGACAGATTCCAAAGATTATGATGAACAATTCGTCTGGCAGCGGAAAATTCAGGAATAAGTATCGATTAGCGGGGTATGCTACTTCTTGATTGCCCAATTGAAGGAGGTAGCGAAGCATGGAGTCAACGAGCAACCAGCAGTCGGATACGAGAGAACAGATTGTAGCGGTGCAGAAGAATGGCGATGGAGATTTGACGGCGTTCAAGACTTCCGCCGGACGCGTACTCGATTATGCCACGGCGCTTCAAGATGTACAGGCTGGACGAATCGCAGGCGTGAACGCGTTCAAAGGCCGCGATGGCGAGACTTACATCCGTGGCGATGCCGACGGCGATCCAACCAACAACCTGGATCAGCTTCCCATATTTGAATAGATAGCGGCAAATGAAAGAACAAAGGAGCCGGATGCCATTCCCGCCTGAGGAGTGCATCCGGCTCCTTTTTCATATCTGCTTAAGGCTCTCCATTCTCGAATACCAGCTTTGCCTCGCCTTATACCTCATAGGTTTTCCTCTGCTCCACGAACTGCATAGGGCCAGTCTGGCCACTGTGCTGCTCCATGGCGTCCCCATAATGCATCAGCCATACCTTCTGCTGAATAGCCTCTGGCAATTGCAGCAGCTCGTCGAGCGTGGCATGTACGACGCCTGGAGGTTCCAGCTGGCAGTCGTGGAAGATCGTCTCCACGCCGTCCTGCACAAGCTCTTCCAAAAGAGGCGCATCGAATTTCATATCCGCTGTATAGAAGAAGCGACGGTTGAATCGGAAGGAGAAGCTCGCTTTGCCATCAATATGTTTTGTCTGTATCGGCTCCACCTGGATTCCCGGGGCCAGCTCCACCGTTTTGCCCGGCGCAAGCGCCCGGACATCGAAGAAGTCCGACAACTCCTGCAGATTCCCCTGTGTCAGTCCGCCTCTCAGCGTATGCTCCCACAGCGGCTCCACTAATGGCTCGGCAATATAAAGCACTGGCTTGCGCTGATGCTTGAACAGCATCTGAAAGGCGTATTCCTCAAGCCCGCCTACATGATCGCCGTGAATGTGGCTGATCAGCACGCCATCTAATTGCGAGAAGTCCAGATCGGCTTCATGCAACGCCTTGGGCAGCGTAATGCCGCAATCCAGAAGCAGCCGGTAACCGCCGGCTTCAATCAGGGCGTTATTGTTGTAATAGCGTTTGGCAAAAGCGCTGCCGGTTCCAAGCATCGTAATCTGCATGATTTCTACCTCTCCCTTATGTAATCGCTCCCCTTCAATGTAACAAAATTTATAGGACAATGCCAACATCGGAAGCAAATTTGCCCATACCGACATACACTGTCAGAGCAGCAGGAAGAGTGGAGGAGAGTGGCCCCAGATGAGCAAGGGAAAAGGCAAGGTATCGAAGAAAAAGCAAATATCCAATGATCGGAAGCAAGTCACCTATAAGCTGGTTCTGTCCGATACATGCGCCGTATGCAAGACGCCTTGCGCGCGCGGTTTGAACTATTTGTCCCGTATGCAGGAACCGGGTGCGGTAGGGAAGGGCATACCTTGTATCCTAACAAAAACGTACGTCTGATTTCCCTGAATCATTTCCCAGGCAAGCGCAGATTTCAACAGCATTTGACAAAAGGGAAATCATTTGATCTCACGGTCAAAAAATGTTCCGAACAGCCGCAACTTTGTACAAGAAGAAGAGTATAACCTTACATTCAGAATATGCGGATGGGGGTTATGGCAGCCATGAATTTCAAGAAAGTGGCCATCTGGCTGATGCTGCTGTCTCTTTGCGGAGGGACGATCATCTTTGCGAATGCTGCTGCTCAGAAGGTGCGGGTGCTCATTAATGGCACCGAACTCGATTCGGGCGGCATTATCGTGGATGGCACGACATATTTGCCATTAAGGCAAGTTGCGGGTTCGATGCAAGCGATTGTGGAATGGGATAATGCAAGCAAGCGGGCAACGGTGTACAAGCCGAATGTCCATATGTTCATGTACCAGGGCAATAGCCCGTTCGGGGTTGTCAACAAAGGCTTCTCGGGCAAGATCAAAGTATTCTCCCAGATCGATAATTTGCAGACGGATATCAAATCTGTAAAAGTGACGATTACGGACCCAAGCGGCAGAGAAAAGCTCATTCAGAGCGAGAACGTGACGTCGTCGAATAACTTTTGGTTTGTTACAGAAGAATTCGATTATAAATTTGATGCCGTCGGAACCTATACGGTGCGATTCTATATGAAGGTAACGGATGCCGACGATTGGGCGGTTGTCTCCGAGAAGGAGATTCCAGCTATTGTGCCCAAAAAATAATGAAATGCTGCCCCGTTCATGACGGGGCATTTGTTTGACCTTATGCATCCTGACATGGTACGATGGGCAAGTATGACTACTTAATTGAAATGGGGTAACAAACATGAGCGAGCATAAGCACGAGCATGGGGAAGATTGCGGATGCGGACAAGACCATGAGCATGAAGAGCATGTCTTTATCGTAACAAATGATGAAGGCGAAGAGCGCGAGATGGTAATGGTATACACGTTCGAATCCGAGGAAAAGGTATATGCTGTTCTGCTGGATCGTCAAGATCCTGAACAAGACGGCGTTATCTTCCGCATCGAAGAAGAAGATGAGGAAGCGTTCCTGGTCGGCATCGAGGATGACGAAGAGTGGGATCGCGTAACGGCTATCTATGAAGAAATCGCTCGCACAGAGAACGAAGACCAATAAGGTCCAGTCTCCATCTGCGACATGACAGAGGGGCTCTCCCGCAGGATTATTCCTGGCGGAGAGCCCCTCTTTGCGATCATTAGCCAATCTAGTGCTGCGATTATTTTCTGGGATTGTAATAGATCGTCCGGCCATTGAACATGGTTAGCTCGGCTGCAAGCGACTTCGCCATATACCGGCAAAGCTCATTCGCCTTCGCCTTGTCGCCATGCGTCGCTTCGTCCGGAAGCACGACCTGGATGCAAGGTACTTGCTCGCCCGCGACGGATTGTGCCATGCCCGGGCCGATAATCATATGTTTGTAATGAACGTTGATGCCTTTCAGGTAGAACCATCGCTCATCCCCGGAGGATTCGATCGTATAGGGGAAGGCGGCTCCGGCATAATCCCAGCCAAGCTGCTCGCCGGTCTTGGCTGTCTGTTCCTGGTAGCGGAGCAGCGTGCCTTGAATATGCTCGAGCGTCAGTTCCTGGTCCTCGGAGCCTTTCACCAGCTTAATGTAAGCGCTCTGACTCATCGCCGATCACCTCAAGCCCATCATAGCATGGGCCCGAGGAAGCTGGCAATAAGAGGAAGCATTAAGAAATCGCAGTTTCTTCCACGATAACTTTTACGAACTGGATGCTGCGGTCTTCCGGTCCTTTGACTGGCAATCCGACTTCCACGTGATCGACGATGTAGTCGATATTTTTTTGCGAGATAACCTCACCCGGCAGCAGAATCGGAATGCCCGGCGGGTAGACATAGATGAATTCAGCGATGATCCTTCCTGCGGATTCCTTGAACGGGACAACCTCCGTCTGGGCGTAGAACGCATCGCGCGGCGTAAGCGACAGCTGCGGAATATCAGGTATCTTCACCACAAGCTCGCGTGCTTCGGCGCCTTCGTAGAAGGCAGCGGACAGGCCTTTTAGCGCCTCCACCAATTTTGCTACCGATTCGGAGGTATCTCCAGGCGTAACTAGGCAAAGAATGTTATACATATCGCTCATTTCGATTTCCAAATTATAGTTGTCTCGCAGCCAATTTTCCGTCTCGTAGCCCGTAGTGCCGAGATGACGAACATGGATAGTCACTTTCGTCGGGTCGTAATCGAATGTAGCTTCATCGCCAAGAATTTCTTCGCCGAAGCAATACAGGCCCGGAATCTCGTTAATCTGCTGACGCGCGCTTTGAGCGAGTGCAATCGCCCGTTCTGCGATGTCGCGGCCGTTCAGCGCCAGATTGCGGCGGGAAGTGTCCAGCGATGCCAGCAATATATAAGAGGTCGAAGTTGTCGTCAGCATGCTGATGACGGTCTGTACGCGCTGCGGATTGACGCGCCCTTTGCGAATGTTAAGCACGGAGCTTTGCGTCATGGAGCCGCCCAGCTTATGGACGCTTGTAGCAGCCATGTCGGCGCCGGCTTGCATCGCAGACATCGGCAGCTTGTCGTGGAAGTGGATCAGCACGCCATGCGCCTCGTCAACAAGGACAGGGATGTCGTAGCCATGGACCAGATCAACGATTTCCTTCAAGTTCGCGCAGATGCCGTAGTATGTTGGATTGATGACAAGCACGGCTTTGGCGTCGGGGTGCCTCTCAAGCGCCTTGCGGACCGAGCGCGTCGTAATGCCATGGTCGATGCCCAGGTTATTGTCTCTGGCAGGCGAGATGAAGACCGGTCTGGCGCCTGCGAAAATAATCGCGGCCATGATCGATTTGTGAATATTGCGCGGGACGATAATTTTATCGCCTGGCGCGCAGACGGACATAATCATCGTGATGATGGCGCCGCTAGTTCCTTGCACCGAGAAGTACGTATAGTCGGCTCCGAATGCATCGGCAGCCAGCTTCTGTGCTTCCTCGATCACGCCCGTAGGCTGATGCAGGTCATCCAGCGGGGCTATATTAATGAGATCGATCGACAAGGCGTTGTCGCCGATGAATTCACGAAACTCGGAATCGCTTCCGAGGCCTTTCTTGTGGCCCGGAATATGGAACTGAACGGGATTCTGCTCCGCATGTTGGCGAAGCGCAGTGAAGAGCGGGGTTTTTTTATGGTCCAACGCTATCATCCCTGCCTTTCCTGATAAGATGTACAAACAAAATAGAGTATAACAAAAACAAAGGGGATTGCAAGAAGCTTTTTATGAGGAAAGTACGGCTTGGAAGGGCAGCTTGGCATTTGTTCTTGAATTGTTCATAGATTGCTACTTTTGGGATATGGTACGATAGTTTGGTGGAGGGATAGCAGGATGAAAGACAAGCGATTACTTATAGTGATGTCCATACTTATGATTACCTTTATTGGCTTCGGCATTATCATCCCGGTTATGCCGGAAATTATTCAGGCTGCGGACCCTAGGAGCGCGGAGATCCATACAGGGAGAATGCTGGCGCTCTACTCTCTGGTTTCGTTTATTTTATCTCCAATATGGGGGACCTGGTCCGACCGGATCGGCAGACGCCCGATTATTTTGACAGGCCTGATCGGCTTCTCTGCGAGCTTTCTGTTATTCGGGCTTGCAGGAGACAATCTGACACTCATGTATGTTTCGCGTGCGCTTGGAGGCTTGTTCTCCGGAGCGGTCGCATCTGTCATCGTCGCTTATGTGGCGGACATTACGCCGCCGGAGCAGCGGACGAAGGGGATGGGGCTTGTCGGCATGTCCATCGGCCTCGGGTTTACGCTTGGGCCGGGAGTAGGCGGCTTGCTGAGCGTCTTCTCGCTGAGTACACCGTTTTTTGCCGCAGCAGCTTTGGCGCTGGTCACGTTCGTACTTGCCTCGTGGAAGCTGAAGGAGTCGCTTACGCCTGACAAGCGCAAGCTTAAGTCGGAGAAGCGGGTGTCCAGATGGACGGCCTTTAGGGGTCCGCTCAAATATTTGTACGTTCTTGCCTTTTTTGTAACCTTTACACTGGCGGGCATGGAAGCTACACTTCAGTTTTTCGGCATGAAGCGCTTTGACGTCACGCCGCTTCAAGTAGGCCTCCTGTTCTTCGTATGCGGTCTAGTAGGCGCGCTTGTACAAGGCGGTGTCGTTCGCCGCATGATCAAGAAGGGCGAAGAGCCGAAGTATATTGCTATCGGCCTGGTTATTTCAGCGCTAGGGTTTTTCCTGTTGCTGTTCGCACATTCGCTGTGGTGGGCAATTATGTCGCTGGCCGTATTCGGCATTGGCAATGCGCTGATCCGTCCTTGCGTTACTTCGTTAATTACGCAGAAGACGACAGTGGGACAAGGCGTCGCCTCCGGACTCAGCTCGTCTATGGACAGCCTGGGCCGCATTGCTGGGCCGCTGCTGGGCTCCCTGCTCTTTACGGTGCAGATGGGCCTGCCGTATTTGCTAGGTGGCATCTTGTGCCTGGCGGCGCTGCTGCTGGTCGTCAGATTCCGGTTTCTCGACGGCGCGCAGGAGAAGGAAAGAGCCGTTTCCTCCTAATCGCTGGAGCAGTACATCATAAATAAATCTGTATGAGAACCCGCAGGACAAGCCTTATGGCTGGTCTTGCGGGTTTTTCTTTAGCAGGGGGCCATCATGTTCGAGTTTTGTCTGCTTGCTGATGCATGTCGGTCTTTGGAATGCCTATTTTCCCCGACCAAAGTCTAATTCAGGCTCCGCCCAGCGAAGAGGTTCAATAACCGTCTCGAGACGTTTTTCCTGTTCTTTTCCAATCCGTATGATTAGAACAGACAAAACAGATCACCAAAGTTGGAGAAGGAGATTGAGCCTGAATGATGCACAAAATGACAAAATGGTCTTTCCGTAACAAGGCGGCGATCGGCTTATTGGTCGTAATGGCGCTAGTTATGGGGGTGATCAGCTATTTCCGGCTGCCGATGGAATTTCTGCCGTCGGCGGACAATCCGCAGGTTGTGATTGCGGCTATGGGCCAAGGTAGCGATGCCGGCACCATGGAGAAGCAAGTCACGAATCCGCTGGAGGAAGCGGTAATGTTCGTGAAAGGAAAGACGTCGGTTTTCTCTACAACGGGAGACGGCTATTCGCAAATTATTGTACATTACGACTCCAAAACAGACATGAAGGAAGCGAAGGCGGAGATCGAGACTGCGATAGCTGCTGTGAAGTTGCCGGCAGGTGTCATGAAGCCATTCGTCGTTCAGCAGAACACCTCGATGATTCCAATCGGCTGGATGATGCTTTCCTATGAAGCTGGACTTAGCCAGACGGAGAAGGAGAAGAAGCTGGAGAGCGTTCTTGCTTCACTCAAAAATATCGAAGGTGCCGGGCAGATTGTGGTCACAGGACGGTCCCATTCGACGGTAACGGTAAAACCCGATGCCAAGAAGCTGGAGGCTGCCGGCGTTCCTGTTCAAGCCTTGCTGGGCGTGCTTCAAGGCAGAGGTGTGTCGGTATCCCTCGGTGAGAAAAACATCGAAGGCACTCTCGCCAATGTGAATGTCGTCGATACCGTATCCGGCAAGGAAATGCTGGAATCGCTGCCGGTAGTGCCAGGAATAAAGCTTGCCGATGTGGCAGAAGTGGAAATTGGGGCTTCCCAGGACAGCATAAGCCGTATGAACGGCAAGGAAGCGGTCATGATTACGATCGCCAAGTCGGGAGAAGCCAATGCGGTGAAGGTCGGCAACGGGATCAAGGAGAAAATGGAGCAGCTGAATGCGGAGCATGACGGGATTGAATTGACGCTGCCGCTAAGCACCTCCGAGTCGATCACGCATTCCGTCAATAGCATGATGAGGGAAGTGCTGCTCGGCGCATTGTTCGCAACGATCGTCATTCTGCTATTCATGCGCAATTTCAAAGCGACGATCGTAACGATCGTTTCGATTCCGCTATCGCTGGGTATCACATTGTACTTGCTGCAAGTATCCGGCGTGTCGCTCAACATCATCACGCTGGGCGGCGTGGCTGTCGCGGTCGGCCGGCTGGTGGACGACAGCATTGTCGTCATCGAGAACATCTATAGAAGGCTTCAGCGAGAGGCGTTCTCCATCAAGCTCATTACGGACGCGACGAAAGAAGTAGCGTCGGCGATTACATCGTCCACGATCGTAACCGTAGCCGTCTTCCTGCCAATGGGCTTGCTTCGCGGCTCGCTGCAGGACTTCCTGCTTCCATTCGCCCTGACCGTCACGTATTCCTTGCTTGCTTCGCTGCTTGTAGCCTTGACGGTTGTGCCGCTGCTAAGCGCCGTATTGCTGCGGGGAACGAAGGAGGCGGCGCATACGGGTTCGCCGCGCTTCTCGGCCTTTATCGCCTGGAACCTGAAGCATAAGTGGCTGCCGCTTGTCCTGTCGGTTGTGCTTCTCGCTGGCTCGGTCGGCGCCTATGTGGCGATGCCCAAGGGGGCGCTGGATTCCTCCAGTGCGGAGAACGTAAGCGTCGAGCTCCATTATGCCGGCGATACGCCGTCCAGCGAGGTTAGAAGCGCGGGTGAGAAGCTTGAGAGCTATATGCTGAACCATGCCTCAGTAGAGTGGGTCATGATGTCGCTGGGCAATAGCGCCGACAGCGCGCAATACGGGCAAGTCGGCTCGCCTACCCTGGTCTCGTACATTATTGACTTGAAGGAAGGAGTAGATGCCGAAGTCTTTATGGAGGATGTGCGCAATCAGAAGCCGGAGTACGCGAAAGCCGATCTTCAGGCAAATGCCGTGGATCTGATGATGGGCGGCGGATCATCGACGATCTATGTCGATGTGACTGGGGATCATCTGGACCAATTGGCAGAGACGGCTGCCAAGCTTCAGCAGGAGATCGCATCTATTACAGGCGTGCTGAAGGTAGAGAGCAACCTGGAGGAGCAGAAAACCGTGTATACGTATCATCTGAAGCCGGAGAAGGCGAGCGGGGAGCAAGTGGCGATGCAATTGCACAGCCTATTGAATCCGACGCCGATCGGCGCTATACAGGTAGACGGAGAAGAGACGGGGGTGCTGCTGCTTCCTGTTGCGAGTCCGGGCAGCCGGACTGAACTGAACGCGCTAACCGTTATGACGGATGAAGGTCCGCAGCCGATCGGCTCGGTAGCGGAACTGACGAAGTCAGAGCAGCCGTCGCTGTATTATCACAAGGATGGCAAACCCTATCTTCGCGTCACTGCCAGTGTAGACCCGAAGCAGCTTTCCGTTATTGGCGCCGATATTACGAAAGCAGTGACCGCCCTGGCGCTACCGGATGGCGTCAAGGCATCGGTAGGCGGGGCCTCTGCGGATCAGATGGATGATTTTGCGGATTTGGGCTTCACCGCACTGATCTCGATCGGCCTCGTATATCTGATTATGGTGCTGACGTTCAAGACGCTTAGAGCGCCGCTTGCGATTATGATTTCGCTGCCGCTTGCAGCCATCGGCGCGATTACAGGGTTGCTGGTCTCCGGGATCACACCGGACTTCACGTCGATGTTCGGAGCCCTCATGCTGATCGGCATCGTCGTGACGAATGCGATTGTACTGATCGACAGGGTGAAGCAGAACGAAGCGACCATGACGGTGCGCGACGCTCTTATCGAAGCGGCAACGACCAGAATGCGGCCCATCGTCATGACCGCGCTTGCTACCATCAGCGCCATGCTGCCGCTCGTATTCGGCAATCATGAATCCGGCAGCATTGTATCCCAGAGCCTAGCCATCGTCGTCATTGGCGGCTTGACCGCCGCCACGCTGCTGACGCTCATTATCGTTCCATGCGTGTATGAGCTGCTGTTCTTCCGGAAGTCCCGCAGGCAGAGAAGGGACGTCCATCGCGAAGGAGTGGCAGAAGCAGCGGCGGCATCCGAGATTTAATAAGCTGTCGGAAGTGCGCTCTATGAGCACCCTATAAAAAAGGCTGTCCGGGAAACAATGCCCGGGCAGCCTATCTCTACATATGAATACCGTTTCATTAAACCGAGCAAGCCATCCGATAGATCGGCATGAGCTGCTCATACGTGGCCGATGCGTAAGCGAGCAGAGCGTCGCCGTCATGCAGCAGCTTATCGTCGGCCTTGACATGGCGACCGATGAGCAGCTCTGCTTTCTGCACGTCGCGGAAGCGGATAAGCGCCTGCTTCCAGTCCTCATCGGACATATCACCGATGACCGTGCAATCCTTCTTCATGTGGTCCATCGACAGCACATAATCGGCAGGCACAACAGCCTTTACCTCATCCAGATGGTTCATCAGATGAGCGGCAATTCCTTTTTTGTTCGGCACCTCATAGATCAAGGCAAGCCACAGGAACAGATGGTCATCGAACAGCCCCAGCTGGAAGTGGGGATGAGCCTTGTAGCCTCGTTTGTTATCGCATATCGATAACCAGGTGTCCTTCGGCGGATTCACCTTGCGGCGCGCATGCCGGGCGATATGCAGATGCATCTCCTTCCCGGCTGACGGAGCAAGCTCGGCCGTTAGTCGCTCGCCCAGCGCCCGGAATTTGGGCTGGATTCTCTCCTGAATCCCTTGCATGCGCTCCTCAAGGCCTTGCATCTGGAATACATCGAAATCATGGGATGTAAAGCCCTCCAAGGAGGAGGGTAAGGCGGTGGATGTGGTCGTCATGATCAGAGCTCCTTTATACGAAATATTGGTTATATGAACAATAACGTATCTCAAAAAATAATGATTATCATTATAGGCTAATTCGAAGTTCTTATCAACCGGATGGGCAGCAGAGAGCCTTTTTTTGAACGTAAAGACGGTCTCTTCGGAAAATTAGTCAATAATCCAAGTTGCCATAACATATGATGGAGTATAAGATATTAATAAGAACAAATTATCAGAACATTTCGTCAACTATACTAACCAAGGGAGGGATTGCCGTGAACAAAAGCTATGAGGTCGAGTATTGCAATTTGGAGCTGCGATTCGAACGCCGGCAAATCCAAAATCTCATCCGTGATCTTATTCAGGAAGGGTACTCCTTGTATTGGAGCGAGACGGAGGGACAGTTTCTGGTGTCGATACGCACCGGACGCAAGCTGGTGAAGCTGCATTTCCAACGTATGAAAAACCGGTACAAAATTGTGGGCGATTATGTCATCAAGGATGAAAAGCTCTCGGAACTGCTGGAAAAGCTGATTAATGACACACGTGGACATGCGGTCGTGAAGCGGATCAAGGATCGTCAAATCGTAATCGAGAATATTATGTTCGGTGAGATTATACGACTTGTGGAGGTGTCAGGAATGGAGCACCGGATTATTTATCAGAAGAAACCTTTTATCACGATAGAAGAAATGATCAAGGCCTTTCAATCGAAGCGGGCGGAGGAGCGGGTTGCCGTGCTTAGGTATGAGCTGGACTACGAGTTGTCTGTCCTGCACGAGGCTTTGGAGGCCAATGACGAGGAAGCGGTTACATTATCGAAGGAGCGGCTGACTGCGCTTCGGTCAGAGATGCTGCAGCTGGAGCTGTAACGGATGATTGTCCATCGCCAAAGTCTTCAATTAGAACGATCTTATGCCGGACGCCGGGGGCGAAAAGCATGGGGTCGTTTTTATGTGCGAATGAGCGGATATAAGAAAAACTTTGGACTTCAGTTAAGAAAACTAATGGCTCACAGCGACATTTTTCGGAGCAAACGGTTTTCATATCCGTTCAAAAAGAGTAGAATAAAGCTATTGTGACTAAATATAATGACGAAGGATGGAAGAACCAGATGTCAAAACAACAGATTGGCGTAATTGGAATGGCCGTCATGGGCAAGAATCTTGCTCTTAATATTGAAAGCAGAGGTTTTACGGTATCCGTATTCAACCGTTCCCGCGAGAAGACGGATGAGCTGATGAAGGAAGCGGCCGGCAAGAACCTGGTGCCTACTTTTACAATTGAAGAATTTGTACAATCCCTTGAGACGCCTCGCAAAATTCTAATCATGGTACAAGCAGGCGCAGGTACGGACGCAACAATCGATTCCCTTGTTCCGCTTCTGGATCAAGGCGACATCATCATCGACGGAGGCAACGCGTACTTCCCTGATACGCAGCGCCGCAGCAAAGATCTGGAGGCGAAAGGCTTCCGCTTTATCGGTACTGGCGTATCCGGCGGTGAAGAAGGCGCACTGAAAGGACCGTCCATCATGCCTGGCGGCCAGAAGTCCGCTTATGAGCTGGTTGAGCCGATTCTGACGGCTATCTCTGCCAAAGTCGGCGAAGACGCATGCTGCACGTACATCGGTCCGGACGGAGCGGGCCATTACGTGAAGATGGTTCACAACGGCATCGAGTACGGCGACATGCAATTGATCTGCGAAGCTTACGACCTGCTGAAGAACGTACTGGGCGTCAGCACCGAAGAACTGCATGAAATTTTCACAGAGTGGAACAAAGGCGAGCTGGACAGCTACCTGATCGAGATCACTCGTGATATCTTCTCGAAGTATGATCCAGAGACGGGCAAACCGATGGTTGACGTTATTCTGGACTCTGCCGGCCAGAAGGGCACAGGCAAATGGACAAGCCAAAGCTCCCTTGATCTGGGCGTTCCGCTGTCCATCATTACTGAATCCGTATTTACGCGCTTCTTGTCCGCTATGAAGGATGAGCGCGTCGCTGCAAGCAAAGTGCTGAAAGGACCAGCGAAGGTTCCATTCCAAGGCGACAAGGCAGCGTTCATCGAAGCGGTTCGCAAAGCGCTGTTCGCGAGCAAAATCTGCTCGTATGCACAAGGCTTCGCACAAATGCGCGCTGCATCTGAAGAGTACGGCTGGGATCTGCGCTACGGCGACATCGCGATGATCTTCCGCGGCGGCTGCATTATCCGCGCCCGCTTCCTGCAAAATATTAAAGACGCGTATGACCGCGATCCTGAGCTGCGCAACCTGCTGCTTGATTCGTACTTCCAAAATATCGTGGAATCGTACCAAGGCGCATGGCGTGAAGTGGTTGCAACAGCTGTGACTAGCGGCGTTCCGGTACCGGCGTTCGCAAGCGCGCTGGCTTACTTCGACAGCTACCGCACAGAGCGTCTGCCAGCGAACCTGCTGCAAGCGCAGCGCGATTACTTCGGAGCTCACACGTTCAAGCGTGTGGACAAAGAAGGTTCGTTCCACTTCAACTGGCTGCAATCCTAAGACTCACGGTCCTGGATAAGGCCATGGGAAGCTTGCTTAAGCCAGAGTCTTAACCGGTCAGCTTCTTGATCGCAGTAATGCCTGCGCTGAATAAGCGCCATGGAGGCTTCGGCAAAGTATAGAAAGTTTTGCAACAGGCGTGGCTGCGACAGTCCCATCAACGATGGGTCTTCGTCAGCCACCTTTTTTTTGATATAACCCAGCATCCATACCACATCATCTCGGCATAGGGGATGCTCGGGGTCAAGGATGAGGTCGATTCTTTTTTGCGTTAAGAATAGGGAATTGGGGTAGGATTCGCTTGACATAAGCGCAGTCACTCCGATCATGGAATATGCATCAGCTATGCATCTTTATCATCCATACGGCATAATCAACTTTTTTATACCCTCTTCTCGCAAAAAAATGATATGATATGGAAGAATTCACGCCTTTAAAGGGCAAAAGGATGATGATCTTGTCAGTATCCCCGAAAGGAAAGGTAATATTGATCGGCTTCATGGGGACCGGCAAATCCAGCGTAAGCCGGTTGCTTGCGGAGAAGCTGGAATGGAGCTGTGCCGATTCGGACGAAGAGGTGGAGCGCGCGGCAGGCCGCAGCATCTCAGACATCTTCGCTGAAGACGGAGAGCAAGCGTTCCGCGATATGGAATCCCGTGAGCTGCGCAAGCTGCTGGAGCAGCCCTCGCATGCTGTTATCGCCACTGGAGGCGGGGCTGTGCTGCGCGAGGAGAACCGCAGCGCCATGCTGAAGCATGGCTTCGTGGCCGCGTTGTCCTGCGATCCGGAGAGGATCATTGCCCGGGTGCTGCTGGACAAGTCCAGACCGCTGCTGAAGGGCGCTGTTCGCGAACGCGTCTACGGGCTCCTGGAGACGAGGAAGGGCGCTTATGATTTTGCCCACTTGACAGTCGATACGACGGAACTGTCGGTCGAAGATGTCGTTGACCGTATTGTAATGGCGTGGAAGCAACATTCCACTTTCCCATAAATCATAATGTTGAAGGAGAGCTATTGAAGATGGATGTAATCGTAACGCCGACTCCAAAGCTGCAAGGAAGAATTGAGGCCCTGTCCTCCAAAAACTATACGACACGCTACCTGCTTGTCGCCGCACTGGCGGAAGGCACGAGCACGATATATTATCCGGCTCATAGCGAGGACAGCGATGCGATGCGCCGTTGTATTCGCGATCTGGGCGCAACCGTAGAAGAAGACGATGAGAAAATTGTCATTACAGGATTTGGCCGCCATCCGAAAGCGGTCGATCAATTGGATGTTGGCAACGCCGGCGCTGTGCTGCGCTTCCTCATGGCGATTGCATCCCTATGCCCTGACGTAACCTTTATCAATCGTTACCCGGATTCCCTCGGCAAGCGTCCGCATCATGATTTGATCGAATCGCTTGGCAAGATGGGCGTTACAATTGAGCATAATGAAGGCAAGCTGCCGATTACAATCAAGGGCGGACAGCCGCGCGGGGGACATATTCAAGTGTCTGGGAATATCAGCTCCCAGTTCCTGAGCGCGCTTCTGTTCCTTACGCCGCTTCTGGACGAGGACAGCGAAATAGAAGTGTTGCATGATCTGAAGTCCAAGGTTGTAGTGGGACAGACGCTTGAAGTATTGGAGCAAGCGGGCATTGTTATACATGCCGATGAAGATTACATGCGCTTCCGTGTGCCGGGCCGTCAGAGCTATCAGGCGAAGACGTACCATGTTCAAGGGGACTACCCTGGTTCTGCTGCAATTCTGGCAGCGGCTGCCGTTACAGATTCGGATGTAATCGTGAACCGTCTGATGGAGAACAGCAAGCAAGGCGAACGAGCGGTTGTTGACGTACTGAAGATGATGGAAGTGCCGCTTACGCATGAGAACGGCGTAGTGCATGTGAAGGGCACTGGCAAGCTGAAGGCAGTGGAATTTGATGGCGACCATGCGACGGATGCGGTGCTGGCTATGGTAGCAGCAGCTGTGTTCGCCGAAGGCACATCGCGCTTCTACAATGTAGAGAACCTGCGCTACAAGGAATGCGACCGCATTACCGATTACTTGAACGAGCTGCGCAAGGCGGGAGCCAACGTGGAAGAACGCCAAAGTGAGATTATTGTACACGGGCGTCCGGAAGGCGTTGAAGGCGGCGTCGATATCAATGCGCATTACGACCATCGCGTTATTATGGCGTTGTCTATTGTCGGCTTGCGCTCGAAGAAGCCGATTCGTATCCATGACGCACATCATGTAGCCAAGTCCTACCCGATCTACTTCGATCATCTGACGGCGCTCGGCGCTCAGGTGGAATGGGTCGAGGGATCGCACTAACAGATTACCCACTTTTTTGGAGGTGCAGCCATGTCTTTTCAAAACCCGGACAGAGAGCAGATCAAAGAGATATTGAGCGGCAGCGATACGATTGCGGTTGTCGGCTTGTCCGATAATCCTGAGCGAGTATCGTATATGGTGTCAGAGGCGATGCAGGCCAAAGGCTATACGATCATTCCCGTTAATCCCAACGCGGATACAATCTTGGGCCAGAAGAGCTATGCCAAGTTAAGCGACATTCCTGTTCCTGTCGATATCGTGAACGTCTTCCGCCGCAGCGAGCATACGCCGCCGGTTGCGGAAGAGGCGGTGGCGATCGGCGCGAAGACGCTTTGGCTGCAGCTTGGCATCTTGAATGAGGAAGCGGGCGAGATTGCAGCTTCGGAAGGTTTGAACGTGATTATGGATCGCTGCATCAAGGTAGAAGATTCCATTCTTCTGCCGGGCGGAAAATCCAAAACCTGACGCTCATAATTCAGACGTGTCTACTCCACAATAAGAAAGGCTTCTGAAGTGAAGGGGAATGACCGCAGCTATAGGCGGCTTTCGCTTTGCTTTCTGAAGACTTATGGTGAAACCCAAGGAGGACACAACGTGAATCAATATTCGCAACAGCCGGCACAGTACCAAGGCGGTCAACAACAACAGTTTTCGAATGCAGGCCAAAACTTCCAACCATCTGGCTTTGTTCAGTCCCATTACCAAGGACAACTTAGCTACCCGTCGTTTGGCCGGGAATCCCAATCTATTGTAAGCCCGTCTTACAATAACGCCGGGTCCCAGCATTCGTCATATGGCTACCAGCAGCATGCTGCTCCAGCCATTCATTCCTACTCGCAGCCGGCCGTTTCGAATCACGCGTACCAATCCCATGGGCCGGTGCAAAGCCATGCAAGCTCGCCTGCTACTGCATTCGGCGACGTAGGTCCGGTTATTGCGCGCTATGGCTACCAAGCTGGTCCAGATGCACAAAACCAAAGCTTTAGCCAGCAACAATACGGCCAACAATCGTATCAACCGGCTCAATATTCGCAACAATCGTATGGCCAAGCGGGATACCAATCTCATGGACCTGTCCATTCCAACACGTCCATTAACCCGGTATACCAAGCGACGAATGCTTACGAGCAATCCGGCCCGGTTATTGCGCGATATGGTTATCAGTCCTCCAGCGCGCAATCGAATCAATACTCCCGTTAAGAATCCGTTCGTTACGGGATAGAATCATCAACGAAGGACGGGCCGAAAGGCCCGTCTTTTTATTTTGACAAATGGGGAGCGAGAGCTTAACATCGTAATAGATGTGAATGAGACAGACTAAGCATATACATGCGATTTGACGTTTTAGGAGGTTCAGAATGACATTCATAGGGAGCTTGCAGCAATTGGGCAGAGCTTTCATGCTGCCAATGATCGTGCTGCCTGGCGCGGCTGTGTTTTTAAGCTTGAGCCAGCTGCCCTGGGATTACATAGGTTTACCCGGCATGCCTGCGCATCTTCAAGCGGCGAGCGAGATCATCTTTATGTATTTGCCGTTTATCTTCGCGCTTGGCGTCGCGCTTGGTCTAACCGGCAATGCGTTAGCTGCCGGAATGGCCTCTTTGATCGGCATGATTATTTATACCGGCATTACAGGCTCTGCGGACGGGAACATTGAGCCAACGGTGATGATCGGAGCTATTATTGGCATTATATCGGGCATCAGTCATGAACGGTTCAAGGATTTAAGATTGCCTGAATATATCCAGTTTTTTGGCGGTCCGCGATTTGTTCCGCTTTTTGTCAGCTTTATCGCGTTGTTATTTTCAATTGGCATGATTAATGTAGCACCTTATCTGGAAGCCTTGCTGGTCAAGCTGGGTGATATCGTCGCATCGGGAGGCGGCTTCGGCATATTCCTTTACGGGTTTATCCACCGGATCTTAGTCGTCTTTGGCCTGCATCACTTGGTCAGCCATGTGTTCTGGTTCCAGATTGGCGGCTATGAGACAGAAGCCGGGAATATGGTGTACGGCGACTTGCCGAGATTCTTTGCCGGCGATCCTACAGCGGGAAGCTTCATGGCCGGTTTGTATCCGACGATGATGTTTGCGCTGCCGGCTATTGCATTTGCTATCATTCATGAGGCAAGGGAAGACCTCAAGCCCAAGATTCGGAAAACGTTTCTCTATGCTGCACTTGCTTCGTTCCTAACAGGCGTGACGGAGCCGGTTGAATTTGCTTTTCTTTTCGTAGCACCGTATTTGTACGTTGTGCATGCGATCCTATCCGGCATTATTATGTGGGTTACCTACGAGTTAGGCATTTTGCACGGCTTCTCCTTTTCGGCTGGAGCGATCGACTTTGTCATTAATGAACATCTCGCCACGCGGGGCTGGCTGCTGATTCCGATCGGTATCGTCGTGGGGATCGTCTATTATGTCTTGTTCCGTTGGGCGATTCGCCGCTTCCGCATTCCGACGCCTGGACGCGAGGAAGGCTCCCAGCTCGATGAGTGGGCTGGCGATATACCGTATCGCGCTCCGCTCATTCTGCAAGCGATTGGCGGCAAGCAGAACATTATACAGATGGAATCCTGTATTACCCGTCTCAGGCTGAAGGTATCCAATGAGAAGGTGCTCGATATTAACGCGCTTCGCAATCTTGGCGCGGCGGGCGTCATTCGACTGGGCGGAGGCCATGTCCAGGTCGTGTTCGGCACGTACTCCGAGCTGATTCGCGAGGAAATGATGAAGGCCATTCAGAGAGACCAGGCGCAGGTGCTGTTCCATTCGCCGATGCAGGGACGGATGATTCCGCTAGAGGAAGTGCCGGATCCGATCTTTGCCGGCAAGCTGGTAGGAGAAGGTGTCGCTTTCCTGCCGGACAAGGGCGAGCTTGTCTCACCTGTAAAGGGAACAGTCATCCATATTTATCCGACGATGCACGCGATTGGGATTAAGACAGAAGAAGGTCTGGAAGTGCTGCTGCATATCGGCATCGACACGTCCAAGCTCGCCGGGAAGTCGTACTTCCAGGCGGTCGTGAAGGAAGGCGACGAGGTGACGCCGGGGATGCTGCTGATCCGCTTTAATCTGCAGAAGGTGCGCAAGGAGAGCAAGTCTCTTGCCACGCCAATGGTCATCACCAATTCCGATCGGGTCCGCTCATGGCGCTTTGCGCCGTTCAAAGCGGTGAAGAAAGGACAGTCTTCGGTTATGTCAGTTGTGCTTAAAGAGAGCAACGGTGGAGGGGAAACGCAATGATTCAAGGAATAGGCGCCTCGTCAGGCATCGCGATCGGAAAATCGTTCGTGCTGCCGAACTGGGAGTGGGAAGTGCCGGACCAAAAGATCGATGTAGCCGACTTCGCCCGTGAGTTCGAGCGGGTATATGAAGGCATTCGGACATCGAAGCATGAGATCGAGCAGATCAAGGATGAGCTGAGGGAGGTCGTCGGCTCGGAAGAGACGAATATATTCGACGCTCATATCGCCATACTAGACGATCCGGTCTTCATGAATGAAATTCAGGGCATTATCCAGCGACAGTACAAGGCGGCCGAAGTGGCGGTGAAGGAAGCGATCGATCACTTCGTCACGATGTTCGACTTGCTGGACGACGATTACATGAAGGAGAGGGCGCTTGATATTAAGGATGTCGGCAATCGCCTTCTCAAGCATCTGCTCGGCGTACCGGAGATTGCGCTGCCGGTGGACACGCAGCCCTTCATCCTTATTGCGAAGGAGCTGTCGCCTTCCCAGCTCGCCCATATTAACCCGGATCATGTGCTTGGCATTGTGACGCTGGCAGGCAGCACGACCTCGCATTCGTCGATCATGGCCAGAGCGCTGGGCGTTCCGCTCGTGGTAGGCGTGGAACAAGGATTGACAGAACCGATTATGACTGGTCAGACCATTGTCATTGACGGCAGCGACGGCACAGTCTATATCGATCCCGTAGAGGCTGTCATCGAACGCTATAATCAACTGCATGACACGCAGAAGGAAGAGAAGAAGAAGCTTCAGCATTTCGCCACGCGTCATTCGGTGACACCCGATGGCAAAGCTTTGCGTCTGGAGGCGAATATCAGCTCCATCAAGGAGCTGGAGATTGCACTGTCGAGCGGTGCGAATGGCGTAGGGCTATTCCGAACCGAGTTTCTATATATGGACCGCAATCGTTTTCCACGGGAAGAGGAGCAGTTCGAGGTGTACCGCAGCGTCGCCGAGAAGCTGGACGGAGATCCGCTTGTTATTCGGACGCTGGATGTAGGCGGAGACAAGCAGCTGGATTATTTTGAGCTGCCAGAGGAAGACAACCCGTTCTTGGGCTACCGCGCCATTCGCATTTCGCTTGACCGCACCGATCTCTTCAAGACGCAGCTTCGTGCGATCCTTCGCGCAAGCGTATACGGGCAGGTGAAGCTGATGTATCCGCTAATCTCGTCGGTAGACGAAGTGCGCAGCGCCAATCGAATATTGAACGAAGCAAAGATGGAGCTGGAGCAGGAAGGTATTCCTTATGACAAAGGGATGAAGGTCGGCATTATGATCGAAGTGCCTGCGGCCGTCATGATCGCGGATTTGCTGGCGCAGGAGGTCGATTTCTTCAGCATCGGGACCAATGATCTCGTGCAATTCACGCTTGCGGTAGATCGTATGAATGAAGAAATTTCCCATCTGTATGAGCCTTTTCATCCGGCGCTGCTGCGGATGCTGAAGCTGACGGTGGATGCTGCGAAACGATCCGGTATTACGGTAGGCGTATGCGGCGAGTTGGCCGGGGACATGCGAGCCCTGCCGATCTGGCTGAGTCTGGATGTCGATGAGCTGAGCATGTCGGCCCATTCGATCCTGCATGTGAAGGAGCGGCTTCTCGGGACGAAGCAGGAGGAGAGCAAAGGATTACTGGATCAGCTGCAGCTGTGCCGCACGAGCTCGGAAGTTATCGCTATGCTGGAGGCTTTCAAGCGCGAGCCGAAAGAAAAAACAGCGAATGGTTAACCCATTCGCTGTTCCAATGCGTCCACGAACGCTTTCGCATAAGGCGGAAGGTCCGGCGGACGGCGCGCGGAGATGAGATTGCCGTCGACGACCACCGGCTCATCATGCCAGGTCGCGCCTGCATTCTCCATATCGTCGCGTATGCCGGGAGTGGACGTCACCTGGCGGCCCTCCAGGATTTTGGCGGAGATGAGCACCCAGCCGGCATGGCAGATTTGCCCGATCGGCTTGTTCGCCGCATTCAGCTCCTGAACGAGCGACAACACTTTAGGATATCGTCTCAGCTTGTCCGGCGCCCAGCCGCCCGGCACGAGAAGACCAATGATTTCCTCGCTGTTCACTTCGTCAAATGCCAGATCGGCAACGGCCGGTACGCCGTATTTGCCAATATGGGTTTTTCCCTTCTCTGGACCGGCATATAAGACGGTAGCTCCGGCTTCGCGTACGCGGTAGACGGGATACCATAGCTCCAAATCCTCGAATTCATCGTCTAGCAGGCAGATAACCGTTTGGTTCTGCAAGGACATGAGATCCCCTCCCTCTCCATGAAATGGTTACATTCATATTGTAGCGAAGGAGTATATATGAATCAAATGAGTTATAAAAAAAAGCTATTGTCAGGGCGCCGGCTTATCCGGTTCATACCCGCCGTGCTTTGGATGGCTGTCATATTTACGCTGTCGTCCCGAACGGGTGATCAAGTGGGAACGGTGCTGCCGTTTTTTCAGAAGCTATTTCCCAATATGACGGATTTTAATTGGGGACATTTTGTCAGTTATTTTATTCTTGCAGCCACTTTTGATTATGGCTTCGGCGTACGCTCAGATAAGCTGTTGATGAAGATTGCCATTGTGCTGTTATGCGGCTTGTATGGTGTGACCGACGAGTACCATCAGTTGTTTGTAGATGGAAGAATGATGGATATCATGGATGTGCGCAATGATATGATCGGGGCAGCCATATGGACGATTTTGGTGTCGATTCCGGTCATTCGCCGAATGTGGCGGCGCATAGCGGCTTGACCGCCTTTCATGACTTTTAGTAGTAAAAATTACATAGCCGTATAAGCAGGAGTTTTGCCAAAAAAGGTCGAATATTTTACTCACTCTCAGTAGGAATACGATTAGGTAAGATAGCGGTTCTGCCGCTATGAGAAGGAGCTGACCATCTTGCGTAAGACATGCCATTGCGGTGAGACGATGACGATGAAGCTGCGCACCGTCATCTATTCAGGAAAGGTTGAGATCGACAATGTGCCGATCTTCTCTTGCACGACCTGCAGCAGAAGCGAAGTGATTCCGGAGGTAAAGCCGGATTTGACCGGATTGATTGCCCAGCTCGGGGCTGAGCCAAATAAAGGCACGTTCCTGTTTAACGAATGCAATGAATGGGCAGATTTGTTAGTGGAAGCCAAAGCGAACAAGCAGCAGCCAGAGTTGCATGAAGTTGAGGCGCTGATCGAGCAGCGGGTGAATATGCTTCTTGATCTGCACTTGCTGGCACAGTCGCTCGAGGATGAGGCGTGGATTGCCGACATCAATAAGCGGCTTCAGCAAATAAGCAGAAGAAGGCTTCATACATAACGTCCTGCGCTCTATAGCGAATTATTTCGCTTGTACGGCTCTGATAATAAGGCTTCCGTGACGGCATGACCTTCATGCGTTTATTGACGCGGCGGGACATGGGCTTCAACATTCGCACATTCGGATGGCGCCCGCTCTGGCGTACATTGCGAAAAGTAATATTTTGTCGTATCATTACTCTAATATGTGGCGTACGAAAAAATAAAATTCTGAGCAAATGGAGAGAGAATCCGTGACGGTAACCATTTATGATGTAGCAAGAGAAGCAGGTGTGTCGATGGCTACGGTATCCCGGGTCGTGAACAATAACCCGAACGTTAAGCCAGCGACGAGAAAGAAAGTGTACGAAGCCATTGAACGTCTGGGCTATCGACCAAATGCGGTAGCTCGCGGACTTGCGAGCAAAAAAACAACGACGGTAGGCGTAGTCATACCGGATATTTCCAATGCGATTTTTGCCGAAGTGGCACGCGGAATTGAAGATATCGCGAATATGTATCATTATAATATTATTTTGTGCAACGCCGACAAGAAGAAGGATAAAGAAATCCGCGTAATCAATACGCTTCTGGAGAAGCAAGTCGACGGCCTGTTGTTCATGGGCGGCGCAGTTACGGATGACCACTTGCAAGCGTTCAAGACAGCGAACGTTCCAATTGTGCTGTGCGCGACAAGTGACGACAACAACCAAATTCCTTCCGTGGACATCAACCATGAAGAGGCGGCTTATGATGCTGTCATGAAATTGGTATCCCAGGGACATAAGCGCATTGCCATGATTAGCGGCACGCTGCAGGACCCTTCGAATGGCTATGCGAGATTCCAAGGCTACAAGCGCGCGCTGGAGGAATCGGGCATTACATACGATGATACTTTGGTTCGCATCGGCAATTACCGGTATGAGTCCGGCGCTGAAGCGATGAAATATTTTATCGATCTGGCGGAACGCCCGACAGCCGTATTCTCCGCTACGGACGAAATGGCGATTGGCGCGATTCATTGCATTCAAGATTCCGGCTTGCAGGTGCCTGCGGAATTTTCCATTATTAGCGTAGACAACAGCCGCATGGCGTCCATGGTTCGTCCGCAGCTTACTGCTGTCGCTCAGCCGATGTATGATATCGGGGCGGTATCCATGCGTCTGCTTACGAAGCTTATGAAGAAGGAAAATGTCGAACAATCCAAGGTTACACTGCCGCATGAGATTGTAAATCGTCAATCGGTAGGGGGAATATAATAAACAATGGCTATATCGAAAATCGGCATCATCGGCGCAATGGCGGAGGAGATCGAGCTTCTTCACCAGCATGTCGCCGTCGCTTCGGAATTTACGAAAGCGGGCATCACGTATTATGAAGGCACCCTGCACGGAAAGCAGGTTATCTATTGCAAGTCGGGCGTTGGCAAAGTGAATGCCGCGGTTTGTACTCAAATTTTGCTGGATGCGGGCGCAGATTGCGTTCTATTCACGGGCGTGGCGGGAGCGCTGGACCCTAAGCTGGATATCGGCGATATCGTCGTATCGGAGAGCTGTATTCAGCATGACATGGATTGTTCGCCGCTGGGCTTTGCCAAAGGCGTCATTCCGTTCCATCCGCGCTCTGAATTCGCAGCGGACAAGCAGCTTGTCGAGCTAGCGTATGCAGCAAGCGAGAAGCTGTTCCCGGGTCGCAGCCTGAAGGGCAAAGTTCTGTCCGGCGACCAATTTATCGCCAGCCGCGAAGCGGTGGAGGCGCTGCATCAGACGATGCAAGGCGCTTGCGCCGAGATGGAAGGGGCCTCCGTCGCTCAAGTATGCGACATGCACGGCGTTCCTTATGTTGTGATCCGCTCCATGTCGGACAAGGCTGACGGCTCCGCACATGTCAACTTTGCGGAATTCACGGTGAAAGCCTCGACGAATTCACATCAGATCATCGACGAGATGGTCAAACATATCTAAGCACTTATAGGGCCGCTTCGCCATCGCAAACGATGGTGGAGCGGCTTTTTTATGCGGTTGATTGAGCCGGGCTGAGAAAAGGCTTGACCAAAATACATTGGAATAAATTAAATTTAATTAGCGATGCAAGGTATCGCTATACTCACTTAATGCTTCAACAGGCAAATTAGCGTTGCAGGGCATCACTAAATTCACAAAACACGACAAATCGGCCGAATAGCGTTGCAAGGCACCGCTAAATTCACATAACTCATCAAATCGGCTAAATAACGTTGCGAGGCACACTAAATCCACAAACCCCCTCAAAACGGCAAAACAACGTTTCGTAGCACCAATACATTCACAGACGCGACAAATTATCATGCTCCCGATTAGAAGCACCGCTAGTTCCTTATCGCACCAACCAGCTATTGTTATACTCCTTACTCGCACCCTTACTGCAAAATAGCTATCAGCCAGAGCGTTGTGCGCTGGCCGATAGCTATTCGGGTTGCTTACCGTTATAGAGCAAATGACGTTCCTATGATACCTACATTCACATAATTCCTACAACATGTTATAAATCCTGTATCACAATCGACTGCGTATTGCGGTTCTGCTCGTTAATGATGTCGCGGCGCGGGATCGGCGGGATGGCGGAGCTGTCGTCCTGCCAGTCGTCTGGCAGCGGGACGGGACTTTTATCCCTCCAACGCTCCAGCCAGGGAGCCGGCAGCGCCTTTACTTCATGCGCCCGGATGGCTGCAGCCAGCGGATGATCCGTCATCTCCAGCCATACTTGGGCCCATGCCCGTGGAACGACGCGCCATATATCGTAGCCGCCACCGCCAAGTGCGATCCAGCGGCCTTCTGTATACGTGTGTGCCAATTCATGCAGAATAGCGGGAATCTCCTGATAGATGCGCATGCTGCAGTGGATATGCGACAGCGGGTCGTACGCATGGGCGTCACAGCCGTGCTGGCTTAGAATCACATCAGGCTTGAATGCCTCAATCACCTTTCGGATCGTCACATTAAAGCTCTCCAGCCACGATTCATCTTCGGTGAACGGCTCCAGCGGCACATTAAAACATGTGCCAAAACCTTTGTCTACACCTTTCTCGTACGCATATCCGGTACCGGGAAACAGGTATTTGCCGGTCTCGTGAATCGAATACGTACACACATCGGGATCATCGTAGAAAGACCACTGGACGCCGTCTCCATGATGGACATCCGTATCGATGTAGAGAACGCGGGCGTTATACTTGTTGCGAATATGCGTGATGGCAATCGCAGCGTCATTGTACACACAGAAGCCCGAGGCGCGGTCTGGGAACGCGTGATGCAATCCCCCGGCAAGATGGAAGGCGTGCAAGGTACGACCGCTCATAACGGCTTCTGCGGCTTCTACAGAGCCTGTTACGATCGCGCAGGCCGCTTTGTGCAGTCCGGGAAAAAAAGGCGTGTCCTCCGTTTGCAGTCCGAATTGCTCGGCAAGCACCGCTTTGCTGCGGGGATCATCTTCCGTATCCAACATTTTGACGGCTTGCACATAATCGTGGCGGTGCACGAGCTTAAGCATATTATCATCAATTAGATAATCAGGCCGTATGATCTGTTCGTTCGTAAGCGCTTGCGTTTCCTTCAGCAGATCGATCGTTAACGCTTGACGGATCGGATCGAAGGGATGGTCATCATGAAATTTATAGCCGGATGAATCGGGATGATGAATGAATACAGCGTTTGATACCATTCTGAGCTCATTTCCTTTCCCTGCAAAATGTACGGCTTAATACATGAATCGATTGCGAAACCGGACTCGGTCGAACTTCTCGATGGAGCTGAGCGGCACTTCTTTGCCGATACGGACCATGAGGCAGTTCGCGGGATGCGAGCAAATCTCCGGATCATCGGTGGCATACCAGATCATGTCTGCTGATTTCATTAAGTTTTCCATCATGGTGCGGTAATCCCATACGTTCAGGCCTGTGCCCTCGAGATCCCAGTGCCAGTAATATTCCGTTGTGTATACAATCATATTTTCCAGCTGTTCCTCGGCAAAAGCCATGTTGATCAGACGCTTGCCCAGCCCGTAGGACCGGTAATCATTGGCGACCTCAATCGCCCCAAGCTCGACCAGATCTTCCATGCCGCCTTCGGACCAGCGCTCGAGCTCATCCGGGTAGTGGAACGTTACATATCCGACAATCAAGTCGCCCTCGCGGGCCAAAATAATACGCCCTTCCTCCAATCCGGCAATTTCCACGAGCGCTTCATGCTGGTCCTTCGGTCTGCGGAAGGCATCCAGCGACTGATGCATCGTGTATGTGGCCAGGCGATCGGGAGGGACAGGCCCCTCAATAATCAGCTCGTGGTTGTCACGGGTCGTAATCATGTCTCTCTGCAGCCGCTTTCGGTGCTCCATTCAGTGGTCCCCTTTCATTTCAACTGTCGCGAGAAAACTGATTATTTCTTCCTCCAAATTGATTATTTCCTACTATTGTTTATAACAAACAATCAAGAAAATGAAAAGCGTAGTCGAAAGGAAAGGTGTTGTGGTATAATGATAGAGGATTTTTGAAAGCGCATACCTATACAATGTTTTACAGATTTGATGGGAGAGTGATAGAATGATCAACTTGCATCAAGAGCGTGTACCGGCAACAGCGACGAACCCGAATTTGAAAAATTACGAAGAAGCGGCAGCAACCTTCCAATGGGAGCAAATCGAGAAGCAGTTCAGCTGGCATGAGACGGGAAAGGTGAACATGGCTTATGAAGCGATTGATCGCCATCTCGAGCTTGGTAGAGGCAATAAAGTAGCGCTTTACTACAGCGACAGCGAACGCGATGAATCGTATACATTCGAGCAGCTGAGCAAACAATCCAACCGTTTCGCCAATCTCCTTCGCAAGCTTGGAGTCGGCAAGGGAGAGCGAGTCTTCATCTTCATGCCGCGTACGCCTGAACTGTATTTCAGCGTTCTGGGGACCCTGAAGGTTGGCGGGGTAGTAGGACCGTTGTTCGAAGCCTTTATGGAGACGGCGGTCAAGGACCGGCTGCAGGACAGCGAAGCGGTCGCAATCGTGACGACACCTGCGCTTCTTCATCGCATTAAGCGAGATGAGCTGCCTGGTCTGAAGCATATTATCGTCTACGGCGACGATATCCCTGCTGAAGAAGGAATTGTAAACTTCAAAGAAGAGATCAGCAAGATGTCTGACGAAGCCGAGATTGAATGGCTGGATCGTGAAGACGGGCTGATTCTGCATTATACATCCGGATCCACGGGCAAGCCAAAAGGCGTGTTCCACGTGCAAAACGCGATGGTCCAACACAAATATACAGGTCAAGTTGTTCTGGATCTGAAGGACGACGACATCTACTGGTGTACGGCTGACCCGGGTTGGGTAACGGGTACGTCTTACGGTATATTCGCTCCATGGCTGAATGGCGCGACGAATGTCATTCGCGGCGGACGCTTCAGCCCTAGCGACTGGTACAGTGTCATTCAGAAATATAAAGTTACCGTATGGTACAGCGCACCAACGGCATTCCGTATGCTGATGGGAGCGGGCGACGATCTGTCGAAGCAATTCGACTTGTCCAGCCTGCGCCATGTGCTCAGCGTTGGCGAGCCGCTGAACCCTGAGGTTGTGCGTTGGGGCATGAAGGTCTACAATCAGCGTATTCATGATACATGGTGGATGACAGAGACGGGCGGACAGCTGATCTGCAATTATCCGAGCATGGACATTAAGCCGGGCTCCATGGGCAAGCCGCTGCCTGGCGTTCAAGCGGCGATTATCGACGACAGCGGCAATGAAGTTCCGCCGTACCGCATGGGCAATCTGGCTGTGCGCGTGCCTTGGCCGTCCATGATGCGCAAGATTTATAACAACCCATCGAAGTACGAAGAGTATTTCCGCCTCGAGGGCTGGTATGTATCCGGCGACTCCGCTTATATGGACGAGGATGGCTACTTCTGGTTCCAAGGCCGTATCGACGATGTCATTAACACGGCAGGCGAGCGCGTAGGTCCATTCGAGGTCGAGAGCAAGCTTGTTGAGCATCCGGCGGTTGCGGAAGCTGGCGTTATCGGCAAGCCTGATCCGATGCGCGGCGAGATTATTAAAGCATTTATCGCACTTCGTGAAGGCTTCGAGCCAACAGAAGAGCTGAAGAAGGAAATTTCCCAGTTCGTGAAGGTAGGCCTCTCCGCACATGCTGCGCCAAGAGAGATCGAATTCAAGGATAAGCTGCCGAAGACGCGCAGCGGCAAGATCATGAGAAGGGTATTGAAGGCATGGGAGCTTAACCTGCCGACTGGCGACCTCTCCACAATCGAGGATTAATAAGCAATTCATATCGAAGCCTCTAGGTCTATTCGTAGATCTAGAGGCTTCTTCTTTATTTGTTCACATACCGTCAGCCGAAACACAGCAGGGAAGAAACAAGTGAAGAATAGAAGAGAGCAGTCATCGAAAAACGCCAAACCTAAAAGCAGCGCCCCCAGAAGGAGGCGCTGCTTTGTTGACATATGCTAGGGGTACGATACCGCCGATGTGTTATTGCCCAACCGTTACTCTTGCTGATGGCGACGATACGCCCGAGCTATTCTCAGCCGTGATCTGATAGCTGCCGCTGGACAGAGGCGCCAGATGCTCGAAGCTGGTCTGAGAAGTGGTTCCCAGCTTGACGTAATTGCCGTCGCTGCCGGCACTGTAATAGATATGGTAGAGCGTAACTTGATCCGACACCGGGTTGGAAGCCCAGCTCAGCAGGATGCTGAGATCGGAGCTCTCCGCCGTTAATCCGGTAGGTGCGGAAGGCGCTGTGCCTGTCTCGCTGCCGTTATTGCCGTTGTTTCCATTATTGCTGCCATTATTCTCGCCGCCAGGTATACCCGGTACCCCCGGAATTTCAGGCAATTCCGGCAAGATGGAGCCATAATTCAGAATGGCGCTTGGAGCGGATTCCTTGCCAACGACATCGACGGCTACGACATAATACGTTGCCGCTTCTTTGTCCGAAGCCTTAAAGCTGAACTTGGTTTCGTCTCCAAGAAGGATGGATGTACCGAATTTCGCATAATCGCTTTGATTCGTTGAGCGGTACAGCCTGTAGCCGACTACGTCAGGCGACTTGCTGGCCGAGAATGTGATTGTAATGTCTCCTGCGCCTGAAGAGCTAAGCTTCGCATCGCCCGGCGTCTGTGGCGCAGCGCCGTCATCTGCACGCGGATCGGTTTTGGAAGGCGCGTCATTCTGCGCGTCCATAGGGACATAGACTTCAAGCGGCCTTCTGTTTTTGGCAGGCAGCTTGGATTGCGCTTCCTTGATTTCGTCCATCAGCACATCAAGCGGTTTCTTGCGCTTGATAACGACTTTTTCCTTCAGCATGTCGTCAGGCGTCAGCTCGTTAGGGACATAGTTAATTCCTTCATACGTAATGTATTTCATGCTGACGAGCGCATCGTCTGCTTTCTTCGGCAAATATTGTTTGTTGAACCAATCAGTTACGAGCAATCCCGCTGACTTGGTCAATCCCGTCGGCAACAGGCCGCTTGCCTTGGATACGGTCGCTTTCACGACGCCATCCGGCTTCGCGAAGCTGTCTGTTACGAATAGCTCCGGCTTCTGTTCCGTCAGCTTATTCATAATAAGCGTCCAGATGGAGCGGGCGCGGGTCTGGCCATTATTGGAGAGGGAATTAATCTGCTCCTCATAACCCGCCCATACACCAAGCGTGACGTCAGGCGTGAAGCCCATGAACCATACGTCGCCATAGCTTTGGGTGGAGCCGGTTTTGCCGGCTACCGGAATCTTGCCGTATTGCTTGAATTGCTTCGATACCTGATGGCCGGAGCCGGAAGGATCGGATATAACCGTCTTCAGCATGTCAGTCATAAGGAAGGCCGTTTGCTCCGAGAAGACACGTTTCGGCTGTTCTTTGTGCTCAAAGATCATTTTGCCGTTCGCATCCGTAATTTTTTCAATCATGTAAGCGTCCTGGAAGACGCCCTGATTCGGGATAGAGCCGTAAGCGTTCGTCAACTCTTCCACAGAGACGCCAATGCGCAGACCGCCGATAACGCCCGTCTGGGAATAAGCATCCTCAGGCTGCAGCGTAGTAATGCCAAGCGATCTTACAAATTCCCATGCTTTTTCAATCGTGACATCTTCGTTAAAAATCTTAAGCGCTGGAAGGTTAAGCGAGCGGTTAAGCGCATCGCGTGCCGTCACAAGTCCTCTGAACTTGTTCGTTACGTTCATCGGGATATGGAAGCCCTTCTGGCCGTCCTTCATTACGATCGGCGCATCGTCGATAATGCTTGCCGGCTGAATGATGCCTGCGTCAATCGCGGGCAAATAAGCGGCTAGCGTCTTCATCGTGGAGCCCGGCTGACGAATCATTTGCGTCGCAAAGTTCATCTGCTCCTCGTAGAAGTCGCGACCCTCCAGCATCCCGATAATGGCGCCTGTTTTGTGATCCAGCATGACGCCTGCGATCTGCTCGATGCCTTTCTTCTCGCTGTATGGCGTGAAGTTGTCTTCATTGCTGGCAATCTCGCGCATTATGGTATAGACATCTTTATCGATCGTCGTGTAGACGTGATAGCCGCCGCGCAGCAGCTGCTCCCGCGCTTCCTCGATCAGACCGGCGTTCTCCTTCTTGCGAAGGTCGGCTTTGGTCAGTGTCGGATCGCTCTGCATAAGCAGTACTTCCGCCGCTTGACGCTCTGCTTCAAGCATCAGGTACGGATAGGTCGTATACGCCTTTTCGCTTGGCGGAGCGACAGAAGAGCGGATATCGAATTTGAGCGCTTCTTCATACTGCTGCTGATTCAGCCTTCCAGTTTCCATCATACGCTTCAGAACGAGCTGCTGGCGCTTCACGGCACGCTCGAATCCGGCTTCATTGAACTTGCCTGAGCCGGTGAAGGCGGTGTAGAGTGAAGGCAGCTGCGGTAGGCCTGCCAGGTAAGCGGATTGGGCCGTATTAAGCTTGGACAGGTCGGTAATGCCGAATATGCCCTTGGCTGCGGCTTTGATGCCGAATACTTGATAACCATTGGATCCATTGCCGAACGGCATTTTGTTCAGATAAGCTGCCAGAATTTCTTTTTTCGTCAGATAACGCTCCATGCGCAGCGACAGGAAGATCTCCTTGATTTTGCGGCTGTCGGTCTTATCCAGGCTAAGGAACACCCGGCGCGCAAGCTGCTGTGTCAGCGTACTGCCGCCGGTTTGCGTATCTTCATTAAAGAGCTTCTGTTTGACCGCGCGGCCGAGGCCGTTAATATCAACGCCGTCATGCTCGAAGAAGTTGTTGTCTTCTGTAGACAGCAGGGCGTCAATGACGGATTGCGGAATTTCGTCGTATGTAATGACGATCCGGTCCTCGTCGGTCCGCAGCTGTCCCACCAAGGAGTCATCGTTGAAGTATACATAGCCGGTCATGGAATATTCGCCAACCTTATCCTGGATGACGCTTTGCGGCCTGATTTCTTCATCCTTAACCAGAGCGGCCACGTAGCCTGTCATGACGCCGCCTGCCAGCAAGCCAAAAATTATGCCAAAATAAACAATCCATTTTACAGTAATGAATGATACCAATCCGAATAATCGCCATCTGCTGTAAGGTGCCTTCGGCGATGGTTGACGATCTTCTTGCATGCTTATAACTCCTCCTCCAAAATAGCATTACCATTATAGCACAAAACCCATTATGGTACATGCCTCGTGCCTGGATATTCCATTTCTGTCCATATGACAACTCGATGACGCTGCGCTAATTCAGCTTGGAGTGCAGCAAACAGCAGAGGGTGCTAAAGCAAGGACTGTAATTTATTCTTCATCTATAGACGAAGAAACAGGGGGAAAAGTTTTGTTAGGCTATTGCATGAAATGAAATTGTCGTTATGAAAGCAGGCTTAAAGCAATGTTTACGTAGTTTTCGCGGAACAGAGTCATTGATGCAGCTGTTGATATTCGAATCACGCTGCTGACCAGTTGTGAACATTGCCGCGGCCTGACAGATACGAATAAGAGTCTTGCCGCATTTATCGTTCAAGTGTACCATGGAGAAGGGCGACCCGCCGCCGCAACATACATCGTACAAGGGCGTTCAGAACGGATGCCATGCGATTCCACAGCGCGATAAACAAGCCTTTTTCAAGTAAATGGAAGAAGGGGCCGTATTCATCGCATCATTAGTGAATTATGTGTTGTCGTTTTTACTTAATTTTAGAAACTATTTTACAACTAAAACGTAATAAATAACGGAAGCGATAACAGGTTATGCCTTTTGAGAGAGGAGGAGGAAAATGGAGACGATCTATATGGCATGTCTCATCGGCGGTATTCTTTACGCGCTCGTCAGCGTTATATTCGGGGATTGGCTGAGCCAGGCGATGGACGGAGTGCTTGACTTCCTGTCGCTAGACGGTCCGTCCATATTCCAGCCTATGACGCTTGTAGGCGGCATTACGATCTTCGGAGGAGCCGGGCTGCTGCTGGAGAGATACAGCGGGCTTGGTATATGGGTTATTGCGCTGATTGCTCTGCTCATCGCCATTGTAGGCGCAATCGCCGTTTTCTTCCTATATGTGAAGCCGATGGAGAACAGCGAGAACTCGATTGCGTTCACGATTGGCTCGCTTGCCGGATCTCGAGGCGAAGTACTCGTTCCGATTCCGGAGAACGGTTACGGAGAGGTGCTGGTTAAGGTAGGGGCGGGCAATACGAATCAGATCGCCGCCAGTTATGACAAGAAGCCGATTGCCGGCGGAGCGCAAGTCGTTGTGATTGACGTCAGGGAAGGCGTATTGTATGTGTCGGAGCTGAACCTGTCGATCTAATAAAACCTTAGAAGAGAGAGGAGAAAGTGAATGGAACAGTACTTAACAATTCCTATTATTGTAGTTGGGGTTCTGGTCGTCCTTGGCCTCGCATTCTGGGCGCGCTACAAGACCGTAAGCCCGGATGAGGCGATGCTGGTAACAGGGTCATTCCTCGGGACCAAAAATGCCCTTGTAGACGAGTCCGGCCGCAAGGTGAAGATTATTCGAGGCGGAGGCGCATTTATCCTTCCAATCTTCCAGAAAGCAGAGTTCCTGTCGTTACTGTCGCATAAGCTGGACGTATCGACACCGGAGGTCTATACGGAGCAAGGTGTTCCCGTTATGGCTGACGGCGTTGCGATTATCAAGATCGGCGGCGCGATTGAAGACGTAGCGACGGCTGCCGAGCAGTTCCTGGGCAAGCCGACGGAAGCGCTGAAGGGTGAAGCTCAAGAGGTTCTGGAGGGTCACCTGCGGGCGATTCTGGGCTCCATGACCGTAGAAGAAGTGTATCGTAACCGCGACAAGTTTGCTCAAGAGGTGCAAGGAGTAGCGGCGAAGGACCTTAAGAAGATGGGACTGCAGATTGTCTCCTTTACGATCAAGGATCTGCGCGACAAGCATGGTTATCTGGATGCGCTGGGCAAGCCGCGTATTGCAGCGGTTAAGCGTGACGCAGAGATTGCCGAAGCGGAAGCGGTGCGGGATGCCCGTATCCAGAAGGCGCTTGCGTCTGAAGCGGGTCAGAAAGCGGAGCTGCTGCGCGACACGAATATCGCGGAAGCCGAGAAGGATAAGGAGATGAAGGTCGCTTCCTTTAAGCGCGACCAAGATACGGCGAAAGCGGAAGCAGACCAGGCGTATTCCATTCAGGAAGCGCGCGCGAAGCAAAGCGTAGTCGAGGAGCAAATGAAGGTCGAGCTCGTCCGGAAGGAAAGAGAGATCGATCTGGAGGGAAAAGAGATTCTTCGCCGCGAGAAGCAATACGATGCGGAAGTGAAGAAGAAAGCGGACGCCGATCGTTATGCCGTCGAGCAAGCGGCAGAAGCGAACAAAGCGAAGCAATTGCGTGAAGCGGATGCCATGCAGTACCGAATCGAAGCGGAAGCGAAAGCGCAAGCGGCTCAGAAGCGTCTGGACGGTCTGGCGGAAGCCGAGGCTGAACGCGCCAAAGGTACAGCAGAAGCCGAAGTTATCCGTCTGCGCGGTCTGGCAGAAGCGGAAGCGAAGGAAAAGCTGGCCGATGCGTTTGCGAAGTTCGGCGAAGCCGCCGTTCTCGATATTATCGTCAAGATGCTGCCAGAGCTGGCGGGCAAAGTGGCGGAGCCGATCAGCTCCATCGACAAGCTGACAGTAGTCGATACAGGCAATGGCGAAGGCGCAGCGCGGCTTAGCAACTATGTGACGTCGCTGATGTCAACAGCGCCAGAGATGCTTAAGAGTGTATCCGGCATCGACGTGAATCAGCTGATTCAAGGTCTGACCTCCAAGGCGATTGCGCCGAAAGCGGTGCTTACGGCTCCAGCTCCAGCGGCAGCTAGCAAGCCTGCTGCACAGGTGCCGATCAAGCCGGTAGATCCGACTGAATAATAGCTCCAAGAAGAAAAGGCCGAGACAGAGAAGACAAACTTCCCTGATCTCGGCCTTTTGCTGCGCTTATGGCATTGCTGTGGCGTAACCTAACCTGGCGCAGCGGTGCGCTAATCGCCAGGACGATGGCATCTCCGATAGTCGGTTGGTGAGATGCCTTCCTGATTTTTGAACGTGCGGATAAAGGTATTGCGGTTGTTGAAGCCCACTTGCTCCCATATCTCATGGATCGGGGCTGAGGAGGAGGTAAGCAGCTCCTTGGCTCTGTCGATGCGCAGCTGCTGCAAGTACTTGTGGAAGGTTGTGCCCAGCTCTTTCTTGAGAAGCCGCGACATGTACTTGGGTGTCGTATTGTATTTGTCCGCCAGAATGTCGAGCGTAATCTCCTCGGCATAGTGGTTGTCCAGATAGGCGCGGAACAGCTTAATATTGAAGGCGTCCGAAGGAGGTGACTCGCATAGCTCAAGCACCCGATCAAAAAACCGGTGTAAGTGCTCCGTCATTTCCTGTGTGGACCCTACATCTGCTGAGAGCAGGAATTGCGTCATATCGAGCTCTTCTTCATGATCTTCGGCGATATTTTTGCTCTTCAACGTTTGGATGCCGATCAGATACAAGTGAACGAACAGCTGCTTCATGTTAGTCCCCGTCATATAGCGATCCGTATTGGCGGATATGACACCATCCAACTGCTCCCTGAACTCCTCGCGCTTGCCTGCCACAAGCAGGTTGGCCAGTATTTTCTCGTCCGTCCGGCTTAGCACGTAACGTGGCTCATGGGGCTCATACTCCGAATATTGCACGATTCGGTTGGAATCGAAGGGAGACACCTGCCACAATGCCTTCATGGCTTCTACATAAGAAGATTGCATCCCCGTATAATTTTCATAGACCCGGCCCATGCCAACGTGAATGCGCAGCTCGGCTTCGTCTTGGCGGAACAAGCTGTCGATTTGCTCGAAGTAAGCCGAATAGGCTTCCAAGTCATCCTTCGTTGCCGGGTTAATCAGCACGGCGAACATATGGGCATCCAGCTCCAGGATATAGACGGGATGCTCTTGCGGCAATAACGCATTCAGTATGCGGAAGATCGTATCCGTCGCTTCGTTCTGGAACTTCTCTGAATACAGATCATAAAACGGCTTCCGGAAGTTACACTGAATCAAGCTGACCTGAAAATACGTATTCGGAAACCGGAAATCCAGCTTGTTCAAATACGAATCGATGACATCATGATCGTACGGGAAGTTGGATTGCAGCACCTTGGCCAAAAAATGCTTGGTTGCGATAGGCAGCGAGTAGGACAAGGTCCGGTTCAGATCATCGACATCCGTCAGAATTCGTTTGATTTCCGTATTCAGAAATTCCAGCTCGTTGAAAGGCGAATGCGATTTATCCTTTTTGGGACCGGGACCCTGCAAGGTTTGTACCAGCGAGCGGATCGGCGAGTAGAAGCGCCGGCTGAACAAGATCGACAGCAGCAGAGAAACAAGGAATAGAATGCCGGTAATCGTGAGATTCCAGCTTTTCATCTTGGTCAGGGCGGAAGTCAGGTCCGTATGGGGAACCGCCACCACCATCGTTACGTCACGGAAAAAGAAGTTGGTCGTGTACTTGATAATATGCATGTTCTCGCCCCCATGCACGGCGTCAAATTTCGTCTCCGGATTCAGCAGCAGCTCGTTCATAAAGGATTGCATCGTGACATTGATCATTCGGGTCGAAGCCAGCAGATTTCCTTCTGTATCGGCGACCATGATCAGGCTGTTCGGTGTCTGCATATAGCTTTGCAGCAAAGTGCGGACAGCCTCTGCTTTCATATTAATGACGTACAAATTATTGGAGTAATGACCGCCGACCGTCGATTGCACGACCGAGATCGTTGATTCACCCCTATTGCTATAACTGCCTGAGACGACGGAAGGAGGCAGAATCGTAAATAAATGATGGTTCGTTTTGTATTCCTGCCAGAAGGACAGCGGATATTGCTCCATCTTGTATACGCTTTCATAGAATGACCCCGGTTCATAGGTGCCGTTATCACTAATAATGACGGATTCATCGCGTTTATAGATATAGGCATTGTCAATGTAGTTGCTGCTTGCCTTGATGCGAGAGAGCGAGCGCACGGCTTGCGAATAATCCGCGTATTTGCCGATATCGTCCTCCGCATATTGGGTCGTGATAACCTTCAGAATGTTCGGATCAAGCGCCAGCAGGAAATTCGATTGATAAATGCCGTCGAACAGATTGTTCATTGTAGAGGACAGGTTGGACAAGGAGCGGTCATAATTCTCCCTGAGCTGCCCTTCCATATAGTTCATAGAAATGCTGGTGCTCAGAAACAATGCAATCTGAATGAAGGCGGACAGCGATACGAATAAAATGATTAGCCGGTAGAAAATACTCCGGAAGCCGAGCCGTGACCATCTGTGACGGATATTTCGCATGTTCTCACCTCATCGACATTCTGTACTCGTAGCTGGTTGGATTGAACAGGTCGATCCGAATAGACAAGTTTGGTTCAAATTATAGGTAACCTCCCGTGTAAAAGCAATGCGCAGCCGTGCGAATTCTGCAACAAAGTAGAATTGTGGGACATGGGGAAATATGCAACATCGGCATAGAGCTTGTCCGCACCGCTGGGGTAGCGAATGCTGTGACATGGGCGAAAAGAGTGACAACAGCCTGCGCCCGTCTGCAAAACAGCAAAGGCGAAAAGCGTGACCGGCAAGCGAACTTGGCTATTACGGGCGAACCCTACGATGTGGTTTGATGGATTCACGGACCTGACGGCCGAATTAACCGCACATGAAGGGGAGTAACGACATGAACAACGCCGCCGCATCGCCGCGATCGAATGATCCCGTACCGTACATCAAGCGTGCCAGGCGCTCATACTGGAAACGAAATTATTACTATTATGTATTGCTGGCATTGCCGCTGCTTTATTTTGCCATCTTTCGTTACGGACCGATACTTGGCAATATCCTGGCCTTTCGGAAGTACATGCCGGGCGGACCGGCTTATGGCACGGAATGGGTAGGCTTACGCTATTTCCGAATGTTCATGGAAGATCCGAACTTCTGGCTGGCTTTCAAAAATACGATCTTTCTTAGCGTGATGAACCTCAGCATCAGCTTCCCGCTTCCGATTATTTTTGCGCTGCTGATTAATGAGATCATGGGTGCGCGGCTGAAGCGATTCATTCAGATCATCTCGTATTTTCCGAACTTCATCTCCATCGTTGTCGTAGTCGGACTGATTAAGGAGCTCCTGTCGCCTACGAACGGCATCGTCAACAAGGTGCTGGGGTCGCTTGGCATTGATCCGATCTTCTTCGTGAATCAGCCGGAGTGGTTCCGCTTCATCTATATTAGCTCGGATATTTGGCAGTACATGGGCTGGAATGCCGTCATCTTCGTAGCGGCGCTGGCTTCAGTCGACACGCAATTATATGAAGCATCGGAGCTGGACGGGGCAGGCCGCTGGAAGCAGACGATCCATGTGACGATTCCGCAGATTTTGCCAACCATCTCGGTTGTATTCATTATTTCGCTCGGCTCGCTGCTCTCGCTCGGCTTTGAGAAGGTATTGCTTCTCTATACGGCAAGCAACTCCGCAACGAGCGATATTATCGATACCTTTGTATTCCGCATGGGACTTGAGAACAACAACTACAGCTACGCGACAGCAGCAGGCCTGTTCGGCGGATTAATCGGCTTCGGGCTTGTCTCGGCGGCCAATTATATCTCGCGCAAACTGTCGGGCGTATCGCTTTATTAAGGAGGGGTCGTATGTTATACCGGAAAAGCAAAGGCTATCGCGTATTTATGATCTTCAACTTTTGCATACTGAGCTTGGTCATGCTCGCCATCGCATTTCCATTTATTCATCTCATTTCGATTTCATTCAGTGAATCGGCGGCTATATTAGGCGGGAAGGTTGTCGTCTGGCCGATCGGCTTCAATATTGACGCTTACCTCAGAATCTTCGATCATCCGACGATATTGCAGGGGTTCAAAAACTCCATCTTCCAGACGCTGCTTGGCACGTCGATCGGATTGTTTATGACGGTCATATGCGCGTATCCGCTGTCCAAAACGTTCCTGAAGGGACGCAAGGCTTTTGTCTTGATCGTGATGTTCACGATGTTCTTCAGCGGCGGCTTGATTCCGACGTATCTTGTAGTGAAGAGTGTAGGCTTAATCGATACGATCTGGGCCGTGGTCATTCCATTTTGCATCACGCCTTATTACTTGCTGCTTATGATGACGTTTTTCCAGGGGATACCGGACAGCCTGGAGGAGGCGGCCATGGTCGACGGTTTGAATCCGATGCAAATTTTGTTTAAAATCGTTATTCCGTTATCCAAGCCGGTCATTGCGGCGATTACGATGTTCCTGATCGTGTATTATTGGAACAACTGGTTCAACTCCATGATCTATTTGAATTCAAGCGATATGCATCCGGTTATGATGATCGTACGAAATATTGTCGCCGGGGCCGATCTGGCCTCCATGGGGTCGGGCATTGGTCAAAATGATTTGACAACGCTCTCCTCCGCTTCGCTCAAGGCGGCTGTTATTATGGTCACGACGATTCCTGTCGTCTGCGTATTTCCCTTTGCGCAAAAGCATTTTGCCAAGGGGGTGATGCTCGGCGCGGTCAAGGGCTGATTCATCTCATATCTCACTTGTGCTACTACAAAAAAAGGGAGGATTCACCAATGAATACGAAATTTCGCAAAGGGGTCATGACGACGCTGGCGGCTTTGCTTGTGGCGCTGCCGATTAGCGCTTGCTCTCAATCACCCAAGGAGCCGAGCTCCGATTCCGCTGGTCCGACTGGACTGTCCATGATGTACAGCGATTCTTCCGCTTATCCGTTCAATAAGGAATGGGCGCTCTTCAAGCAATTGCAGACTAAAGGCAATGTGCAGATCGATGTGCAGGCCGTTCCTTCGCCTGATTATAAGAATAAGCTCAAGATCGTTCTAAGCTCGGGAACTATTCCTGATCTGGTGACAGAAGTAACGCAAGAGATCGTACTGGAATTTGCTCAAAACGGCGTACTGCTTCCGCTTAGCGACTATATGGATAAGCTGCCGAATCTCGAGAAAAAAATCAAAGAATACGAGATCGAGGATGAGCTCGACAACTGGCGTACGAAGGACGGCAAGCTGTATGTGGCTCCAGTCATGAACGAGGCGGCTCTCTATAATACAGCGCCGGTCATTCGGACGGACTTGCTGAAGAAGTATGACCTTAGCATACCAGAGACAATGGATGACTTGTACAACGTGCTGAAAGTGCTGAAGGAAAAGGATCCTGCGTCGTTCCCGATGGCGAACCTTGTCCGGGCGGAGAATATCCGCAACTTGTCTGGCGCGGCATGGGGCATCGATCCTTCCTATAACGGCTTTGTCTACGACGAACAGAAGCAATCTTATACGTACCTCTATACAAGCGAGAATTACAGGCAATATGTGACGTTCCTGAACAAGCTGGTGTCCGAGAAGCTGGCTGATCCAGAACTGTTCACCTCCAGCCTGGATTCTTGGAAGCAGAAGATGGTGACGGGCAAGAGCGTATTCACGTATACGTGGATCAGCGAGCTTGCGCAGATTAATGCAGACGGCAAGAAAAATGTCAGCCCGGATTTTGAACTGACTCCGATTCCGCCGATTGCAGGTCCTGGGGGCAAGCTGGCTGCCAGCACGCAGCGCATTCCGCATGGCATCGTCATTCCGGCTTCGGCGGCCAATAAGCCATATTTTGAAGAACTGCTGGCATTCGTGAACTACTTGTACAGCGACGAAGGCAATGAGATCGTGACATGGGGCGAGGAGAACGACTCCTTCACCGTTGTGGACGGCAAGAAGCAGTTCACGGACAAAATTACAGGCGCAACGAGCATCCAGCGCGCCCTGTGGGACAGCGGCGCTTCCAATCAGAACTACACGATGCTGTACACCTACGACTGGTTCACCAAGGTTTTGGACAATCCGCTTGTAACGTCGCTTACGGAAGAAGCGCGGGCGAACAATTGGTTCCCGGCGATTGTGAAGGTGCCGAAGCTGACCTCGGACGAGAAGGAAGAAGAGAATATGCTGCTGACGACGCTTAAGGACAGCTATGCGAAAGCGCATGACGGGTTTGTATTCGGACGGCTTGGCAATGACGCCGATTGGGACAACTATGTGAAGGATATGGAAAATAAAGGCGTGAAGAAGCTGATCGAGCTCTACAATAACTCCATGAAGTAATCGGGATACAGGGCATGCGATGCCCTGTTCTCAACCTTACCATTATGACACCTGTAATAGGGTTCTGCGAAAGGAATGGGTGAAATGAACGAAGTGTTGAATGTTTTGGTAATCGGAGCGCATCCCGACGAGCCGGATATCTATGCAGGCGGAACAGCGGCGCTATTCGTCTCTCTGGGTCACCGCGTCAAATTTCTGTCCCTGACAGACGGCTGCTGCGGTCATCCCACGATGGACCGTTCCGAACTGGTGGAGCGGCGCAAGGGGGAGGCGGAGCTGGCGAAGCAGCGGCTAGGGCTTGTCGAGTATGAAGTGCTGGATACCCACGACGGGGAATTGCTTCCAACCATTGAGCTGCGTCAAGAGGTCATACGCCAAATTCGCCGCTTCCAGGCCGATGTGGTCATCTCGTTCCATCCGGAAGGCGGCAGGCATCCTGACAACCGCTATGCCGGCCATATCGTCGGCGACGCCGCGCCGTTCATCCGTGTGCCGCTCACGGTTCAAGATACGCCTATTCCGAAGAAAAATCCGATCTATCTGCTCATGCCGGACTACTCCATGAAGGAACGATATTCAGCCGATCTTGTTGTAGACATTGGAGAAGCGGTAGAGCAGAAGCTGCTCGCCTGCGATGCCCATGCCACCCAGTTTTACGAGTTCAGTTCCTGGGGCGAAGATCATCCCGTTCCAAAGGATTGGGAGGGCAAAAAGCAATTTCTGCTCGCAGGCTGGGCTTCCTTCTTCGATGCAAGTGAAGAGATGCTGCCGGCTCTAGAGCGCGGATACGGCAAGGAGCGGGCGTCGCAAGTACGGTATGCGGAGCCGTTCGAATTCGCGCCATACGCCAGCCGTCCGACAGAGGAGCAGCTGCAGCGGCTATTCCCGATGATTCGTTCCTAGTCTCGTTGTACGATGAATCGTAGATTGCAAGATTTTGATATTAACAGGATTGGGGCAGGTGAACGTATATGAAATTAGGCATTGATATGCATCACGGTTTTTTGCAGGAAGAGCTGCCTGTTGAGCAGGCGCTTCAGAAGGCGAAGGATGAAGGCTTCGACGGCGTATATTACAAGCTGCCGCTTTCCGTATCTCCGACGCTGGATCGTTCCGAGCTTAAGGCTGCGGCCGATTGTGCAAGAGAGCTGGGTTTGTATGTGGACTTCGGCATCGGGCGCGTCAATCCGTTCAACACGAATGAAACGCCAGAGGCATGGACGATTGGCGGCGGCGATTACAAGCGTGCCGTTGAGAAAATGCTTGAAGCGGCGGCATACATGGGCGCCAAGGAGCTAATCGGGGTGACGGCCGGATGGAAAGGACAGCACTCTGGTTATCACGTCTACGACCGATTCCGGACGGATGTGACATGGGATGAGCAGCTGCAGGCGACCGCCCGGTTTTTGAAATCGCTCGCACCCGCGCTCAGAGATACCGGAACCCGGATCAACCTGGAGACGCATGAGGAAATCACGTCCTTTGAAATCTTGCGTCTGATCGAGGAAGTTGGCGAGGATGTGCTCGGCGTGGCGTTCGATACCGCGAATGTCGTGTCGCGTGCGGAGGACCCGGTCAGCGTAGCGCGCCGAACGGCTCCGTACGTGCATCAGATGCATGCCAAGGACTGCATCCTGTATTTCTCGGATACAGGATTGGTTAGACAAGTGAAGCCGGCGGGCGAGGGCTTCATCGACTTCCGCGAAATCTTCTCGATCATCTCGGCGCATCAACCGGATCTGCATATCCAGATCGAAGACCATAAAGGCCTCATGCATCTGGATCTGTATGTGCCGGAGTGGCGCAACAGCCATCCTGATCTGACGGTAGAGGAGACGGCCGAGCTCGTCAGGCACGCATGGCGCTGCCAGCAGCGCATTCAAGCCGGCTTGCTTCCTGATCCCGCCATTTACGAGGGACCTTCCTATGCGGAGCAGCGCGATCAGCGGCTGCAGCAGGCGACGAGTCATCTGGGCGGCTTGCTTCAGGAGATGGGGCTGCGCTCATGAAGACAAAGCTGAAAGGCGCTTACGTTATCGGCTATGAGGGCAATGACCACGTCGTTTATAGAAACGGCGAAGTCGTCTACGAAGGCGACACGATCCTGTACGTAGGCAAGCAATACCCCGGAGTCGTGGATGAAGAACGGGATATGGGGCTGGCCATTATCAGCCCCGGCTTCATTGATCTCGATGCGCTGGTCGATATCGACCACGGCATTCTTGATGTCGCGGTGCCGAGGACACCGGGAGACCGGTATCGGCGCAATCCGGATACCTTCCGAAGATCCGAGCTGTTCAACCGGGAGGAGCTGCGCACCAAGCATCGACTATCCTATGCCCAGCTTATTATGAATGGCATTACGACCGGCATGCCGATTGCCGGCGACGGATTCCGGGCGTGGGCGGAGACGTACGAGGAAATGGCCGACGGGGCAGAGATCGCCGCCGAGCTAGGCATGCGCATGTACCTGGGACCAAGCTACCGAATGTCGCCTTCCCCGCATGCTCCGGTCGATACGGTCAGAGGTCCCGCAAGCGTTCGGGATGCTTTCCGGTATGTGGAAGATTTCGACGGCTCGTTTGACGGACTAATCCGAGCATTCCTATCGCCCTGCCAGCTGCCGAATCTGACGGAGGATGTCTTGAAAGAGACAAAGGCATTCAGCGACAGCGCAGGGGTTCCGATTCGCCTTCATTGCGCGGAATCACCTCAGGAAGCGGCATATTTGCTGGAACGGTACGGGCTTTCGCCGATGGAATATTTGGCCCATCTGGAATTCCTGGGCGCCAGAACGCTTATTCCGCATGCTATCCTGACCGGACCGATGCTGGGAAGCGGCAAACCCAAGACGGATGAGCTGGCTTTGCTCGTGAATTCCGCTACTTCTGTGGTTCATACGCCAATCGCGGAATCGCATGGCGGCCAGGCACTCTATTCGTTCAGCCACTACCTTGCGGCTGGCGTCAATATGACGATGGGAACGGATACACATCCGGCCGATATGATCCAGAACCTTAACTTCGCTTGGAACTTGACGCGAATTATCGAACGCGGCGAGCTGTTCAATCCGTATGGCGGGGCAATCGAGGCCGCGGCGCGCAAGACGACGGAAGCGGATCTGTTCCGCGCTGCAACGACGAATGGAGCGAGGGCGCTTGGGCGCGATGATCTGGGCAAGCTGGCGCCGGGCGCCAAAGCCGATATCATCGTCGTTGAGCTGGATTCGCTGCGCGTCACGCCGATTGAGGACCCGATTCGTACGCTTATTATGAATACGACCGGCGCGAATGTCCGTGACGTCGTGATTAACGGGCGTACAGTCATGAGAAACTTTGCGCTGCCGGATCTGGATGCGGAGGAGCTTCGGGAGAAAGCCCAGCAGTGCTTCGATAAATATAAAGCCTGCTATACAGAGACCGATCAGGAGCGCCGTTCCGGCGATGTGTTGTTCCCGTCAGCTTTTCCCATTATCGATTAGCATCTATGTATAGTTGAAGGAGTTTGTTTCCGTGGTCTTATTATTGCCTTTTGCGGCAGCTTCCTTGTTCTTGCTTCAATCGCTTCTGCTCAAGAGGCTGGGCGGCAGAGGGCAGGATACATTAACGGTTCACGCCGCTTACATGTTTCTTGTTGCAGCTGGTTGTCTGGCGGCATGGGCGCTGACGGACAGCAGTCTGCAAGTCAGCCCGGCATCGATCGGGACGGGTCTGCTGTACGGCATCGACTTCGCCCTGACGATGATCTTGTACGCCAAGGCGTTGTCATGCGGGCCGTTATCTTATTCTTCATTCTGTTTCTCGGCAAGCATGCTCATTCCGGTAGCCGCAAGCAGCGTGCTATGGGGAGAACAGCTTAGTTTTCTCCAAGCGATCGGCCTTGTGTTGTTCTTGTTGTCCTTCTATTTCATTCTGGTTGTGGATGCCGGGAGGAAGGGAGCGTCTGCGCGTCCTGAGAAACGCTGGTACGGCTATGCGCTTGGTGCATTTGTATTGAACGGGCTGCTGTCTGTATTCGGCAAGCTTCAGCAGATTGCGGTTGGCGGAGAGACGGCCGCATTTCTCGGCATCGGATTCCTGTCGGCTGCTGCTGTGGCGCTGCTGGCAGCGCTAATCATTGCAGGGCGGAAGCGGAGAACGGGCTTAGCCCCAGAGAGGGTGGCTCAAAGGATCGCTCCATGGCATACACCGCCTAGCAGCTTCCCGTGGCTGGTCATCATTGCCCTGGCGGCGACGACAGGCATTGGCAACGGATTGGTGGTATGGCTAACGCCGAAGCTTGCCGGAGCTTATTTATTTCCAACGGTCAACGGAAGCGTAATCGTCGGGTTGCTGTTCGCTTCCAGAGCGGTGTACGGAGAGCGTCTGACCGCCGCAGGCTGGACAGGGGCATTGATCGGGGTTGCGGCTGTTATTCTAGTCAGCTTATAAAGATAGAAGGAGTGGCGAGATGATTCAATTAGGAGTGTTAGGCAGTTGGAACGGATTTCATGTGAAGGAATATGCGGCTATGCTGTCGGGGAAGGGCGAGGCACAGCTTGTATCGATTAGCGATGACCGTCAGGAGCTGGCCGTTGCAGCAGCGGAGGGACTGAATCTTGCAGTCAAGTCGCATGAGGAGCTGCTCGCCGATCCCGCTATTGCGGGCGTCATTGTGACAGCTGCGCCCGATCGCGCAGCCGCTTTAATCGCGGATGCCGTGGCAGCGGGTAAAGCAGTGCTGGCCGACAAGCTGATCGCGGTGAATGGCACGGATGCGGAGCGGGTGGCGGAGGCAATCCGCGCGGGAGGGGTTCCATTCGCTCTTGATCTTCCCCTTGCCCAGAAGCCGGTATGTCTAGCAGCTAAGCAAATTGTGGATTCGGAACGTCTGGGGCGGCTAACCGGCGTGCGTATCCGCAATGCCCATGGCGGGCTGCTGAAAGGCATGCTGCCGCCGCATTTTGTTGAAGATCCAACAGGCTTGCTAACGGACATCGGGCTGCACGGCATCTATATGGCTTGTCTGCTGCTGGGGCAGCCGGTAGCGGTCACGGCCCTGTCTGCCGGCGCTTCGGCTTCTCGTACACCTGAGACGGCTGTCTGCGTGCTGGAATTTAAGGATGGGCTGCTTGTAACGGTGGAGATGGGCTACGTATCCCCGGTATCTCCGTTCACGCTGGAGCTGTTCGGGACAGAGGGCATGTTCACCGGGGGCGGTTATGCGGGTTCGGCGCGGATCAAGGGGCTGAGCGACGAAGACTGGACGGATCTGCCGCTCCTGCAGGAGAGCGATCGTCCGCTCACGATGCTGGAGCAGTGGCTTCACGATATCGAGGCTGGAGGAAACGATAGAGGGGCCTGGAATTTAAGTCAGGGCATTGTTATCGGGCGCGTGCTGGAAGCGATCACACGCTCGCTGAAGCAAGGCGGAAGCGTATCCGTACAAGCTTGATTTCCGAGAGGGTACAGAGCGGTCTTGAAGGAGGAGGGCTCACAGCAGCCTTCCTCCTTTTTATTGAACCCTGACTCTGGGGCAACTCCGGTTGGAATTGACCGTCGTCAAGCCCGCATGTCCGCAGCAGCCTCTCCTGACGTTGCCAGCGTCGCTTATTGGCTTTTGGAAAGTCTTACAATGGCGGCACAATGACAGGAATGCATAATTCAAACGTAAAAGCCCTTTCGTACTCCGCAATGGAGACGAAAGGGCTTCAAGTGTTGTTGTTTTTCATGAACAACCGCCGCAGTAGACGAATAAAGAAAAGAGAGGCCAAGCGGCCTCTCCCTCATCCCAACTATTAACGGCTGTAGAATTCGACGATTTGTTTCTCATCGATTTCTTGGCTCAGCTCAGCGCGCTCAGGCAGGCGAATGTACTTGCCTTCCATTGCTTGCTCGTTGAATTCCACGTAGTTCGGAAGGTGATGACGGCCTTCCAGAGCTTCTTTGATCGATTTCTGACCGCGGCTGCGCTCGCGCAGACCGATTACGTCGCCAATAGCAACCGTGTAGGAAGCGATGTCGACTTTCTTGCCGTTTACTGTCACGTGGCCGTGAGCTACCAGCTGACGAGCGCCAGCGCGGGAGTTCGCGAATGCCAGACGGTAAACAAGGTTGTCCAGACGGCTTTCAAGCAAAGCCATGAAGTTTTCACCGGCTTTACCTTTTTGCTTAGCCGCTTTGTCGTACAGGTTGCGGAATTGCTTCTCGTTCAAACCGTACATGTGGCGAAGCTTTTGTTTTTCTTGCAATTGAACGCCGTAGCCACTCATCTTTCTGCGTTGGTTAGGGCCGTGCTGTCCTGGTGGGAAAGGGCGTTTCAAGTCTTTGCCAGTTCCGCTCAGGGAGATGCCCAGGCGGCGGCTTAGTTTAAATTTAGGTCCTGTATAACGTGCCATGTGTCGTGTTAACTCCTTCATCAAATGTAATTTTGAGAATGGGGTTGTGTTGCGCGGATAAACGTTCTATGGATGAATGCCATCCCTGTCAAGCACTTCAGCCGCAGGCTTGTCAGTGAACGAATGTCCTGAGGGTGACACAAAACCGTACGCCCATGTTTTCATCAATTAATATTATATGAAATTGGAGCGAAAAGTCAAGATTGTTCCTCGAATGATTATAAAGGCCTGATTCGTGATAAAAGCGTCTAAAGTCCTATAAATTTTGGGAACGATAGTGCAAAATTCTTAAAAATAAAGTATGATATTGTTAATGAGTGAGCTGTCCCTTGCATTCACGGAAAGGGTTAGGTGCTGCATGGTTAATGAAAGAAAGGCGGAACTTCCCGTTTGGTTTGCCAATGAAGATATTCATGATGCGGACGAGCCCTATCTCCCATCTCTATTAGAAGAGAGTTTTTTTCGATGGAGACAGGAGGCTTCGGGGCTGGTTTCTTTGCGTATGGGCCAATTCGGGATTTATACGAGAGATGTCCTGTGCCATGCCTTCACTGATTTCACTGACCCAGCCCATCAGCCGGACACAGTCATACGTGACCGGTTGGCAAGAGAAGCTGTACCGGAGGCGTTCAGCGAAGGCGTAACCAGCAAGATTAGCGCTGAGGGCTGTCATGCGATCTCCATTCCGTTTCGCCGCCGTTCGGACGATGCGGTATTCGCTGTACTGCTGTACACATACGCGGGCGAACCGGATGCTCCCCATACAGGCGAACTTGAATCCGCCGCGCTTCATATGAGAAGCTGCTTCTATTATGCGTTCGAGCAGCTGTATGTGCGGGACTTGATTCAGCAGCAGCACCGCAAGGATCGCGAAGCGAACCACAGGGATGCGTTGTTTCTTGCGGCCAAGCGTCTCTATGACCAGATTGACGTCTCTTCTGTACTGTCGGAGATGCTGGCGAGCCTGGAGTCGCTATACCCAAATTCCGAGATACATCTCTATCTTTCACAGGATTATGTAGATGGAGACCCTAGAATAAAGCCCCTGGCCTTCAAGAATACTGCGCATGACATTGTCGCCCAGGCGTTCCTGGAGAGTAAGCCGGCCATGGAGCATGAGCGCGACGGCACGATGCGGCTTGCGGTCCCGATGACCGGCAAGCAAGCGGCATACGGCGTGTTATGCATGACGTTAGGGCGGGGCAAATGGGATGAGTCGGACATGCCGGCATTCCTACTGCTTGCAGACACGGCGGGGTCCGCGTTCGAGAACGCAAAGCTGTACGAGCAGTCCAATCTGCTGATTAATGAACTGCGTTTGATCAATGAAATGACCAAGAGACTGAACCAATCTCTTCGGTTGAAGGAGATCTTTCAATTTGCGACTAGCGAGCTTCTGACGATATTCGATGCCGACTACTGCTGTGTGCTTCAGCTTGACAAGGTAAGCAACGAATTTGTAGTGAAGTCCAGCAATATCCCCGCCATGGCAAGCGAGCACTTCTCGCCGGAATACGGATTTTGCGGAATGATCTATCGGACGAAGGAACCGCTTATTATATCGGACTACTGGAATACGCGCGTCGTGACATCCAAGCTAATGGACAATACGGGATCGCGGTCTCTTATTGCCGCTCCGATCTTCGTCGACGGCGAAGTGGTCGGCGTTATCCTGGTGACTCACAAGGTTGCCAATTTTTTCTCTTATGACAACTATAAGCTGCTTCAAGTTATGAGCACGCATATTGGGCTTGCTGTTGCGAACGCTTCCCTGCATGCGGAGGTGCGAAGAATGGTCATTACCGACACGCTGACCGGACTTCACGCTCGTCATTATCTGAATGAGCAAATCCAGAGCAGGCAGCGGAAGGATCCTTTCGGCTCGTTGATTCTGGTCGATATTGATTATTTCAAGCGCATCAACGATACGTACGGCCATCAGGTCGGCGATCGCATCCTGATCCAGGTCAGCAGCATCATCTCTGCGTCGATTCGCCAAGGAGACATTGCGGCAAGATGGGGCGGGGAAGAGCTTGCGGTCTATTTGCCGGGCATTCGGACGGAGCAAGCGCTTCGCATAGCCGAGCGGATACGCAATCAGGTAGCCGAAGAGACGGACCCCACTGTGACTGTCTCATGCGGTGTGTCGGAGTGGACGTTCGACAATGAGAAGATTAGTGTAGAGTCGTTGTTTTATCGGGCGGATATGGCACTGTACGAGGCCAAGAACAAGGGCCGCAACTGTATCATTGTTGGCGAATGACAATAATAGCTATTCAAAAAGCGTCTCCTGCGGAGGCGCTTTTTTCTATGCCGTCCTCATGGAGGGCAGCTTTTTGCAGGGGTCCTTTTTTGACCATAAAGGAAGAGGGTTCGTACACCAAAAGGCGGTTTGGAATAATCCAGAGGAGAATAAGAGACGCTAGTGGCAAAGAGAACGGCAGAATGCGCTAGAAGCGTCTGTGCCATGGTTAGACAGGAGGAGATATCATGTATGGACGTCACAAGATAGGGGCTCTAATCGCTGCGCTGCTGCTTGCTGCAGGACTAACCGGCTGTTCTGTCTCTGATAGGAACAGAACGCCGGAGGAGTGGCTGAGCTTATCGTATGCGGGCCTCGCGGCAATGGATCAATATGCATTTAGCGGATCGATGAGCATGGGGCTGGAGGAAGGCGTCATGTTCAAGCCGCAAATGTTCGAAGGCAAGGTGGTGAATCATCATCAGCTCACCATTCAGTCCGACAAGCAAGATCCGCTGTACTGGAATCCGGTCGAGGTGCTGGATTCACTCAAGCGTTCCCATGAATCGGTGGAAATCGCCGAAAATGGCGTGCGGGATGCAAGCGGAGCGGATACACTGGTGCTGCGTGCCGTCGAGAAACGGGATGCGGCCAAAAACCGCTGGACCGGCGTGCTGAAGCAGGAGCTGGAGCAAGTGACGGGAGAGGTAATAATTGAGAGCGGGTCAACCAGCGCAAAGCGCAAGGAAGTGGCCGAGCAAGCGGAGCGGGAGCTGGATGCGATGCTGCGCTCGCTTGAGGTGCGCACGGAGTATGAGATCGTGGTAGACAAGCAGAGAATGCTTCCGCTTAAGATGGAGGAGAAAACAACCTTTAACTATGAACGCGATGGGCGAAAAAGGAGGGAAAACCGGCATACATCCGTCCGTTTTCAGGCATTTGACAGCACTGCCGCGCGAACGGACTAAAGTGCGCAAAGAGGCCGATCATGATACGATAATGAGAGATACAGACTCATTTTTTTCGTTATGAGGCAACATGACAAGAAGGAGTAGATGAAACACGATGCGTGATCCAAGATTGAAGAAGCTGGCACAAAATTTGGTGCAATATTCGGTAGACGTTCAGCCAGGAGAGAACGTTCTGATTGATATGATCGGATCTGAAAGCGAGCTGGCCAAGTGCTTGATTGAAGAGGTCGCTGCACGCGGCGGCAGACCGTTCCTGGAGATGAGCGACCGCTCTGTTCTGCGTACTATGCTGATGCATGCGACGAAGGAGCAAATTGAGCTGTGGGCGAAGCTGGATCTGGAGCGGATGAAAAATATGCAGGCCTACATCGCGGTGCGCTCCGGCGACAACGTGAATGAGCTGGCGGATGTGCCGGACGACAAGATGCGTCTGTATGAGCAAGTCTACCGCAACCCTGTACATATGGAACAACGCGTGAAAAAAACAAGATGGGTCATCCTGCGCTACCCGACGCCATCGATGGCTCAACTGGCCAATATGAGCACAGAGGCGTTCGAGGACTTCTACTTCGATGTCTGCAATCTGGATTACAGCAAAATGGAAAAAGCGATGGACCCGCTCAAAGCGCTTATGGACCGTACGGACAAGGTGCGCATCGTATCGCCGGGAACGGATATTGCATTCTCGATCAAAGACATCGGCTCAAAGAAGTGCTCCGGTCACCGGAACATTCCAGACGGCGAAGTATTCTCCGCTCCCGTGCGCGATTCCGTCAACGGAACGATTACGTACAACGCGCCTAGCGTATACTCCGGCACGACGTTCCAGAATATCTCCTTTACCTTCGAGAACGGCAAGATCGTGAAGGCAGAGAGCAACGACAATGCGCGGCTGAACGAAATTCTGGATATGGACGAAGGCGCCCGTTATATTGGTGAGTTCGCAATCGGCTTCAATCCGTATATTCTTCATCCGATGAACGACATTCTGTTCGACGAGAAGATTGCGGGGAGCCTGCACTTCACGCCTGGTCAGGCGTATGAGGATACCGACAACGGCAACCGCTCTTCGGTGCATTGGGATCTGGTGCTTATTCAGCGTCCGGAATACGGCGGCGGCGAAATCTATTTTGACGACGTTCTGATCCGCAAAGATGGCATCTTTGTGCTCCCCGAGCTGGAAGGTCTAAATCCAGAGCACTTGAAATAATGGAATAGACTGCGTTTTTTTCGCCAAACCTCTTGATGGATGTAAGGTTTCAGGGTATCATGGTGACAGGAAAGCTTTACTAATCATATGGAGGGATTCCCCATGTCCAATAACGCAGCAATTGTAGAAATTTCTCAGGCGGCTAGCCAATTCACTTCTTCCATCGTACTGCAAGCCGACAGCAAATATATCGATGTAAAGAGCATCCTTGGGCTGTTCACGACATTGGTGGGAGGCCACGCCTACGAACTGCATGTGCATGGTCCTGACGCTGAAGAAGCGAAGAAAGCAATGGCGGAAGTATTTTCCAAGCACAACCTGAACGTAACCGTAATCGGCGGTTAATATTGTTTGATCAAGGATAAGAATGGCGTCTCTTTCAATTGGAAGAGGCGCTTTTCTGTTTTGTCCTTGTGTATTCCCTACTTTTCGTCTAATATAAAGGGTATAGAGTTTGACAGGTTACGCGCATAGGAGGGGAGAAGAATGTCTGCACCGGAAGTTACGGATCTATTGCATGAACGAGCGCTTCGTCTTCTTCAGGAGGACGCGAGTAAGATAGAGAAACTGATCGAAGTACAGATGGAGAATTTGACGACTCGTCAATGTCCCTTGTATGAAGAGGTCTTGGATACACAGATATACGGTTTTTCCAAAGAGGTTGATTTCGCCATTCGGGCGGGCTTGATTACCGAACCGGCGGGCAAAGATATCGTTAACCGGCTGGAACGTAATTTGGCTGTATTATATGAAGCTTTGGATCGCAAAGCGAAGGGGTAGCCCCCATATACGGGCTGCCTTTTTTTATGTCCGCCTATGCCGTTAGACCTAACGCAGAATATAGGGGCAATCCTTGCTTCATGTCGTCTGTTCTATTACAATGAACATATATGGCAAATTGAGGAGTGGATGACATGACCGAGAACCTTCAAACTGGATTAATCCGTATTTCTGACGATGTAGTAGCTACGATAGCGGGACTTGCAGCACTCGAGACGCCAGGCATTGCGGCGATGTCTGGCGGTATATCTGAAGGGCTTGCCAAGAGATTAAGCGGCAAGAACGTGCAAAAGGGCGTGTCGGTCGAGGTAGGTCAACTGGAAGCAGCCATTGATCTGCGAATCATCGTTCATTATGGCATTCCGATTCAAGAGGTTAGCCGCCAGCTGCAGTTGAATGTGCGCGAGTCGGTGGAGAATATGACCGGACTGCAAGTGGTCGAAGTGAACGTGAAGGTGGAAGGCGTTGCGTTCAAGGAAGAAGAGCCGGATGAACCACAGCAACGATTGAAATAATCGATCATACGCAATACGGCACTTTCCGATTATCGGAAAGTGCCGTATTTTTGTTGAATTAGTGTTTAACCTTCTCCGGCCTATTGTACTCTCTGGATATGCTGAGCAAGACGCCCATGCACATGAGACAGACAAGCAGCGATGATCCGCCGTAGCTGATGAAGGGGAGCGTAACGCCAGTAAGCGGTATCGTTGCCGTAACGCCTCCAATATTGATAAAGGCTTGTACGGCGAATAAGCTTACAATGCCAACACCGACCACCGTGCCGTATAGATCCGGGCATCTGAGTGCTACAATTAGCCCTCGCCAGAGGAACAGCAGGTAGAAGAGCAGGAAGATGGCGCTCCCGATAAATCCGAGCTCTTCCGCGATGACCGCAAAGATAAAGTCATTATAGGGATAAGTCAAATAATGCAGCTTTTGTACGCTTTCCCCAAAGCCCGCTCCGGTTAGCCCGCCGTGGCTCATCGCTTGCAGCGAGGAGATCAACTGGAAGGCGCCGTCCTGTGAGTTGGATATGGGATCCATGTAAGAGGTAAAGCGCGCGACTCGGTATTGCCACGGATCCGGATTAATCGCCATAGAGATGCTGACCATCACCGTTACAGCAAGTATCGCGAGCGTCGCTGCAAGAAACACATGCTTCAGATTGGAGCCTCCTGCCAAAATCATAATCGAAGCGCAAGCGGCCAGAATCATGCAAGAACCCAGATCGGGCTGGAGCATGATAAGTCCGCAGACCAGGCAGACCACGATAATGACAGGGAGCAGGCCTTTCTTGAAGTCACGGAACTTCTCGCCCTTCTTCGTAATCAGCGCGCCCAGATACAAAATAATGGCCAGCTTCGCAGGTTCGGTAGGCTGAATGCCCCGTGATCCGACGCCGAACCAGCTCTTCGCGCCGTTGATCTCAACACCGATGAAAGGAACGAGTACGAGCATGATCAGCACGGGCAGAAAGAGGAGCATATACGCTTTCTTGAACACCTGGTAACGTAGATTCATCATGAAGAACATGATGAATATGCCGAATACGGCCCAAGCAAGCTGAAGCTTGGTGAAATAAAAGGCGTCGTTACCGTATCTAGGCGATACGACAGCGACGCCGGAGCTGGCGCTAAACACCATGACGAGCCCGAAGCCAACCATCAGCAACGTCATGATGAGAAGCAGGAAGTCCGGCCTTCCACGACTGACGTTCTGCGAGGCCTTCTTCATAGAAGCCCCGTTACACGAGCTGTTGCTTTAACTGCCCGAGTCGTTGTGTAGCCGTCTCCAGGATATGCTTTGGAATCGGCGATTCGTATTCCATTCCGTGCGGGAACGTAGCGCGGCCGATGTATACGGCTTCAATATGAAGTACGGCGTGGGGATTCTCAAGCTTGCCTTCAACCGCGCGTGTATTCATGCGAAGGAAGTATTCGCTGCCGCTCGTGCGGTCTATCAATTTCAAATCGTATGTAGCGCGATAATATTCCCATTGCCAACGCACAAAGCCGACTTTCTCAGCGGCTTCGTCCAAATGGCCAAGTTCGCTCTGAACGCCATTCAAACCGGAGTTTTCAATAATCATTTCAGTTCCTCCCAAATTCACAAGACATAGTTGTAGTTCGTGTTCAATAAGTCCGGTTTTCAGCACCGAGAAGATTGGATGAAGCTGGGAAGTGAGGAGCGAAGCGTAGTGGAAGCTACGTGAGCACCCGGAAGTTCCCGCTGAATGCAATATTCGATGAAAAGGCGTCCTGATCCCCTTCGTGATCAAAAATGGACTTCTTGAACAACCTCTTGTACATTCTTTTCTCATGATAGTATGTTTCCCCAGTCAGCGCAAGCCTTACTCCTAATCGTCAAGGCAAAGTTTCGTGACATTTTTGAGAACGAAGACCTCGCATTGCGCCATTATACGGGCAAGGCTCCACAAAGCAACGGGCATCTGATACACTATACCAAACAGGAAAAAACGATCATGCAAATAGATAGGAGGTTTGCGATTTGCGGCTTGAATCGATTGCGGAGAAATGGCTAAGCGAACGTTATCCGGACATGGTTCGCTGGCGCAGGCATCTCCATCAGCACCCTGAATTGTCATTCAGGGAGAAGGAAACCTCGCAATGGATCGCGGACCGATTGGAAGAGCTGGGCTGCGAGGTGCGGGGGAACGTAGGCGGCCATGGTTTGATTGCGACGATTAAGGGAGAGCGACCTGGCCCGGCCGTCGCCCTGCGGGCGGATATCGACGGTCTGCCTATTCAGGATGAGAAGGAATGCGAATACGCTTCCAAGGTGCCAGGTGTCATGCATGCTTGCGGGCATGATGGTCATACGGCAGCTTTGCTGGCTGTTGCGGACTTCTACAGCAGGAATCGGGATCACTTGGCAGGGGAGCGGAGGCTCTTGTTCCAGCCGGCTGAGGAAGTGACGCCAGGCGGAGCGATCGAGATGATCAAGGACGGCGCGCTTGAAGGAGTTGACGTCATCTACGGCGTTCATCTATGGACGCCGCTCCCGTACGGCAGCGCAGCAAGCCGTCCAGGACCATTCATGAGCTCAGCCGACGAGTTCATAATCGATATCGAAGGCAAGGGCGGCCATGGCGGCCTGCCGCATGGAACGATTGATGCGATTGTGGCGGGTTCGGCGCTTGTCCAAGGCGTTCAGTCGATCGTCAGCCGCAATGTCAATCCGCTGCATCCTGCGGTCGTCACAATTGGCTCCTTCCAGGCAGGGACGACCAACAATGTCATTGCGGAGCGCTGCCAGCTGAAAGGCACGGTCCGTGCTTTCGACGAAGGGACCCGATTCTTGATTCATGACCGGCTGGAATCGCTGGTACGGCATACGTGCGAGATGTACGGCGCCAAACATGTTTATCATATGCGCGTGGGTTATCCGCCTGTTGTGAATGATGAGACAGAGGCGGAGCGCTTCTTCAAAATTGCAAGGCCGATCTTTGGAGACGAGCAAGTCCTAGAAGCAGAGGCCATTACGGTAGCCGAGGACTTCTCTTATTATTTGAACCAGAAGCCGGGCTGCTTCATGTTCGTGGGCGCCGGCAATCCGGAACTCGGCGCGGTATATTCGCATCATCATCCCAAATTCGATATGGACGAGAGGGCTATGCTGCATTCGGCAAGATTGCTCATTGGCATGGCCGAGGGATACGCCGACGATTATCCAGACAGACAATGAGCTTGCCGCTTTGCGGAGGAGGACGATTATTCGTCCTCCCACAAGGCGACAAGCTCATTGTTTTCATTATATAGCTCCGCAGGATCGGGCTCCGTATTGTTCCACACATTATCGACTTCCCATAAGAGAACGAGTGAGTCCTTGTCCTTGACATGGCTTTCTCCGGAAGAGACCAGCAGCTTGCTCTGCGCAGGCAATTCAATTTCCGGGAACGTATACGTCTGATTGCCCCGCACGCTCACGAGCTTCCAGCCATCCATATCGATAGGCAGTCTCGTCGTATTCGTAATGGTAACCAGCTCTCCCCGCTTATCTACTTCAATGACAAGTCCCATTTGATACGACTTCTGAACCGATATTTCCGCTTGGCTTGTCTCCTTGCCGGAGCTCCAGAGCCCTACTTTGTTCTGCTTCGCGGTTTGTTCAAGCTGCTTGTATACATTCTCCATCTTCACATTAGGCTCTACGATAAGCACCTTGGCCAGTCCTTCCTGAAGCAGAAGCTCGTTCAGAATGCGGCCGTCCTTCAGCTCGACAATGGCAAGTGTCCGATCGTAGCGGTCCTTGTTTTCCTTATCGAATGTAAGCTTGACCTCGCCGGATTCCTTCAGCAACTCCTCCGTGAAAGCGGAGGCTTCAGGCCCGTATGCCTGTACCGGTGTATTCGCCTTTTTGGTCTCGGGCGTATCAATATAGAGCATACGAATCGTGTTGTTCGTATCTCCGACTTTGATTTTGAACGTATCGCCGTCTACGTAACCAGATACCGGATACCATGTATCCGATTTCACATTTTTGTCCGCAGATATGGAAATGGCAGAGCAGCCTGCCAGCATGATGGAGAGCATCAGAAGTAGCAATTGCAATGAACGTCTCATAGAAGTATAGCCTCCAGCTCCGTTTAAAAGGTTGCATTCAAATAAATCCTTTTCTACTATACCACAGATTGGCCTTAATAATCGATGAAGGAAAAGCAGGTTACAGGGATAAAATCCTACGGAAACTTTCATACTGTGGAGAGAGAAAGCGCAAAATGGGAGGCGGATGCCCGTTGAAAACCGAAGGAGCAATCATTGTACAGTCTGATTTGACTGTATTGCTGGATGAAAGAAGTCTATCCGCACATGCGGCTCGCGAGCAGCTTCACCGGTTCGCAGAGGCGCGCAAACGGGCGGGCACTATCCATACCTATCGCATCACGCCGATGACGTTATGGCATGCCCTTGATGAAGGATGGACCGGCGAGCAGGTAGTCGAGGCGTTAAAGACGCATGCCAAATACGATGTGCCTCTTCAAGCGGAGGGGTTCATTCGGCTGTGGGCGAGTCGTTACGGGAAGCTAAGGCTGTATGCCGAAGATGCGGTGCTATTTTTGAATGGCGATGCCGACATACTGGAGTCGCTAGGGCGGATTCCAAGCGTAATGGCTTGGGTGCAGACGGTCAGAAGCCCGGAAATATGGCAGCTGGCGCCGGATTGCCGTGGACTGCTGAAGCAGGAGCTGGCCAAGCAGGGATATCCCGTTATGGATCAGGCCGGCTATCATGCGGGCGAGTCCCTGTCTCTTCGTTTGAGAGAGCAGACTGTAAGGGGAACTTTATTCGCTTTGCGAGATTATCAGGAGCGGGCTGTAGGCTCCTTCATCCAGGACGGCGCAGCAAGAGGCGGGAGCGGCGTTGTTGTGCTCCCCTGCGGAACAGGGAAGACGGTTGTCGGCATAGCGGCGCTTGCCCGGCTTTGCACCGCGACGCTTATTCTGACCTCCAGTCGCACCTCGGCTGAGCAATGGAGGGAAGAATTATTAGATAAGACGACGCTTGCGCCAGACAGCGTCGGACTGTACAACGGGAAAGTCAAGGAAGTGAAGCCGGTGACCATCGCGACGTATCAGCTGCTGACCCGCCGCAAGTCCAAGGCTGGAGACTTTACTCATATGGGGCTGTTCAACGAAAGAGATTGGGGGCTCATCATCTACGACGAAGTACATCTTCTGCCGGCCCCTGTATTCCGCATGACCGCATCCATTCAGGCGACGCGCCGCTTGGGACTCACGGCTACACTTGTGCGCGAGGATGGATGTGCGGAAGATGTCTATTCCCTGATCGGGCCCAAGCAATACGATATGCAATGGAAGGAAGCGGAGAAGGGAGCTTATATCGCATCGGTCAGTTGCGCTGAAATCCGGATACCGCTGGATGCCTCCCAGCATCACAGCTATTCGGCGGCTGCGGCGCGCAGCCGGTTGCGCATCGCAGCGGAGAATCCCGGCAAGCTGCCCGTCGTTAGAGAGCTGCTGGAGCGTTACCGGGACAAGCAGACGCTAGTCATCGGCCAATACCTGGGCCAGCTTCGCAAGGTAGCCAGTGAGCTAGGAGCCCCGCTCTTGACTGGTGAGACGCCGCATGAGGAGCGGCTGCGGCTGTATGATCAATTCAGGAGCGGAAGAATAAATGTGCTGGTCGTATCCAAGGTGGCTAATTTGGCTATCGATCTGCCGGATGCCTCAGTAGCGATTCAGTTGTCGGGCAGCTTCGGCTCCAGACAGGAGGAAGCCCAGCGCGTAGGACGGCTGCTCAGGCCGAAGCAGGGTGATAATCGGGCATGGTTTTATACGCTGGTAACGGAAGGGACGAAGGAAACAGAATTTGCTCTTAAGCGGCAGCTGTTCCTGCTGGAGCAAGGGTATGAATACATGCAACTGTCGGGGGCGGAAGCCTGCGGCAGCGGATTGCGATCGGAGGCGGCTAACGGATGAACCTGGCACAAGCAAGCGTCAAGCTATCGGATGAACGCATGAAGCAATTTGCAAGATCGGCTGTATGGGTGGAAGCCTCTGCGCAAGAAATGTCCTGGCGAGAAGCCATGCTGGACAGACGTGCAGTGAATGCGGCGTCGAACCGTCTGTCTTCGCTTGCCAAGGCATCGCTGGTTTCCTTGATATTGCGATTTGGAGCTGCGCCGGTTGAGGAAGAACGGCTTTTGGCCGAACTTCGGGAGCATACGACACTTTCGGGGGCGGAGGCCCGTATGGGGTTAAGCCAGCTTCAGGAAGCAGGCATCGTACTCTTCGCAGCCAAAATGTGGGGGGATCGGAGCTGCTTCATACCGTTAGACTCTTTCATGATCTGGCAGCAAAGTCTATTCCCTTGCCCATGGGCGGGATCGGCAGCCCCCGTTCAGCCGCTGATGGATGGCTCCGGCGGTTTTCTCGGCGTGAAGGAGCCGTTTGGCCGCAGAGTGTTGTACATGCTGGCAGCACTAATGAAGTCAGAGACGGCCTTCACGTCCAAGGGCGTTTTGTCCAAAAAAACGCTCCAGCGTCTGCAGGCTGCGCTGGAGCTGGAGGAGGGGCCTCTCAAAGCTCTTTCATGGCGTGTTGCGCGCGGAGAGAGCTACCCTGTCCCGGTTGCCGTTGGCTTGGCTGCTGCCGCCGCGCTCGGATTGCAGAGACGGGAAGAGAAGGGTATCAACGTTGATCAGGAAAGGCTGCAGAGCTGGTGCGCTATGAGCGATTGCGAACGGGAGCAAGGGTTGTTTCATTGGATTTGCGGATATTTGCTGAGAGGCTCCAGAGAAGACGCGCATATTGGCTCTGCATTGGCAAACGCTCCATCAGGCGAGTGGCTCTCAGCGAGCGAAGTGGCGGAATGGGGTACGTTATTAATAGAGAGAAGCGGGATAGTTGATGTGAATGGCTCCATGCGGAATCAGGTTGAGCGCTGGCTGTTTCTCATGCAGGAGCTAGGCTGGATGGAGCTGGCCGAGCGGCAGCACCCAAGCAAAGGGGCAGAGCTTATGTTCCGCCGGCGCGGCTTCTCGTCTGTTCTGGAGGGCCAGCTCATCCTGCAGCCGACCGGAGAGCTGCTTGCTGCGCCGGGAAGCTCCTTCGGGATGAGATGGGAGCTGGAATTGATTGCGGAGCGAATCCACCGCGAAGAGCCGGTCTTGTATCGATTGACGGCTGCCTCCGTCGCAGCGGCATTGGAGCAGGGACGAACTAAGGAAGGGATTTCCAGATTTTTGAGGGAGGCCAGCAGAGAGCAGGAATTGCCAGTGCAGCTCAGATCGATGCTGGATCAATGGGCGAGTCGAGCTTGCCGGTATACATTCGAGCAGGCTACACTTCTGCGATGCGATACGGCCGAGCTGGCGGAGGAAGCGATGAAGCTGTCCGGATCTGCCCCGGATCTGCTCGTTCGAATCAGCGAAAAGGATTTTATCATACATCCCTCTGCGGTTGGCGAGATCAGGCTGCTTCTGAATAAGGCGGGATATCCGCCTCGCAAGAAGATCATTGAATCATTTGAGGACAAGTGTGCGGTTTATCCGGCTCTGAATGTTCTCAGCGCAGAGCTTCAGTCCTATCCGGAATTTGCCGCTGACCGGTACTTTGAGTCCGGCGAGTGGCTCTATGAATCGATGTCATTACGGCATCACGAACTGGAGCAGGCGATGGAAGCCAAAGCTGTTAAGCTTCTTTCGGGATTAGATCAGGTACCCGCTGCATGGTGGAGACAGCTGCGCAGCTACCACGCCTCTACACGCAAAGAGCTGATGCAGCAGGCAGTTGCCATGGAAACGGCTGTACAGCTTAAGCTGGAGGGGCAATTACGGCATTTCATACCGGAGCAGATCGACCTTCGCGGCGAACAATGGTCAGTTACAGGCAAGCTGGTTGACGACGATCAATCGGAGCGAAGCCGCCTGACTCCCGATATGTGGGAAGAGATGAAGCTGATGCTGCCAAGCGGTGTAATCCTTTAACCTCCTCTTTCTATTGGCTTAGGGGCTATGATATGATAAATTAATAGCAAGCGAATTGAAAAGAGGTGGATCAATGCCTGTTGCCGAATCATGGACAGCTCAGTCGGTGCAAGAAGATGGCGTCAGATCTTCGCTCGATATGGCGTCGCTGCTTTTGTCCGCTTACGAGCTGGGGGACTGGATTAATCAATCGGCGGAAGTGTCCGATTATTTATATTGGAAGTCGGTAGTGAATGAGAACGATGAAGTGAAGAGCTTGCAGATCAAATTCGCCAAGGCGAAGGAACTGTTCGAGGAATGCCAGCGCTTCGGACGTTTCCATCCGAATTACCACGAAGCGAAAGACAAGGTAAAGGAAATTGAGAAGCAGCTTGCGGACCTGGAATGCGTTAGCAAATTCAAGGCGTCCGAGCAAGCTGTGGACGATATGCTGTATGAGGTATCCCGCATGATTGCGGAGTCGGTATCCGATTTGATTAAGGTGCCGGGCAACGAGAGGAACAAGGGAGGCGGTTGCGGCAGCGGCGGATCATGCGGCTGCGGCAGCGGCGGGTGCGGATAACTAGCCGCACCATGAAAGCTTCGGGAGGTTATGGAGGAGGAGCAAGCTGATGTTACCGGATCGAACGGGGTTTATCGTATGGGTGAGCGATTTGAAGGCAGCTAGGGCTTTGGAGCGGTTCGGGACGATTCACTTCATGTCGCGGAAGCTTCATTATGTCGTGCTGTATATGAATGCCGACAAGACAGAGGAATCCTTGAAGCAGATGAGCCGTTTGTCCTTCGTGCGGAAGGTAGAGCGTTCCTACCGCACCGAGATTCCAACGGAGTACAGCAAGGAGAACGAAGATAAAACAAGATTTTACAGCCTGTAATTCGGGAATACAACAGAAGTAACCGCTTCTTGGCGCATAATTAGCGCTGAGAGGCGGTTTTTTTATGTGCTAATTTACATATTAAGACATATATGGCCTGAGTTTATTTTATTGTTGAAAAATCGGACAATCATGGTAGAATGGAAGTAAATAAATAGGATAAAAGCCCTGGTTCCTTGGAAGGAGTAGGTTGCGAGATGAAGGATAAAATGACGAGAAGATGGAGTACCTATGAGTCGTTTTATGTCGAACTTGGCGACAAAAAGGTGGTTGACGTCATTATTACCAACCATGCCAAAAGTCGCTGGCTAGATCGGATCGAGAGCGAAAAGACCGGATACGAAGATATTGCCGAGTATTTGTGGGAATGCTTGAAGAAGGGCCGGATCGTACCTTACTATCGCAATGAGCAGGATGTTTATTTAATTGACGAGGATCTCGTGTTTGTCGCGGAATTCGCGGATTCGCTTACGGAGCTTGATTTGCTGGGCAACCCGCTCCATAAGATGATCATCGTTACCTTCCTGGGCAGAATGTCGGAGACCATTGAGCTTCGAGACCTAAAGTCCTATTATTCCTGGCTGAGGCATTCCAGAAGAATGACGCTTGTGAAAAACAGCCGGAAACGCAAATGACGATTTACTTTTCAAAAAATAATCGGTACATAATACAAATATTGGAATTAGGGCGCGATCCACAGGGTTCGCGTTTCTTCATTTTCCCATAATCATGTCGCTTCTTTCAGGGACACTAGTATATAATAAGGCCAAAGAAAGGACGGATTGCATATGGCGCTTAACTTTCATCAATTGCATATATTTTATACCGTTGCAGAGCGCGGAAGCTTCTCTGCCGCAGCGCAAGCCCTTCATATGACCCAGCCTGCGGTTACGATGCAGGTACAGTCGCTTGAGGATTATTTTGGCACAAAGCTGCTGCTTCGCTCTACGAAGAGGATCGATCTGACGGAAGCCGGGAGGGCGCTTTTGCCTTACGCGAAAAACAGCATTGATCTGATTCGGGACACGGATCAAGCGATGTCCACTTTTACCAAGCAATTGAAGGGACGTTTGCAGCTCGGCTCTAGTCTGACGATCGGCGAATATGTGCTGCCTCGTCTGCTGGGGCCTTTCGGCCAGGAATATCCCCATATCTCCATAAGCATGAAAGTGATGAATACCGCACAGATTATGGAAGATATTTTGAACCATCAATTGAACTTCGGGCTGATCGAAGCGCCCGTCAATCATCCCGATATGCATATGGAAGCGGTCATGAGCGACGAGCTGATGCTTGTTGTTCCAAGCGGCCATCCATTGGCCGAGAACAAGTCCGTCACGCTTGCTGAGGCGATGCAATATGCTTTTGTCCTGCGCGAGCAAGGTTCAGGCACCCGACTCGTGATGGAAGAGCAGCTAAAGAAGAAGAAAATCGACCCGGCTTCCATGAAGATCGTGATGGAGCTTGGCAGTACGGGGGCAGTGAAATCCGCGGTGGAAGCGGGGCTCGGCATCTCCTTTCTGTCGGCGTCTTCGGTGAAGCATGAGGTTGCCTTAGGGCTGATTAAGGTCGTCAAGGTGTCGGATACCAAGTTCTTGAGGCATTTTTATTCCATCTATCTAAAATCTGCTTTGCTTCCGATCTCAGCTGTCACCTTCTTGACTTTCCTGAGAGAGAGGGATCTTCAGCAATGGCTGTAACAGGCAGAGCAGACCTGCATGCCCACACCACGGCGTCGGACGGCATGTATGCGCCCGCGGAAGTCGTCAGAAGAGCGAAGCTTGCGGGATTGTCCGCTATCGCGATTACGGATCATGACACGGTTGCCGGCGTAGAAGAGGCAATAGCGGAGGGTGATAGAATCGGCATGATGGTCATACCGGGAGTGGAGATTAGTACGGTCACTGACCATACAGACATCCATGTGCTGGCTTATTATACCGATAACGCGGATCCCGTCTGGCAGAACAGGCTTGCTTGGATCGGAAGCGCCCGCGACCGGCGCAATGACGAGATGCTCCATAAGCTGCAAGAGCTTGGTATTGACATCTCCATAGAGGATGTTCGCGAAGCAGCTAAAGGCAAGAAGGGGAGCATCGGTCGTCCGCATATTGCGGAGGCGTTAATCCGGATGGGTGTCGTCGCCGATATGAAGGAAGCGTTCGCGCGTTATCTGGGCTCGGGAGCGGCAGCTTATGTACAAGTGCAGAGTGTCACGACGACCGAGGCGCTGAGCTGGATTCGCGAGGCGGGAGGCGTTAGCGTGATTGCCCATCCGGGACTGTACGGACGGGACGAGCTGCTAGGCCGCTGGGCAGCAGAAGGCGCCCACGGCATAGAAGCGTTCCACTCTGATCATAGTGCGGAGGACGCGGAGCGATACCAGACATTCGCGGCGAATCATGAGTTAATCATCACGGGAGGCTCAGACTTTCACGGTGAACGGGAAGGCGAGAGCTATCATGGGCCGCTCGGGAGCAGCGGGGTAGAGCTTGTCGTTGCGGAGCAGCTTCGACGTATGGCGGCGAGCATGAGCTCTTCCAATTGATTCATCCATCCCTATCGTTCTCTGGATAATCTGCATGGGAAACTTGCCTTCAACCCCTTTATCGTCATGAATACGTTTCCAATTTATAGAATTTGTTCTACATGATTCCATATATGAGTATGGATGTTAATGTGACAAATTTATATAAATATTGGAGGGAAATTCATGCCACAGGAATTGGTAACAAGCATCAGATCGGAGAAAGCGCCGTTAAGCGGACAAAAGCATCGTTCCAGCGGAAATTTCAGTACGGAGGTTCTTCCACCTGGAACCAAGCGATTGAGATGGGAAGTGGAAGGTGGAGGAGTAGACCAGTATGACATCACTTTCGATGTGAAACGGGATGTATCAGCAGGTACGGACCCCACTGAATTGGATGATGTCATTAGCGGGAATACATCGAAGGTCATCTCGGCAAGATCGCTTTACATTGCCAATCCAAGCGGTGCACAGACTTCTTTCCTGGTAAAAGTGTACGCTATCTATTAAGAGTGGCGGAATTTTGAGGTCACCATAAATCATACACCCCCTGGAATTTCATGATTGGGCTTGTCAGCCGATCCATGATCATTCAGGGGGTGTTTATTATGGGGTGAACCTTTTATTTCACTACGGATGGCAGCGCTTTGAGACGATTGGTGTCAGGTGTGATGAACAGCGTCTTCTGATGGTCATAAATAACAAAGCCTGGCTTCGCTCCGCTTGGCTTCCGAACATGCCGGATGAAGGTATAGTCGACCGGAACCATGCTTGAATCCTTGGCTTGGCTGTAATGAGCGGCAAGCATCGCCGCTTCCTCCAGCGTAGCATCCCCGAAGTCTCCTCCCCGGATGACGACATGGGAGCCCGGTATATCCTTCGTATGCAGCCATGTATCCGTAGGAGAAGCTAGCCGGTTGGTCAAATATTCGTTTTGCATATTGTTTTTCCCGACGTAGATCGGGACGTTCTCCGAGGAAGTATAGCAAAGCAGCGACGGATGCTGCGCCTTCTTCCGCTTCGGTCCCCGCGTCTTGCGTTCGCGAAGGTAGCCTTGCTGGACAAGCTCCTCCCGAATTTCTTCAATATCGGACAGCGCCGCGTCGTTGAGCTGCTGAATCAGCGTCTCGAAGTAAGTAATCTCAGCTTCCGCCAATTTCATCTGCTGTGCGACGACCGTCAAGCTGTTGCGGTATTTCGTATATCGCCGGAAGTAGCGCTGGGCGTTCTCCGACGGCGTCAGCTGCGGGTCCAGCGCAATCTTGACCGTCGCCTGATCCTCGTCATAGAAGTTGACCAGCTCGATCGACTCCTCGCCTCGATTGAACTGATGCATATAGGCGGTCAGAAGCTCGCCAAGCACTCTGTACTTTTCGGCGTCTTTCGCTTCTTCCAGCGCATCTTCCAGCTTTTTGATTTTGGACGTATTTTTGCTCTTCTCGTTCTGAACGAAGCGGATCAGATCCGCTGCACGCTGCTTCACGGTATCCCGTTCGGCCTTATCACCGTAGAAGGCCTCCAGACATTCGCTGACGGAGCCGAAGGAGACGCTTGTCCCATGGATATGGGTAAGCTGCGTCACGGAGAAGCTAGCTTTGCCGCTCGTTGTATCGGTGACGATAACAGGCTCATATCGGTTCTCGCGGAAGGCGTCCATTAATGCGGAGAAGCTGCTCCATAACGGAGGAATCGCGGCTGCCTCTTCCGAGCTTTGGGTTTTGGCTCGGTTGACGATTTCCTTTGCCAGAAGCGGGCTGAGTCCGCTGAAGGCGCCGACTAGCGACTGGTGGAGCGGGATGGGTGCTTCCTCAACAGACTGGGTCAGCAATGCTCGGAATTGATCCTCATCTGCGACGGCTAGCGGATCGATTTTGCCTTGATCCGGCGGCGAGGCATAGGCTACGCCCGGCATGACGATCCGGAAGGAGCTGATGGCAGGCGTGACGTGGTGAATGCCGTCATGGATGGCGCCGGTGGCCGTGTCGATCAGGATGATGTTGCTGTGCCGGCCCATGATTTCAATGACAATCGTTTTGAAATTCAGATCACCCAGCTCGTCCCGCTGCCGGATATCGATATGGATGATGCGCTCTCGCCCGATTTGCCGAACAGATTCAATAACGCCGCCTTCGCAATGCTTGCGCATGAGCATGCAGAACATGGGTGCTTCCAGCGGGTTGACGTATGTTGCCGAAGTGAAGTGTGTTCTAGGATAAGTAGGATTCGCAGACAACAGAAGCTTCGAATTCAGTCCGCCTCCGCGCACGGACAATACGAGGTCATGCTCGGTGGGCTGATGAATTTTATGAATACGCGCGCCGACGCAGCGCTGCAGTTCTGCGGCGACCGCTCCGACGACCATGCCGTCTAATGCCATAATTAGTGTACCTCTCTTTTACAGTATGACTCTATCATGCCATATTCGGGACAAAAACTTAAGCCTCTCTGGGATATTTTATAGGCTGTCCGAATACATTTAGCGTAAGTATGGGCTGTCCGCTGGAACGGCAACCAACGGGAGGGAATCATGGATGGAACAGTTGAAATGGCATCAGATGGGGACAAGCGAGCTTCTTGAAGCGCTCGGCAGCTCGCAAGATGGCGGTCTTAAGCCATCTGCAGCTGCGGAGAGGCTCGAAAAGCACGGACACAATGAGCTGTCGGAAGGAGAGCGAATCTCGCCGATTGTGCTTTTCCTGAATCAGTTCAAAGATTTCATGGTGCTCGTTCTGATGGGCGCCACCTTAATATCGGGATTGCTTGGCGAATACCTGGACGCCATTACGATTGTGGCCATTATTGTGTTGAACGCGGTCCTTGGCTTCTTGCAGGAATTCAGGGCAGAGCGCTCGCTTAGGGCGCTCAAGGAGCTGTCGGCGCCCTCGGCCAAGGTCATTCGGGGCGGCGAGCTGGTTACAGTAGCGGCCAAGGATCTGGTGAACGGGGATATCGTCTATCTTGAAAGCGGGGACCGCGTGCCTGCCGATCTCCGGTTTATCGAAGCCAATAGCTGCTACATCGAGGAATCGGCTTTAACAGGAGAATCCGTTCCGGTCGGGAAGCATGCTGCGGTCATTGGGGATGAGGATCTGCCGCTCGGCGACCAGCGGAATATCGGATTTATGGGCACGATGGTTACGCGCGGCACAGCCAGAGGCGTCGTCGTTCGGACGGGCATGGCGACGGAGATGGGCAAGATTGCCGGTCTGATCCAAGCAACGGAGTCGATGGAGACGCCGCTGCAACACCGGCTGGAACAGCTCGGCAAGCTGCTTATCGTCGTAGCGATCGGCTTGACGGTTATGGTCGTAGTGGCAGGCATCCTGCACGGACAGCCGGCATACGGCATGTTTCTCGCAGGCGTCAGCCTCGCGGTGGCGGCTATACCGGAGGGCTTGCCTGCTATTGTGACGATCGCGCTGGCGCTAGGCGTCCAGCGGATGATCAAGCGCAAAGCGATCGTTCGCAAGCTTCCTTCGGTGGAGACGCTCGGCTGCGCTTCCGTCATCTGTTCGGACAAAACAGGGACGCTGACGCAGAATAAGATGACGGTCACTCATGTCTGGATAGGCGGCCGCAAGCTGGAGGTCAGCGGCGAAGGCTATGATCCGACGGGAGCTATCTATGAAGACGGCAAAGCGCTTGATCTCAAAAATGACCAGTCCATCAAACGGCTCTTGCAAATTAGCGCTCTCTGCAACAACGCATTGCTTGTCAGGTCGGAGCCGGCGGAGCAGAAGCGCCGCAAGAGCAAGGAGCCGCAGCCGGAGTGGACGCTGAAAGGCGATCCGACAGAGGGCGCGCTTGCGGTACTGGCGACCAAGCTGGGCTCGTCGGCCAAGTCGCTGGAGGCGCTCTACCAGCGGGTCAAGGAGTTTCCGTTCGATTCGGAGCGGAAGCGGATGTCGGTGCTGCTCTCCCATCAAGGCGGACGACTCCTGTGCACCAAAGGAGCGCCGGATATGCTGATGGAGCAATGCGCCTATGTCCTGTGGGATGGCAAGGTTGTTCCATTCACCAACACGTTGAAGCGGAAATGCGCGGAGGCGGGAGAAGTAATGGCGCAGTCCGCGCTTCGCGTGCTTGGCTTCGCTTATCGGGATTTGCGGTCCACGGAGCGGTGTGAGACGGAAGAAGAGGCAGAAAACAATCTGATCTTCGTAGGGTTGTCCGGCATGATCGATCCGCCGCGCCGCGAAGTGAAGGATGCGATTGCGACTTGCCGCAGAGCCGGAATTAAGACAGTCATGATTACGGGGGATCATCAGTTGACGGCGGAAGCGATCGCCAGCCAGCTCGGCATTATGCCACGCGGCGGCATCGCAATGAGCGGAAGGCAGCTGGAGGGGATGGACGATGAGCAGCTTGATCGACTGGTCGACAATACGTACGTCTATGCGCGCGTATCCCCGGAGCATAAGCTGCGTATCGTCAAAGCGCTTCAGCGCAAAGGGCATGTCGTGGCGATGACGGGCGACGGAGTCAACGACGCGCCTGCAATCAAGGCTGCCGATATCGGCATCTCCATGGGGATAACCGGAACTGATGTATCGAAGGAGGCGTCCGCGCTTGTTCTAAGCGACGACAACTTCTCGACGATCGTAGCGGCGATTGAAGAAGGCAGAGGCATCTACGAGAATATCAGGAAGTTCATTCGTTATCTGCTTGCCTCCAATGTAGGTGAAATACTGGTCATGTTCCTTGCCATGATGGCAGGCTTGCCGCTCCCGCTCGTACCCATCCAGATTTTATGGGTGAATTTGGTTACGGACGGCCTTCCGGCGATGGCGCTTGGCGTAGACCAAGCAGAGAAGGATCTGATGCAGCAGAAACCGCGTTCGGCGAAAGAGAATATTTTTGCCCGCAGGCTGGGGTGGAAAATTATTAGCCGGGGCGTGCTGATCGGCATCTGTACGCTTGGCGCCTTCTGGATTACGCTGCGAGAGGGTGCGGGTACGGCCGACGGCTTGATGAAAGCCCAGACCGTCGCATTCGCGACACTCGTCATGGCGCAGCTGATCCATGTGTTCGATTGCCGCAGCTCACGCTCGATTTTCCATCGCAATCCGTTCCAGAACAAATATTTGGTGCTGGCGGTTCTCTCTTCGCTGCTGCTAATGCTCGGCGTTCTATATATTGAAGCGCTGCAGCCGATCTTCAAGACGGTGCCGATCGGCCTCCGCGAATGGTGCCTTGTATTCGTAGCCGCGGGAATTCCAACCTTCGTAATGGGTATTGGCAGCGTGCTAGGCAAATCCGGCAAAACAAAGACGAATTCCAAATGGCCGCTAGGTCCGCAAACCGCTGCCAGATAACGTGGAAAAGTGCAAATGTTGATGCAAATTATGAATAGCGTTTCTCTCTCCTTTGCGGTATGCTAATAGGAATCATGATAGATTAGCATACATTGGGGCTATAAGGAGAGATCGATAGATGAACTTCACGAAAATGCATGGTCTTGGCAATGATTTTATCATTGTCGCGGGAGAGAAGGCGCTGCCTGACAATGTCGCGGAGCTGGCAGAATCGCTCTGCAACAGGTTCTTCGGCATCGGCGCAGACGGACTGGTCTATATTCTTCCTTCGGAGAACGCAGACTTCCGTATGCGGATTATCAATTCCGACGGTTCCGAAGCGGAGCAATGCGGTAACGCAATCCGCTGCGTGGCGAAGTACGTCTATGACAACGGATTGACGAATCAGGAAGAGATTACGGTCGAGACACTTGGTGCGGGCGTACAGAAGGTGCAGCTGACCATCAATGGCGGCAAAGTGCAAACCGTGCGCGTCGATATGGGCGAGCCGATTCTGGCCGGTCTGCAAGTGCCGACTACCGTAGACGCAGATCGCGTTATTGAGCATCCGATTGAAGTGGATGGCCGCAAGTTTGCTTTCACGGCTGTATCGATGGGCAATCCGCACTGCGTCATCTATGTGGATGACGCAGTCGGTTTCGATCTGGAGACGTGGGGACCGAAGCTGGAGACGCATCCGATGTTCCCGCGCAAAATCAACGTTGAATTTGTAACGGTCAATTCGCGTTCGCAAGCGGACATGCGTGTATGGGAGCGCGGCGCAGGACCGACGCTTGCATGCGGCACAGGAGCATGCGCTACGCTTGTCGCATCCGTGCTGACAGGAGCGACAGATCGTACGGCAACGATCTCCCTGAAGGGTGGAGACTTGCTGATCGAATGGAACGAGAGCGATAATCACGTCTATATGACAGGGCCTGCCGCGGAAGTATTCCGCGGAGTGTTGTAGGTGGCTGCTATGGGGGCGGAACAATTGAGAAGACCGAATCTGCGGGAAGCGCTGGCAGAGCGCATCCTGGTCGGCGACGGAGCCATGGGAACCTATCTTTATCAGATGGGGTTCCCTGTCGGCGTTTCCTATGAAGAATTTAATGTACTAAAGCCTGAAGTCATCGAAAGCGTGCACCGCCATTATTATGAAGCGGGCGCAAGGCTAATCGAGACGAACACCTACTCGGCCAACCTGGAGAAGCTGTCAAGGCACGGGCTGGAGGGCGAGATGGAGGCCATTAATCGTGCAGGGGTACGAATTGCCCGCTCAGCGGTTGGTGCGGATGCTTATGTCGTGGGATCGATAGGCTCGATTCGCGACGGCAAGCGGAAGAACCTGAGGACCAAGCGCGTGGTGGGCGCTTATGAGAAGCAGATGAAGATACTTGTCGAGGAAGGCGTCGACGGATTGTTGTTCGAGACGTTCTATGATCTGGAAGAGATGAAGCTTGCGGTTCGCATTGCACGCGAGCTGACGGATATTCCGATTATTTGTCAGTTTGCTGTAGAAGACGCCGGACGTACAGCGGACGGGATTACGCTGGCGGACGCATTCAACCAGCTGCAGATGTTAGGCGCCGATGTGGTCGGCTTCAACTGCCGCAGCGGTCCTAACGGCATTATGCGTTCGATGGACTCTATCAACGCGCCGGTTGCTTTGCCGTTCTCCGTGTACCCGAATGCCGGTATCCCGGATTATGTAGACGGCAAATATACGTATTCCGCCGGACCGGAATACTTCGCGGAATGCGCCCGTAAGTTTGCAGACCGCGGCGCCCGCATTATCGGCGGCTGCTGCGGCACAACGCCGGAGCATGTGGCTGCCATGGCGGCTTCGCTTGCGAATTATGTTCCTCAGCCTGGAGCGGCCGCCGCGGCGAAGCGCCAGTCGGAGCTTGTCCGCGAGAATGCGCCGAAGCCGGCTGAACAAGCTTCCTACGGGGATATCCATCAAGAGCCGACTTTGGTTGATCTGGTGAAGGAGCGCCATACGGTGATCGTCGAGCTTGACCCGCCGCGCGATCTCGATATCCGCAAGTTTATGGAGGGCGCAGCGGCGCTGAGAGAAGCGAAGGCAGACGCCGTGACGATGGCGGACAATTCGCTGGCCGTGACGCGCATGAGCAACATTGCGCTTGCTGCGCTGCTGCAAGAGCGGCTCGATATTCGTCCGCTTGTCCATATCGCGGCACGCGATCGCAATCTGATCGGCACACAGTCGCATATGATGGGGCTGGACGCGCTTGGCATCGATCACGTGCTCGCAGTTACAGGCGATCCTGCCAGATTCGGCGACTTGCCGGATTCCAGCTCAGTGTACGATCTGACATCCTTCGAGATGATCCGGATGATCAAGCAGCTCAATGATGGCGTAGCCTTCTCTGGCAAGCCGCTGAAGCAGAAAGCGAAGTTTGTCGTGGGCGCAGCCTTCAATCCGAACGTCAAGCATCTGGACAAAGCGGTTCAGCGACTTGAGCGGAAAATCGCTTCCGGCGCGGATTACATTATGACGCAGCCTGTCTACGATACGGGACTGATCGAGAGAATCGCAGAATCGACCAAACATCTCAGCGTGCCTGTTTTTATCGGCATTATGCCGCTTGCGAACGGACGGAATGCGGAATATTTGCATAACGAAGTTCCAGGCATTCAGCTGTCGGATGACGTTCGCGCCCGCATGGCAGGATTGGAAGGTCCGGCAGGCCGAGCTGAAGGCGTGCAGATCGGCAAGGAACTGCTGGATTGCGCTTTGCAGCACTTCAACGGCATTTATCTCATTACACCATTTATGTTCTATGACATGGCTGTACAACTCACTCAATACGTATGGGAAAAAACAAAACGCTAGCTCAAAATCATCCAAAAAATGGATGCCACCTAACTTTTGCTTGTTCCAAGGGAAGAAATCAATTAGAATAAGGCATAAGTTGGAGCGGACGGCAGTAGACGAACGTATGCTCATTCATTTTTTCGTCAACAATAGAGCAATGGTCTGTCGTTTTTTGGTAATCGGCACCTATCATTGCGCATAGAAGGACCGTAGGCGGAGGGGGACCTGGCTTGGCTATTAAGCTCATTAATATCGGATTCGGGAATATTGTATCTGCGAATCGCATTATCTCGATCGTGAGCCCGGAATCGGCTCCAATCAAGCGAATCATTCAAGAAGCACGGGATCGCCATATGCTGATCGACGCGACATACGGCCGCCGGACTCGCGCGGTTATTATTACGGACAGCGATCATGTGATCTTATCTGCGGTTCAACCGGAGACGGTTGCCCATCGATTATCCACCAAGGATGACGATAACGACGAATAGTACGGGGAGTATGGAACAAATGGGATTGTTGATTGTTTTGTCCGGTCCTGCCGGAGTGGGAAAAGGAACGGTATGCACTGCGCTTCGCGCAAGAATGCCGGAGATTGTCTATTCCGTATCGGCCACAACCAGGCAACCGAGACAGGGCGAGGTTGAAGGCGTTAATTACTTTTTCAAGTCTAGAGAGCAATTCCAGGATATGATCGCGCGTGACGCGCTGCTTGAACACGCAGAATATGTGGGCAATTATTACGGGACTCCCCGTGATTTTGTCGACCGTACGCTTGCGGGGGGCAAGGATGTCATTCTGGAGATTGAAGTGCAGGGAGCGCTCAAGGTGAAGAAGAACTTCCCGGAAGCGATTTTTATATTCCTGCTGCCGCCGTCGCTAGATGTGCTTAAGCAGCGCATTACGGGGCGCGGTACGGAGACGCAGGATATCATCGATACCCGTATGAATGTCGCCGTTGAGGAAATGAACCTCCTAAGCCATTATGATTATGCCGTTATTAATGATGAGATAGATGCGGCTTGCGATCGGATTCGCAGTATTGTGATCGCCGAGCATTGCCGCAGGGAACGCTTCATGCCTTATGTAACGGGAATGAAGACCACAATCGAGAAAGCCTGAGTGAGGAGAATGTCTAATGTTGTATCCATCCATTGATGAAATGGTGAAGAAGGTAGACAGCAAATACACGCTTGTCGTAGCCGCTTCCAGAAGAGCGCGCATGCTGCGCAACGGGGAGAAGTCCGAACTGGTCAACCCGCGTTCGCATAAGTATGTTGGCGTAGCTCTTGAGGAGATTTACGGCGATGTGATTCAAGTGGAATCGCTTGGAGCGAAAGACGAATAGCACGGCAGATTAATCAAAGCATGAGGTGTGAACTGGCGACAGGGATACACCTCTTTTTTTGTCTGGATAGTCATCTATGTATGGCGTAAGTTCTGTAGGAGAAGGACAATATGTAGTCGGGGATCAGCCGTGGAAGGATGCATATTTGTGATGGTTTTGGTTGCATTATTTTTCCTGATTTTAAGTTTGGTCATTCGTGGTGCAATAGACAACTCTGTTATGTCGAGGAAAATCGATAGTCTGATCTCGGAAATCACAGAACTTCGGAAAGAGGTTCATGAGAACAAAAGACATATTATAGATAAACGAGTGTAACCAGGCAAAAGATCCATTTGTTCAACTTCGTCTACCAATCGATTTCTGACAGGAGCTGATCGTTATGATTCGACATTGGACCAATATGTTTGTGGCTGTGGCGCCGGACTGTCCGGTTGAGATGGGAGTTGAGCCGGTATCGAAGCGGGAGAGCAAGCCGGCGCATGTGATTCAGTATGAGTTATTGGCCGCTCAGCCCTATCGATTTACTTTCGAGGAGCAGCTGTTCGAGGTGTACTTCCGGCACAAGGGCTTTGATCCGGATATGCCTGAGGACGAGAGATCCCAGTTGCGGGATGAGCTGCTGGCGAAGAACCATCCTTGCATGAGAGCCTCCCAGCTGCCGAAAAAGTTCGGCTGGGGTGTTCATTATAATGATCAAGGAAAGATCGCGATCTACGGAATGGAGTCCGAAGCGTACCAGAAGCTGCTGGATGCGGCTAAGAACGACGAACATATGGAACTCCAGACGGCCGTAAGAAGCAGCAGAAAAACGAAGTAGGTTTACAAATTGCGATCGCGGTGTAAAGATTCTAATCATCAAGGCTAGTGTAATAGACGGATTAGTGTTGTGAGAAACGACTAATCCTCCTGGCGCGCAGCTGACGAGAGGTATAAGCCGGTTTACACTTTTCCTGGGGTTCACATAAATGGAGTTAAGTGAAATGAAGATCAAAAAGTCAACTTGTCTCTCAGACCGAACGTCTTTATGAAATATCGGTATAGATGGGTCAATTTATTTCTGGCAGGGGGCGGCGGTCAAATGTCTGAGGAGAAACGCGATATCCAGGAGCTGAAGCAGCAGATTCATGCGCTAGAGAAGCAAGTTCAGACCTTGAAGAATACGAGCAAGGGACGTTCTTCTGTACAAAATTTCTTCCTGGCCTTTGTAATCGTATTCGTAGTCGTCCTGATATCGATTGGTGTTGTTCATTTCATAAATCAACAATAAGTAATGATCATCGGCTGCCAATACGCTGTCTAGTTTTTGGCTCGCATTATGATATGATAAAGAAAGAATGCAACTTTTCCGCTGTTGCTCCGCCAATCGCAATAATCGCACTATGCAACGCTACCCATCTTGCCCCATACAAGTGCATCCGCTATCTTACACATAAACAGAAGCTGCAGATGATGATGCCAGTTTTGTATCACAAAACGTTTGGTCCTAAGCTTATGAAGTCCGTTGTGACTCACAGTACTTTAAGTTTGGACTTGCGAAGTCAGTTTTGTATCACAAAACGTTAAGGAGGAGTTTATCATGGAGCAATTGCGTTATCCCAATGGCAGGTTTTTGTTCGAGGGTATGTCACCCGTACAAATGGAGAAGTGGATCAGCGAAGTAGAGAAGCTGCCTGGCGAGCTGAGGGCGGCAATCGAAGGACTGAACGATGTGCAGCTCGATACTTATTATCGGACGGGAGGCTGGACGGTCAGGCAAATCGTGCATCATCTTGCGGATGCCAGCATGAACATGTTCTCCCGATTCAAGCTTGCATTGACTGAATCCAACCCGACGATTAAGCCGTTCAACGAGGAAAAATGGGTGAACACGGCGGATTCCCTGAGTACAGCACCGGATTCAAGCTTGCTTATTATTGACGGAGTGCATACGAGAACCTCGCTGCTGCTTCGATCGTTGGAACGAGCTGATTTTGAGAAGGAATTTTATCATCCCGAGAAGGGAAGCCAAATGAAATTATCCTTCTTACTCGCTTATATGGCTTGGCACGGCAGGCATCATGTCGCTCATGTTATGAGCTTGAGAGAACGAATGGAATGGTAACCAACTATCCGCCTTGCAGAAGGCGGATGTTTGATGAATAGGAGTTGGCAGCATGATAGCAGGAAAACGAATTATATTAGGCATCACCGGAGGCATCGCAGCCTATAAAGGCGCCGCGTTATGCAGCAAGCTGGTTCAGGCTGGAGCGATCGTGCATGTCATCATGACGAAGTCCGCTACTGAATTTATTACGCCGCTGACGCTGCAAACACTGTCACGCAATCCGGTTCATATCGATACATTCGATGAGCGCAATCCGGAGGTGGTTACGCATATTCATTTGGCCGACCATGCGGATCTGATCGTGATTGCGCCTGCCACTGCGAATTTCATGGCTAAGCTTGCTAATGGGCATGCGGACGATATGCTGAGCACGACGCTGCTTGCGGCGACTTGTCCGATCCTGGTTGCACCGGCTATGAATGTGCATATGTATGAGCATCCTGCAGTCGTGGATAACATGGAGCGGCTGGCTGCGCGCGGGGTCATGTTCGTGGAGCCTGGAACAGGCCAGTTGGCTTGCGGATATGTCGCAAAGGGGAGATTGGCCGAGCCGGAAGATATCGTGACGGCCGTTGGCGCTTGGTTCTCGCAGAACCAAAAGCTGAAAGGGAAAAAAGTAGTCGTGACGGCAGGCGGCACGATGGAGCGTCTGGACCCCGTTCGTTACTTGACGAACGACTCCTCGGGCAAGATGGGCTTCGCGATTGCGGAAGCCGCCCGATTGATGGGCGCCGACGTAACGCTAATCGCCGGACGTACGACAGAGCCGCCGCCGCAGGGCGTCAAGGTAGTGCGGACGGAATCTGCGGCAGATATGCTGGATGCTGTTACGGTACAATTCCAAGAGGCGGATATCGTGGTGAAAGCAGCGGCTGTCGCGGATTACAGGCCCGTCTTGGTTCATGAGCAGAAGCTGAAGAAAGTCGGTGAGCGGCTGGTGCTTGAGCTAGAGCGCACAACGGATATTCTGGCGACGATCGGCGAGCAAAAAACGCATCAGTTTCTGGTTGGTTTTGCTGCGGAGACCGAGCATCTGGCACAATACGCCATGGATAAGCTGCGCAGAAAGCATTGTGATTTGATTATTGCGAACGATGTCAGCCGGGAAGGTGTCGGCTTCAATGGTGATACGAATGCAGTGGAAGTGTATGGGCCGGAGGGGCTGATCGAGTCTTTGCCGCTTATGTCGAAGCGGGCGACTGCGGTCAGGCTGATGGAACTGATCATCGAACGGATAGCTGCAGGCGGTGGAAGCCGGTTATGATTGCCAAAGTGATTGTTGACGTGCCGAGCCGCCAGACGGATCGGCCGTTTGATTATGAGGTGCCTATGGAGATGCAGCCATGGATCGAAGTGGGCAGCCGGGTAGGCGTTCCCTTCGGCGGACGTGTGCTGCAAGGCTTCGTCATAGACATAGCGGAATCTGCTTCGGTAGACAGGTCTCGCTTGAAGCCGGTAGCGGAGCTGCTGGACGCCGTTCCGCCCCTGCTGCCGGATATGATTGAGCTGTCCAGGTGGATGAGCGACAAGTATTGCTGCTCATGGACACAAGCGCTGCAAGCGATGATACCGGCGGCATTGAAGGGTAAGGAAGAGAAGAAAATCGGCTTGGCTGATCCAGCGGACGTCGGCAGGCTGCCTGACGAGCTTGTAGAGTGGATGGGAAAGAGCGACGGCCTTGTGAAGCTGGATGCTCTTCTTGCCCGTTTCCCGGAGCATACGATTTCCGTGAAGCAAGCGCTCAGCGACGGAACGCTGCTCCAGCAATCTTCTATAAAGGACAGGCTGTCGGTCAAAAAAGTGCTGACGGTTTCCTTGCCGGAATCAAGACTCGGCTTGGAGCAGGCGCTAGAGCTCGTTCCCGCACGCGCGGCCAAGCAGCGCGAGGCGCTGACCTTCATGTATGTTCATGGCGTGGCGATGCCGCTGCAGGACATGGTTCAGGCGTCGGGTGCTTCGGCGGCAAGCATAAAGGCGCTGGTCGAAAAAGAACTGGTTGAGCTTCGCGAGGTGGAGAGCGGCCGCGATCCTTACGCCGACCGGAACTTCAACCGCACGAAGCCGCTGCCGCTTATGGATGGGCAGCAAGCCGTGTTTGACCGCATCATAGGTTCGCTGAATGAAGGCGAGGGCCGGACGATGCTGCTGCACGGCGTAACGGGAAGCGGCAAGACAGAGGTCTACCTGCAATCGATTCAATATTGTCTGGAGCAGGGACGGCAAGCGATCGTGCTGGTGCCGGAAATCTCGCTCACACCCCAGATGGTGGAGCGTTTCAAGGGACGCTTCGGCGATGCCGTCGCCGTATTGCATAGCCGCTTGTCTAGCGGCGAGCGGTTCGACGAGTGGCGCAAAATCCGAAGCAAGCGGGCAGAAGTGGCCATCGGCGCAAGGTCGGCGATTTTTGCCCCGTTCGACCGTATCGGCCTCATTATTATTGATGAAGAACATGAGTCATCCTATAAGCAGGAGGAAAGCCCCAAATACCATGCGCGTGATGTGGCTGTAAGAAGAGCAAAGCACCATGGCGCGACTGTCATTCTAGGCTCGGCTACGCCATCTATGGAGTCTTATGCGGCAGCGAAACGCCCTATCTCTCAGTCAAGCGGAGCGGCTTCGGCGCTCTTGCCAATGCCGGAGCGGGTCGGAGGACGTCCGATGCCGGAGGTTGAGATCGTTGACATGCGTGAGGAGCTAAGGGGCGGGAATCGCTCCATGTTCAGCCGCAAGCTGCATGCCAAGCTTCAGGATAGGTTGGAGCGCGGCGAGCAGGCGGTGCTGCTGCTTAACCGCAGAGGTTATTCGACCTTCGTCATGTGTCGTTCTTGCGGGCATACGGCATCTTGTCCTCATTGTGATATCTCGCTTACTTATCATCAGAAAACTAGAGTGTTGCGCTGCCACTACTGCGGTCATGCGGAGCAAGCGCCTGCGGAATGTCCGGCTTGCAGCAGCGAGCATATTCGTTACTTCGGCACAGGCACACAGCGGGTGGAAGAGGAGCTGGCCAAGCTGTTCCCCGGCATTCGGGTCATCCGCATGGACGTCGATACGACGACAGAGAAGCATGCGCATGAGAAATTGCTGAAGCGGTTCGGAGAACGGCAAGCTGATGTGCTGCTAGGCACGCAAATGGTAGCTAAAGGGCTCGATTTCCCATATGTTACGTTAGTAGGCGTTATTGCGGCGGATACGTCGCTACATCTTCCCGATTTTCGCGCGGCAGAGAAGACATTCCAGCTGTTGACACAGGTCGCCGGAAGGGCGGGCAGGCATGAGCTGGAGGGCGAAGTGGTCATTCAAACCTACACGCCTGAGCATTATGCGATTACGACAGCACAGCAGCATGATTATGTGGCCTTCATCAGCGAGGAACTGCGGCACCGCTCAGTGATGGGATATCCGCCGTATTGCCGGCTGGTGCTGGTGACGATGTCGCATGAGCAGCTTCCGCTGCTGGTATCGGTAAGCAGCCGGTTTGCGGCCGAGCTGAAGGAGCTGGCCGAGCATGAGGGCTTGCTTGCACCGCTTGGAAGCGGGCTCCCGAGGGCGCTTGAAGTGCTCGGTCCCGTAGCTTCTCCAATTGCGAGAATGAAAGATCGCTACCGCTTTCAATGTGTGATAAAATATCGTGGTAGCATCGACGCATCCGCGCTCGTCCGCCGCGCTCTCCAGCCGTTCACGGAAGGGGCGCCGCAGAAAAACGTGATGTTCAGCGTCGACGTTGATCCCCAGGTCATTTTATAAAAAATCGATAGATAATGAGTAAAGGAAGGGAACAACATGAGTATTCGTTTGATCGTAAAGGAACCGGATCCGGTATTGCGCGAAGTAGCCAAGGAGGTTACGAAGTTCAATGACAATCTGAAGAAGCTGCTGAAGGATATGGCGGAGACAATGTACGACGCCCAAGGCGTCGGCCTTGCGGCGCCGCAGATCGGTATCTCCAAGCGTGTTATTGTCGTGGATGTAGGAGATGAGAACGGGCTGGTGGAGATGGTTAACCCGGTGATCGTGGAGCAAGAAGGCGAGCAGCTTGGTCCGGAAGGCTGCCTGAGCATTCCGAATCTGAACGGCGAGGTGCGCCGGGCGGATCGTATCGTAGTTGAAGGGCAGAACAGCAGCGGCGAGAAGCTCACCGTGAATGCGAGCGGATACTTCGCGCGCGCGTTCCAGCATGAGATCGACCACTTGAACGGCATCTTGTTCACGGATTTGGCCGAGAGCGTCTATGATATTTCGGAGATCCCGAGAAAAGGCGGCGAGTAATTGATGCGTATCGTATTTATGGGGACGCCGGACTTCGCCGTCCCTTCCTTACAACTGCTCGTTTCAGGCGGCTATGAAGTGGTCGCTGTCGTAACGCAACCGGATCGGCCGAAGGGCCGCAAAAAAACGTTGACGCCGCCCCCTGTCAAGGAAGCGGCGTTATCGTTTGGTATACCCGTATTGCAGCCTGAACGGATGAGAAATCCAGAGGCTGTTGCCCAATTAGCGGAATATAAGCCGGATTTGATCGTGACGGCCGCATACGGACAGATTCTGCCGAAAGCTGTACTGGAGCTGCCGCGTCTCGGCTGTATCAACGTGCATGGCTCGCTGCTGCCGAAGTATCGCGGAGGAGCGCCGATTCAGCGCTCGATTATAAACGGGGAGCCTGAGACGGGCGTAACGATCATGTATATGGCGGAGGGACTGGATACGGGCGATATGATCAGCAGAGTCGCGCTGCCGATTCTGGATGAAGATACGTCGGGGACCCTATTCGAGAAGCTGAGCGCTGCTGGCGCCAAGCTGCTGGGCGAGACGCTGCCGTCCATTATAGACGGTACGGCCAAGGCTGTGCCGCAGGCGGAGGAAGAAGCTACATATGCGCCGAACTTGAGCCGCGAGGACGAGCGGCTTGATTGGAGCAAGCCGGCAAGAGCGTTGTTCAACCAGGTCAGAGGCTTGTCGCCGATGGCGGGAGCCTTTACCTACTTGAACGGCGAGGTGTTTAAGGTTCGCGCATGCGAGGCCTTGCAGGGACGAAGCGGGAATGCGGAGCCGGGCGAAATCGTATCTGCCGACGCGGAAGGCATCGTAGTGCAGACTGGCGAAGGCAGGCTGCTGCTGAAGGAGATTCAGCCGGCAGGCAAGCGCGTAATGGCTGTATCAGAGTGGATCAAGGGAGCGCGGATGGAACCGGGCACCAGATTCGGTGAAGGAGAAGCGCAATGAGCGGCGGCGATAACGGGCGTCCGGCAGGCAAAGGCGGCCACGCTCCAAGCAGAACGTCACATGGCAGACGCCCCCGCAATGGGCAGAATGGAAACCAGCCGAAGACAGACGCGCCGAAGCGCAAAGCCGTAACGCCTAGAGAGCTAGCGCTCAACATCTTGGTGAAGGTCGCAGAATCCGGCGCTTACAGCAACATTCAGTTGAACCGGTCGCTGCAGGATTCCGGCTTGTCCAGGCAAGATGCGGGCCTTGCGACGGAGCTGATGTACGGCACGATCAGCCGGCAAGCTACACTGGATCATTGGTTGTCCAAATTCGTGTCCAAGGGTCTTCACAAGCTGGACAAGTGGGTGCATCAACTGCTGAGGATGAGTGCCTACCAGCTATTGTTCCTGGATCGAATTCCGACGCATGCAGCCGTGAACGAAGCGGTGGCTATCGCCAAACGAAGAGGGCATACAGGGATATCCGGTATGGTGAACGGCGTACTTCGCAGCATGGACCGGAGCCGTGCGGATCTGGTGTTGTCTGCGATTCAGGAGAAGACGCCGGTCGCTACAATTGCGCTTAGACATTCCTACCCGGAGTGGCTTGTGGCGAGATGGGTGGCAGCATACGGAGCCGAGACAGCCGAGGCAATATGCGCAGCGGGCAATGAGCAGCCCCATGCCAGCATTCGGGTGAATCCTTTAATGGGCAATCAGGAAGAACGGCTGAAGCAGCTTCAGGACAGCGGGGTACATGCGGAGCCTTCCGCCATTGCGCCTTCAGGGATCGTGGTATCCGGCGGGGGCAACCTGGCCGATACGGAGGATTTCCGGCAAGGCTTATGGTCCTTGCAGGATGAAAGCTCCATGCTCGTCGCAGAGGTTGTCGCCCCCAAGGCGGGAATGAAGGTGCTGGACTGCTGCGCTGCGCCTGGCGGCAAGAGCTCGCATATGGCTGAGCTAATGGATGGCAAAGGCAAGGTATGGGCCAACGATCTTCATGCGCATAAGCGGGAGCTGATCACTTCGCAGACCGAGCGGCTGAAGCTGCGCAACGTGGAAGCGGTCGTCGGCGATGCGATGGCGCTTTCCGAGCGATTCGCTCCGGAGTCGATGGACGCTGTCTTGTTGGATGCGCCTTGCTCCGGCTTTGGCGTTATCCGCAGAAAGCCAGAGATTAAGTGGACGAAGACGGAAGGCGATATCTCGGAGATTGCTGGGCTGCAGCGCCAGCTTCTGCATCGCGTGAGCGGATTGGTTCGTCCTGGCGGCACGCTGGTTTACAGCACATGCACGATGGAGAAAGAGGAGAACGAGAGCCAGATTGAAGTTTTCCTGAGGGAGCATCCCGAATTCAGGCTGGATGCGGACTGGCCGGATGCCATTCTGTCCAATCTGCGGGCTGCAGGCGTGATTGGTGATGAGTTTGACGGTCAATTGCAGCTGCTTCCGCAGCATTTTGGCAGCGATGGGTTCTATATTGCGCGCATGGTTAAGGCACACTGACGCGGCTTCTGGCTGAGGTTGGGCGTTTGTGGTAAAATAAATCGACAACGGCCCTCGTGAAGCTGGAGTAGTCATAGTTGAGGCCGTTCTACAATAAAATACAGGTGTGATGAGATGAAACCGATTATTTATGATTATACGCTGGACGGATTGAGAGATTGGATGAAGGAGAATGGCGAGCCTGCTTTCCGCGGGGACCAGCTGTTCGACTGGATCTACGTCAAGCGCGTGAAGAGCTTCGAGGAGATGACCAATCTGCCGAAGCCGCTTCGCGAGAAGCTAGACGAGCAGTTCCAATTCGTCACGCTTACGGAAATTACAAAATTTGAATCCAGAGACGGAACGGTTAAATTCCTGTTCGGCTTGCATGACAATCATGCCATCGAGACGGTTATTATGCGCCACAATTACGGCAACAGCGTCTGTGTAACGACACAGGTCGGCTGCCGGATCGGCTGCACGTTCTGCGCCTCCACGCTGGGCGGGCTGAAGCGCAATCTGACCGCTGGCGAGATTGTCGCTCAAGTCGTGACTGCCCAGCAGATGCTGGATGCGAGCGGCGAGCGGGTATCGAGCATCGTCATCATGGGCTCAGGCGAGCCGTTCGAGAATTACGACGCTACGATGACATTCCTTCGGAACATGATTCACGAGAAGGGGCTGAACATCGGCCAGCGCCATATTACGGTATCGACGAGCGGCATCGTGCCAAGCATGTACAAGTTCGCCGATGAGAATACGCAGATCAACCTGGCGCTGTCGATCCATGCGCCGAATGACAAGCTGCGCTCCAAGCTGATGCCGGTCAACAGAAGATTCCCGTTTGAAGATGTTATCGAGGCTTGCCACTACTATATTGCCAAGACGGGCAGAAGAATCACGTTCGAGTACGCGCTGATCGGCGGAGTCAATGATCAAGCCGAGCATGCGCAGGAGCTGGCGGATGTGCTGAAGGACATGCTATGCCATGTCAACCTGATTCCAGTTAACCATGTGCCGGAGCGTAATTACGTTCGAACACCGCGCGAGGATATCTTCGAATTCCAGCGCATACTTGAGCGCAACAAGATCAACGTGACGATTCGCAGGGAGCAAGGCCATGATATCGCTGCCGCTTGCGGCCAATTGAGAGCGAAACATATGGAGTCCACGACGAGGTGATGAACCATTGTTAACGGCAAACCGCAGTAATGTCGGACGAGTCAGGCATGTCAACGAAGACCAGTCTTGGGTGGGTCAACTGGATAATGGCGTAACGCTGGCTATCGTTGCTGACGGCATGGGCGGCCATCAGGCCGGCGATGTCGCCAGCGAAATGGCGGTGGGCGCCTTTCGCAGCGTGCTGGAGCAGCATGCCGCGAAGCCTGACTTAACCGAGCAGGAAGGGAAGATGTTGATCCGTCAGGCGATAAGCGAGGCGAACGAGACGATCTACGCCATGGCGGCCAGCAATGAACAATATCATAATATGGGCACGACCATTGTAGCCGCATTGCTTCATGCCAATAGCGCCATTATTGGGCATGTCGGCGACAGCAGAGCCTACAAGGTGACCAAGGATGCGATTCAGTTGCTTACGATGGATCATTCGTTGGTCAATGAGCTGGTGAAGTCCGGCCAGCTTACGGATGAAGAAGCCGCCAATCACCCGCGTCGCAATGTGCTGACCCGGGCCATCGGGACCGATCCCCAGGTGGAGATCGAAGTCCAATCGCTGGCATGGTCTCCGGAGAACGTGCTGCTGCTGTGCAGCGACGGATTGACCAATATGGTTAGCGAACAAGAGATGCATGCTGTTGTTGCCGGCGAGGATAAAGGGCTCGAAGGCAAAGCGGATCATCTCATAGGGCTGGCGCTCGAAGCAGGTGGGGACGACAATGTGACAGTCGTGCTCCTGCAGGAAGCTGCCGGTGCTAAGCGGGAGGAGGGCTCACTATGATCGGACATGATTTAGGCGGCCGTTATGAGATATTATCAAGAATCGGCGGCGGCGGAATGGCGCTTGTATATAAGGCCCATGACGTCCTGCTTAACCGGAATGTCGCCGTCAAGGTGCTGCGCCAGCAATTCGTGAATGACGAAGAGTTCATTCGCCGATTCCGCAGGGAGGCGCAGTCTGCAGCAGCCCTGTCCCATCCCAATGTCGTTAGTATCTATGATGTCGGGCAAGAGGAAGATACGCACTACATTGTGATGGAATACGTGGAAGGCAGCAACCTGAACGAAATCATTCAGGAGCGCGCGCCCCTTCAGGCTGAAGAGGCTGTCAGAGTCGCCGTCCAAATCTGCGATGCGCTGGATCATGCGCATCAGAATCATATTATACATCGTGATATTAAGCCTCATAACATACTTATTGGCAACAACGGGCGGGTGAAGGTAACCGACTTCGGCATTGCCCGCGCGGTCACCTCGACGACCATTACGCAGACAGGCTCTGTCCTCGGGTCCGTTCACTATTTCTCGCCGGAGCATGCGAAAGGCATTAATACGGGAGAGAAGTCTGACTTGTATTCGCTTGGCATCGTCTTGTACCAGATGCTGACGGGCAAGCTGCCGTTCCTGGGCGAAAGCCCGATCAGCGTAGCGCTGAAACATCTGCAAGAGACGTTCGAGGACCCGCGTGAAGTTAATCCTCATATTCCGCAAAGTGTGGAGAACGTGATTCTCAAGGCGATGCGTAAAAATCCGAGCGAGCGGTACGACTCCGCTCATGAAATGCTGCTTGATCTGGATACTTGTCTGCGGCCGGATCGTCTGAACGAGCCGAAGGCTACGTTCTCGCATTTCAGCGACATGGAGGAGACGCGCGTCATGCCGGCTATCCGAGGAGGCGAGCTGTCTGTGACTAATCATTCGTATAACGATCGCAAAGAACCGAAGCCAAGCGCAACAGACACGAGTGCGAATTGGCAGGAAGAAGGCGTGCGCAAAGGAAAAGGGTGGAAAAAGCCGCTGATTGTCGTCGGCGTCACCTTGGCTCTGCTGGCGCTTATTATCATTGGCTTTATGTGGGTGCTTGACAAATTCGAGACGGAAGAAGTCGATGTGCCTTACGTGGTCGGCGATATGCTGGAGGATGCCAGAGTCAAGCTTCAGGAAAAGGGCCTGCGCGTGGAAGACCCAGTGACAAGGGAGCCTAGCCGGGATGTGCCGAAGGACCAGGTTATGGAACAAAGCAAGAGGAATATGAAGGTTAAGTCGGGAACATCAATCGCATTGACCGTCAGCGATGGTCCGGAGATGTCGACGTTAAGAAATTACGTCGGCCAGTCCATCAAGATCGCCAAAGAGGAATTAAATGCACTAGGCGTCACGGATGACCGCATCCGAATCAAGGAACAGAACAGCGAGGAAGCTGCTGATACGATTCTGGAGCAGACGCCGGCTAATGGAGAACAATTCGATCCGGAAAAGGCGGAGATTTCGTTCACAGTCAGCATCGGCCGCGAGACGGTCGAGATGATTGATCTGACCGATTACAAGCTGTCGGCAGCGCGGCAATGGCTGAAGTCGATGGAGCTTGAGCTTAAGGAAGAAGATATCTTATATCTCCCGAGCTTCATTCACGCAAAGGATCATATTATTAAGGTCAATAACGCCGATCCGTCTGACAAAATACCGAAGGGTTCTGAAATAAAGTTGACCGTTAGCACCGGCTTTCCAGCGGATGCCAAGCAGGGCTCCTACAATGTCACCATCTCGCCAGCAAGCCTGGATAAGCCGAGCGAAATCCGAATCGATTATTCGGACGCACGAGGTGATGTGAAGGGCGAGACGCGTTCCATTAACGGAACGGTTACGATTCCGGTAACGCTGGTGCTGTCGCCGGATACGGTCGCGACAGTCTCGGTATACCGCGACGGACATTTCGTGGATACCGTCAATATCAATTACAATCAGCTGGAAGGAGCGCCGGGCATGAATATCCCTGGCGCAACGCCGCCTCCAGTTGAAACCAACAATCCTGAGGAACCGGCAAATGCGGAGGTAGACCAATTCAATGGCGAAAGTGAAGGAGAGCATTAAGACAGAGCAGGCTTCGGGCAGAATCGTCAAGGCGCTTAGCGGCTATTACTACGTCAGGGCTGAGGGGGATTCCCCTGATTCTCAGACTGTGCAGTGCCGTGCGCGGGGTGTATTCAAGAAACGGGGACTGACGCCGCTTGTAGGCGATGAAGTGCGTTTCAGCTTGACGGAGAATGGGGAAGGAACAGTAGAGGAGCTGCTTCCCCGCTCTTCAGAGCTGATCCGTCCTCCGGTCGTGAATATCGACCTGGCTATTCTTGTTTTTTCGGTAACGGAGCCTGTCTTGAACTTGCAGCTGCTGGACAAGTTTCTTGTGCATATTGAACATGCGGGCATTCCTGCGGTCCTCTGCTTAAGCAAGCAGGATTTGGAGACGGAAGGCGGATTTGCGGAGGAAGCTGCTTCTGCCGCTTCTGCCGTCAACCGTATTTATCGCAAGCTCGGCTACGAGGTATACGGGACAAGCTCCCGCAAAGGAGCTGGCATTCAGGAGCTGAAGGAACGTCTGAGGGGCCATCTGGCCGTATTCGCCGGCCAGTCTGGCGTCGGCAAGTCCTCACTTCTCAATGCTCTTGTGCCCGGTCTGACGCTGGAGACGAATGAGATCAGCAATCGATTGGGACGGGGCAAGCATACGACAAGACATGTCGAGCTTATCAACGTCGCAGGCGGCTATGTCGCAGATACGCCAGGCTTCAGCCAATTGGACTTCTGTGAGCTTGGCATTGATGATCTAAGCTATTGCTTCATCGAGATGCGAGAGTTGTCGCCGGATTGCAAGTTCCGCGGCTGCACGCATGTCCATGAGCCAGGCTGCGCCGTGCTCGCCGCCCTGGAGGCGGGCGAAATCGAGCAAAGCCGATACGATCATTACGTTCTGTTCCAGACAGAGATGAAAGAGATGAAACGGAGGTACTGACAACTATGACTATTATCGCTCCTTCTATACTATCAGCGGATTTTGCGCGACTGGGCGAGGAGATTCAGGCAGTGGAAAAGGCCGGTGCCGACTGGATTCATGTGGATGTGATGGATGGCCACTTCGTACCCAACCTGACCTTCGGCCCGCCTGTCATCGGGGCTGTTCGTTCGGTAACAACTTTGCCCTTCGACGTTCATCTGATGATTGAGCGTCCGGAGCTGTCTCTGGCCGATTATATCGCAGCCGGGGCGGACCGGATTACGGTTCACGCAGAGGCGTGCGTCCATCTTCATCGTACGATTCATGCCATTAAGGAGAAGGGCTTGCCTGCGGGAGTCGCGATTAATCCCGCCACGCCGGTCTCTGTGCTAGAGCCGATTATCCATGATCTGGACCTGGTTTTGATCATGACAGTAAACCCGGGCTTCGGCGGACAATCATTTATTCCTTATTCGCTGGTGAAGCTTCGTCAAGTTCGGGAAATGCTTCAGGAGCGCGGCTTGCAAGGCGTTGATCTGCAAGTAGACGGCGGCGTCAACCGCCAGACGGCTGGAGCAATTGTTGAAGCGGGCGCCAATGTGCTGGTAGCTGGCAACGCCGTATTCGGAGAAGTGGACCGTGCGGCTGCCATAGCAGCGCTGAGGCCAGGGGGACAGGCATGAATGAGACCGTAAAGACCAGTCTGGTCGTTATGTTCTATTCGCTGCTGACGGGCATTTGTATGGCGCTGTTCACGCAGATTGACGGCTTTGTGAAATTTTTGTTTTCATTGCTCGCCCTTTATATCGGCATTCGTTATTTCCGTCGGTTCGAGACGGTCGGCATGCGCGTTCTCTATATTGTGCTTGCACTGGTCTTTACCTTTATTACGATTCTCAGCTTTGTCGTGTATACGTTCCAACAACAGAACCCCGAGCTTTTTCAATAGGACAATTCATAATCCCCTCCCTTAGAGCGCTTGCAATGGAATAGGACAATGATCCTTCGCATAGGATGGTTACATGAGCGCAGGATGTGTCACGGAACCATTTCATGAGCGTGTCTGAGGAGGGATGAAGGCATGAAATTTTATACGATCAAGCTGCCGAAATTTCTGGGCGGGTTTGTTAAAGCGATTTTGAACACGTTCCAAAAAAATTGATCCCGACGCCGACGCCCACGGAATAGGCCAGGGTGGCAGGAAAAAAATAAAAGCACCTGAGATTCAGGTGCTTTTGTCTATGGCGCGAGCCATTCTTATACGCGAGTTACTTTACCGGATTTCAGAGCGCGAGCGCTCACGTATACGCGCTTAGGCTTGCCATCAACGAGGATGCGAACCTTTTGCACGTTAACGCCCCAAGAACGACGAGTTTTGTTGTTAGCGTGGGATACGTTATTGCCTTGACGCGGCGATTTGCCAGTCAGATAACATTTGCGGGACATGACTACACCTCCTTCAAAATTTGTGAAGCAAACTTCGCTGCATTAGCGTTAGTTTTAGAAATTGGATTCCAACGTTCGTTTCACATACACATGTATCATTAAACACACTCGAATATCGTATCATAAACATAGCGCCTATTCAACCCAATTCTAAGGATTGTTCGTCATTTTTCATGTACAGACTTCAATAACGGACATGTTTATAGTACAATGGTACATAGTCCATAATATACTGTAAGGGAGTGTATTGCCATGACATTACAACTGAATACGGAATTAGGCGCTATTCATGTAACAGACCATTGCATCGCCGTCCTGGCTGGCTCCGCAGCCATGGATTGTTATGGACTTGTCGGCATGGCTTCTCGCAAAGGCTTGAAAGACGGCATTGCAGAGCTGCTAGGCAGGGAGAACATGTCCCGCGGCGTAGAGGTTCGGCGCGAGCATGACAAGCTGCATATTGACCTCCACATCATTGTAAGCTACGGAACGAAGATTTCTGAAGTGGCGCATAACATTCAATCCAAAGTTACTTATGTGCTCAATAGCGTGATTGGCTTGCAGGTGGATGAAGTCCATATATTTGTACAAGACGTAAGGGTATCCAGGTAGCAGGAAGGGGAATTTTCATTGGGTAAGCGCTCGATTAACGGATCGGATTTTGCCGCTATGGCGTTGCTGGGGGCAGAGCTGTTGCAGCACAACGCGGAACGCGTAAATGCACTTAACGTGTTCCCTGTGCCGGACGGCGATACTGGCACGAACATGAATTTGACGATGAGCTCCGGCATCAGAGAGCTTCGCAGCAAGCCTTCTGAGCATGTGGGCAAAGCGGCGGAAGCATTGTCCAAGGGACTCCTTATGGGCGCGCGAGGCAACTCAGGCGTTATTTTGTCTCAGTTGTTCCGCGGTTTTTCGAAATCGCTTTCGACGCTTAGCGAAGCGTCGGCAGTGGAGGTTGCTGCAGCGTTCCAGCATGGCGTCGATATGGCGTACAAGGCTGTAGTCAAGCCTGTTGAAGGGACGATTCTGACCGTTGCAAGAGAAGCGGCCAAGCATGCCGTTCAATATGCTAGACGGGCAACAGATGTGACCGATCTGATGGTTGAAGTCCATCGGAAGGCGCATGAAGCGCTGCAACGCACGCCGGATCAACTGCCGGTGCTGAAGCAGGTTGGAGTTGTCGATTCCGGAGGACAAGGGCTTGTATACATCTATGAAGGCTTCGTACGCAGTCTGACGGAGAGCGAATCCGGCGGCTACCAGGAGCTGTTCCAATTGCCGTCCGAGGCAGCCTTGCCGGAAGAGGTGGCTGTACCGTCCGCAGCGAAAGTGGAGCGCAGAGGCGAGCCTAGCACCGCGCAAGCCCTGTTGTCTACGGAAGATATCGAGTTTTTATATGATATGGAATTTTTTATTAATCGTACACGTTCTGGTTCCACTGCGATGTTTTTTGATGAATCCGCTTACAAAAAGATATTGGAGCGAGACGGCGACTCCATTCTCGTTATTACCGATGATGATATTATCAAGGTTCATGTCCATTCCCGCAAACCGGGCGATGTGCTTAACGCCTCTCTGCCGTACGGCGAGCTGACGGATATCCACATCCTGAACATGCGCGAGCAGCATCGCGATATTGTGGCGCACGATACCGGCGCTTCCGTCAGCGGCGCCGACCTGTCCTCCGCAGAGCTGCTGGCGGGACAAGCGCTTACGGGAGTTTCGCCGGGCCAGGTATTCGAGCAAGCGCCTTATGGCATCATCGCAGTAGCGATGGGCGACGGCATTGCCGATCTGTTCCTGGGCAGCGATGTCGATACGGTGTTGTCGGGTGGACAGACGATGAATCCAAGCACAGAAGACTTCTTGATGGCAATTGATGCGCTGTCGGCCGAGCATATCTTCTTGCTTCCGAATAACGGCAACATCATTCTGGCAGCCGAGCAAGCAGCAGAGCTAAGCGACCGCAATATTACAGTAATTCCCACACGTACGATTCCGCAAGGACTTGCAGCGGTATTGGCGTTCAAGGAAGACGAGATGCCGGAGCGCAACGGCACATGGATGAAGAGTGCGGCGGAAGGCGTCATCTCAGGACAAGTGACGAAGGCGGTACGTGATACTTCCATCGATGGCGTAACGATTCGCGAAGGCGATTATATCGGCATCAAGGAGAAGGCGATTGTCGTATCCCATATGGACCTGCTGGCTTCTTGCCAAGGTTTGCTGGGCAGCATGCTGGCAGACGGAGGGGATCTGCTGACGGTGTTGACTGGAGACGAGTCGACAGACGAGCTGACTTCCGCTATATGCGAGTGGGCAGAGGAGCAATACCCGGAGCTTGAAATTGAGGTTCAGCATGGCGGACAGCCGCTTTATCCTTATTTGTTCGCTGTAGAATAGGTGACCTATCATCGATGTTTGGGAGGGGATTAGATGGGTAAAGTACGCATTGTGGCAGACAGCACATCGGATATACCGGCAGAGGTTCGCGAGCGTCTCGGTATTTCCATGGTTCCGCTGAAGGTGCTGTTCGGGGAAGAGACGTATACGGACTCCATTACCATCCAGGCTGACGAGTTCTACGAGAAGCTGAAGGCGTCGCCGATTCTGCCGACGACTTCTCAGCCTTCACCGGCCGAATTCTCGGAGCTTTACGAGCGTCTGCTCGACGAGGACCCGGATTCGCCGATCATCTCGATTCATCTGGCTTCGATCCTAAGCGGCACTTATCAATCCGCGTTTATTGCGGAATCCATGCTGGAACGTGAGGCTGATGTGACGGTCGTCGATTCCAAATCCGCGTCGTACGGTATCGGTCTTCAAGTGGTGAAAGCGGCCGAGATGGCGCAAGCCGGAGAAAGCAAGGAACGGATTTTGGAGGAAATTGAGCGCATCCAGAAGGATCTGCAAATTTATTTCCTCGTAGACAGTCTTGAATTCCTGCATAAGGGAGGCCGTATCGGCAGAGCTTCGGCGCTGATCGGCTCGATCTTGAATATTAAGCCGATACTCTCGCTCGACGAGAACGGCGGCGTCTACTCTGTGGATAAGGTGCGCGGCAGCAAGAAAGCGATGGCGCGTATTGCAGAGATGCTGAAGGAGAAGTTCGGCGATGAGCCGGTCGGTCTCATTCTGGCGAAGACGGATAATAAGGAAATAGCGGACGAGCTAGGTAATCGGGTGAAAGAAGCGATCAATGTGAAGCAGGTTGGCTATACGACAGTCGGCTCGGTCATTGGCGTACATACGGGTCCGGGCACATCTGCCGTATTCGTCTACAGGGTGTGAATGAGGCATGATGAAGCTGGATCAAATTTCAGTTCGACAACTCAAAGGCGTGAGCGCTCTGAAAGAAGGGGAGCTTCACGCCTTTGGCGTTCGCACAATAGCCGATCTGCTGGGGTACTTCCCATTTCGATATGAGGATTACCGTGTTCGTGAATTATCTGAGGTGAAAAACGGGGAGAAAGCAACCGTGCTGGGCATTATTCGCGGCAACGGCATGTTGCAGCGCTATGGCAGAAGCAAGTCTCGCCTCACTTGTAAGATTGAGGTGGGCGGTATGCTTGTGACCGCAGTATGGTTCAATCGCCACTTCTTGAAGGAGCAGCTGACGCCAGGCCGTGAAATTATGCTGACCGGCAAGTGGGAGCAGCACCGGCTGCAGATGACCGTATCGGATTCTGAATTCCCCGACAGCGCCAAAAACTCGAAGTCGGGCTCGCTCCAGCCCGTCTATTCCATCGGGGGCAACATTACACAGTCATGGATTCAGAAGATGATTGCAGCGGCACTGGAGCAGTATGGGCCGATGGTGGAAGAAGTGCTCCCGTATGAGCTGGTAGAGAAGCACGGACTGATGACTCGCGCGGAAGCGTTCAAGCTGCTGCATATGCCCGGCGACTTCCGCAAGGGTCAGGAAGCACGCAGACGGATGGTCTATGAGGAGCTTTTTCTCTTTCAGCTGAAATTACAGGCCTATCGCTCGCTGAATCGAGTCCGAAATGACGGCATCGCTTTCCGTATTGAGAGTGAGACCATACGCTCCTTCGCCGCGACACTGCCATTCGAGCTGACGGACGCGCAGAAGAAGGTCGTCAACGAGATCCTGACGGATATGCGCCGGGGTTACAGCATGAACCGCCTGCTGCAAGGGGATGTCGGCTCGGGCAAAACGGTCGTGGCAGCGATTGCGCTGTACGGCGCGGTAAAGGCTGGGCATCAAGGTGCGCTTATGGTGCCGACGGAGATCCTGGCAGAGCAGCATTCGAAGTCACTCCAGCGTCTGTATGACGGCCTCGGCTTGCAGGTTGGCTTGCTGACGGGCAGCTTGACGGAGCGGAAGCGCAGAGACCTGCTGGCGAGCTTGCAGATGGGGCTCATCGATGTCGTAGTAGGCACGCATGCGCTCATTCAGGAAGGTGTGTTTTTCCGCAGCCTTGGTCTTGTCGTGACGGACGAGCAGCACCGTTTTGGCGTCAATCAGCGCAGTATTCTGAGGCAGAAGGGGATGAATCCCGATGTGTTGACGATGACAGCTACGCCGATCCCGAGGACACTTGCCATTACGGCTTACGGCGATATGGACGTCTCGACGCTGAAGGAGATGCCGCGCGGACGGAAGCCGATCAAGACGTATTGGGTCAAGCATGGCTCCATGGAGCGTGTGCTGGGATTCATTCGCAAAGAGGTCGATTCCGGACGGCAGGTGTATGTCATCTGTCCGCTTATTGAGGAATCGGAAAAGCTGGATGTGCAAAATGCGATTGATCAGTATGTCCAGCTCCAGCAAGCCTTCCCCGACCTGAAGATCGGCTTGCTGCATGGCCGTCTGACGGCAGCGGAGAAGGATGCGGTCATGTCTGAATTCGGCGCCAACGAGTCTCAGGTGCTTGTCGCGACGACAGTTGTAGAGGTAGGCGTCGATGTGCCGAACGCTACGCTGATGGTCATTATGGATGCGGAGCGCTTCGGCTTGTCGCAGCTTCATCAGCTGCGCGGCCGGGTTGGCCGGAGCGAGCACCAGTCGTATTGCGTGCTCGTAGCCGATCCGAAGTCGGAGAACGGGCGCGAGCGGATGAAGGTCATGGCGGATACGACCGATGGCTTCGAGGTTGCAAGGCGTGACCTGGAGCTGCGCGGTCCCGGCGACTTCTTCGGCACGAAGCAGAGCGGCTTGCCGGAATTCCGCGTTGCGGATATGGTGGCCGATTACGAGGTGCTGGAGATTGCGCGCGAGGATGCGGGAAGGCTGACGGAACGGGAAGACTTCTGGAGCAATGAATCTTTCTCGCGGCTATGGAGCATTCTCCGGCAGGATCAATTATTTCAGGGCGAGCAGCTGGACTAGGCAATTATTGCGCCCCTTCGGCATATAGTTAGTTCATGTGGAACTATGGAGAAGGAATGCGGAAGCGGAGGTGCGTCAGCCGGTGAGCTACCAGAATTACGGCATTAAGCCGCAGTTAGTCGAGCGCGTGAAGCTGAAGATGAAAAATCCTGTCGTGAAGGACCGGATCAGGCAATTGCTTGGGCATGTGACCAAATACGATTTGCAGGACCGCGTCAAAGTACGCAAGCTGGTGAAATCAGCCGCCGTCATATTGCAAGAGAAATTATCGGATACACAAGAGGATCAGGTCATTAATTTTGTGCTTGCGCAAAAGATCGATCCCAATAATACGTTCCATTTGCTGAAGCTATGGGGCATGTTCCGCTGACCTTAAGGGGTCAGCTTTTTTTTTGTGATATGATTAGGGTGGCATATATACTTTGCGATGGATAAGGAGATGTGTTCATGGATCTCGGATTAAGGGATAAAGTAGCGATGGTAACGGGCGGCAGCAAGGGCATCGGGCTGGAGACGGCGCTGACGTTGGCTGCGGAAGGCGCGAAGGTTGCTATTGTGGCGCGTAACCTGGAATCGCTGCAAGCAGCGGCTGAGCGGATTAAAGAAGCGACAGGAGCCGAGACGCTGATTATCTCAGCGGATATCTCTGTGGAAGCGGAAGCGCTGGCGGCTGTAGAGCGCACGGCAGAACATTTTGGCGCTATCGACATTCTGGTCAATAACGCAGGCACATCCGCAGCGAAGCCATTCGAAGAGGTAGACTCGGAGAGCTGGGACACGGATCTGGATCTGAAGCTGCTTGGTCCGGTACATAGCTCCAAAGCCGCTATACCGCATATGCGCCGCCAGGGAGGCGGGGCGATTCTGAACGTGACGGCGATTAAAGGAAAAGCGCCATCCGCATCATCGCTTCCGACCTCCGTCAGCCGTGCAGCGGGACTCGCGCTGACCAAGGCGATGAGCAAGGATCTGGCAGCGGACAATATCCGGGTCAACGCGGTATGTATCGGACTGATCCGCAGCGACCAGATCGAGAAGCATTGGAAGGCATCGGCACCGGAGCTTACGTGGGACGAGTTCGCAGCTGATCCTCGCCATAACATTCCGCTGGGGCGGATTGGGCAGACGAAGGAAGCTGCTAAAGTCATCACGTTCCTTGTCTCGGGGGCGGCTTCTTATGTGACGGGTACAGCTGTTAATATTGATGGCGGGGCGTCGGCTGTGTTGTAAGCCGAGTTATTTAACTAAACCATATCATCTCGCAGCCAAACGACCGTTCTTCGATATCGCTATCGAGGACGGTCGTTTTGGTTTGTCTTTGACCAAGTCTTACTTTCCTTCATCCAATAAGGATAAGGTCATAGCTATACTTTGCCTAATGAACGCATCGTCCGGCTTTGACTTGACCATGACCGTAAGTCCGATCATGGAAACGACCAGGGATTGGGCCAGTGCTTCGGCATGAAGGGTCTCAGAGACCTCCCCTGTCTGCTGCCCATGTTCAATGACTTCTTGAAATATAGCGGCCAAATACATTTGATGCTCGCGCGTCAGAACGGCAAATTTGGAATCATGCGGAGCAAGCTCGACCATCGTATTGATGCAAAAGCAACCCCGATGAATATCGGACCTCTTATTCTCCTCTACACCAATCAGTTCAAATAACTCCCGGAATGCGGCCTTAACGGAAGCGCCTCGTTGAAGCTGCGACCTTACCTGAGAGGCATGCCAAGCGTTGTACCGGCGCAACGCAGCTTCGAACAACTCCTGCTTGTCCCCAAACGCACTATATAGGCTAGGCCTCTGAATCCCCATCCCGCTAGTCAAATCACGGAGCGAGGAGGCTTCAAATCCCTTTTCCCAGAAAATGCGCATCGCTGCATCGAGTGCCTTCTCTGTATCAAATTCACGTTGTCTCACCATTAGAATCACCTTTTTGTATCAATCAGTATTGATTATAGCGTAAATCCAGACGACCGAACTGTCAAGTTTGGTATGAACGTTATATTGGGTGATCGCGGAGAAAACCAATAGAATAGGGGATAGGAAACATGCCGATTCAGTTTCGTCTTTAAAGTTCACTTTATTCCTGTTGACATAACATTGAATAATGGCGTAATCTACATAACATATAACATACCGATCGGTACAAAATGAAATGCCAACTCTCTCTTTAGAAAGGTGTTAGTCCGTATGAATGCATCTCCTCAAGTTCAGGGCGTCCCATCTACTCACGCTGGATTGGCTCGTTCTGTTATTCTCTTATTGGCCGTATGCAGCGGACTTTCTGTCGCTAATGTTTACTATGCGCATCCGCTGCTTGATTCTATCGCGCATGACTTTCGGATTTCGCCAGCCTCAATTGGCATCGTGGTAACGGTCACCCAGATTTTTTATGCGGCAGGCTTATTGCTATTAGTTCCCATGGGGGACTTGTTCAATCGGCGCAAGCTCATTGCGATACAGATGTTATTATCTGTTGCAGCTTTATTGACGGTAGCCGTATCGTCATCCGTACCCGTTCTGTTCACTGGAATCGCGATCGTCGGTTTGTTGGCTGTAGTCGCTCAGACGATGGTGGCCGCTGCCGCCGCATTCAGCGCTCCAACAGACCGGGGACGCACGGTTGGGCTAGTCACTAGCGGTATTGTAATCGGGATATTGCTGGCGCGAACGATTGCGGGTACTTTGAACGACTGGCTGGGGTGGCGCTCCGTCTATATGTTTTCGGCTAGTCTTACCATGCTGGGCAGTATAGCGTTGTATCTGCTGCTACCAAAACAAGAATCAAAACGTGCCGGGCTTAGCTATGTCCGCATTGTTTTATCCGTATTTCAACTGTACCGCGATCTGCCGATTCTGCGAATCCGCGCTTTATTGGCTATGCTCATATTTGCCGCCTTCAGTATATTGTGGACAGCTATGGTTTTCCCATTAAGCAGCGCGCCTTTGTCCAGGTCTCATACCGCGATTGGCGCTTTTGGGCTTGCCGGTGTAGCGGGGGCGCTCGCAGCCTCCTTCTCTGGCAGATTGGCAGATCTCGGGTATGCCCGACGGGTCAGCGGCATCTCATTGGCAATTCTGTTAATCGCGTGGGTGCCAATCGGACTCCTATACCGCTCTATCGGTTTTCTTGTGATTGGGGTTATTCTGCTTGATCTGGCGGTACAAGCGGTGCATGTGACGAACCAAAGCTTAATCTACAAGTCTCGTCCCGAGGCGCAAAGCCGCTTGACTGCAGCTTATATGATTTTCTACTCCATTGGCAGCGCGTCAGGCTCGATCGCTTCAACCGCTGTGTATGCCTGGACAGGTTGGACGGGAGTATGCTGGTTAGGGGCAGCGGTAAGTGGAGTTGCATTACTGCTATGGGCGTATGATTCCTATAGAAAATGAAAGACACAGATAATAGCTGTGGATAACTAAAAGGCCGAAACGAGTTCCGAGTTCCATCCCTTTGAGCCCGATCAAGCTCGGCGTTTATAGGGTATATGTATGCTGAACAGCATATTTCCCAGATGGGGTTTTTATTGACTGCCGGGGTATGCTAAACTAGATACATACACATCTATCTTTCGACACTCAAGATGTTGGGATTCGGCAGAAGGGAGCAGCGTTCGATGCAAATATCCGATTTTTTATTTCCCAAAAACAAAGTGGCCTATATTCATTCTACCGACCACCTGCAGACGGCCCTCGAAATATTAGAAAAGACACAATATACGGCTATTCCTGTGATCGACGGGGATGGGAAGTATGTGTTCACGCTTTCTGAAGGCGACTTGTTGTGGAAGATGAAGTATACAGAAGGTCTCGGATTTCATAACCTCGATAACGTTAAAGTTAATCAAATCAAATGCCGGACGCGCAATGAATGCGTAGCGATCGAAGCAGATTTCGAAGACATGCTGGAGCTGGCTGCCGATCAGAACTTTGTTCCGGTGATCGACGAGAATCAGGTTTTTATCGGCATTATCCGCCGGAAAGACATAATAGAATATTATACAAGCACCATTACCGATTGATCGGTAATGCAAGCCAAGACAGCCCGTGTCCTTTCTGGATACGGGTTGTTTTTATAGGAAAGAAACGTTATTAAGCGTTGGACTTCTTGTTAGTGTATCGGGTGATCATTTTCGAGAAATGTAACTTTTGCAGCGGAAGAGGTGTTGACTCTGTATCAAGGTACAGACTTTATACTGGCAAAGGGGAGGGGAATGGATGGAGCGATTAACGGTTAGCCAGCTTGCTGGCGCGTGCAAGGTTCATATCGAGACGGTCAGATATTATGAAAAACGGGGGCTGATCCCGGAACCTTCGCGCGGGAACAACGGATACCGGGTGTATACGCATGCTACGGTGAAGGATATTCAGTTCATTAAGCGGGCGCAGGAAATCGGGTTTACGCTGGAGGAGATCAAGCGGCTGCTGTCCATTTATAAGAATGAGAAATCGATTCCGGCAGAAGAGATGCAGCAATACGCTGTAGAGAAAATTCAAGAGATTAAAGCGCGCATTAACCAATTGCTGCAGTTCAAGATTTTGCTGGAATCGGTGGGGAATCGTCCTATATCAAGCGGTACGCATCCAGTCGAATCATGCCCCGTTATTCAGAAATGTTCAGGAGAGGAGGATGGTTACAATGGGCGCGAAAATTGAGATTTTTGCGAATGACAGCGCGGAGGGAAAAGCGTTTATTGAGCGTGTGGAAAGTCTTGCTTGTTCCAAGTGCGAGGTCACGATTTATAATTTGAATGTTACGAAGGAAGAGGTTGAGGCTAAAGGGAAGCAGTATGGAATTACTGTTTATCCGGCGGTTGTTATGAATGGGAAAGTGATGGAGGTTGAGAAGTTTCAGAAAAAGGATGTTCTAGGGGAGCATTAGGGATGATCGGCAAAAAACAATAACGAAATAACAGATCTGACAAAGCCGGAAAGAGAACTCGCCTCAGAAAAATTGGAATAGAACAAGCTGGAGCACGGATTGAGCCTGTGTTCCGGCTTGTTTTTATTTTGTTAAGCATGTACGCTACAATATGTTTAGCTGGTACTAGGACGGTGAGCATGCGTGGATGATGATACGTTGGAGAAGAAACAAAAGGAATATGCCATACTTGATGAACTGAGCTTCAAGCTTAAGGATATAGAGTACATCAATAATCAACACAATAGATGGAATTTAAGATTGCAGTTTCTCGAGTCTCATCTTGTTCTCGTAGCGGCTAGCGGTCAGGGGCAACTAACGATTGATGGAAGGTTTATCGAGCTCCGTCAAGGAAGTATGTATGTCTGTGTTCCTGGTCAGCTTGTTGAAGCAGCTGTACATACATTGGATGAGCGGGGCTTTTATCATATGCGATTTGATATTATAGATAGCGATAAGGCCACTACGCAATCCTTAGGAAAAAGCAGGTTTCCGGTAAAGGGAGAGATTCCCGCGAAATCTCCGGTTGCTATTCTTTCTTTATGCCAACAGATCCGTCAATGTTTTCAGAAGCAGGATTATTTGACTCAATTTAGAAGTCAAATTTTATTTCAGGAGCTGTTATTTAACCTGATGCAAGACGCTCAGTCTATACAAGGCCATGGTTCTGAATCTGCGCTTGAGCATGTAAAAAGTTATATTGAGCAGCATTACCAACAAGAGATGACAATCGATCAGTTGGCTAAGGTGGCTGGTATTAGTACCCGTCACTTTATGAGATTATTTAAGAAAAAGTATGGTTACAGTGCTATTGATTATTTGGCTGTCTACCGAATTGAACAAGCGCAACGTCTGATGCGGTCAGGCGTGTCTAATCGGCTGAAGGATATTGCGCGTTATGTTGGTTATCAGGATGATCTTTATTTTCGGCGCAAATTCAAACAAATATCGGGTGTTCCGCCAGCGGAATTTATGAAAAATAGCAGAAGAAAAATCGTTGCCTACAATTTTCCAAACATTGGACAGCTTATTGCCCTGCAAATCATTCCATATGCTGCACCAGCGAATCATCCATGGACGGATTACTACAAGCGGAAGTATCAGGTGGATGCTTTATTGCCCTTAAGCTCTGATTCTTTGACCAAAAGAGAAGAAATTGGACAAGCTGAGCCGGATTTTATTATAGGAATTGATTCCATGGTGCCGCTTGAGGAACAAAACAAACTCAATGCAATTGCACCTTCTTATTTCTTGCCTTGGGGGAATCATGATTGGCGCACACATCTACGTTTACTTGCACACTTTCTAGACAAGATAGTGGCGGCTGAGACATGGCTTAAAAAGTATGCGCGAAAAGCTCTTTTTGTACGAGAACAGGTGAAGCCTGCGATTCAGGATGATCGGTTGCTCATTGTAAGAATAACGGCGGATCGTTTTTATGCTTTGGGAAATCGTAGCGTGGGTACGGTGTTTTTCGATGATTTGCAAATACTGCCGGCGCAAGACGTCACTCGGTTAAGCTTGGACGAAGAGATCTCGCTCAATGATCTGGTGGATTTGGATGCGGATCGCTTATTATTCATTATAGATGAGGATTTACAATCTCAATCAAGCTGGAGAACACTGCTCAATGCGAAAGAATGGAGTCATCTAAAGGCAGTTCAAACCTTTAAAACAGATGTGCTTCCATCCTATCCTTGGATCGAGTATACAGCGTTTACGCATGACCTTCTGTTGGATGAGGTATTAAAGCTATGGCGTGATCGTGCATAAAAAAATGTCGGTATTGTCAATGTTTTATGGATGCAAATTCATCTATACTCCTATTAACAGAGAATGATAATCATTTTTAATTGAGGTTATCATTGATGATTCACATTCAGGAGGACTATAGAAAATGAAGCAGCACCGAAGTTTATTGGTAGTGATGATCGTACTAGTAATGATGGTAAGCGCAGGGTGCGGAGCATCAAATGTTCCGAAAAATAACACAGGCGGGACAGATGAAGGCTCCGATCCCAAACAGCGTGTGCTGCAAACCTTGAAAGGTGACGTTAGTATACCAGTAGATCCTAAAAGAGTCGTTGGACTATCCGTGGTGTATCCCGATTTTCTGTATGCGCTTGGTGTTACACCAATTGCTGTTCAAAACTATCATGCAGAGTTTCCCGAATATTTGAAGAAACCCTTGAAGGATACATTAAAGATGGGAATTGCCCAAACGCCTGATTTCGAGATGATTCTGGCCTCTCAGCCTGATCTTATTATTGCTCCTGCTTGGTGGGCCGAAAAGGATTATGAGCAGCTTTCGAAGATCACATCCACTGTGTTATTGCCTCAGCGAGAGGATTGGAGAGAAGAACTGAGGGATATAGCTGACGTATTGGGCAAATCAGAGCAGGCTGAGACCGTGATTGCAGAATTACAGACGAAAAAAAAGGAAGCGAAAGAAAAGCTTCATTCCTTAGTTGGGGATGAGACTGTGATGTACATGATGATTAGATCCAAAGAGATTATCATTTATGGAGAAAACATTGACCGTGGCAGCTTCATTCATAAAACGTTAGGCCTTAAGCCAGTCAAAGAGTTCCCGCAAAATGAACTCAGTCTTACAATTTCATTGGAGAAGATACCCGAATATAATCCAGATCATATCATTGTGCAGCTCAACGATGACAGTGTTGAAGTGAAAAACCGATATGAAGAAATGATCCGTACTTCCCTATGGAAAAACATGACCGCTGTTAAGAAAAATCAGGTGTACATGGTCGGCGGTAAAGAATGGTTTAACCTGGGGATGTCTCCGCTAGCTGATCTGTATGCTATTGATGACGTTATACGTGCTTTTGAGCAAAAAAAATAATGAGGGATATAGAGTGGGTATGGTGCCGTCCATTATAATTTCGAATGATAAATTTGAAGATGTTCTCTCGAAGCAAAGGGATACTCTTATGACTGGGCGTATTCAAAGATCTGCTTAGTATGCAATTGCGTGTGGCCAAAATACCCGCTATTGCACACCCTCCGTACACTCGTCGGACACATCATCTCTGTATACTTCCGAGTATAAACCACTTGGAGGTATCCTTTATGACAAACACGAACATGAAAAAAGCCGCTGTCATTATTAGCATCACAGCCGTACTAGCATCCTTTTCCGGGCAAGCTTGGGCTGCGCAAAGCAGCCATGCGGTAGCAGCTACTTCCGTCACGGTATCGGACAGCAAGAATCCTTATTATGTTGCCGGCATAGACAATCCAGCAGAATTCACGCGTTATTTTGCCCAATTGCAGAAAGCCGTTAAGGATAACAAACCAGAGGACGTAGCCAAGCTGATGGCTTATCCGATGAATTGGAATCACGACAATAAACAAGCTGTCATTCACAACAAGGATGAGTTTATCAAAAGTTACGATCAAATCTTCACTTCCCGTGTGCGTGAACAGCTGCTGGCGCAAGCTGCGGACAAGGTGTTTGTGAACTGGAAAGGCATTATGGTGGGCGAAGGAGATCTGTGGATCGGCAAGCAGAACAATAAGCTTGGCGTGATTGCGGTCAATATCATCAACAACCCGTACGAGGTTGCCGGGATTAAGAGCGCAGCGGAACTTGAGTATTTCCTGACCAAGCTTCAAGATGACGTTCGCAAAGGCAATAAATTCGAAGTGGCAGGCAGCATGACATATCCGCTCAAAGTGAACAGCAAGGGCAAAACCGTTGAAATCACATCCAAAAGAGATTTCATCTCCAAATATGATAAAATCATGACCGCTAATGTGAAGGAGAAGCTGTTGACTCAAAAAATCGAAGCCGATCAACTCTTCGTCAATTGGAAAGGCGTTATGGTTGGCGACGGAGCGTTGTGGATGGGACAGACCGGGGAAGCAATTGGAGTATTGGCTATTAACCAGTAATGGGAGTCATGTAAAACAATTAACGCTAAGTCCTGAAAAGTCGCCTTTAACAGGCGGCTTTTTTTGTACGTTCTTATGTGCACAATGAAAATTAAGATGGCCGCGGCATTACTCAAATGACGAATAAGGCAGCTATATAATTTTTGACCAGTATCTAAAAGAGGAACATGTGGATTTTAGAAACTTGCTCATAACGGGTCAGGCCGCAGATGGGACGCCGGCGCTATACCGACGAATCATCTGTGGCCCTGTAGGGTGAGGTTTCGAAGCTTTAGGCGCGGAACTGCCGGAATGCCTCGACCATCTCTCGGGTGAAGATCTCCGGCTCCTCGAACGCAGCGAAGTGGCCGCCGGCCTCAACGTGGTTCCAGTAGAAGAGTTTCTCCCACGCCTGCTCCGCCCACTCGCGCGGCGGGATATAAGTCTCAGCCGGGAACAGGCTTGCACCCATCGGCACGGTGATGCGACCGCCGCCGGAGCGGGCCGCCGAGAAGAACTCCGGACCTTGGATGGTAGCGCCCACGCCTTCCCAGTACAGACGAGAAGCAGACGGGCCGCTGCTGGTGAACCAGTAAAGAGAGATGTCGTTCAACATTTGGTCGCGGGTCAGCGCGTCCTCGGGACGGCCGTCGTTGTCGGTCCACTCGTGGAACTTCTCATACATCCAGGCCGCGAGCGCGACCGGCGAGTCGTTGAGCGCATAACCGATGGTCTGCGGACGGGTGTTCATCTCATCCGCGTAACCCGTTTTGTTCGTGACGAACAGGTTGATGCGAGCAAGGGCGTGCGCCTCCTCTTCGTTCGGGTTCACCGGGATCTCGGCAGGCACGACCATCGGCAGGTTCACATGCGCAGCCAGCAGCCCTTTGGGCGCTTGTGAAGCGAGGGCTGTGGTGACAGCCGATCCCCAGTCGCCGCCCTGCGCGACGTAACGATCGTAACCAAGGCGTTCCATCAGTTGCGCCCATGCGGCTGCGATGCGGCCGGGGTTCCAACCGAGATCACGCGGCTTGTCGGAGAAGCCGTAGCCAGGCATAGAGGGGATGACTACATGGAAAGCATCCTCTGCGCTGCCGCCGAAGCGCTCTGGGTCAGTAAGACGCTCTGCCGCATCGAGAAACTCGATGATCGAGCCCGGCCAGCCGTGGCTAAGCAGAAGCGGCATAGCATTATCGTGCTTCGAACGCAGGTGGATGAAGTAGATGCCGACACCGTCGATCCTCGTGCGGAACTGCGGGAACGTATTCAGGCGCTTCTCAAATACGCGCCAGTCGTATTCGTTCTTCCAGTACGCGATGAGCTCCTGCGCCGCGGCAAGCGGGACGCCCTGCGTCCAGTCGTCGACCAGTTCACGGTCCGGCCAGCGCACCAAGCTCAGGCGCAGCTTCAAGTCGTCGATCGCCTCCTGTGGAATATGGACCTCGAACGGCGTGATCTCTTCAGTCGCTTCTCTGTCGTGCTTGTCGTCCTCGAAGCCAGTGATTGTTCCGTCATCACTGATAGCCTGCATCGATTGCAATCGATGATGCTCTCCGGCAAGATCTTCAATTGCCTGCAGGGTATGCTTCGCTTGAAGGAGTAAATCTTTCTGATGTTGTTCTACTAATCTTTGTTCAAGCTTCTCAAGTTTTTCAATCATGAGCAGTCATTCCCTTCGTCTATTCCTTTGGCTTAAAGTTTCAGGGCACAAAAATACTCTACAGCTTCGAGTAAGGTCTAAGTCAAGCATCTTGCAAGGTACTTTTTGGAGTATGAAAGCTAAAGTGCTGTCACATCATACATGCCAAGTTAATAGTAGAATCGGCAGTTTCTTACATTCCTTGTTTCTTGTTCTTGCCGAACTGCGACCGAATCACAGCCACAATCAAAATAAGCAGAACCGGTAGCACGTAGGTAATGTTGTTGATCAGCGGCCAGGAGAGGTTCACCAGCTCCTCCAGCTCGGCTTCCTTGGTGTATGTGGTGACTGATAGCAGCAGGCAGATAAAGGAGACGGGGAATACCAGGTAGCGCTCGTTGTCCAGCTTGAGCAGCTCCTTCAGCAGCTTCATCAGGATCAACAGGAGGATGGACGCCTTAAAGTAAAAGCCCACGATTAGCGAGAAGCCGATAACGGACTCGATGCGCTCAATCAGCTCTTGAAAATAGATTAACCGCGCTAGTTGGTACAGCGAATATTTTAGATCGCCTGAGAGCGGACCCAGCACCATAATGCTGCTGATGACGGATAGAATGAGCGTTGACGTGTTGACGATAAGTGCGGCATACATATGTTTGCCCAGCTTGGTATTGTCCTTGCGCCGTACGAAAGGCAGGATGACGGCGAAGACAACCAGCTCGGAATAGGGGAATCCGTAGACGACATAAGCGGCATTCAGGATTGGACCGAATCCGTCAGGCATGACGGGGAGCAGATATTCAGGATGGTACAGGCTACCGACCAACAGCCAGATTAAGACGATAAAGGCAAACATCAGCGCCAATAGCACTGCCGCCATGCGGGCCATCACTTCAATCCCAGCCAAAGCCGTAAGCGCGATGGTGACAAAAAACAGTGAATTCACGGCATATGTTGGCGTTTCCTTCAGCATCGTGTTTTTGAAAAAAGTGCCAATCTCGATGACAATGCCTGCGATGTTCCAGAACATAACGCATGTGAGGGGAAGGAGCAGGATGAGCGTAAGCGTATTGCCCAGCAAGGCGCGGCTTTGTCCGATTAGGGAAAGCTCGGGGGACTTCCGGTGCAGGTATAGAATGCCCGCCAACAGCAGTGCGCCCATAACCGCAGCAATGATAAGAGAGATCCATGCGCCGTTGCCGCCCAGATTGGTCAAGGGAGCGGGCACAATGACGATCGAGGAGCCGGTCATGAAGAAGAGGAGCAGCATGGACATTTGGATGGAGCTGATATATTCTTGCTTGTTCATGCGTTCCTCTCCTTTCCCTTAAGATTGTGCCGGATTCAGCCAGTGAACGATCTGCTGCGCCGGCTTGTTGAACAGATTGAAAATGGTGTCCACATTCGGCCAAGGCTTGGCGGTGATGAAGAGAAAGGCCAGATACAGCATAGGCAGCATCAGAATGCCGTAGACCATCCGGTCATGCTTAGTGCACTTCTTCAGTCTCGGGATGTCATAACTCAGCATCGCGGCAGCTAATATGAGAATGCAGATCAACTTCCCCAGCATCGTTATTTCTCCTTTGTTCCGAATAAGGTGCCAGCATTCATGCCCGTGCTGAGCACGCTCACATCCACATGAACTTCGAATTGGCTCTCGGCAATCAAGCTATCCCATTCCGGCTCGAGCTGTCTCCATAGCTTCGGGTGTTTTCGAAAAATTTGATTGCCGATCCCTAGCGCGTCTAGCTTCTTTTTTTGCAAGAGGGCCAGGAGATGCTGGATTTGCTTCTCGACCTGCTGCGTGATAGCCTCCTCGAACTGCTCCACATCTTTGCTGGTTTTCAGATGGGAGCAGCGCAGCTCGCCGATCGTGCCCTCAATTGCGATGTCCGCGATAACATGGATGGCATCTCCCTTGATTGTGGGGCTTAGCCTGCTGTTGAAGCTCAACACTTCCAGCGATTCTTTGTCCTGTATGCGATGGTTGACATTGTTCAAGCACGGAAACTCTAACACCCCGTATTTGTATTTATTCGTCAGCATCATGAACGCTTCGGTGTCCGGCTCCTTAAGCACGCCGACCATTCGCCCGTCGCGAATTAAAGCGACGCCTGAGATGATGGCTTTGGGTTCTGTGCCGTCGTTATGCAGATATGGAATGGTGGATGTTTTGGACGGGCTGCTTAATTGAATCGCCAAGTCGTATAACGGAATGCTCGATGTCTCGGCGGAAAATTGCGTGCCGCTCATCTCCATTCGTTTGAACTGTTGGCCGATGGTCTGCTCGATAAACGGTTTGATGTCGAGATAATGTCCCGCTGAATGCTGAGCGATAATGGGAAGGATGGTGCCTCGCGGTTCGTGGTCCCGGGAGAAGAAATCAAGCACTTCCCGTATGTTCAGCGATCTGGCGAGCTGTTCGCCCAGCAGAATGACGCGCATGTGATCCCACTTGGCTTTCCGACCGAACTTCGATGGAATCTCCCTCATCGCATCAAAAAAGGTTTCGCCGGTGGTCACGATGTTAATTCCTTTCGGCGCGGGGTTTCCGACATTGCCCATCTCGATATTGCTGGACGGGTTATAGAAGTGGGTTGTAATTTGAATTTGATGCTCGTCAATCATATCGATCGCGATCGCTTGGACATAGCCGTATTCATCCAGCTCCTTGTTATCCCAGCATCCGCAGAGCAGGCTGAGAGCAAGCAGCAGAGCGAGCAAGGAGAGAGGGCGCTTCACGATGTTTTTTTCCTCCCTGATGATTTTCGGTAGAGGTGCCGGTTCCGGGGCGAATGGAGCAGCAGCCTCGGCAGCACCACAACAGCATCCCGCAATCTCTCGATATCCAGCGGTGCGAGGGAGGTGAGATATGGCACGCCTAGCGAACGCAAGGTAGCCAGATGGAGGTAGATCAGAATAATGCCGACCATGATGCCAAGCCCGCCGAAGGTCGCTGCGAGGAACATCAGCGGAAACCGCAAGATCCGCAGCGCAATCGCCATATTGTAGTGAGGCAGGGCGAACGATGCGATGCCTGTCAAAGCGACGACAATGACCATAACCGGCGAGGCAATCTGCGATTGAATGGCGGCTTGGCCGATGACGAGCGCTCCAACAATGCTGACGGCGGAGCCGATGGGCCGCGGCAACCGGATTCCCGCTTCCCTCAGCAGCTCAAAGAAAAACTCCATGATCAAAGCCTCGACCAATGCCGGGAACGGGATGCCCTCTCGCGTGTTCAGGATTGCAAGCAAAAGAACGGTCGGAATCAATTCGGAGTGAAAGGTAGACAGCGCAATATAGGTGCTGGGCAGCAGCAGAGCAATGACGAAAGCGGCTATCCGTAAAATCCGAATCAAGGATGAGAAGATCGAGCGATAATAATAATCCTCGCTGTTGGTGAAAAATTCAATAAAGCTGCCTGGACATATGAGCACGGATGGGCTTCCGTTCACCATGGCGATAATCTTGCCCTCCAGCAAGGCGGCAATAACCGTATCGGGACGCTCCGTATACCTGACCTGCGGGAAAGGGGAATACAGAGATTCGCCGATCCATTCCTCCAGATAGGACACTTCTACGATTTCTTCATTGCCGATTTGGCCTACTCTTTTTTTGAATTCGTCCAATATCTCTGGTTTCACGACGCCATCCAAATAACCGTAGGATACCGTCCGCTGGACATGCTCGCCGGATATGAAGCGCTCGAATTTGAGATGAGGCGACTTCAACAGACTGCGAATGACGCCGATATTGCGTTCCAGACTTTCGATAAAGCTGACGTGAGGGCCTTGAACAGTAGGCTCGGTAATCGGCTCTGATGCCTGGCGCTGCTCGACGTCGAAGGCGGAATAAGTCAGAGCCTTGGGCCATCCGTCAAAAAACAAAACGACCTTGCCGTCCAGAATGGCTGCGATTACAGCAGAGATCTCCGCAAGCAGTTCAACATGGGGAGAGGCGATGCCTTGCTGCTCGAAAAAACGGCTGACATCCTGCACGGTCAACTCGGAAGCAGGCCCAAGCTCGTGCGACACCAGGTTCTGCAGCGTATCCTTTACATAGTGGGTGGGCGTGGATTTGGTAAGGGTATCAAAATAAACGGAAGAGGCCGAATATGCCAAGCCGGGGCCGTAGGTCCAGGTCGTGATTTTGAGATCAGTACATTGGGCAAATACGGTTTCCAGCACTTCACGGTTATCGGCGAGTGATGCGGCAATGAGCTGCTCTCCCGCTTGTTTCCCGGAATTCTCTGACGAGTGGTTGGGCGGGAGGTCTTTATTATTCGGCGATTTCCTCATGCGGTTCTCCTCCCAGGATTGAGATGTCAAAAGTATTTACATCTTTTCCCTGAGGGAGTGATTGTATGCGGAATTCGGGGGTGAGAGGGGATAATCTGATGATGAACGATCCTTTATTACCATAGCTCCAACTGTCCGCCTGGCTCATGCCGTTCGATCAGCGACGGGTCGTCGTTGCGTACATTGCCTACGGCGGGGCTGACGGGATAGGCTTCAAGCTGATCCGAAGGATAGGGCTTCAGCAGCGAGGTTAGCAAAGCGATGTTCTGCTTCTCGCGACCCAGCCAGACCGCTTCCTGCTCCGGAGTCAGGATGACGGGCATCCGGTCGTGGATAGGCGCGACGACTTCATTGGGCGTAGTGGTCAGAATGGTGCAGGTGCTGATCCGCTCGCCGCCCGGGGATGTCCATGTCTCGTATAGGCCGGCGAGGCTGAATACAGATCCGGTTTTGAGCCTGATACGCATAGGCTGCTTGCCGCGTGCGGTCGCTTGCCACTCGTAGAAGCTGTCTGCGGGGAGAAGGCATCTTTTTTTCTGAAAAGCGCTCTTGTACGCCGGCTTCGAAGCGGCTGTCTCGGCACGCGCATTGATCATCGTATAGCCGACCTTTGGATCATCCGCCCATGAAGGGACGAAGCCCCACTTCAGCTCGCCCAGCCGGTTGCGGCTGCCGTCGTTAATAATCGCCAGCACATGCTGGCCTGGGGCGACATTGTATTTGGGCTTATGAAAGGGGACGTTCGTCTCCTCGATCATGTACCTCACCATTAATTCCTCCAGCGTAATGGTTACCGTATAGCGTCCGCACATGTCTGTGTCCTCCTTGGAACGGAACTTGTCCTCTTCATTATATCTTTCTCATTCGGCTCTTGCGAGAAGCAAGCCGTCACTCTCGCGCATACGGTACGGTATGTGTGTTCCGCTCGGTATGAGGTGCCAATCATTCGCGGATAATGGTAAGAGCGGTTTTTTTGGAAGGAGGAGCAGTGGATGGAGGAGGAGAAGAAGCCCGGGAGCGAAGATCGGGATGAGCGAGCCGGGCTCGGCGGATGGCTCGGGCATCTGCTGTCGCTGCCCGGCGAAGCGCTGGCTTATGCGACGGGAAAGTGGAAGGCGATGAGCGCGTCCAGCGATATGCTGGAATCGGCGGAGCCGCTAAAGCTATCGCCTGCTGCTGTCGCCCGGTTGAAGGAAGTATGGACGAAGCAGCTTGCATCCGGGCATGCCGACGGCGAGAAGGGACATGGCGCTGTAGACGGCACTCCTTGGACAGCCGATGAGCAGATGCTTATTGAGCGGATTCGGACAGAGACGGCAGAGGCGAACCGCAACAATGTGACGAGGACGGAAGCTTACCGTAATATGTACTTCCGTACCCCGGAGCTGCATTGGGCGCTGCTGGCTCATCTCGTATCCCGCAACGGCGGGTGGAATATGACCGACCTTCAAGGGGAATGGCTGCCGCGGCTGCTCACGGAGGAGCAGCGGCGCGACGTCTTCCTCTTCCTGGAGCGCGCGAACGCGCTGATCTTCCAGGATGCGTATCCGCAGCTTCTCCTGTACCAGTGGAGCCGGGTCTTGGGACGCAGCCTGTTCCATCTGCTGCCGGCCTTTGGCGTATCGAAGTTTATGCTTCCGGTATGGAAGCTGTTTTGGCGTGAAAAGGATTCTGCTTTGCTGACCACAGCCCTTATTGTGAATGAGCAGCATTATATCGAGAGCCGCGTCGTACGGAACGAATATTACGAGAAGCGCGTGCTTCATACGTTGTTCTTCGGCCTTCAGTCGTTGCTGCAGCTGAACGGCGTGCTCTTTCCTTACGGGAGCGGCGGCGGGAAAGAGGCTTGCGATGGGGAGAATGGCGATGGGCTCCAGCTTGCGGGGCTTATTCTGGAGGACTTCCGCGACATTCAGGAGCGTATTGAATTCGGGAAACGCCTCTATGCAATGCTCTTCGGCGTTCCCCGCGTCTTCGACGGGGCCAGATGCTTCGCGGCTGCGGTGAAGCATAGCGGCTCGCGCAGCGACTATGCCGCCTTGCTGTATGAGGATGTGCGGCATGAACCGCCCCGCCGCATCTATGAGGAGAAGCTGCTGGGCGGGCGGCTGAAGAAGGGCGCTTCGCGTATCTATAGCCCTTCGTTGCAAGCAGCTTGGAAGGATCATCCCGTCGAACCTGCGGAGCAGGGGGACTGGTTTCATAGCGTGGATGCGGTCCTTCCTTACTTCCGCGAGCTTCCGTTGCCCCGCAACTTCGAGCTCACAAATGAATACGGGCTGATGCTGAGCAAGCTGGAGCTTGCTGTTCTGGCGGTTCAGCGGGGTGAATCGCCTGTGCCAGGCGAAGGAATTAGCAAGGAAGGTACGCAGCCGTCTTCATAATGGTGCAGCCGCGGTCCGGTGGGATCGCGGCTGCTTGGTTTTTAGATTTATTGGTGTACGGCAAGGGGTTTTGTGCGGATTCATGGCACATAGTCGAACACGTGACATGCTTGCTCTTATGTTGTGGGTTGCAGTTGCATTTCGATGCCGCCATGCAATGGAGCCTACTGCTTCTCCAGCGCGGCACCCTCGATATCTCCAATCGGGAACCACTCGCCGTCAACCATGAAACGGCACTTCAGCTCGTCGACGCGGTCGACGATGCCGATGACGGTCAGCAGCTCGACGGGGTGGAACAGCCGCACGGCAATAGGCTGCCGTCTGAGCAGTGATTCCGAGACGACCCGCGAGACATGCTCCCACTCCTGTTCGTCCAGCTCGATTCGCTGGCGCCGCTTGAGTGATTCCGAATGGTCGTTGATTGCCGTCTTATGCTCCGGCAGCATCATGCGGCTGGATTCCCATAGTCCGTTGCCTTCAAGCTTCTTCCTCATTTGTAATGTCCTCCGATCTTTCTGGAACGATCCTTCGCTTGGCCGACGTCAGTGGCCGAGACCGCCCTTACGATACTGGCATCGCCATACTTGCGTTTGATGGCGTCCGTTGCCTTCTCCAGCGCCATCCATTTCTCGCGGTCTGGCTCGAACAGCGACAGCTGGTATTCATCGTCCGCGGCGAATTGGGACAGGCTGATGCCTACCTTGCGGACGGGCAGTCCGTCCCAGTGCCGCTTCAGCAGCTGGACGGCATAGCGGTATACCTGATTCGTCACGTTAGTTGGATCGTCCATCTTCATCTGGCGGCTGAAGCCGCTTGGCTTGCTGTAATCGGCGCCCATACAGGCGACTGATACGACATGTCCCATGTAGCTCTTGCTGCGGCAGCGCTGGCAGACAAGCTCAGTCAGCTCCAGCAGCACGACTTTGATCTCCTCCAGGCTTCCGTAGTCCCGCGGAAGAGTCATCATATGACCGATCGTTGTCGGGGCTGTCTCATGCGTGCCAGGCGTAACGGGGCTGTCATCGAGACCGTTCGCGATCCGCCAGTACAGCTCCGCGTTAATATCGGAGTTGCGGCCGAATTTGCGGCGCATAAGCGTCTTCAGCTTCTCCAGCGGCGTCGCGGCGAGCTGGCCGATCGTCTCCAGCCCCATCGCGTTGAAATGCCGGGTCATGCGGCTTCCCGCCATAAACATCTTTGCTACGGGCAGTGTCCACAGCGTGGTGGCGAGCTTATCTGATGTAAGCGTGTAGATGCCTGAATCGTTCTTCTTGGCGTAATTGTCGCAGGCCGTCTTTGCCAGAATCTTGTTCGGCCCGATGCCGAAGCGGGTGTAGATGCCCGTCTCCTCCTGGATACGCTTCTGGATGAGTGCGGCCAGCTCGTCGGCGGAGCCGTACAGATGGAGGGAGCCGGTCACGTCTAGAAATTGCTCGTCGACGGAATAAGGCTCGACGAGGTCTGTGTACGATTGATAAATGCGTGTAATCATGAGCGAAATGTCAATATACAGCGCCATGCGCGGCTGTACGATGACCAGGTCCGGGCACTTGGCGAGTGAATCGCCCAGCCTCTCGGCCGTTGTGACACCGTACTTCTTGGCGATGGGGCAGGCTGCCAATATGATGCCGGAGCGACGCTTCGGGTCACCCGCTACGACGAGCGGCCGGTCAAGGTATTCCGGATGCTCCGCCTTCTCGACGGAAGCGTAGAATGATTGGCAGTCGGCCAGCATGATTACTCTGTCGCGAGCCATGCTTGTTGCCTCCCTATCCCTTAATAATGCGAATGTATGTTCTCTATATGATATGCTTATTATATACAGAACATACGATCGTGTGCTATCTTTTTTTAAGTGGTTATTATTGACAACGACGCAAAGCGGCGTCCCCTCTGCATTGGAGAAGAATTGCGCAGCATGCAGCCCGTAAAGGTGCATACGGCAGGCTTTCCAACTAATCTCATAGATTTGTATTCATAATCCAGCGGAGTATAATTAAGGGTGGGAAACGTCATTACGAAGGAGCCAGACTGCTGCAGGCGGGCTGATCGGCTGGAGTGAGGTTGTGGGATGAAGCCTTTAAAAAGAACACTTATCGGGGCAGTTATATTATTTTTTATTCTTGTCGCGGGATTGAATTATTGGGATGTGCTGTATGGGCGATATGTCGCGCATTCCTTTTTCAGCAATCTTACAGCTGGCAGTCTGGAGGCAGCTTCGACGAACATACACTTTGGTGAGGAAAATGGGGAGAACAAGCGGGAGCAGAGTGAGGCTAACACGGCTTGGGCCCAGAAAGTCCGGGATCTGCAGGAACAAGGGGTCCACGCTGTTTCTTATAAAAATCTGAGGGTACGAAATGATGACAGCTTGCCGGTCGGGAGAGTCACGCTGACATTTGAGGAGCAGGGGGAACTAAGGGAGTATCAAGTTGTATTTTTCTTCAAAGGAAGTCTGGCCGATTTTGGCATCACAAGGTTTCAGCAAATCGATGAGCCGGCTCAAAGTCCGGAATGGCAAGAAGCGCTCTCAGGCATGTACTAGTATCAAAAAGGCGGCGTTCCCTAAGGAGGACGCCGCCTTTTTGGTATGGCCAGCCCCCTGGCCTGTCCGATAAAAGAAATACAGAGCGGCGCCCCCCTGCGACAGGGAGGACGCCGCTTTTTTCACGAATAGTTCGCGCCGTGTATCAGGTCTTTGCGCTGCTGAAAAACTTCTCGTTGTACACGATGCTGGGATGCTTCGGATTGTAGCTCTGGGCGATGCGGTGATGCTCGATGGCCTTGTCGCGATCACCAAGCCGGTCGTAGCAGACGGTCAGCTGCAGATGGGGCAGCCAGGTCCATGTGGCATTATCCGTGGAGCCCATCATATCCTTCGGCTTCTCCAGTCGCGTCGCCTGCGTGAACCAGTAGATGGCCTGCTGGTAACGTTTCTGCTCCAGGAAGACAGCTCCGAGCTGGCAGCAAAATTCGGCGCGAGGAAGGTCATAATTCAGCGTGCGCAGCAGCGACGCAATATGCCGATCCGGCTGTCCCAGCCGTCCGAAGCAATCGGCTTGTTTCATGCAGGCAGCGATCTCGTCTTCCACCCAGCCAAGTCCCGATACCAGAAACTTCTCATACCAGTCGGCTGACTCCTGAAGACGGCCATGATCGCGAAGCTCATTGGCAAAATAATACTGATCGCGCGGGGAGAACTCCTCTCCGCCCTCCAGACGCTTTAAGTAGATGCGAAGATTGCGGTCGGTATGGCGCCGCTCCTTCCGGTGCGTCACCGCGATATCGCTATGGTAGGTATAGCCCGATACGGCTAGGTATTCATGCACGGGACCGATCCAGCGGAAGCCGCGGCTGCGGCGGACCAGACGGTTTCTTTTCAGGCTGAAGACAGGATTGCCGTTATGGTCAAAGGTCAAATTGTAGTTCATCGTCACGCTGTCATACGGAAGCTCTTCCTTCTCCTTCAGCGCCTTCAGGCGGGCGAGATCCTCCGGCTCTATCACGTCATCGGCATCCAGCCACAGGATGAACGTCTTAGTTGCCTGCTCGAAGCTGTAGTTGCGGGCTGCCGCGAAATTGTCAATCCATTCAAAATCATAAATAAAGGCTCCGAACGAAGCTGCGATCTCCTTGGTCTTGTCTGTCGAGCCGGTATCTACGATGACGATCTCATCCACCGCATCCTTGACGGATGCCAGACAGCGCCCCAGGCTGTCTTCTTCATTGCGGACGATCATGCACAAGCTGATGCTGTTCAAGCTGTCACAACCTTTCCCTCTCTGTTCTTGCTTTTTCGTCAGTACATTGTATTAGCCCGCGCCAGAGTTGGTTACATACATATTCCAAGGGGAATCGAGCCAAAATAGAGGCAACTTGGAAACAGAGGGTGCGACATGACACAAACGAAAAAAACGGCTTTGACGCCGCTTAGTCCTTCGCTGCGGGCCAACGTTCAAGCCGTGAATGCCCGGTTCGGCGGCAGCAGCGATCTCGTCGTCCGCTTGTTCCGCAGCGATGCCGCCCCGGAACGGGAGCTGGGGATGCTGTATATCGAAGGCCTCGTTGACACGGATGTGATTAACGACAGCCTCCTAGCTCCTTTGATGTCGATGAAGCTTCCGCCTCATATGGAGAGAAAAAGCGACCGTCTGGTTGAGGCGCTGCGCACAAGCGTTGTGTCGATAGGCGGCGTGAAGGAAGCCGTAGCGCTGGAGGAAGGACTCCAGCAATTGACGGAGGGCTGGTGCTTGATCTTCATAGATGGAAGCACGGTTGCGCTGATGGCTGCGGTGGGCGGTGCCAAAGAGAGGGCGATCGGCATCCCGCAGACGCAGACGGTCATCCGGGGGCCGCAGCGCGGGTTCGTGGAGGAATTGGGTACAAATATTAGCTTGATCAGACGGATTATCCGCTCGCCGGATCTCCATGTGCAGACGCATAAGATCGGCACGCAGACGCATTCCAACGTAGCTGTACTGTATCTTCATGGGGTTGCGGATCAAGGCATTGTGAAGGAAGTGTACCGGAGGCTTGCCGCAATTGATCTTGACGGCATTCTGGAGAGCGGCTATATCGAAGAGTACATTCAGGACGAGACCTTCACGATGTTCCCGACGCTGCTGAATTCAGAGCGGCCGGATTCCGTTGCGGCAGGGCTGCTGGAGGGAAGAGTGGCCGTTCTCGTCGATGGGACCCCTATTGCACTGGTTGCTCCGACCACGTTCTTCAGCTTCTTTCAGTCTCCAGAAGACTACTACCAGCGGTTCGACATCGCTTCATTCGTGCGCATGATCCGCTATGCGGCCTATGTCATGTCCATGCTGCTGCCTGCCCTGTATATCGCGGTTACAACCTTTCATCAGGAGATGCTGCCGACGACACTGCTGATCAGCCTCGCTGCGCAGCGGGAGGGGGTGCCGTTCCCTGGACTTGTCGAAGCGCTGATTATGGAAATGACTTTCGAGGTGCTGAGGGAGGCGGGGCTTCGCATGCCCCGCGCGATCGGCCCCGCGATCTCGATCGTCGGAGCGCTCGTGCTGGGACAGTCGGCGGTGCAGGCGGGAATCGTCTCTGCGGGCATGGTCATCGTGGTATCGTTCACCGCGATCTCCAACTTCGTGATGCCGGAGAACAATATGGCGGCAACCTCCCGCATTATCCGCTTCGGCATTATGATTATGGCGGGCATGCTCGGCTTCTTCGGCATCTTTATTTCAGTGTTGTTCGTGCTGGTCCATCTGGTGTCGCTGCGTTCTTTCGGTGTTCCCTACATGTCGCCGATTGCTCCGGGAGCCAAGAACAGCGGCTTGTGGCGGGACGTATTCGTCCGTGTGCCATGGTGGTCCATCGTACTGAGGCCGCTTGATATGAAGCTGCGCAATCCGAGGCGGCAGAAAAGCGGGAGAAGGCCTCCCGCCCAGCGCCATTGAAGGAAAACCTTGACGGGAGGCAGACGGATGAAAGCAATTCGGATTCTGCTGTTAGGCTCGCTGCTTCTGCTCCAGACGGGCTGCTGGAATAGAGTCGAGCTGAACGATATTGCCATCATATCCGCCACGGGAGTGGACTGGGAGAACGGGAAGTGGGTGCTGACCAACCAGGTTGTTATCCCCAAGGCCATCTCTGGCCAGGCAGGCGGCGGGCGGACGGCAACGGTGAATGTGTTTTCTTCGACAGGAGACAACTTCCGCATTGCAATTAGCAAGGCGAGCCAGGAGTCGTCCAGGCGGCTGTATTTCTCGCATAATCAGATTGTGATTATCGGTCAGGAAGCGGCGAGAAAAGGAATCGGACCGCTTCTGGAGGCTTATCTGCGCAATCACGACTCCCGGGAGACGGTGGATGTGTTTCTCTCCAAAAGCACGGCCAGGCTGATGCTGGAGCAGCTTATTCCGCTGGAGCAAATTCCGGGAGCGGCCATTCAGCGGATGATTGTCAATGAAGAGATAAACAGCTCGTCCTACAGGCAAATGACGATCCATCACGTGCTCATGGACTTGCTCGGGCATACCAAAGCGACAAGCATACCGGGTCTTGCGCTGGCTGGCTCCGGAGAGAGCACGGACAGGGTTGATACGCTGAGCCAGACATCGACGCCATCTAAGGTGCGGCTCAGCGAGCTTGGCCTTGTCTACGGGGACAAGCTTGTAGGGTGGATTAACGACGAACAAAGCAAAGGCGTCATGTGGCTGACCAACCATGTAGACAAGACAACGGTTTCGTTCGCCTGCTCTGTCGGGGGCAAGGGCAGGGAGGGCTCTTCAGCGAGAATCCTCCACTCCTCTACCAAATTTAAGCCGCTGCAGCGGGGCGACAAATGGGTCATGAAGATAGATATTGCGGCGCAAGGCACGCTGCTGGAATACGATTGTGGCGGCGACTTGATGAAGCCGGTGGAAGTGTGGGAGGTCGAGCGGCTTGTCGAGGAGCGAATCGCTGCGATTGTAATGAATGGCTGGGAAGCGGTTCGCAAGCACAAGGTAGATGTGCTCGGCTTCGGTACACAGATTTATAAGCAGCATCCTAAAGCTTGGAAACCCTTGGAGAGCCGCTGGAAGGAAGAATTTCCGCGAATGGAGGTTGAACTGAACGTGAACATGAAGCTGAGCTCTACAGGCATGAGCGGCAAAAGCTTCAAGGAAGCGCAGAAGAAGCCGGGGGCATAATCCGCGACATATGTCTTGATTGCGAAGGAGGGGAAGATTCGTTATGCAGCAGCAACAGCAACAGTTCGGCAAATACCAGCTGGCGATTCTCATTATCGTATTTCTGATCGGCAGTACGCCGCTCTTCGAATTGGGCATCACGGCGAAGCAGGATGCCTGGATCGCTATGCTGGTTGCAGCCTTCGCGGGGCTGCTGCTGACCGTTATCTATCTTCGTATTCATAAACGCGCTCCGAACGCCGGACTCGGAGATTTGTACAAATATCATTTTGGTCGCTATATTGGCGGCTTCATTGCAATTGTCCATGCGATCTGGCTCTCCTACGAATCGATGCGGAATGTCCGCGACGTAGGCGAGCTGACGACGATGGCGCTGCTCAACTTTACGCCCAAATGGATCGTTATGCTGCTCATATTGGCGGTGGCGGCTTATACGGCAAGCAAAGGAGTCGAAGTGCTGGTCCGCATCATCCAACTGCTGTTTCCAGTTGTCCTGTTCAGCTATTTCCTTGTCATCTTGCTTGTTTTCTTCAGTGGACTGGTCAAGGTGAACCAGTTGTTGCCGATTATGGAGAACGGGCCGATGCCCATTCTAAAAGCGGCTTTTCCGAATCTGCTGTCGTTTCCCTTTGCCCAGATGGTCGTCTTCCTGGTGCTGTTCGGCCATGTAAGCGAGAAGAAATCGATCAGCAAGGTGACCTACTGGTCCCAGATCGGCGTCTCGATCTTTCTGGTATTCATGAATGCCCTCATTCTGTGTGTGCTCGGTCCGGAGCTGGCGGAGCTGACCGCGCTGCCGCTGCTGCATGTGTTGCAGCTTGTCAGGCTCGCTAATTTCCTGGAACGGCTCGATGTCGTGGTGACGCTCCTGTTGTTCATTGGACTATTCGTGAAAATTGCAACCCTATATATTGCCTCCATTCTGATGGCGAGTGAGGCGACGGGGTGGTCTTACCGTACGCTTGTATTCCCGATTGGCGCCCTGATTTATGCCGCTTCTTTCCTGGAGCCGAACAACACCTATCATATCTGGATCGGACTGGACATCACGCTGAAGATTGCGCCATTCTTCCAGATTGCGCTGCCGCTCGCTTTGCTGATGGTAGGAATCCGTAAGAAGTACCGTGGAGCGGCGCTTGGCGGGTCGCAGGGCACATAAGGGAAAAAAAGTCTGGCATTCTGATCGGAGTTTGCTATAATGGATACGTAATTGACGTAACCGAATACGCTCTGGGGAGCTGGATTAGCCGGCTGAGAGGGAATGATCGCATTCCGACCCATATACCTGATCCGGATAATGCCGGCGTAGGAATAGAAGCTATGCTTCTTTTGCAAGACATTCGCTATCATACCTTGTGGTTTTGTAGCGGAGGGGTTTGCGGGGGAAGTGAAGAAATTAGCCGACAACACGACGTCTTCCGATTCCGGGAGGCGTCTTTCTTTTATTCACACGCAGGAGCAGGGACCGGACAAGGCCGAACGTCAATGGGCAAAAAGAGAGCAAGAGGAGAGGGGAAACATCATGTACAGCAGCAAAAAGAAACGTTGGAGCCTTGCGCTCGCGATCCTCGCGATGACGGTGGCGCTTGCCGCATGCGGGGGCGGCAATGGGGGAACGAAGAACAAAAATGCCGATGAAGGCGGAAGCGAAGGAGACAAGCAGCTGCAGAAGGTGCAGGTCGTGCTGGACTGGTCGCCGAATACGAATCATACAGGCCTGTACGTTGCCAGGGATAAAGGTTTCTTCAAGGAGCAGGGCCTCGATGTCGAGATTATTCAGCCAGGCCAGGACGGCGCGGACAAAATGGTCGCTTCCGGCAACGTGCAATTCGGTGTGAGCTATCAGGAGTCCGTCACGATGGCCCGCATTGCGGGCGTGCCGCTTGTGTCCGTCGCGGCGGTTATTCAGCATAACACGTCGGGCTTTGCATCGCCGAAGGAGAAGGGCATCGACTCGCCGAAGAAGTTCGAAGGCAAGCGCTACGGCGGCTGGGGCGCACCTGTGGAGGAAGCGGTGATTGACTCCATCATGCGCGAGGAAGGCGCGGATGTCGGCAAAGTCGACATCATGAGCATTGGCGACAGCGACTTCTTCACGGCTGTCAAACGCGACATCGATTTTGCGTGGATCTACTATGCTTGGACTGGCGTAGAATCAGAGCTGCGCGGCGAAGAGATCAATATGGTGTATTTGACCGATTATAGTGACAAGCTGGACTACTATACGCCGGTATTGGTGACGAGCGAAGAGCTGGTATCGAAGCAGCCGGAGCTGGTCAAGGCGTTCACGGCCGGAGCAGCAGCAGGTTACCAATATACGATCGACAATCCGGAGGACGCAGCGGAAATTCTGATCAAGGCGGAGCCGGACCTTAATCCAGATCTGGTCAGAGCCAGCCAGAAGTGGCTGAGCCCGCGCTATCAGGATGATGCACCGCGCTGGGGCGAGCAGAAGCTGAGCGTATGGAAAAACTATGCCGACTGGATGTTCGAGCGCGGATTGCTGGAGTCGGAGTTGGAAGCGGAGAAGGCGTTCACGAACGAATTTTTGCCAGAGTAAGCGGTATTGAAAGAAAGCTAAGTGAAGGATACAGTTTGAAGTAGATCACTCGCTAAAGCGAAATAGTTGATGACGAAAGGAAAGAGGGATCATATGGCTAACGCACTCGTAAGCATTCAAATCTTGCCGACAACACCTGGAGGAGCCAGCGTGCTTCCTTATGTAGACCGGGCAATCGATATTATAAAAGAATCGGGCGTACCTTATCGCGTCGCTCCATTGGAGACGACGATGGAGGGCGAGCTGAGCAATCTGCTGGCTATCGTGCAGCGCATGAGCGAGGCCATGGCTGAGATGGGTTGCCCGTCGGTCATTTCCCAAGTGAAGATTTATTATAATCCGGAGAACGGCGCCTCCATGGGCCGCTTGCTGGAGAAATATCCAGATGGACAATAAACGGAATCTGTGGTCGCGCGTATGGCCGCCGGCGCTTGTGCTGGGGATTTTAGTTGCCTGCTGGCAGGCAGCGGTTTCCTTTGCACTTGTAAAGGACTGGATGATTCCGTCTCCGGTTGAAGTGGTCAAAGCGGCGTTCTCAAGCAACGTCTGGCCAAGGCTGATGGAGCATACAGGCGCGACGCTTGGCCTTACAGCCATCGGATTCGCAGGGGGAACGGCGGCGGGCTTCGTGCTCGCCGCTTTGCTGCATCTGCTGCCGGGGGTGCGCCGGGGCATTTATCCTCTGCTGATCCTGTCCCAGAACGTGCCGATTGTCATCTTGGGCCCGATTATGACGATGCTGTTCGGCTATGGCCTGCTGCCCAAGGCGCTGCTGGTTATGCTCGTCTGCTTCTTCCCGGTCTGCATTGCGATGCTGGGCGGATTGACGGGTACGGATGAGAGCCTTCGCAATTATATGCGCATGATCGGTAGCGGCAAGTGGACGCTGTTCTGGCGGCTAGAGCTGCCGAGCGCGCTCCAAAGCCTGTTCTCGGGGCTGAAGATCGCAGCCTCTTACAGTGTGCTAAGCGCAACCTTTGCGGAGATGCTGTCGCCTAAGATGGGGCTGGGCGGCTATATGGTACTGTCGACGAGGGGGTATATGCCGGAGCGGGCATTCGCTTCCGCTATTCTGATCGTTATGATTAGCTTAACCTTGTTTGGACTGATTGCGCTTGTAGAGCGGGCGGTTATCCGCTGGCGGCCAGGAAAGGGGGAGGCAGGACGTCATGCTGGAAGTTAAAAATGTAAGCAAGAGCTTTGCCGATGCTCGCGGGACGAAAGACGTGCTGCGGCAGCTGTCTCTTCAAGTGGCTGATGGCGAATTCGTCTCCGTCGTAGGGCCGTCCGGCAGCGGCAAGACGACGCTGTTCGGCGTTATCGGAGGTTTGCAGCAGCCTACGGAAGGCGAAGTGCGAATCGGCGGACAAGCGACGACGGGCGAGACCGGTCATGTCGCCTATATGCCGCAGCAAGCGTCGCTGCTGCCGTGGCGGACAGTCGCGGGCAATATTGAGCTGTCGCTAACGATTGCAGGCGTGGAGAAGCGGAAAGCGAGGGCGGAAGCGCTAGTCTGGCTGGAGCGGATCGGCCTTGCCGAATATGCGGGCGCCTATCCGCATGTGCTGTCCGGCGGCATGCAGCAGCGCGTGTCGTTTCTCAGGGCACTGCTGTCTCCGCAACGACTGATGCTGCTCGACGAGCCGTTCGGCGCGCTTGACGCCTTGACGCGGGAGCATATGCAGAAGTGGCTCTTGTCGATCTGGGAGCAGAATCGCCGCTCCGTGCTGCTGGTTACCCACAGCATCGAGGAAGCCCTGTACCTGTCTGATCGTATTATTGTGCTGTCGGCGTCTCCCGCTGTTATTTTGGATGAAATTACGGTTCCGTTCGACCGCCCGCGCAGGGAAGAGCTGCGCGAGGATGCCAGGTTCATGGAGCTGAGAAGCCGCATCTACCGTCATCTGGCGGAAGGAACGAAGGAGGCGAGCGGGAATGGAAGATAGAGCGAAGCAGGAGCGCGGGAGCAGCGTGATTGATGCGCATATCCATCTCGATCTGTATGAGCCGTCCGAGCTTCATCCCATGCTGGAGGAAGCCTTTCGCAGCGGCGTAGAAGCGGTCGTCGCCGTCTCGATGCATATGGCCTCCTGCAAGGCGAATGAGGAGCTGGCGCGTCAGTATCCGGGTCGTGTGCATCCGGCTTACGGCTTCCATCCGGAGCAGGAGCTGCCGGGGGATGATGAGCGGGAGCTGTTATTGGATGGGATACGTGCTCGGCATGAACGCGGCGAAGCGTTCGCCATCGGTGAAGTAGGCTTGCCCTATTATATGCGTACCGAGAGGGAAGCTGCGGGCGAGAGCTTCGATGAGACGCCGTATATGGAATGGCTGGAGTCGTTCGTGAAGCTGGCTGCCGAGCTTGACAGGCCGATTGTGCTGCATGCTGTCTATGAGGATGCGGATAAGGCTTGCGATTTGCTGCAGCGCCACGGGGTAAGGAAAGCACATTTTCACTGGTTCAAGGGGAGCGCGGAGACGATTGCCCGCATGATCGCATCCGGCTATTACGTCTCGATTACGCCTGATGTGGCATACGAATCAGAGATCATCGAGCTGGTGGAGCGCTATCCGATGGGGCGGCTGATGGCAGAGACAGACGGTCCGTGGCCGTTTGAGGGGCCATATAGCGGGCGTATGACCATACCGGGAATGGCACGAGATGCCGCAGCTGACATTGCCCGAATCAAGGGTTTGGCGTTAGAAGAAGCTGAGGCTATATTGCTCCGCAACACCAAGGAGTTTTACGGAATCGTATAAAGATTGAAGAACGGCCCTTTGTCCATGGCGGACAAAGGGCCGTTTCCTTATGCCAAGCTGTCGCATACACCGTAAAGAGGAGATTGTGCGCATGTGATACGGCGAAAAAGGAGTGACAAGCATGGCAAAGCTAACGAGAGATCAATTTTTTGCGGCTATCGCCCCGGCCGTCATATTCGTTCATCTGGAAGGTTCTTCAATGTTTCCGTCGGTAAGACTGGCTCAGAGCTTACTGGAATCCGGGGGAGATATTCACGCATGGAACAATCTGGGCGGCATTAAAGTGGGCAGCGGCCGAACGAATGCTTATTGGCAGGGCGAAGCTGTCGTGAAGGGGACATGGGAGTATGTGGACGGGCGCTCCGTCATATCGAAGGCGGCATTCCGCGCGTATAAGAGCATCTATCATTTCTACAAAGACCTTGATCTGCTGCTGAATACATCCAGATACGATAGAGTGCGTCATGCCGCGACACCGGAGCGACAGACACAGATGCTGCTGGCCTGCGGCTATGCGACAGACCCTGCCTACCCGTCGAAGCTGATGGCGATTATTCGCCAGTATGGATTGCTCCGTTATGATGAGATGGCGAAGCCTGTTCCCTTGCCGAAAGGGTTCGAGGCGGCTTCCGTTGTGCCTATCATCAATCAAGGCCAAGTATTGGGAGGCGGGTACTTGCAAGGCGGCACGACCTGGATACCTGCAAGGCGGATCGGTGAGGCGCTGGGAGCGAAGATCGGCTGGACCGGCAGCCAGGTAACCGTCAACGGCCTGGAGCTGGAATCGATGCTGTCTGCATCAACCGGGTATGTGAAGGTTAGGGATATGGCTGGCGTGCTGGGTCTTCCGATATCCTGGGACGACCGGGCAAGGGCGGTTTTGTTCGAATAGCCCTTCCGCTCATTCTGCTGAAGAATATATTAAGTAATATAATCGATTATCATCAAGCTTATGAGGGGAGCAGTTGGAATGTATGCGTACGTGGTAGATCATATTCCGAAGTCGACGCCGCATAACAGGCGGCCCGGTTACGCATTGAACGCTACGACCATCACGATACACAACACGGCAAACCCAACCAGCACGGCACGAAACGAACGAAACTGGCTGACGAATCCATCTAATACAGTAACGGCATCTTTCCATATCGTCATCGACGAGAAAGAAGCCATCGAATGTCTACCGCTGCAGGAAGTGGCTTGGCATGCAGGAGACGGCAGCAGCTCGGGCAGCGGCAACCGGACTTCAATCGGCATCGAAATTACGGAAAGCGGCAATTACGCCCAGACGCTGGATCATGCGGCGACCCTTGTCGCGTCGATGCTCAGAGAGAGAGGGTGGGGGACGAATCGTCTGCGAAGACATTATGACTGGAGCGGCAAAAACTGCCCCCGCCTCATGAACGATGAAGGCGATTGGAGCGGCTGGAGAGCATTCGTAGCAAGCGTCGACGCCAAGCTGAAGGACGACGGCGGGGAGGTAGAAGAGCCGATGCTGAAACCGGAGGATGCGAACGCCATTATTCTGTTTTTGAGCGCAGCCTATATGTCCACGAAAGTACCGGAAGCCCGCAGGGAATTCAACCGGCTGGCGAACGAGCTGCGCCGAGTCAGCGGTCAGGACCCTCAGCCGTAAGGCGGTCTGATCATTTTGCTCAGGCCATCCCAAAGTTAATTATTGCTATCATTGGCTAAAAGAACTCCCGGCACGACTATGGCGTGTCTACAGCTATCTGCCCGCATGCTAGGCGCATGCGGGAATTTTTTTTGCTCATAGGAAAATCGTTGCTGTGGGAGTACATACGGGAAAATGATTGAATAAAAGGATTGCAGGAGAATTTGGCGAATACAGTTAATAACAAGTAAGGGCTATCACTGTTGACGAAATCAAATCAATCAATGGGAGGGCTGCGGATATGGAGGAAGTTAATTGCCCGTGGTGCGGCGAGCAAGTTATCTTGGACAGTACGATCTGCCCATTATGCAAGCATGAGGTGCTGCCGGAGCATCTCAGCGGAAAGGAAAGCTCCGCGGTTGCAGAGGAAGGGCTACAAGATGAGCTGGAAGAAGAGGCTACAGCCTCTCAATTGATGAATAATTATACATGCGCGCGCTGCGGACATGAGGAGTGCAACGTCCAAGAAGTGGCGATGACGGGCACGGGCATTAGCAAGCTGCTGGATATCCAGCATCATCATTATTTCTTCGTATCTTGTCTGCAGTGCGGCAAGGTGGATGTGTATGATCCGAATGTGCTTGAAGCTCGCAAGAGAGGGCTGCTGGGTACCGGGATGGATTTATTTTTATAGCGGGAAAGTATAGAGGGTTAGAATATGAGATGATATGCAAGCGGAGAAGTGAGCATTTCATGATGAAATAGCGTACGCTGTGCGGGACGCCAAAACAGGCTGTTCACTCATGTGATTAGCCTGTTAATCATTTGTTCTATTTAGCAGCTTTCTTCCGACCAGACCGGCGATTGCGGGTCTTTCGTTGTGCATGCTTGTTCACTTGTGGATATAGGGCTCTGAATGTTCGCAGGAGCAAGTGACTAATTAAAGCCCAAATAGCGACTGATCCCACAAGGGCAATAATGAGAACAATTCCGCCATACTCCTCAATGAGATCAGTAACGGAGAGTATAGTTGTGCCCATGATTACTACTAATGAAAGGCTATGCGGACCAAGATTTGATTGATACAGCGTAATAATAACAAGGAACACATACTCCCAGTACGCAGGCGGCTCTTTACCTCGAAACATATCCGTGCAGTTTTTACGGTCTTTCAACACTTTTATAACGGAGGCAATCAAGGAATAAATCGAATAAACAACAAAATGAAAAAATAATGCTACCAGAAAGGAGCCTAGCACCTCTAATAAAAGCAAGTAACAGCCTAGCCATATCAGGGCGAAAATCGTAAGCCACATGCGCCATCTCAATTTGTGTCACACCTTATGTCTATTATGTATGAGTTAGTTTCTCACTGTTGACTCACGTACAATTAAAAAAATATTCCTAAGAACTAATTATAGTTTATATTTTGTAAAAGAAAATGTTTTTTTGTAAAAAGATGTAGATTACTAGGTGCTTTATATAAGTGTTGCATTAAATGGAGGTTGGTGATGATTAGCTGGTTGCAGGGAGGGCCCTTTCTTGAGCTTAGTTTTGTTACTACAAATTGTACAAAACTTGAAACGATCATTAATCAGATTCAAAATATGGATGTAAAAATAACTGTTGAAAATCAAATAGAATCGCTTCAGGAATTTTATAGGGGATATTCGTACGACGTTGATGATCCAAATAGCAAGATCATGCATTCAATCACGCTAAACATAACCGTTCATACCATTCGTCAACGAAGAGCACTTCTTATTGTAGAAAAGTTTGGATCAGACTTGCTGTTTTTCTCAATGTGTTTTTTTGGGGATTTAGAGGATGCTCCAGAATGGAGTCAGCCAGGTATACGGTGTGATGAGGTATATGAATTTAGAAGCTTGTTAATTTTGCTTTTTAAGGAGTTGAAGTTTAGTGTTGGCGGATTGGCTATAGAGGAAGATGTGAAGACATTATTTGAAACTGAGGGAGAATGGCCGTATGAACAATGCACCTTATCAAACGTTAAATTGGGAGACAATCTCTCTAAGTTTTTGACCGTAATAGTGGATGAATTATTGAAGGATGTTTTAACGGAAATAAACTATAAGCACCTAGATAACTCAGGCATACTTATCGAAGTTAATTAGGTTTTATTTTCACTAATAGAGTGGGGTTGCGACAATGGGAAATATAATACATATCAATCATCATAAAAATGGACATGCAGTGGACTCTGTAAGTATGTCAAACGGAGGTACTGCTGTATTTCTCGACGTGCTTGCGCTTAGCGGCTCGGACCTGGCGGTCACGGACAGGGAGAAGGAATTCATCATATGGCTGAATCAAAGAGATCAATCCATAGTTGGCATCGGGACTGTTGGATTTAATATCAATGAGATGCCTTGGACCAAAGAAGGTTTTGCGGTCCATAAAAAGTTTCTGTTGTCTGTCATAGACAGTGCGGCTAATAGACAGAGATGGCATGTATTGAGCTATAGGCCGAACTATGAAATCATTTATAGTAATCTCACGCAGTTTCGTGATTTGATCTCTGCGTTTCAAGAAGAACAAGTAGATGAGAGCGAATACGATTACTGGTCATCGAAGGAAGAAGATGAAATCAATCCTACCATTCCAGATGGTTTTCCGAAATGTGAAAGCCATTCTGTCTTGTTGTCTTGCCATGGTTGTTTGATTTGCAATTTTGAAAAAACAGAAGGCAAATGCTGATATGTCAATTTGGAAGCCTTATGAAGATCTTAAGGGACATCCGCCAGATTTCAGAGTAACGTATAGATTTTATGCAGAATCAGAGGGCAGGATTACAAGGCCTGCATACCAGGGGCTTCGCTCAGATTTTTTGTATGATGGTGATGATATTAAGAAGATTGGTATTTTCTGTATACATACGCAATTTGAAGACATGTCGGGAAATGTAATAATGGATAAACACTTGCCTGTACCTACACAAGGTACCGCAACAATGTGGATTCTATTTCCTGAAATGCGACGTCTAGTACATGTGAATAGAATCAAGACAGGAATTAAAGGTTACTTTATGGCAGGAGGAACAAGACTTGGCGAAGTTGAGGTAACTGAAGTGCTGGGACTACACAAGAATGCGGAAACGTTAAGATAGCAGAGGGATTTTATGGAAAAGAGGCACCCGATGAACACTGAGCAATTGGAGAGATTCGCTAAGGAACATCAATCATTCAAAAAAGCGGAAGAAGGCTTTTGGGAATATGTAAATACATGGCGTGTTGAAGAGCCGGAGGAATATGCCGAAGCATTTGAAGATACGGATATCACCAATTGTACAGAGCTGCTGAGAGCAAAAATAGCATTAGTTGTGAATTATAGATGGGATCAGACCATCAGATTCGTACAAACTACACTTGATGTTAAAATTAACAATAGAAAAGTTGCCCAATATCATTTCTGCAGACCCTTGATGGTGAAGACATGGATGACGGGCTTAGTTTTGCAAATGTCTATTACCTTCCTAGAAATCGGGACTGAATTTATAGATCGTTGTTTATGACTTTAACGTATACCCCAAAGAGGTGGGTTGAAAATGGAAGCAGTTTTTTTAGTGCAGCACTCTTATGGAGTGGGAGAAGACGGGAAGTATGATGAAACTAAGACTATCGGCATCTATTCATCGCTAGAGAAAGCAGAGTTGGTAGTTGAAAGATACAAGGTACTCCCAGGTTTTAAGGATTACGCAGAACATTTTTACATTGATACATATGAAATTGACAAAGATCATTGGGAGGAAGGATTCGTAACAGTGCATGGGGGAGATACCGATGAGGAATATTAAGGTTTTTCTGAAATGGAAAAAAATTCATCAATATCAATAACCCAGCCGCGCTGTTCCAGTCGGCTGGGTTATTTCGTTTTGATAATAAACACTAAAAATAAATCCGCTGATCCTGCTTCTCCTTAAGTATTTCAACCGCCTCGCGGAAACGAAGGGAATGCACGATCTCCCGCTCACGAAGATACTTCAAGCTGTCTTGCAGGTCCACGTCATCCGTCATGTCGATGAGCCATTGATAGGTTGCCCTCGCTTTTTCCTCGGCAGCAATATCCTCATACAAATCCGCGATGGGATCGCCTTTCGCAGCAATATAAGAAGCCGTCCAAGGAACCCCCGCCGCATTTGTATAGAACAGCGCGCTGTCATGCGCCGCGTAATGATCCCCGAGTCCCGCCGCTTTCAACTGCGCTGGCGTCGCATCTTTGGTCAGCTTGTAGACCATGGTGGCGATCATTTCCAAGTGCGCAAATTCCTCCGTGCCGATATCCGTCAACAGCCCAACTACTTTATCCGGGATCGTATACCGCTGATTCAGATAACGCAGCGCAGCCGCCAATTCGCCATCGGCTCCACCATATTGCTCCATAAGAAATTTAGCCATCAACGGATCGCATTTGCTCACCCTTACGGGATATTGAAGTTTCTTCTCGTATGCCCACATTGGCGCGCATTCCCCCGCTTTCCTCGTCATTATGACCGAAGGTGAAACCTCCGGGTTGCTGCTCCCTTACACTTGCCACGGCCAAGGCGCTTCCTTCCATTGCCAAGGGGCTTTGGAGAGGCTGTGACCGAAGTTCATCAAGGGACCATACTGCGATTCGAATTGCTCGGCAATCCGCTTGCGCAGCTCCGCGAATTGATTGAACTGTGCAATTGCGGCTTCATCGCCAGGGTGAGTATCCAGGTATAGGTTCAATTCCACCAGCACAAAATCGACGGCCTGCAAGTCGTGCAGCTGCTTGTAATAAGCCTCATCAAGCACGTGAGACATCAATCACCACCTGCTTCCTCGCGTGATGGGTCCGGATAGGGAGCATACAGGGCTGGCCAAAGCGTTCCATATTTCAAAGCTTCATAAGGTGAGAATTGCGGCAGATTGGGGGGCTGGAATGTAATAAACAGCTGCGGCGGCACATTGTAGCTCTTTTCGGTGATGGGCGGGCAAGGGTCGAACGGCCCGATAAACGGCCGGTACGTTCGAAACTGATCGCTTGCACTCATGGGGGTCGCGCTCCTTTCCATATCATTCCTTGCCCAACTATATGTGTGAAGGGTTGGACGATATGCCCGATAGGAAAGAATGCATGCGACCCGGATTCCATGGAGTTTCATATCTTGGTGTGCGCTTCAAAAAATATCCGAAGAAGTGGCCTTCAATAGCTTCTCCAGATGCGAATTGTAATGATCGGCTATAGCTTGTTTGATCTCTTGAATATGATAGTCGACCTTTTGCTCGTCCGGAACATAACCAGGAAGATTAGCCATCTTATAAGCTTCATAAATATTAAGATGGTCGGAGAATGTTAATTGCATCACGTCTCGTTTGAAATCATGTATAGCGTCAACAGACTTGGCATTCATTAAGTTTTCCATAAGTATAAAGTTACTTATCAATCTATTCTGAATGTCCTCTGTTTTTGCGGCTTTTTCATATAGAACAGGAGACAGGGATTTCAATTCCTCTTGCAGCGCGTAGTAATCCTTAGAGGAATGTCCATACCCTCCCATTCTCTCATTTTCTAAAATATTGAGCTCTAGTCTGTCGATAGTAGCCGCTCGATAATCCTGCAATAGGGAGACTTGCGCTTCGAATAGCTTGATCTTATAATCCCTTTCTTTTTCGTTGGATTGCAACGTAGTTTGAATTCCCCAGAAGGCGAAGCTGAGAATTGCGGCAATCATTGCGGGAATGAGAGCTTTTTTAAATTCGATCTTCCAATTAAAGGGGGTATTTGTCATAAGATTCCTCCATCTCAAGGTTAGTAATAATTACAAGCCTATACGACTATAGAAGATTATGGTTCCAATACAAGAGCCATAGGAGGTGTAGCGGACGGGGCTGAACAAACCAGATCCGAACTATCTATTGGATATAATATCAATATTTTACAAAATAAATAGAGGTCAGTATGATAGAAGGAAGAAAACTTCCAGCTATTAGCATCGTGTTAATTGATTTTACACATGAAAGGATGAATCACATGGCCGTCTCTTCATCAGAACCGTTCCATCTCCTATTTCCATCCAGCACTCATCAAGCAGCGATCCGCCTCTCCGATCAGGAGCTGAAAGAACTGGAATGCATGCCTCTAATTCATGCGATAGCCGGAGACCGAAAGTATGATAAACACGTGAAAAACATGGTGCAGCAATTCACTCCCGATTTCAGTGTAATTGCTTACAGGCTCGACATTATAGATGATTTCATCGACCATCCCGAATTGCTTCGCCATGTGGAAAAGAGCAATGCGATTATCGATGAGATGCGGTTTGCAACCAGCAAAAGCCACTCTCACGATAGCGAATTGCTTCAGACAGTTTCTCGACTGAGAGAATTCACGATTTATGTTGACTTTATTGCTCAAATGCAGGAGGCTTTTGCAAGCGGGGAGACGGTGAAATCTGCTGGTTTACGCCGATTGCGGGATCGAATCCTGCGTATCTATGATAGTACAGATTACAAAAACCTGGCGACTCAACTTCCCACATTACAGCAAGGGCTCGATTCCATCGCAAGCGTAACCATTGGCATCAATCTGGATGCGCAGCTAAATCCCGTACAAGCCACATTGGTATCCATCAATGACAAGCGTTTTTCCGGGGAGTCCTTATTTGGCAAGTTGTTCGCGGGAGGCAATGAGTATCAAGGGATATCGGAGCTGTATAAGGACCCTGACGTCACCGAATCGGTCGTCCATAACACGGAGAAGATCCAGATCAGCATCGCAGCGGAAGAAGAGGCTTCTTTGCGCAGAGTGCTGTTCCGGGATTTGAGGAAGCTGCTGAAAAATGTGCTGAAGCCTGTCTATCCTATCATCGATCAGTACCTGCATATTCGCTGCAAATGGATATTGGAGCTGGAAGCGGAATTCGCCTTCTATATCGGCGCCGTTAAATTCATTCAGCGCATGCGTGGCTATGGATTGCCCATGTGCAGGCCAACTGTTCTTCCGATGGAGCAGAAGGAGATCCGATTGGACGATAACTTCAATGTTAATTTGGCAATGCGCATGTCCTATAAGGTGGAAGACGGCGATTTGAAGGAGCATATTGTGCTGAATGATGTCTGTTTTGATGGGGAAGGACGCATCTTTATTTTGACGGGACCTAACTCTGGCGGCAAAACGACGTACGCGCAGGCGATCGGATTAACCCAGGTGCTGATGCAATGCGGACTCTATGTCCCATGCAGCCGGGCGGAGATGAGTCCGGTGGATTCTCTCCATGTTTATTTCAACGTAGAAGAACAAGCATCGCTGGAAACGGGCCGTCTTGGCGTAGAGTCGAAGCGGATTGGAGAGATTATTGGCGCAGCTACGCCTAACAGCATGGTACTGCTCAATGAATCTTTTTCCTCGACCAGTCCGGGGGAAAGCTTCTATTTGATGAAGGATATTGTCAGCGCGCTTAGGCTATTGGGAGTTAGAGCAGTAGTGGCTACGCATCTTCACGATCTGGCTGAGAGCAGCAATCAGATTAATGAAGAGGTAGACGGAAGCAGCAAGCTGATCAGTATGGTTGCCGGTATAAAAGAGGATACAGAGCATGACGGCACGTTATCGAACCGTTCCTATAAAGTTCGGCCTGGACGGCCGCAAGGCAAGAGCTTTGCCATGGATATCGCCAGGCAATACGGTATCAGCTTCGATCAGCTAGCGAAAACCATTCGTGAACGGAATACCGGTTCCAAATGACGATTTGGCGATTTATGACAAATAAAGTCGAATACAGGCAGGGATAGTGAAGGTACGGGTGGAATGATTAAAGGGAGACATTATTCCACATGAGGAGCGGAACGAATATGAGCCAAACGGAATATTCTGCATCAGGACATCCCATTCACAGGCACAAGGAACGAGAAGACTCTTTTCAACCTGCATATGGCGATGAAGAAACGATTGAGAAGGTAACTGCCCACGTCGAGAAGCATATCGGCGAAGTTGATTTTGTCTTTCATGAAATCCTATCCGATAAGGTTCATATCGATGTACTGCGCGTACCGCCAACGAAAGGTAGAAATTATTATACGTTAGTTACATGCGGCATGAGCGCGCTGCCCATGACGGTACCGCAAGGAGCCGAGCAATTCCGCTTCGCGGAACTGCTGCTATGTCTGCCTTCTGATTGGCCGCTGACGGAAGAAGCTATGCAAGATGATAAGAACTATTGGCCGATTCGCTGGTTGAAGACATTGGCTAGATTGCCGCATGACTATAACAGCTGGTTATATGCAGGCCACACCATTCCGAATGGCGATCCGGCGGAGCCTTTTGCGCCGAATACGAAGCTGTCGGGCATGTTGCTTTCCCTGCCAACAATTGCGGAAGATCCGAATGGATTTTTTACACTCCAGATGTCCGAGGAGAAGGAAGTGCACTTTTTCTCCTTGCTGCCTATATATAAAGAAGAGATGGACTTTAAGCTTAAGCATGGTGCGGAGGAATTGTTCCAGAAGCTGGACGAAGCGAGAATTAACGAGTTCCTGCAAGTTCAACGCAAAAACGTATGTAAAAAATCATGGTTTGGTTTTCGTTAAGCTCTAATATACATAAGAAACCCGCTAATCTGCCCAGATCAGCGGGTTTCTTATTAACTCTTGAAGTGATCTCTCATTTTCTCATACGTTTCTTGCATCTCGTCGCTATTATTTTCATTGAAGAAGGCGAAGGTTACTTTGGAATCCATGACTAGAACAATAATTTCACGATTGTCATCCGCAGTAATTAACGTCAATGTCCCTTTGGCGCCATTCTCGCCCTTGAAGTCGACGGTTTCGGCGACGGTTGGGTTTTTAAATTTTTCTTCTTCCTTGCGTATAGACGCTGTGCCTAACAGAAAGAGCGAGGCTACTTCCGGATTGACGCTTTCTTCCACATATTTTTGCTTCTCCGCCACGTCGCTGCCGTTCAAGTAGATATTGACGTGATCGAGAGCCAGCTTCTGGGCTTCTACCCATTCTTTTTTTGGTTTTTTGGTCGGCTCCGGCTTCGTGGAGCCTTCTGTTTGTCCGTTCGGCGATGCGGATGGATTTGCTTGATTTTGGCTGCAGCCCGCTACTAATAAGGATAACGCGAGTGCTGCCGCTGCTAGTGCTTTTTTGTTCATGTTCGATAACCTCCTGCATAGATCATGCTGATCAGTGGCGCTATGTAAGGTCTTTCCTTCTTGCTTGCAATCAAACGTCGCCATCTCCAAAACCAATCAGCTTGGGCTGGCGGAGAAGGCCGCTGTCTGTAAATTCCAGCGCGGAGACGCGGCAAGGGAAGGGGACGCTTAGCCAGGCCACTTCGGATTTTTTCATACCGGGCGTCAGTACCGGGAAGGGGCATTCCCCGGGATAGTCCCGCATGAACTGCTCCAGAATGCGTTTCGACGCATAATCCAGCCCCGATACATGTCCGACATATTGACCTTCATATCGTAGCACAAGACTGGACACTTGTCCTTCCCTTAATTTGATGCCGACCACCTCAGCGTGAAGGTACAGCTCCTTGCGTTTCTTATACCACGATTGATGATATTTGCCTTCCGTATAAGGACTGTCCAGCTTCTTGGAGACAAGGCCTTCCCAGCCGCGTTCATGCAGCCATTCCCATAATGCTTGCCCATCGTCAAATAAATCCGAAACCATCAATCGGGGCGTCTTTTCCGGGAATTTGGAGGCCAGCCGCGCAAATCGTTCACGGAACGGAAGCGGGCGAAGGTCTTCGTCCCCGTCATGCAGCAGATCGAACAGGACGAGCAGCAGCTCGTCCCGTCCGTTGCCGTTGCGTATGCCAAGCCGTCCTCTTTGGAAATTAGGCCTCACGCCGTCAAAATAAATAATTTCCCCATCCGCGACACACGCGCCGACTTGTAAGGTTGTCAGATGCTCTACAATTTCCGGGAACGTCTTGTTCCGTCGTTCCATCCGTTTGGAGAACAGTTCCACCCCGCCTGATCCGTCCAGTCTGACAATCGTGCGGACCCCGTCCCATTTGATCTGATAGCACCACTCGGGTCCTTCCGGAATATCCGGCGCCAGAATCGGGGACATCGGAACAGACGGCAGAGGCATCCTGCTGCTGGATGAACCTGTCATGAAGCTGTGCCTTTCGTTGTTTTCTTCGGCTTCTTCTCTTTGGTGGCGGCGGGTTTGCGTTTTGCTCCGGCTTTGCCGGTATCGGTCGGGATTTTGGCTGCGTCGAGACTGGCCTGCAACGCAGCCATCAGGTCGATGACCTTGGTCGAATCGGTGGCCGGTGCCGCTACGACATCGACGCCTTCGCCAGCCATCTTGGATTCAATCGCCTGCAGCAGCGAGTTGCGGTAGTCGTCTCTATATTTCTCCGGGTCGAACCCCGCTGAGAGCTGGTCAATGAGCAGCTTGGCAATCTCCAGCTCCTTGTCGTTGACGGAGACTTGCTCCGGCAAGTTAGGCACATGGGTAATGGAGCGGATCTCATCGGGGAAGTGCATCGTCTCCAGGCACAAGCAATTGTCTACGACACGGATTGCCGCGAGACGGCTTTTGCTGCGGATAGAAATTTTGGCAATGCCGATTTTCCCCGTTTGACGAATGGCTTCAAGCAGCAGGCCATAAGCGCCGGAGCCCGACATATCGGGGGACAGGTAGTAGGCTTTTTCGAAATAGATGGGGTCGATATCGGTCAGGTTGACGAAATCCAGAATTTGAATCGTTCTAGCCGACTCCGGGCGCAGCGCATCCAGCTCCTCTTCGGTGAACAGGACGAACTTGCCTCTTTCGTATTCAAAGCCTTTTGCGATTTCGTCATTTTCAATTTCCCGGTCGCAGTGGGCGCAGACGCGCTTCTGGGAGATGGGCGTGCCGCATTCCTTGTGGATGCTGCGGAATCGAACATCCTTATCCTCCGTAGCGGTGAACATTTTGATGGGGACGTGGACGAGACCAAAGCTGATGGCGCCTTTCCATACGGTATGCATGAACGAATAACCTCCATAGATTTATTTGGGACAATCGCAATGGCTTGCAAGCTGCTTTATTGAATAATTACTTTCAGCATTCCCATTCTGGACGCTATATTATTTTTGCCTGCGATGTATATTCGTGGCGAAACCGGACAAGATAAAATCATCGGCGTCGGAAGATGCCGTAGACAACCGCGGAGAAGACTTACGTTTCCCCATAAGTTCTTCGTCCGGTTTCTCCTCTCCCATGAAAGAGGCCCCCGAAAGGGGGCCTCGATTATTTTTGTAAGACGACATCGCCTGGAAAATGTAACTTAGGAGGCGGTTTTGAGCGGATCTTTTATCCAAACGGGCGTTAGGACCCTCTCATTCCTTTCATAACGCAAGTATGTGCAAGGTATGTTTCTCCCCTATGAACATGGCCTCGAAATAAGGTTTAATTCTCCTTGTGACTTGAAAACAATAATTGTTCTTCGATGTAACTTCAAAGATCAGTTTCGACAAGATACTTTCCCAATAACCATGAATGTGCCCCGCGTTGTTGTTTACTTGAACCGGAAAGAGGAAATATGGATCAGGAACATGATGCAAGATGGCAGCAATTATTGCGATTCCCCGCTCAGAGATGAGGTCACGAAGAAATGAACATATTTATTGGTTAATAATGCATACTGCAAAGTGGCGTTTTGCCAGCAGAAAATACCCAGGAATGGTGTATAAACGCTGTAAGGATTTATTGAATCGAAGAAGAAAACAGAACAATGAGACTATACTTGGGTTAAGCGGATGGGTAATGGGGGAATGTTTTATGAGGCTCCCGTTGACACTGGGATGATTTATGGCAGCAGAGTAGCAGTTGAACCATGTTGTATTAGGGACGAGAAGAACGTTTTGATAACGAAATAATGTTTTTGTTCTTATCATCACCTTGATCCTCATTTTCTTCTTTCTCTTGTTTCTCATCGTGAAACTCAACATGAGAATGGGCCGAGATGTAGTCAAATGGAGTGTAATTATTACTCGGTAGTCCTTTTTTAATGAGCATCTTGCCAATGACGAACGCTAATGAGAGAAAGAAAATACCGCATACTCCAATCGACATGTATAGTACAAAGTTCATTATAAACACCGCCTTTGTTTGATTTTATACTTAAATGTTAATATTTACAATAAATTGGGTTGCTAAGTTCTATTTGACCGAAGAGGCTACAAAAAATGGATGAAGAATAGAATCGCTGAAAAGCGCGGGAACAAGCATGGCGAAATTGAATGGGGTTGTATTCGGAGGGTAATGGAAGCCACAGTATTGTATTCTGTTCCGGCAGGAGTAGAGCGCGTAATCTGTTCATGAAGAACACGCCAAAGGTGTCAGACTGGACATTCCCATGGTTGCTGCTGGTTCTCGGCATTGCCAGTGGTATCCTGCTCGTTGGAGACTTGCTGCAAGGTACTATTCAAGGCGTGCTTGTGACTGGTACGACAGTTCTAGCACATCAGCTCGTTAAGCCAAACATTAAATCAATGGGCACAACTAAGCCCGCTGTCCATTGCGGTCCGCGGGCTTTTTTTATTTTGTAGAAACCACATTCCAGCAACATCAATCAACGGATTGAGATCATCTTTCGTTACCTCCAGTTGTTAACTGATAAGGCTTCACCGGAGCTCGATTTGTCAACATTAACGGTAATATCCGACAATAGGAATTCGTGATTCACTGACGGCGACGGATTATATTCAATCCAACCTTTACAACATCTTGAGCTTCTTTACTGCGAATGGTTTTATTCAACGTTATAGATACATCAAAGTTCTTCTTATCTGCACTGGTTATAGCGAAAAACTGTTCAACCGAAAATGAGTGTATTTTTCTATAGGAACAGGATTACTCCAGGTGCCAACAAGTTTTTCGATGGATTATTTCTTCCCGCTTTGACTCACAGCTGCTCGCGTATCCCCGTTTGTACTGCTTGATCCATCGAAGGTGGAGAGGAATACTACAACAAGGAGAGTGCCAAATATAACGATGCCGCCAAAACAAATAGCGACTATCCCAATAATTTTTGCTGCAGAAGATTTCTTTTTTACAATGATTGGCGGATAGGTTGTGCTTAGCATCCAATGCCCGCATCTAATACAATTGTTTGCTGATTGATCGTTATGAGTCCTGCACGCAGGGCAAATGTAGATATAATCGCTCATCGTGTTACTCCTTCCGGAAGTGGATAAATCCCTCTACAGTCTACTACATACCTCCAAGCGTGCCTATCGGTTTTATGAAAAAGAAAAGAAGTGCGATCTGCATTGCTTTTTTATCGACAACAATATGCTCCAGAATGTTGGGAACATCCTTAACTGCACGGGCCTCGTCCTTTGTGTGCATCGTCTTTATGCAGAGGTAATTGTCAACGGCACCGCGGCCACTCGGTGCTTGCTCAGAATCGTCACTCTAACGATCCCTATTTTGCCGAATTGACTGATGGACTCAATAGTAGATTATGGGTATTGGAGCCAGCCAAGTCTGGGGACAGGTAGTAGGCTTTATCGAGAGTCACTGGTAATTTCACCCGCTGTATGTTGACCGTTGTTGACCAATTGTTGACCAAACCATCACCAAAGTACAAAAAACGCCAACTATTCACTACATACAAGTAAAGATACCCCATAATACCAAAGGACACACAAGTAAACTGAAGGGCATATCTGTCTTCTTCCATGAAAGAGGCCCCCGAATGGGGGCCTTGATTATTTTTGGCCGCATTTTTGAAGCGGCATTTTTTGTAGGGGATGAGAATTTTTCCGTTCAATCGGAAATTGAATGGAGTCATCATCGCTTACGAGAAAACGATCGTCTGGTCAAGGAGACCAATGTCGCCATTACCGCACAATAATTAACGCTAAGAATACTACGTTTCAAAATGTGTTCGATATTCGTAAATCACTTGGCGGTGCCTAAGCTGCTCAGCTTTACAGTAAAAACAGGGCCCTCTTATATGGAGAGCCCTGTTTTGTCATGAATGGATCATTCGTATGCACCTAAGGCCGAATCGTCACTCTTGTTCCGATAGGCACTAGCGATTGCAGCTCCAGAACATCTTGATTATACATGCGGATGCAGCCATGCGAGACTTCTCCGCCGATCGATGAGGGATCATTGGTACCGTGTATGCCGTAAGACGGCTTGGAGAGGCCCATCCAGAATGCGCCGAACGGACCTCCCGGATGCGGCTGTTTGTTAATGATCGTAAATTCTCCATGAGGGGTCTGGGTTACCATTCTCCCGATGCCGACGGGGTAGGCGCGAACAACGATATTGCCGTCGAGCAAATAAAGCTGGCGATCGGACAAATCTACAATAATGCGATAGTTGGGCATGAGCTTCCTCCTTTTTTGTATACTATGGCGCTGCGGGCTGGAGTGGTTGGGTGGAGGAAAAAAGGCTAAATCGGTTGACGGCCGATTCAAGTATTCATCTTTATTCTCCGTGGGAATGTATGGTACGATAGGCGGGGAATGATTGCGAAAGGGGCAAAAAGCAGTGAGAATCATCGCAGGCGCGGCGAAAGGGCGCGCGCTGAAGGCCGTGCCGGGCATGAATACAAGGCCCACAACGGACAAGGTAAAGGAAGCGATCTTCAGCATGATCGGTCCTTACTTCGACGGAGGCATCGCGCTGGATTTGTTCGCGGGTACAGGCGGACTTGGCCTTGAGGCATGGAGCCGGGGCGCGGAGAAAGTAATATTTGTCGATAAGGATAAGATAAGTGTGGATATTATTCGTCACAATGTGCGAACCGCGGGGGCGGAGAGCGATGCTGAAATTTACCGCAATGATGCCGATCGCGCCTTGAAAGCGTTGGCAAAGCGGGATCTCAGCTTTACACTCGTGTTCCTGGACCCGCCTTACCGGATGACAGAGATGAATGAAGTGATGGGGGAGTTGGCCGAAAAGGGCATGCTGGAGCCGGACGCTACTATTGTCGTGGAGCATGACGCGACCATTGCATATCCGGATGACGTGCCAGGCTTCGAGCAGACCAGAACCGCAAAATACGGCGATATAGCCGTTACCATATATCGATACATAGAAGCAATTACGGAAGATACGAATAGGAGCGAATCGGATGTCAACGAATGAGAATAAAGCAGCAGGACAACCCCGGAAGGAACGCATCGCCGTATATCCAGGCAGCTTTGATCCCGTTACCTATGGCCATCTGGACATCATTCAGCGCTCGGCAAAACAATTCGACCGTCTGATCGTCGCAGTCTTGAACAACACGAGCAAAAATCCGCTTTTTAGTGTCGAGGAGCGCAAGGAGCTGCTTCGCGAAGTGACTAAGGATTTGCCGAATGTAGAAATTGACAGCTTCCGCGACTTGCTGGTGCGATTCATGCGCAGTAAAGAAGCGGATGTTATTATCCGCGGCATCCGCTCGGTAACCGATTTCGAATATGAGCTTCAACTGGCTTCGACGAATCATTTGCTAGATGGCGAGATCGACACGATGTTCATGATGACGAATCCGAAATATTCCTATCTCAGCTCCAGCATTGTAAAGGAGATCGCTCAATTCAAAGGGGAAGTGAAAGAATTGGTGCCGCCTGTCGTCGAAGCACGCCTCAAAGAGATATACGAAGCCCGCTCCTGATTGCATTCGGATAAGCGGAACAATCCGCCAATACGAATCGCTAGCGATGGATGCGAGCCGGTCCCGACTTTCCCGGTATAAATGCGTATAGAATGAGCATCACTGCGAATACAATAGCTGCCGAAGCGACGGAGTATAGCCATAGGACAGGCAAGTCGCTTGCTGTCAAGGCGGTCATCGGCATGCTGACATCTATCGCGGATGTATAATAGTGGCCGGATAACATAACCGGAAATCCGCCTTCCGGCGCGAGTTTTCCGGCAAGCCAGCTTAGTGGACGCCAAAGCAATAAGGTTAGCAAAAAAGCATGCAGCGCATGGTTTAGCCGATGGGCGACAAAAGGAAGCATTTTGAGATCAGTTCCTGCAATGGCGTAGCCGGTCTGTAATATGCCGGCGAGGCCGCTCCAGGCTAATATGGCCGCAATAACGGCGCAGCCGAAAGCGGCGCTGCCGCCCGGCGCATTCCAGATGGCGGCGGCGTATGATCCCAGATGGCTCTCGAAGAAGGCGGCGCCGATGAAGGAGAAGCCCTTCTTTTGAAGCGGGGCAAGCAAGGGCTCCGACAGCTTGGCCAGCACGGCGGCGAAGATCATGAAGCCTCCTACGACCATCAGCTTTTGCACGCTGCCGGAGACGGCATCGCCAAGCACCTTGCCGAAGCTGCGGCCGTCTTGTTCCCGGCCGGCTTGGAGGCCATGCGCGAATGCCGACAGCCAGCCGACAGGGCGTGTCTGATCTTTGGCTGCCGGAGTTTGCTTCCGCTGGCGAAATATCGAAGTCATCAGCAGCAGCCACAGGGCGGACACCCAGACGGCTGCTGCTATCATCATGCCTGCAATCGGCTTGTGAAGGAAGCCCGCTCCAATTACGACAAGCATAAAGAGCGGGTTCGGCATATGGGCGAAGGATAGCAGACGCTGTCCTTGTGCCCGGTCGAGCAGCTCACGCTTGCGTAAGGAAGCGACAGCCTCCGAGCCTGCGGGATAACCGCCTGCCCAGCCAAATACGAGGGCCAGAGCCGCTTCGCCGGGCAAACCGAGCGCGCGCTGCATGAGAGGCTGCAGGGTCGTTCCGATCGCATGAGCCAGGCCGAAGGCCAGCATGATCTCATATAAGACGAGAAACGGGAGCAATCCCGGAAACACGATATTCCACCATACGGTAAGGCCTTGCAGCGAAGCCTGGAACGAGGCATCGGGCTGTACGATGATGGAGCCCACCAGCAGGATAGACAAGACGGCAAGAATGATGGTTTTGGGCATGCCGATCAACTCCTTTGGGACAAACCATTTACGTTTATTCTTACGTTGTACGAAGTGAAGATAGACCAAATAAGCATGCATCGATGGGAGGGAGCCTATGCGAAGAGGACTAACTGCTGTGCGGCGCATCTTTATTACGGCGGCGATTACCGCGCTTGTGATGTGGGGGCTTCTGTATGCTCCTACACCTTATCTGGTATACGAACCGGGCATTGCTGTGCCGGTGGAGCCAATGATCTCGCTGGAATCCGGTGTGCCTGCGGACGGAGGGCAGTTTTTGCTGACGGCAGTCAAGCTAATTGAACCTAACTTGTGGGGGGTCATGAAGGCGTCGGTAAATCGGGATCGGGATGTTTATCAGAAAAGCTCCGTATTCGGCAATTACACGAAGGAACAGTACGCCGAACGGCTGACAGTAATTATGGAAGGTTCGCAATACGACGCGGTTGAGGCGGCTTACCGGTATTTGAAAGTGCCCTACGAAGTGAAGACGGAGGCCATCGTCATTACCGATATCATCCGAATTGCCGATCAGCCGGTCGGGAGGCTGCGCGCAGGGGATAAGCTGCTGCGGTTGGAAGGCGGAGAGCCGTTTGAAAGCGTCGAGGATGCCGCAGATCAAGTCATTGAGGCGCTTGAAAAGAAGGCGAGAGGCGCGCTAGAATCGGTCATGATGGAGATCGAACGAGAGGGCAAGCAGATGATGATGGAGCTGGAGCCTTCGGCTACTTATACGGATGGTGCTGCTGAATCGGATGAGAAGCGGTTGGCGTTGTTGCTGGGCGCGAAGAGCTTTGTCGAGCTGCGAACAGTTGAAGCGACTCATAAGGAGCAGAGACTCTCAATTTCCGCAGGGGAGATTGGCGGGCCATCCGCCGGGCTAGTTTTTACGCTGGGCGCTATCGACTTGCTCACGGAAGGCGATCTGACGCAGGGAGCGCGGATCGCAGCCACAGGTACGATTAGCCCGGAAGGCAAGGTAGGTGCGATAGGCGGAATTAAGCAGAAGGTGGTCTCGACTTCGGGAGAGGATGCGGAGCTATTCTTGGTCCCTAAGGCGAATGAGAGAGATGCGCTGGGCAAAGCGAAATCCATTAAGACGGATATGAAAATAGTTGGTGTAGATACGCTTCAGGAAGCGCTGGATGCTATAGCTGCGTTTGCGTCGAACCGGTAATATGTGAGTTTCGGAACTTATTAATATGTTGTAGTGTGGTGAACCGAATGGTAGGGGCGTTTGCGACTAGCAGAGCGCTTCAGTGCGGAGTTTTGACGGTGGGTACGCGTCAGTGTGTGAAGTAGGTCGACGAGACCGACTTAAGGTGTCTGAAGAGCCTATACAAGCGAAATAGGTCGCTGAGACCGACTTAAAGTGTCTGAAGAGCCCATACGAGCGAAATAGGTCGGTAAAACCGACTTAAACGTATCTCGTGTCTATGGGCGTCTCACTCATCGCTCAACCTAGCCGACGCGTGTTCAAGAGAAAAGCCCGTCAAATCATGACGGGCTTTTCTCTGTAGTCGCGGAACAGCGACGCTGACAGATGGCGTCCGCTCGCGCCGAGCATATAAGCGTTGCTCGCCCTGACGTCCAGGTCGAGGTAGCGGTAGGGTTCAGGCGGCCTGGCGGCGCTGAGCAGGACGGGCAGGGAGGATGTCACGCGCATTCGCTTCAGCAGCGTCCTTCCCCTCTCGGTGAAGCCCAGCACACGAATATACTCTACCCCGCCGGCTAGCTTGTCCGGCGTAAACTCTTCCTGCGCATGTTCGAGCAAGACGGACAGGAGCGCGCGCTGCAGCCGGGTACGGGTGTAGCGCTTCGTCTTGAGCAGCGACAGCAGCTCCCCGAAGCTTGCTTCGCCAAGCTCAGGCATAGCATTCAGTATGCGATGCTCCAGCCCCTCGCTAACATCGCGGTATGACGCCAGTTGAGCCGTATTGATCGTTAATAGCTTATGCATCAATGCGGGCATATAGCGCTCCCAGCTCACAGGCGAGACGCCAGTCGAGGCGCAGGACTGAATGTTCCGGTAGGTTGATACCGGAACAAATGGCTTTGCCGCCTCCAGTGACTCGCTCTCCAGCAGCAGCTTGCGGATTGCCGTCGCGCTGGCGATGGAGCCATCGGTGATCGACTCCTGATGGTATTGCGCTTTTTCGCGGGCAATGGTGTAAGGGCTCATTGCGCCTTTGATGCGCTTCAAAGCAATAAGGTAATGCAAGCCGAGCGTATGGTTCGGCGTATTGAAGGGGAACGAAGCGGCAGCGGCATGGCCCTGCTCAGTCAGATACGCCTGTAGGGCGTCGCTGTAGGCCACAGGATAACTTACCCCTGTGTCCAACTGGTTTCTGAGCAGCGCTTGAAAGCACGGCGGCTCGGAAGCCGCAATCTCCGCTGCTTGCAGCAGAGGAGCGAGCTCGCCGCTCTCGGTACCGAAGCAGAAGGCGTCGACAACGCCTGTCGCCTCCAATAGCGATACCGCGCCGTAAGCGAACCATTCCGCCGCATGCGTCGCATAGGCGACGGGCAGCTCGATGACCAGATCGCAGCCGCCCTCCAGTGCCATGCGGGTCCGTGTCCACTTGTCCCACATTGCGGGTTCGCCGCGCTGCAGGAAGTTGCCGCTCATGACGGCGACTACGGCATCGGCTTCTGTTAATTTGACCGATTGGCGCAAATGATAAAGATGTCCGTTATGGAACGGATTGTATTCTACAATTAGGCCTACAGCGCGCATTGGATTCGCAAGTCTCCCCATCTTCTTGATTTATAGGTGATTTCACTATAGCATAGAGAGGATGCCGCATCACAGCGGAAGATGTCCAATACGAATTACAACGTGAAATTGTTGACAAAAGATCGTTTGAATAGCTATAATAATCTTTGTTTGTTTGGAGTGATGATATGCAGTTTCATATGCAAGAGATGATGGCCAGGGGCCTGAAGGCAACCGTGCAAGAAGCGCTCGATGTGAGCGAATTGTTCAAGGGACGGGCGGATGTAATTGCGGCTGGTCCGCTCCATGTATCGCTTGAGGTTGCTGGTCACGATGGATTCGTAACGGTCGACGGTACACTAACCATCGATTTGGAGCTTGCATGCTCACGTTGTCTTGAACCGACTAAGGAACATACGGTCATTCCCTTCTTCGAACAGTTCAAGCCTCCTTCCAATGAGGAAGCAGACGGCAACACGGACGAAAACGAAGATTTTGTGGAATTGAAATCGGACAGACTGGACCTGTTGCCGTTTCTGGAAGAAGCGCTTCTGGTGTTCATGCCTTTTGCGCCGCTGTGCGGCAAGGATTGCAAGGGACTCTGTCAGACCTGCGGAGAAAACTTAAATGAGCGAACCTGCGAATGCAAAAACGAGCGGATCGACCCTCGCTTTGAATCGCTGAAGGATTTGTTTAAGGAGTAACGGCATTGATTTTGTGAAGGAGGTGGGAAAGATGGCAGTACCTCAGCGTAGAACATCCAAAACTCGCCGCGACAAGCGTCGCACGCATTTCAAACTTGCGATACCGGGTATGGTAAAATGCGAGCAATGCGGAGAGCTGAAATTGGCTCACCACGTATGCAAAGTGTGTGGATATTACAAAACAAAAGAGATCATTTCCCAATAATAATGATTTCCATGATAGCACTTCATCTCGCGGTGAGGTGCTATTTTTTGGTTTCATTGCGCAGAATGACTTTTTTTTATATACTAATTTAGTACCAGGTGATAAAAATATACGCTTAACATATATCTAGTAGGGAATGGTCGGCGATAACGTTTTGCTAGAAATGGCGCTCAGTCATTCCTAATACACATGATGGACAAAAGGGTGAGACGAGCATGGAACGAATGCCCAAGCGCCAACGGCATCAGCTGCTGGCCCAGCATATCGATGAGAATCCTTTTATGACGGACCGGGAGCTGACGCGCCTGCTGAAGGTCAGCATACAGACGATCCGGCTTGACCGGATGGAGCTCGGTATACCGGAGCTTCGGGAACGGTTGAAGCTGATGGCGGAACGTTCCTATGATTCCGTACGCTCCCTGCCGCTTCATGAGGTGATCGGGGAGATTGTGGACCTGGAGCTGGACAAGAGCGGTATCTCAATCTTTGAGATCAGGGAAGAGCATGTCTTCTCCCGCACGTCTATTGCGAGGGGCCATCATGTGTTCGCGCAAGCGAACTCGCTGGCCGTTGCCGTGATCGACGACGCCATCGCGTTGACCGTTACGGCTGACATCCGCTTCATACGTCCGGTAAGGCTGGGCGAGAAATGCATCGCCAAGGCCTATGTCCGTTCGATCTCGGGAGAGCGAAGCAAATCGAAAGTCGAGTTATTCACATATGTAGGTGACGAAATGGTGTTCCAAGGCAACTTCGTCATCTTCAGATCCGCTGGCAACAGGGATGATGGAGGAGGAGAAGAACATGCGGATCGCCATTGACGCAATGGGGGGAGATCACGCCCCTGAGCAGATTGTAAGAGGCGCACTGGATGCCGCGGCCGAATGGCCGGACACCGAGCTGCTGCTTGTAGGCGATAAAGCTGTGATCGAACCGCTGCTTAAGGAAGGACTTCCTTCCAACGTTCAGCTCATTCACGCGGATGAGGTGATCGGTCCGGATGATGAGCCGGTGAAAGCGGTCAGACGCAAGAAGGGCGCATCCATGGTCGTAGCCGGCCAATTGGTCAAGGACAAGCAGGCTGACGCCATGCTCTCAGCTGGCAATACGGGAGCGCTTATGACGACAGGCTTGCTGGTTGTAGGCAGGATGGAGGGCATCGAGCGTCCCGCGCTCGCTTTTGTTTTGCCGACGATGGATGATGTAGGCATTCTGGCGATGGACCTCGGTGCGAACATGGACGCGAAGCCTGAGCATCTGGCACAATATGCGGTCATGGGCAGCATCTATCGCGAGAAGGTGCATGGCATCAAGCAGCCAAGAGTGGGACTGCTGAATGTCGGCACAGAGGCTAAGAAGGGCAACGAAATAAGCAAAGCGGCTTATGAGCTCATGGAGCAGGCGCCGATTCATTTTGTAGGCAACGTGGAATCCAGAGATGTCCTGAACCGGAATTGCGATGTATTGATTTGCGACGGATTCGCAGGAAACATTATGCTGAAGTCGTTCGAGGGCACCGCAGGCACGATCTTCACAATGCTGAAGAGCGCGTTCGGCAGTTCCTTCCTGACGAAGATTGCAGCAGCGATTATGATGCCGCAACTTAAGAAGCTTAAGAAAAAAATGGACTATAAAGAGCATGGCGGAGCGCCGCTGCTCGGCCTCAATGGACTAGTCGTGAAGTGCCACGGCTCATCCGACGCTGTCGCGGTGAAAAATGCGGTTCGTCAGGCAAGAATTGCCCTTCAAGGCAATATGATAGAATCAATCTCTTCTGAAATTAACGGGAAGTGAGTGTGAAGCATGGGTTTGCATCCTGTCGGCATTATTGGAACGGGCAAATATGTGCCCGAACGGATTCTTACAAATCAGCAATTGGAGCAAATGGTAGAAACGAACGATGAATGGATCGTAACGCGGACGGGAATCAAGGAGCGTCGGATGGCAGCGGAAGCGGAGGCAACCTCTGATCTGGCTTATGAAGCGGCAAAGCAAGCGATTGCTGCAGCGGGCCTGACGGCGGAGGATCTCGATCTGATTATCGTATCAACGATTACGCCGGATATGTTCTTCCCGTCCACCGCTTGCCTGCTGCAAACGAAATTAGGGGCAACCAAAGCGGCGGCATTCGATCTGTCCGCAGCTTGCTCCGGCTTCATCTACGGACTGGCGACGGCATCGAATATGATTGCCACCGGCATGTACAAGCATGTGCTTGTCGTAGGCGCGGAGACATTGTCCCGCATTACAGATTATACCGACCGCAACACATGTATTCTGTTCGGCGACGGCGCAGGTGCTGTTGTACTTGGGCAGGTCGAAGAGGGCAGAGGCTTCCGCTCTTTCGAGCTGGGAGCAGACGGAAGCGGCGGCGAGTTGTTGAAGGTTAGCGGCGGCGGTTCGCGTATCCCGTCCTCGGAGCACAGTATCTCCACGAAGCAGCATTACATCCATATGGCAGGCAATGACGTGTTTAAGTTTGCTGTGCGTATTATGGGCAGTGCTGCAGAGGACGCGCTTGCCAAGGCAGGCCTTGCGAAGGAAGACGTAGATCTGCTTATCCCGCATCAAGCGAACATCCGGATTATTCAATCGGCGCTGAACCGGCTGAATCTGCCGGAGGGGAAAGCGATGATCAATTTGGACAAATACGGCAATATGTCGGCTGCATCCATTCCGGTTGCTCTGGCCGAAGCCGTAGAGCAGAACCGCGTAAAGCAAGGCGATACACTGGTGTTCGTCGGCTTCGGCGGCGGCTTGACATGGGGAGCATCCGTACTGGTTTGGTAATATAATGCGGTGACAGGTCCGCTTGTGAAAGCGGATGAACCGTATGGGAATTGGCTTAGGAGGGGAAACGCGTTGGCGAAGACGGCATTTGTATTTCCCGGACAAGGAGCTCAGGCTGTAGGCATGGGCAAGGACGCATACGACGCGTTCGAGAATGTTCGGGACATCTTCCAGAAAGCCGATCAGGCACTGGGCATGGAATTAACCCAGCTTATTTTCGAAGGACCGGACGAGGCGCTTAAGCAGACAGCAAATACGCAGCCGGCACTACTCACGGTAAGCGTTGCGTACTTGAAGCTGCTGGAAGCGAGCGGCCTTAAGGCGGATTATGTAGCGGGCCACAGCCTGGGAGAATATAGCGCGCTCGTCGCGGCGGGCGTATTGTCCTTCGAGGATGCGGTGCGTACGGTTCGCGCACGCGGCTTGTATATGGAGCAGGCCGTGCCTAGCGGGCAAGGCGCTATGGCGGCTGTGCTTGGCGCAGAGCGCGACGCGCTAGGGAGCTTGTGTGAAGCGATTACTGCCGAAGGAAGCGCGGTGGAGCTGGCGAATGTGAACTGTCCGGCTCAGATCGTAGTCTCCGGTACAGCGCAAGGCGTGCAGGCTGTTGTGGAGCGTGGCAAGGATGCGGGAGCGAAGCGGGTCATTCCGCTTGAGGTAAGCGGTCCGTTCCACTCCTCGCTGATGAAGCCAGCGGCTGAACAACTTGCGTCTACACTTGCAGGTGTGACGTTCTCGGATGCATCTGTTCCAGTAGTGGCGAACGTAACGGCTCGTGAAGTGTCGGATGCTTCCGCTATCCGGAAGCTGCTTGTGGAGCAGGTCTATTCTCCTGTATTGTGGGAGGACAGCGTGCGCTACCTGATCGAGCAAGGCGTAGATACGTTTGTGGAAATCGGTTCGGGTACGGTGCTTGCGGGCTTGATCAAGAAAATCGACCGCAATGTCCGTGTCATATCGGTAAATAACATCTCGGCGCTGGATGCGCTGCAGGTGAACTAATCCAAGACGGAGGGGATCCTAATGTTTGCGAGTCTGGAAGGGAAGAAAGCGCTCGTAACAGGCGCTTCGCGAGGCATCGGCCGCGCCATTGCAATTGCGCTTGCAGAGGCGGGCGCCGACGTGGCGATTAACTATTCCGGCAGCGAAGCCGCTGCTGCGGAGACAGCATCCGCTGTTGAAGCGCTGGGACGCCGCGCGATCATTGTGAAAGCGAATGTCGGCAAAGCCGATGAATTCGACGCCATGGTGAAGGAAGTTATCGCGCAGCTTGGCGCGCTGGATATTCTTGTGAATAACGCTGGCATTACAAGAGATAATTTAATTATGCGCATGAAGGAAGAAGAATTCGATCAGGTCATTGAGACAAATCTGAAAGGCGTGTTCAACGGCATCAAAGCGGTTACGCGTCCGATGATGAAGCAGCGCTCCGGCCGGATTATTAACATCTCTTCCGTCGTCGGCGTGCTCGGCAATCCTGGACAAGCTAACTATGTTGCGGCGAAAGCCGGCGTTATTGGCTTGACGAAGGCTAGCGCGAGAGAACTTGCTTCGCGCGGCATTACCGTCAACTGCGTCGCGCCTGGATTTATCCAGACCGACATGACGGACAAGCTGCCGGAGGATATGAAGGAATCGCTGTCCGCCGGAATCCCGCTCGCGCGCCTTGGCGACGCGGCAGATATTGCCAATGCGGTCAGATTCCTCGCATCCGATGCGGCAGCCTATATGACAGGCCAGACGGTCCACGTTGACGGCGGCATGTACATGTAGCAATTAACCTGTGAATGTAGGCCTTTTGCCCAGTAAGGTAAAGATGGCAATTTACATTTAATTCTCGTATAATACGGTGGAGGAGGTGAACCGGATGTCCGAAGTAGTAGAACGCGTAAAACGTATTGTCATCGACCGCCTTGGCGTAGACGAAGCAGAAGTAACCCTTGAAGCTTCCTTCAAAGATGACCTCGGAGCTGACTCTCTTGACGTCGTTGAATTGGTCATGGAGCTGGAAGACGAGTTTGATATGGAAATCTCTGATGAAGATGCAGAGAAAATCACTACGGTGGGAGAAGTTGTGACTTACATACAATCTCATACCTAAGGATGGACAAGTCCCGTTGCGATATACGGGACTTCTCTCCATGTAGCGCATTTTCGACGCTTTTATAACGTTTATAATGAAGCCTAACCGCTTTTCATATAGAAGGAAGATTCATCATTATGGTCTTCTAAATCGCTGTCTGCAGAGGTGAATGCAATGAAACAGAGAGTTGTCGTTACAGGCATGGGGGTCATTACATCGCTAGGTTCCGATTTGGAGCAATTTTGGGGGAACCTGCTTGAAGGAAAGTCGGGCGTATCCGTAGTGGAGGCATTCGATTTCTCCGAATATCCGACGCGCATTGCGGCGGAGGTCAAAAACTTCAATCCCGAAGAGTACGGTTTGGATAAAAAAGAAGCGCGCCGCATGGACCGCTTCGTTCAATTCGCAGCTGTCGCAAGCAAGCTGGCTGTGGCGGACTCGGGCATCAAGATCGGCGAGAATGCCGACGCTGAGCGCGTAGGTGTGATGATCGGTTCCGGCATCGGCGGTCTTGGCACTTGGGAAGATCAGCATAACGTATTGCTGGAGAAAGGTCCGAAGCGCGTTAGCCCGTTCTTCATTCCGATGATGATCGCGAATATGGCATCCGGCCAAGTGTCGATGCTGACTGGCGCGAAAGGTCCTAACAGCACAGCGGTTACCGCTTGTGCGACAGGCACGCACTCCATTGGCGATTCGTTCAAGATGATTCAACGCGGCGACGCTGACGTTATGTTCGCCGGCGGTGCGGAAGCAACAATTCGTCCGACAGGCATGGCCGGCTTCTGCTCGATGCGCGCGATGTCGACGCGCAACGAAGAGCCTGAGAAAGCAAGTCGTCCGTTCGATGTGGATCGTGACGGCTTCGTAATGGGTGAGGGTGCAGGCGTGCTCGTACTGGAGTCGCTTGATCATGCCATCGCTCGCGGCGCTAAGATTTATGCCGAAGTGGTTGGTTATGGCATGAGCGGAGACGCTCATCACATGACAGAGCCTGATCCGGATGGAGCTGCGCGTTGCATGGTGAAGGCAATCCGTGATGCTGGCATCGAGCCGACCGACATTGATTACATCAATGCACACGGCACATCCACACCGGTAGGCGACAAGTCCGAGACAACGGCTATTAAGAAGACGTTCGGTGATCACGCTTACAAAGTGGCGGTCAGCTCCACGAAGTCGATGACGGGCCATCTGCTCGGCGCGGCGGGCGGCGTAGAAGCCGTTATTCTTGGCCTGACGCTGAAGAGCGGTGTCATTGCTCCAACGATTAACCTGGACAACCAGGACCCTGAGCTCGACCTGGACTACGTGCCGAATACGCCTCGCGAAGCGAACGTGAAGTACGCGCTGTCCAATTCGTTCGGCTTTGGGGGCCATAATGCTACGATCGTGATGAAAGCATATGAAGCATGAACATTTTGACGAGCTGCAGCAGAAGCTGCAGCTCGCTTTCAAACGTCCAAGACTGCTGAGACAAGCGTTCACGCACACCTCTTATGTGAATGAGCATAAGCGGGGCTCGGTACAGGATAACGAGCGTCTGGAATTTCTGGGCGACGCGGTGCTTCAATTGCTCGTCTCTGAATACTTGTTCACCACCTATCCGAAGCGGCCGGAAGGCGAGCTGACCCGGATGCGGGCATCCGTCGTCTGTGAACCGTCGCTCGCTTACTTTGCGGAGCGGATGGAGCTGGGCAAGTATGTGCTGCTGGGACGGGGTGAGGAGCAGCTTGGGGGCAGGCATCGTCAAGCGTTGTTGGCAGACTTGTTCGAGTCGTTTATCGGAGCGATCTTCCTCGATGCGGGGATCGAGCGCACGCGTGTATTTCTGGAAGAGCATATGTTTCCCTTCATCGAATCCAACGACTTTGGCTTGCTCATGAAGGATGCCAAGTCCAAGCTTCAGGAGAAAGCGCAGCATAACGGCCTTGGTCCGGTTGAATACCGCATTGTGGAAGAGCGCGGACCTGCTCATGACCGTGAATTTATCGTCGAGGTATGCCTGGGCGAGGAACGGTATGGCCTTGGAGCCGGTCGCACGAAGAAGGAAGCGGAGCAGCGGGCAGCTGCGGAAGCATGGAATACGCTTACTGCTCAAGACGCGTGAAGGCGCGTGTGGAACAGTTACCGTGGATGCTGGAGAGCGCATGGACTCCGGCGATGATGACCATATCGGATGGATAAGACCTCTTTTGGCCGGATGACGGTACGAAGGGGTCTTTTTGATGGAGATGATAGGTTTAATATGGTAAAATGAGGGTGAAATCCTTGAAGAAGCAGCGTATGCGAGTGAAAGAGGAGATGGACGTATGTTCTATATCGTGCATGTTGTACTTATTGCAGCAGCAGTCCGGACGTTCAGTTATTATGGCGTTGCGACGCCTTATTCGAAAGGCATCCTCTTGGCAACTGGCTTTTCTTTCTTGGCGCTCATCTGCCTGGCACACAATCACGCAGTCAGCCTGTCGGCGGAGGCCAATGACGGCATTGGGATATCCAATGCAATCGCCTATATGATTATTGGCGAGGACAGATGGTCGGTCCAATTGTTCGAATCCTATATGACTGGTTCGATTCTGCTGACCTTTTTGCTGCTTTTAGCTTATCCCTGCATGTTGACAATAGAGAAGAAAGCGAGCAGGCTTCGGCAAGCGGCCGGCAGCGTAGCCGCAACTGAATAAGGAAGTTTATGGAACCTGATTGAGGAGGCGGATAGCCTCTTTTTTGTTGCCTCCAGGCGGTGTGATTACGGATGCGCAGCGTCTGAAATGATTAACGCAAATAACAATTATGTGGTACAATGGTGGGTGAGGTGAAAGCCAAACTATGTTTTTGAAGCGGATTGAATTAGCGGGTTTCAAATCCTTCGCCGACAAGACCGAGCTTGAATTTGTAACCGGTATTACGGCGGTGGTCGGGCCTAACGGCTCAGGAAAAAGCAATATCTCCGACGGCATCCGTTGGGTGCTTGGCGAGCAAAGCGCCAAGAGCCTGCGCGGAGGCAAGATGGAGGATATTATATTCGCCGGCAGTGACGCGCGCAAAGCGGTCAACTACGGTGAGGTTTCGCTTACCCTCGATAATGCGGACGGGGCTTTGCCGCTGGAGTACAACGAGGTTACGGTGACCAGAAGGGTACACCGGAGCGGCGATAGCGAATATATGATTAACAAGCAGCCATGCCGGCTGAAGGATATAACGGAGCTGTTCATGGATACGGGAATTGGCAAGGAAGCTTATTCCATTATCGGCCAAGGGCGTATCGAAGAGATTCTGAGTACGCGCTCCGAGGACCGCCGCGGTATCTTTGAGGAAGCATCTGGCATTGTGAAATACAAGTCCCGCAAGCGCGAAGCGCAGAAGAAGCTCGACGAGACCGAGCAGAATTTGCTGCGGATTCACGACCTCGTGTCGGAGCTGGAGGATCAGGTTGAACCGCTGCGCAAGCAGTCGGAGAAGGCGATTCACTTCAAGGCGCTTAAGGAAACGTTGAAAACCAAAGAAATTTCGATGTACGTACATAATATAGAGACGGTTCATCAAGCCTGGTCACAGGCGACGGACAAGCTGGAGAAGCTTCAAGGGGAGCAGCTTCAGCTATCTACAGTCGTCAGCAAGCATGATGCGCATCTGGAGCAAGACCGTCTTCAATTGCGCGAGATCGAGCAAGAGCTGGATGTCTTGCATGCTTCCATGCTGCAAATCAGCGAGGATGCGGAGAAATGCGAAGGCTACGGCGAAGTGCTGAAGGAGCGCGGCCGCAACCTGGAACAGAACAAGCGGCAGCTGGAGGAATCCATTGCATCGCAGGACGAGCGGATTTTGGCGCTGGTCAAGGAAGAGGCAGAGTTCCGCAGCCGCGCCGCTGCGCTTGAGCTGGAGCTTGCTGAGCTCCGTGTCAAACTGGCAGCCGAGGAAGCGAACCTTGTTGGCGTTGCTGGCGGGGCGGTTGTGGATGCGGAGGAGAAGCTGAAGAGCGAGCTGCTTGACGTGCTGAGCGCAATGGCGCAGCATCGCAACGAAATCCGTTATGCGTCGCAGCAGAGAGAGACGCTTCAGCGTCGGATGGAGCGGCTCAGCGAGGACGAATCGAAGTGGACGGAGCAGATGGCCCGGCTGGATGAGAGGCGCAGCGCGCTGGAGCAGTCACTAGCCGATGCGCTGACTACGCTTGGCACGACAAGAAATCGTATGCTGGAGCAATCGGAAGCGACCAAGTCGCTCACATTGCAACTGGAGGAAGTGATGTCGGCAATCCGCAAGTGGGAGCAGCGGCTTGACAGCCACATTTCCCGGCGGGATACGATGAAGGAGATGCAGGATGCGCTAGACGGCTTTATGCAGGGCGTTAAGGAAGTTCTGAAGTCTGCTAGGCGCGGCTCGGGCGCGGTTGAAGGGGTTCACGGCGCAGTAGCCGAGCTCATCCGCGTGCCGCAGCGCATTGAGGTTGCCGTGGAGACGGCGCTTGGCGGCGCTCTCCAGCATGTCGTCATGGAAGATGAGCGCACGGCACGGGCGGCTATTGCTTTCCTTAAGCAGCGCCAGCTTGGACGAGCGACCTTCCTTCCTCTGGATGTTATCAGGGGGCGGATGGTGCCGGAAAACGACAAGCGGACGTTTTCCGCTGTGGAAGGTTTTGTCGGCGTGGCAGCAGATCTGGTCGGCTGTGATGACCGTTATCAGGCCATCGTGAACAACTTGCTGGGCAACGTGCTGCTCGCGGAGACGCTTGAGCAGGCGAACAAGATTGCATCCAGGTGTCAGTACCGCTATCGTGTCGTTACGCTGGAAGGCGACGTCGTCAATGCCGGCGGCTCGATGACGGGCGGCAGCTTGCAGAAGAAGGGCGCGAGCTTGCTAGGAAGAGGACGGCAGATCGAAGCGCTTGATCAGGAGATTAAGGATGCGAAAGCGACGGTTGCGGAGCTGAAGAACCGATTAAGCGACTTGCGTAAGGAACAATTGATCCGTTCGCAGGATATGGAGGAGCTGCGCGAGAACGCCGAGCAAACCCGGATTCGCGAGCAAGGCATCCGTGCTGAGCTGCAGCAGCTTGGTTCAGAGGCGAAGCATCTGTCGGAACAAAACGCGGTGTCGACCTCTGAGCGAAGCTCACAGACGGAAGAGCGGGAGCAGATTGAGCAGATGGCGGCAGCGGCGGAGCAGCGTCTGGAGCAATTAACGCTGGATGAGGCAAGGCTGCAGGAAGCGATCCGATTGGCCGAGGAGCGCCGCAAGGCAAGCGAATCGGCTAAGGAAGAGCTGCAAGGACAATTGACCGATATTAAGATTGCGGTCGCGAAGACCGATCAAGAGAAGCATAGCTTCGAGGATCAGGCTAACCGCGTGAGAAGCGATATTCAGCGCGCCAAGAGCGAGCTGTCGGGCCTCCGCGCCTTGTCCGAGCAGCAGGTTGAAGAGATGGCAAGACATGCCGAGGAGAGCGTTGCCCAGATTGAGCAGCTCAATCATCTGCGAATCAAGAAGGCGAATTGCGCGGAGCAGACAGACCTGAAGCGGGCAGCCAGAGCGCAGCGCATCGCCGAGCTGGAGCAAGGCGAAAGCGAGACGAAGGAGCAGCGTGCCCAGCTTCGCGTCGTAGAGGATCAGATGAGAAGCACGGAGATTGCCGTTAACCGGCAAGACGTGGAGCTGGACAACCTACTTCGCAAGCTGAGCGAGGAGTATGAGCTCAGCTTCGAGCTGGCGAAGGAGCAATATCCGGTGCCGGAAGATGTGCTTGGCACACAGAACGAAGTCCGCGATTTGAAGCGACAGATTGCCGCGCTGGGCGAGGTCAATCTGGGTGCGATCGAAGAATACGAACGCGTCAAGGAACGTTACGAGTTCCTCTCGGAGCAGAAGAACGATCTGATCGAAGCGAAGACAGCTCTCTATCAGGTCATCAAAGAGATGGACGACGAGATGTCGAAGCGATTCCGGACGACATTCGAAGCCATTCGCGGACATTTTGGCGTCGTCTTCGCCAAGCTGTTCGGCGGCGGACGGGCTGACCTGGTCATGGTCGATCCGGATAGAGTGCTTGATACCGGCATTGATATTGTGGCTCAGCCTCCGGGCAAGAAGCTGCAAAACCTTCAGCTGCTGTCTGGCGGAGAGCGGGCGCTTACGGCGATTGCGCTGTTGTTCGCCATTCTGCAAGTGAAGCCGGTGCCGTTCTGCGTGCTTGACGAAGTCGAAGCAGCGCTGGACGAAGCAAACGTAGCCCGTTTCGCACAATACTTGCGCGAATTCTCGGAGCTGACGCAATTTATCGTCGTGACCCACCGCAAAGGAACGATGGAGGAAGCGGATGTGCTGTACGGGGTTACGATGGAAGAAGGCGGCGTATCGAAGCTGGTATCGGTACGTCTGGAAGAAGAAGCGGGAGAGCCGGTATCGGCTTAAGTGTAACCGTACATGCAGGTTAGGAAAGGTCAGGAGGAACGGCTGGGATGAGTTTTTTCAAGAAGCTGAAGGAAAGCATTGCTTCCAAGACGGAAGCGGTCACGAACGTATTTAAGGAAGGACTGGCGAAGACGCGTACGGCTTTCGTCGAGAAGGTCGAAGAGCTGATTACTCGCCGCAAGAAGATTGATGAAGAGTTTTATGAGGAGCTTGAGGAGATTCTGATTGGTGCGGACGTTGGCGTTAACACGGTGATGACGTTAATCGATGATCTGCGCGCGGAAGTGAAGAAGCGTAAAATCGAAGATGCGTCCGATCTGCAGCCAGTGCTGTCAGAGAAGCTGGTTGGATTGCTGAAGGGAGACGATCATGCCGAGCTGCGAATGGCGCCTCCTGGGGAAATCACGGTTATCTTATTCGTTGGCGTGAACGGCGTCGGCAAGACGACGACTATCGGCAAGCTTGCGCATAAGTTTAAGAGCGAAGGCAAAAATGTATTGCTGGCAGCAGGCGATACGTTCCGCGCGGGAGCTATCGAACAGCTTGAAGTGTGGGGGCAGCGCGTAGGCGTGGACGTCATTAAGCAATCATCGGGCGCCGATCCCGCAGCCGTCATGTTCGATGCCGTTCAGGCGGCCAAGCAGCGCAAGGTCGACGTATTGCTATGCGACACGGCTGGACGCTTGCAGAATAAGACGAACCTGATGGAAGAGCTGAACAAAATTTTCCGCGTCATTCAGCGCGAGCTGCCGGAGGCTCCTCATGAAGTGCTGCTGGTGCTGGATGCGACGACAGGCCAAAACGCGCTTAGCCAAGCGAAGCTGTTCGGCGAGAAGAGCGGCGTGACAGGTCTTGTTCTGACGAAGCTGGACGGTACGGCGAAGGGCGGTATCGTTGTGGCGATCCGCAATGAGCTGAATCTGCCGGTGAAGCTGGTAGGCCTTGGCGAGAAAATGGGCGATCTGCAAACCTTTGATTCCGAACAGTTCGTACATGCCTTGTTCGCGGGCTTGATCAGCCGCGAGTCGGAAGAGCAGCCGCCAGCTGCCAATTAAGTATGGCATTACAGGAAGAATGAACAACGTCTAATGGCGACCGATCAGTCGCCATTAGACGTTTTTTTGTATGCCTTCCATTTTGGCCGTTCGCCGCGACACGGTTCTGCATAATTTAGCGTTTTCTACATCTTTAGCGAAATGCCTCACCTCCGGTGCCAGTCAGGGCAAGGGCTGAGGGGAAATCGGAAGCGGCATGTCCGAAATTGCTCAGCATCGGGAAATCGATAGATTTACGAAAAAAGAGGAGCTTGTATACAATGATGGCGTACGGAGTAATGCAATCGCGAACACAGGGGGTGACGCTTGTACATGAAGATTTGGTAAGCGCATACATGAGGCTCAGTTCGAATGAAAGGAAAGCAAACAAATCGCCATGCATTCGGAATGGAGAGATACAATGAGGAAATTATGCTATTGGGTGATCGCCTTCGTCATCTGTTGCTCTGTCATGGATATGCCCGCTTATGCTGTAGCGGAATCAACGGAGCTATCGCTGTCCGCCTCTAAGGACGCCATAGTCAAGGGCGCTGAGACGGAAGTGCTAGTATCGGCCAATGCGCAGGAGGATGTATACGGAATTGAGTTCATCTTGGAATACGACTCCAGCGCTATGATGCTTCACGAGTCAACGGGAGTCGACTATTCCTTATTTGAAAGCGAAGCGGCTAACCCGGCAACAGGCATCCTGCATCTATCGGCTATTGCCAAACATTCCGAAGACACCGCTGCCGGCGAAACGATAATCGCCAAGCTTAGATTTCGCGCTTTGACATCAGGCATTCATACAGAGATCAAGCTTACAGCGGTTAAAGGGGTTAGCCGTGAGCGGACAACAAGAGAACAGGACGGCCAAGCTTACCCCGACTTGAAGGAAGTAAAGCTGCATGCTGCCTCGCCGCTGACGATCCGGCTATTGCCGTCAGGTGGTCCCGTTGCTCCTGTTGATCCCTCTACATATCCGAGTCAATTGGACATCCGGGGGGAGGCAGATGCCCGGAAAGCGGCTGCGCTCTTGACGGATCGACTCGGACGACCGGATATTCAGTTGGATATCGAAGGCTGGTCGGCGCTTGTCCGGGACACTTCTATCCGCTTGCTGACCATTCATCCCGTTCTGATAGAGGCTGGGCACATGCAGGCTGTATTCAATAATGCCTCGATTACGCCTGCTCTGGATGCTTATGGCTTGCTGCAGCAGGCGGCCAAAGCAGCAGGAGCTGCCGCCTCCTATCCATATGCTCTGACATTAGCGGCGGATGAGCGCGACCGATCGGAGCTGCGTATAGCTTTATCGATTAAGAATCATGTTGTGGCGCTCGGGCTTGGCCTGGAAATGAAAAACAAGCATTTTGCCGTCATGCTGGAGCCGGAACAGCTGTTGTTCGATTCTTCGGGATATGCCAGTCTATCGGTTGACCCGCTTATTCGATCTTCTGAACGGCATGGGATTACCCGAGTGGAGCCGATTGGAAGCTATCGATTTCAGTTCGGGCTGCATCATGAAGCTCCCGCAGCCAAGGTTCGATGGCTCATTCCACCAAGTATGGATAGCGGCCTGGCCGGAGTCTATCGATGGCACGCACCATCCGGGGAATGGGTCTATGTACGCGAGAGCGGGCGGAATGCAGCGGAACGCACGGTTACGACGCATTTGGAGGATGGAGAATACGGCTTTCTGCTCTACGCGAAGGAATTTATCGATCTTGGCTTCACGTACGATGAAGCGGCCCAATCGATCCGTATGCTTGCGGCCAAAGGCGTGGTGAATGGCATAAGCGACGATTCCTACGGCGTGGGACGTCCAGTGACTAGAGCGGAGTGGACCGCCATGCTTGTCCGGGCATGGGGGCTGGACATCTCAACAGAGGAGCAAGCAGGTAGCGCTTTATTCACAGATGTGGAGGATAGTCGCTGGTATGCGCCGTATATCGCTGCCGCTGGCTTGCAAGGGTGGATAACGGGCTATGAAGATGGTTCCTATCGTCCCGACGAGCGAATCAGCAGAGCCGAGCTTGCAGTCATCTTGGATAAGATGAGTTCGGACAAGGGAGCGGGAGCCCATCCAACCGTCCAAAGCTATATTGATGACGCAGATATCCCGCAATGGGCGAAGGCTGCCGTATACCGGTTGCGCACATCCGCACTCATGCAGGGCGACGAGCATAATCGTTTTCTTGCAAATGATGGAATCGGCCGCGACGATGCTGCAGTGGTGCTTATGCGCATCATCAGAGCTTGGGGTTTCGGCTATTCAATTGAACAAGTTCATGAAGCTGACGAGGAGGAATGAGTCATGTTGATTCGGAACAGCTGGCATCGGGCAATCGCCATTGCACTTGCTGCCGTGCTTGCATTATCGCTTTGGGTTTCGGCAGGGACCGCATTTGCATCGCCGGCGGAACTGCGCAACGGCGGGTTCGAGGAGCCTGCAGCCGGAGGCATTATCCCGGGCTGGACAACCTTTATAGCACCCAAGGGAAGCTCCGTTACGTACGAGATTACGGACGAGAGGGCGCATAGCGGCAGCTACAGCCTCAAAATTACGGATAAGGACGGCGCAGATGGCGTGTCGATCTGGTCTCAGGCGATGGACATTGTGCCTGGAGAGAATTACACAGGCTCCGTGTGGATGTATATTGAAGGTTCGTCATTCATGCACAACGGAGCTTCCGTTCCCAATCGCGGCAGCTTTATTATGAGGTTCTACAATGAAGCGGGTCAGCAGGTTGGCTCCGATACGGATGCGCTTATTCATCATACGGGCCAATCCAAGTGGGTGAAGCTGACGACCAAGTCGCTGCAAGCGCCTTCTGACGCCAAGACGGTTCGTTTAATGGCGTCGCTCTCTAATTTTTATCAGACGTCAGGCGCTTTTTATGATGATTTTGAAATCGAAGGTGTTTTTCCCGGAGAAACAGCTCCTGCCGCCCGTTCGTTATCGATAAGCGGTCCTGCGGCTGCGACGGTGAAAGAGAACTATTCGGTCAACCTGGCGGCTATGGGAGCATCCTCCTTATATGCGGTTGAGACTATTCTGTCCTATGATCCCGCCCAGTTCCAGTATGTATCTGTGCAAGCCGCTGAATCGTTCCATGGTGGTGAAGAGGTGTATGCCGAGGCGCGTGAGCTGGCTCCCGGCAGATTAAAGGTGATTGTAACACAGCTAGGCGAGCGTGCTGTATCGGGTGATTCGGAGGTTGCAATCGTGCAATTTCAACCGCTTGCCGCCTCGGCGTCCGCCAAGATTGAGCTGGAGCCCTTCGCTATTGCAGCGAAGCAAGATGCGGACGAGACGGGCGTATCGACCGTATTCCAAGAAGGTATGACGCTGGCTGTAACCGTTAAAGCCCATGCCGGCGATGTGGATGATAACGGCAGAGTTGACCTGGCGGACTTGATTATCGTCGCACAAGCTGTAGGCAGCCCCGCGAGCGGAGCCTATGCCCGGTTTGATCTTAATGGCGATGGTAAAATCGATTTCGCAGATATGGCCATGATTTCACGCTTATTGGTGGAGGGGGATACCGAATGAGGACGAAACGCTATACGCTGGCTCTGCTTCTGTCTGTTGCTCTGATTGCGGCTGCGCTGGCCATCCCGGCTCATCATGCAAGTGCTGCGCCGGCACATCACTTCGGAACGCCGGTCGAATTAGGAGAGCCGATTCAGCAGGCTGCCTTATTTGAAGGAGTATACGGAAAGGAAAACGGTCATGACATGGTTTACACGACGTCTGCGGGCAATCCGGCTATGTTCAATGCGGTGGACCTGGACGCCAACCGGCTGGTGAAGGCCGTGCCGCTGCCGGAAGGGAAAAGCGCTTGGTCTCATACCATAACGCCGGATGGGAGCGTCTATATTGGCGTCTCCGATGGCGGGCCGATTCTGCATCGCTATAATCCTGATAGCGGCACGATCGAGCAACTGGGGACCGCGGTGTCTGATGCAAAGTCGATCTGGTCGCTAACGGTTGATGAGAACGGCAACGTCTATGGCGGTACGTTCGATCAAGGGAAGGTGTTTCAATATAACCCCTCTACAGGACAATTCAGAGATTATGGCGTGATGGTAGAAGGACGGGATTATGTCCGTTCCATTGCTTATCATGATGGATATGTCTATGCCGGCATCGGCTCGATTGGCGATATTGTGAAGCTGAATGTCGAGACCGGGGAGAAGACGCTTATTCCGCTTAAGCCCATTGACGGTGTCCAGCAGTATCCGTTCGTATATGGCCTCGATGTGCACGGCGATTACCTGTTTGCTTTTCTCAGCGGCGACGGCAAGGCGATCTATATCATCTATGATCTGGCAAGTGGCGCATGGCTTGAGGAAGAATATTGGGGAGCGGCAGGATTGCGGGCTTCTCCTGCATACAACGGCAAGGTTTATTTCCTGCAAAACAAAGAGCTAATGGCATGGGACATGGCAACCCGCGAAGCGGTGTCCACCGGCATCTCGTATGGCTCCAGCCTTCGCAATTCAGGCTGGGTGGAGCTTGAAGATGATCCCGGCTTCAAGAATCCAGTGCTTGCTACGGTGCATTATGGCGGCAGCGTCGCCCTATTCGACGTCGAAGCGGGTAAAGTAACGACTCGCCTGCCCGGTATTCAAGGCAGCGCATTGTCTATTCACGCACTGGAGAAGGGGCCTGGGGGCAAGCTGTTCATGAGCGGATATACGGCCGCGACCGCTGCGGTATACGACCCTGCCATTGAGCAGTTCTCGACGTTCACTATGGGGCAAGCGGAGAGCATCGGCATAAGCGGCAGCCGGGTCTACTATGGGGAGTACCCCGGCGCATCCATCCATAAGTATGATACGGCTCTGCCGCTGCAGCCGGATGCGGCGAAGCCGAACCAGAATCCGGTTAAGCTTCTTCAAATCGGAGAATCCCAGGATCGGCCCTATGTGAATACATTCGGAGACGGCAAAGCCTTCTTCGGCACGATACCGTCCTATGGAGAAATCGGCGGAGCGCTAGCCGTATTCGAGGAATCCGATCCGCAGGGCACGCTGCGCGTTTACCGTAATATTGTACCGGGTCAAAGCATTGTAGGACTCGCTTACCGTGACGGCTTGATCTATGGTTCCACGACAATCCGCGGGGGGCTGGACAGTGCAACGCCGGAGACTAGGGCCAAGATGTTTATTTGGGATGTGGCCAAGGAACAGAAGATAGCTGAATGGGAGCCGAATATTCCTGGCGCGTCCAAAGCGCCGATCATGATTAGCGGACTGACCTTCGATAAGGATGGATTGCTGTGGGCGGCAGCAGACGGGGCATTATTCGCGATCGATCCTCAGACGAAAGCTATCGTAAAGAGCAAGCAGATATTCAGCGGCGTGCAAAATTACGGCATGTGGCGTCCGATCCATTTCCGGTTCTCGGATGACGGGTTTATGTATGCTGATCTTTACGGCAAGCTGATTGCCGTTGATCCCGAGACACTGGCTTACGTGGATTCAGGCATTGCGACCGCATTGTTTGATGTCGGCGATGACGGCCGGATTTATTATGCGCAGGAGGGCAGACTCATGAGCGTGGCCCTGGAGGAGGAGCAGTATGCTTCGCCGGGAGAGCTGCGCTTGACTGCACCGATTGCAGCCGTGCCGGGCACAACCTTTGAGATCCGCGTCAGAATGGATGAAGCGGTAGGCTTATATGGTGCCAATATGGCCTTCAGCTTCGATCCTCGCCAGCTTGAATTGAAGGAAATCAAGCGAGGAGACAGCTTTGGCGAAGGAGCTTTTCTGGACAGCCGCATCGATCAGGCGGGAGGCAGCGCATTTGCTGTCGTCTCGGCGACAGGAGCAAACGGAGTGAATGGGAATATGGATATCCTGAGATTGCTCTTCGAAGCCAAAGAAGGGAGCGGCCAAGCTGCAGTCGTTCTGAAGAAGGGTTCGACTGTAGGGGCTGTGCATACGCCGGACAGCGGCGTTCTGTATCCGACCGATCGCGATCTAACCGTCAGTGTAGCATTGAAGCAGCATCGCGAGGATGTGAATGGCGACGGCAAGGTGAGCATTGAAGATCTGGTTGCTGTTGCGAAGCAAGCGGGCAAGCCGGGAGCCGATGAACGATATGATCTGAACGGAGACGGCAAAGTAGACGTCACCGATGTCGCGCTCGTCGCGCTCATTTTATTCGAAGACTAGCGATGAATGGAACTACGCCCGGGCACTTGGTGTCCGGGCATTTCGTGTTGCCAAGAGAGCATCAGGTGGTGACAAGGTCAAAAGCTTGACAGGGCATTTGCCATCCTGTATGATAAGAGTCGTTGCATAAGTGTAAAGGGATTTTCCTTGACGGTAACATTTGCGGCAAGACGAAGAAGGGGGCGACGGGATGAAGGAACATATGCCGGATGCCTTAGCCAGAACGACAAGAGTTAATTTGCTGTTCGACTTCTACGAGAGCTTGCTTACAGATAAGCAGCGTACTATACTTACTTATTATTATCACGATGACTTCTCGCTCGGCGAGATTGCATCCGAGTTCGGGATCAGCCGCCAGGCGGTCTACGACAATATCAAGCGCGCCGAGGGCATTCTGGAGAGCTATGAAGAGAAGCTGTCCCTGCTGGCAAGACACGAGCGGCTGATGGAGATAACCGATAAGCTGGAGCGCGACGTGAAGGCCATCGTGACGAATGAATGGGATAAACAGTCGATCATCGACGCCATCGGGCAATTTCGGGCGGCGGAAGGAACGGCAAGAGAAGGAGGCGGGAGTTCATGGCAGCATTTGAAAGCTTAAGCAATCGGCTTCAGAATGTGTTCAGCAAGCTGAAGGGCAAAGGCAAAGTATCCGAAGCCGATGTCAATGACGCGATGCGGGAGGTTCGCCTGGCGCTTCTGGAGGCCGATGTTAACTTTAAAGTCGTGAAGGACTTTATCGCCAAGGTGAAGGAGAAGGCCATCGGTCTGGACGTCTCGAAGAGCTTCACTCCGGGCATGGTCATCATCGATATTGTCAACAAGGAATTGACGGAGCTGATGGGCGGCACGCAGGCGAAGCTTGCCAAGGCGAACAAGCCTCCGACGGTCATTATGATGGTCGGCCTGCAGGGCGCCGGTAAGACGACCACCTCTGGCAAGCTGGCGAAGCTGCTTCAGAAGGGCAACCATAAGCCGCTTCTGGTTGCCTGCGACATCTATCGTCCGGCTGCGATCAAGCAGCTGCAGGTGCTGGGCGAGCAGATCGGAGCGCCGGTATTCTCGCTTGGGGACAAGACTTCTCCGGTCGACATTGCGAAGGCCGGTCTGCAGCACGCGAAGGATAACGGCAATGATTACGTCATCTTCGATACCGCAGGCCGACTGCATATCGACGAAGAGCTGATGGATGAGCTGAAGCGAATCCATGAGCATGTGTCACCGGATGAGGTTCTCCTCGTTGTTGATGCCATGACCGGTCAAGACGCGGTCAACGTAGCGCAGAGCTTCCATGAACAGCTGGAGCTGTCCGGCGTCGTTCTGACGAAGCTTGACGGCGATACGCGCGGCGGCGCTGCGCTGTCCGTCAAGGCGGTTACAGGTCGTCCGATCAAATTCGCGGCTATGGGCGAGAAGATTGACTCTCTGGAGCCGTTCCATCCGGAACGGATGGCTTCGCGGATTCTGGGCATGGGCGACATGCTGTCCTTGATCGAGAAGGCTCAAGCAGGCATTGACGCGGACAAAGCTGCCGAGATGGAACGCAAGATGCGTACCGCCGAATTCACATTCGATGACTTCCTGGATCAGATGGAGCAGGTTCGTAAGCTGGGGCCGCTGGATCAGATTATGGATATGCTGCCTGGCATGAACAAGATGAAGGGCGGCATGAAGGATCTGAAGGTCGATGAGAAGCAGATCGGCCGCATCGAGGCGATTGTCCGCTCCATGACGAAGGAAGAGAAGCAGAAGCCGGAGCTGCTCAACCACAGCAGACGCAAGCGCGTTGCGGCGGGCAGCGGAACGACCATCGTTGAAGTGAATCGTCTGATCAAGCAATTCGATGATATGCGCAAGATGATGAAGCAATTCTCGTCCATGATGGGACCGAAAGGTCCGAAGGGGCTCAAAGGCGGCAAGAAAGGCCTGAAGGGCATGCTTGGACGCAATATGAAGTTTCCATTTTAATGTGAGATAGACCGCAGTTCATTTTTCGAAGGAGGTGAATGATAATGGCAGTACGTATTCGCTTGAAACGTATGGGTGCTCACAAGGCTCCTTTCTACCGCGTAGTTGTTTCGGATTCCCGTTCCCCGCGTGATGGACGTTTTATTGAAGAGATCGGTACTTACAATCCGGTTGCACAGCCAGCTCAAGTTTCGATCGACGAAGAGAAAGCTCTGAAATGGCTTCAAACTGGAGCGCAAGCTTCCGACACTGTTCGCGACTTGCTTTCCAAAGCTGGTGTTCTGAAAAAGTTCCATGAGCTTAAGCTTCAGAAGTAACGGTTGAAGAGCGGAGGGCTTTGTGATGAAAGAATTAATTCTTGTCATAGCGAAGGCTTTGGTGGATCATCCGGACGAAGTGCAGGTCGGCGTGAAGGATGATGAACGCAGCACGGTTTACGAGTTATCGGTTCATCCCGATGATGTAGGCAAGGTAATCGGCAAGCAAGGTCGTATCGCGAAAGCGATGCGGACGGTCGTAACCTCCGCCTCCGTCAAATCGAGCAAGCGCGTCATCGTCGATATACTTTCATAATGGACTGGCATCTTCAGGGTTGGGACGAATGTCCTGACCCTCTTTGCCGTGTTATAATAGTCGTAACCAACGGAAAGAAGGTATGATGGCATGAACGGGAAATGGTACACGGTAGGCAAAATCGTGAACACGCACGGTATCCGTGGTGATGTGAAGGTATTGCCGCAGACGGATTTTGCGGAGGAACGGTTTGCCCCGGGAGGCAAGCTGCTTATGGTGAATGAGGAGAACGGAGAATCGCGAGAGATCAAGATTATAAGCTCCAGAGAGCAGAAAAACGTTTATCTGCTCAAGCTGGACGGCTTCAACAATATTAACGAGGTCGAAAAATACAAGGGCTGGCTGCTGAAAATCTCCGAGTCGGAGCAAGGTGAGCTGGAGGAAGGGCAATACTACTACCATCAGATTATCGGCTGCGCTGTCGTCACAGAAGAGGGAGAAGAGCTCGGTGTCATTGCCGAAATTTTGAGCCCCGGAGCCAATGACGTGTGGGTCGTAGATCGTCCGAAGTCGAAGGGCAAACAGCTTCTGCTGCCGGTGATCGATGAGGTCGTATTAGATGTCAATGTAACGGACAAGCGGGTTACCGTAAGGCTGATGGAAGGATTGATCTAGCGACGTGAGAATTGACGTATTGACGCTGTTCCCGGAGATGTTCGAAGGTGTGTTCGGAGCAAGCATTCTGGGCAAGGCGAAGGAAAAAGGAATCGTATCGCTGGAAGCGGTCAACTTCCGCCAGTACTCGGGTAACAAGCATAACACCGTGGACGATTATCCGTACGGCGGCGGCGGGGGCATGGTACTGAAGCCAGATCCGGTGTTCGCGGCAGTAGAGGATCTGCAGACGGACCCGGGTATCAAGCCTCGCGTTATCCTGATGTGCCCGCAAGGGGAGACGTTCACGCAGAAAAAAGCAGAGGAGCTCTCGAAGGAGCAGCATCTTGTCCTCATCTGCGGCCATTACGAAGGTTATGACGAGCGTATTCGGGAGCATCTCGTGACGGACGAGTTGTCTATCGGGGATTATGTGTTGACTGGCGGAGAGATACCCGCTATGACGGTTATCGACAGTGTCGTCAGGCTGCTGCCCGGCGTGCTCGGCAATGAGACGTCCGCGGTAACGGACTCCTATAGCACGGGATTGCTGGAACACCCTCACTATACAAGACCTCCTGAATTCAGGGGATGGAGCGTACCGGATATTCTCGTCTCCGGGCATCATGCCAATATTGAAGCATGGCGAAGAGAACAATCGCTTCTGCGGACGCTGGAGCGCCGTCCCGATCTGCTGGAGACTGCGGAGTTGACCGCAAAGGAGAAGAAATGGCTGGCTTCCTTGCCCAAACGGGAGAATACCGAACAACAATAAGGGAATGCGGCTTCCGGAGGAGGCTGCATTCCCTTATTGGCTGTAAAGCTATTCTTCCGCCTGAAGCGGCGTGTAGAAGTCCTGAGTATAATACACTTGATAATAACCGCCAATCGCAACACCGGTGCCCAGCCGAGTCAGCTTGGCGTTAAGCAGCGTCTCGCGGTGGCCAGTCGTTGAATTTAGAAGAGTATAATGTGCGAATATACTATTGTCGAAGCCGGCGGCAATGTTCTCCGAGGCTAGCCGGTACGATATTCCTTTTGCTTTCATGCGGTCGAACGGCGTTTTATTGTCCAGGTTTTTGTGGCTGAAAAACTGCTTGTCCCGCATGTTCTCGCTATGGCTTCTTGCCGCTGAGCCAGCTAGCTTGTCCCATTGCAGCACGGGAATGCCTCTAACGGCGCGCTCCGCGTTGACGAGATCGAATAATTGCCGTTCCATTGCGTCGCGGAACGCTGTGTTTTTGCCGTTTGGCGCTTGTTTGGACAATGAGTTTTTTTGCCGCAGGATGCCTGAGATCTTGTCCCCGTCTTGCGAATCGATGAACAAGGTAGTCTGGATTCCATTAGCCGTATACGTATAATAGGTTTCCTTCTTCTCCGCATCGGATGTGCCGCTGAGTCCCTTTCGGGCTTCGCCTAGCGCAAGGCCTGTCGTAAGGCCGCCGGGAAGGCTCCAGTCTTTTTTCGACATTGAAAACTGGGCTGCAATCTTGCCGTCCATGACGCCATACATTGCTAGCTGTGCATGGTTCCGGTTATATACATACCAACTGTACGAATATTCGCTTGGGTCGATACGATCCGGCTTGCCGAGCTTGAAGGTGAGCTTCTCTACCTGATCTCCGATGTCAATGCCGTGCAACCCGGCAGGCTCCTGCTGAACCTTGGTACCCGACAGCTGCCTCGTGTGATCTTTGAGCATGAACAGAAAGGTCAGCGCCTCTGCTCGCGTGACGCCGCCATCCGGCACAAATCCCTTAATGGTCGCTGAGGTGCGACCCTTGGATATGCCTTCGTCCAGCAGCCACTGAATCGCTTCATTTTCAGAATAATGCTTGCCGCTTGCAGCCGTTGCCATTAACAATGCCGCTTGTCCCCTTCGGAAGCTTCCGCGGTCATTATTGAAGGATACGGGCCAACCGAAGCGTTCCGCAAACTGGTAATACGAGTCGTACCATTGGCTTCCTGCGCTGGCTTCGGGCAGAGCTGATCCATATGCTCTCAGGAGCATGGCGAGAAATTCAGCTTCGCTTACCGCTCTGTCAGGTTGAAAGGTTCCGTCCTCGTAGCCTTTCGCCAGTCCTTCGTCCAACGCCCATTCGATGTACGATGAAGCCCAGTGGCCTCTCGTATCGGTTAAGGCTTCCGACCATACCTGCTCGGCTGGCGCGATAGGAGAGAGGAGCAAGCCTGCCACTGTCATCATGCTAATGATTGTTTTTGCGGGTCGTATGGGAACCGCCTTTAGGCCAGGTTCCGTTTTATGTGGCAACAAGGCACACCTCCATCTGACTCATATGTCAATGACAGTATACATGAACATGCCAGGTGGAAGAAACCAGTTGATTTGTGCATCTAACTATGGTAAAATTTCTAATGTTGTTCGTAAAGTCGGACGGTCCGCTATAAGCGAAGATCGGCTCAGAGGAGTCCAGGAGCTTACATGAACGTCTATGGTGGAAGGAGTGAACTCAATGAATATCGTACAAGCAATTACTCAAGAACAATTGCGTAGTGATCTTCCTAGCTTCCGTCCTGGTGACACGCTGAAGGTTTACGTTAAAGTTATCGAGGGAACGCGTGAGCGTGTTCAGCTGTTCGAAGGCGTTGTTATTAAACGTCGCGGCGGCGGAATCAGCGAGACTTTTACGGTGCGCAAAATTTCTTACGGTGTTGGCGTGGAAAGAACTTTACCAATCCATTCGCCTAAGATCGACAAAATCGAAGTAGCACGCCGTGGTAAAGTACGTCGCGCTAAGCTGTACTACCTTCGCAATCTGCGCGGTAAAGCTGCTAGAATTAAAGAGATTCGCTAAGAACAAACGTCAAGAGGGGCTTGCGCAAACAAGCTCCTTTTCGTTTTTTTATCGCTACCCTTACATATTACAGCGTTAAAGGAAAGAAGGCGAAATGGATGGATTCGCAACATCGCAACGAGGATAAAAGCCCGGATGAAACAATCGGCGCTTCACCCAACGAAGCGAACCGTCAATCCGACGAGATGACGGGACGTTCCACCAGACAGCGTTCTGGTGACAAAAAAGGGGGAGCGTATAAGGAAATTGTAGAATGGATCAAGGCGCTCGTCATTGCGGTCGTACTTGTATTTTTCATTCGCCAGTTCCTGTTCTCGCCGTTTATCGTGGACGGACCGTCTATGGAGCCTAACTTTGAGTCGGGCGAGCGGTTAATCGTAAATAAAATTTTGTATACGTTCAGCGAACCGAAATTCGGAGAAGTGGTCGTATTCGACGTTCCGGAACAAGGACGCAAGTTCATTAAGCGCGTAATCGGAGTGCCGGGAGACAAAATCAAGCTCGAAGGCGACGATTTGTACCTTAATGATAAGCTGATTGAGGAACCTTATATTAAGCAAGCGATTGAAGAAGCTCACGCCAGAGGAGAATTGTACAATGGCGACGGCACAAGCTATAATTTCCCGAACGATATGGTGCAGGAGATGGTGGTGCCGGAGGGGACGATCTTCGCGATGGGCGATCATCGCGACAACAGCACAGACAGCCGTATGATCGGTTTTGTAGAGGACAAAGAGATCGTGGGACGGGCGGATGTCATCTTCTGGCCGCTCGACAAGATCAGTTTTATCAAGCATCGGTATTAGACATGAGGTGAAGGCATGGCCATTCAATGGTTTCCGGGTCATATGACCCGTGCCAAACGGCAAATTCAAGACAAACTTAAACTTATCGACATTGCCATAGAGCTGCTTGACGCGCGTGTGCCGTTATCAAGCCGAAACCCGATGGTGGACGATATTCTGCAAAACAAACCGAGATTGATTGTGCTCAACAAATCCGATCTCGCAGATCCGAAGACGACGGACAAGTGGATGACTTATTTTGCCCATGAGGGTCATGCGTGTGTCGCCGTCGATTCTCAGACAGGAACCCGAGTAGGCGATATTCCCGCTAAGGCCAAAGAGATATTGCATGAGAAAATCGCGAGGCAAATTTCCAAAGGCATCAATCCGCGCGCTGTGCGTGGCCTGATTGTCGGCATTCCGAACGTAGGGAAATCAACGCTGATCAACCGTCTCGCAGGCCGCAATATTGCTGCTACCGGCGACAAGCCAGGCGTCACGAAAGGTCAGCAATGGATCAAGGTTGGCACAGAGATGGAGCTGCTTGATACACCTGGTATCCTGTGGCCGAAGTTCGAGGATCAATTGGTCGGTTACCGGCTGGCCATGACAGGAGCGATCCGGGAACAAATTCTTAACGTGGACGATATTGCGTTTTTTGCCGTACGTGAGCTGGCTGACCGTTACTGGCCTGCACTGCAGGAAAGATACGAGCTTGAGAAGCCGCCTTCCGATCCCGAGGACAGTGAAGAGATCGTGCGCATCATGGAAGATATCGGCCGTAAGCGCGGTTGCTTGATGGGAGGCGGACGCGTCGATCTGGAGAAGGCGTCTGGCATTATCCTGCGCGACCTCAGAGCGGGCAAGCTGGGCAGAATTACGCTGGAAGCCCCTTACGACGATATGCCTGTGAGAGAACGCTAGGCAGCGTTATGGGGGAAACGGGGGAAAGAAACTTGCTGGGACTGGAACGCGCGGTTTGGAATGAAGGGATAGTCCGCATTGCGGGTGTGGATGAGGTAGGGCGCGGATGTCTGTTCGGCGATGTAGTCGCTGGCGCGGTCATCCTGCCTCCCAATCTTATCATTGATGGAATCAACGACTCCAAGAAGCTGTCCGAGAAGAAGCGCGAGTATCTGTACGATATCATTGCGGAGAAGGCTATTGCCTGGTCCGTCGCGCATGTCGACGCCGAGACAGTGGATCGGATTAACATTAAACAGGCGGCTCGCCTGGCGATGAAGCTAGCTGTGGAATCGCTTAGCGTGCCGGCGCAATACTTGCTAGTCGATGCAGAGAAGGTTGACCTGGAGCTGCCGCAGCAAGCTATTATTAAGGGCGATGCGACTAGCCAGTCCATCGCAGCGGCATCCATTATGGCCAAGGTCACGCGCGACCGGCTCTGTGCCGGCGACTGGGACCGCAAATTTCCCGATTACGGGATTGCCATACATAAAGGGTATGCGACCAAGCTTCATCAGGAGCGGCTGCTTGAGCTCGGCCCGTCTCCTCTCCATCGGCGCACGTTTTTGCGCAAGCTGCTTGGAGAGGTACAGAAATAGATAAACGCTTGTCATTCGGCGAAGAACGCCTTGTTCGTTCTGCTGCTGAAGTGCGGGCGTTTTTTTGTGTTAAAAGGGTAGGATCGCATATTGAAATTCATCATTAATCGGACCTTCAGGGATAGAGGCTGGGGACCGATATACTAGTTATATCTTTTTATGTGGAAGCAATCCGCGGGGCGGAGGAGAATCGATTGTGAATATCAGTCAAATGATGCGAGGGTTGCTGGGAGATGCGGTAAGCGGGGATGCCCGGGCTATGGAATTAAGAGTCGGCCAGGTCGTAAGAGGCGTCGTGGTGCAGACATTTGAAAATAATGAAGCGCTTATTCAAATCAATGGCGTACAAGTTCGCGCCAAGCTGGAGATGCCTATGACGGCTGGTCAGTCAGCTATGCTGCAAGTGCAGCCCGAATCGAATGGATCGCTTGTGATGTTAAAGGCAGTAGATCTAAGCGCGTCCGGCTTGCTGGACGATACGTTCCGGGATTACGCCAAGCAGCTTGGGCTTCCGGATCAGCGCTGGGCGCTTGATATTATTAAGGATCTAAGAAGAGAGGGCTTCCCGTTCAACCGGGCAACAGCGCAGGCATTCCAGGCGGCGCTGGCGGCAATGCCGCGAGGAATGGATGTGGAGCAATGGATGACGGCAGCCGCAGCTGCTTTCAAACGTGGCTTGCCGATGACGGCAACCACAATTGCGTCTATGGGCCAGGTGATGTTCGGCCGTGCGCCGCATGAGCTGATGGACTCGCTGCAGCGGCAACTGGGATCGTTTGTGTCAGGCTCCGGCTCAGCGGAAGCGGGCGTCAATGCGGGATCGGCTCAGCAAGCGGGAGCGCGCGTACTCGCGCTGCTGATGCAAGGCGATGCTTTGTTGCGTGGAGGGCTTGCTGCAAGCGGCAACGGCAGCGGCTCGGCGAGTGGGGCTGCGGCCGCACAAGGTCAAGGGCAGCAGGCGGCTGCAACTGCGCAGACAGCTGCACCAGGGCAATCTGCGCAAGCTGTCACCCAGCATGTCTCCCAGTCCGCAGCGCAGAGTGCTGCGCAAGCTACAGGACAGAGTGTATCGCAAGTTACAGGACAGAGTGCAGTGCAAGCTGCTGCCGGAGGGACGAGCGGGGCTCTTGCCGGACAAGCAGCCGCAACCCAGTCTACAGCACCGGCTGCCGGCACCAACTGGCTTGGCGGCATGATGAAGTGGCTTGGCGTTGATCATGAGCTGCAGCTTGCGAAGGCGGCGACCGCGGTAGATTCCAGCGGGCAGCAGGGGGCAGCGCAGACATCTAAGCAAGCTGCAGCCGATACGGGCTTGTTGCGTCCCCAAACCGGAGCGGCTGGCGCACAGCCTCAAGGCGCAGCTCCAGGTCAGGCAGCGTCTCTGGCGGCTGGTGTCGAAGGAGAAACGCCAGCAACCGTCGCAGCCCGGACTGAGCCGCCTGCGGCGGGAGTGCGAAGCGATACCGCTGCCCTATTGGCAAGAGGCGCGGAAGCGGGTGCCACAGAAGCAGGAAGAGCACAAGCGGCTTCGGCGCAGCCTGCTTCTCAGCAATCTCCACAGGTTACCCAGCCGCTTCAAGCAATTATATCTGATGCGGTGAGTCGCGGAGATCAGATCCCTGCGTCATCGCAGCCTGTCCCACATGCAGCAGCACCTGCAAGCGCAGTGCCGACGGAGACATTGAAAAACGCATTGCTTACCCTTATGCAAGCAAGCGATACGCCACCAGCAATCAAGGAGACCGCTCAGCAGCTTATCCATCAGATTACCGGCCAGCAGCTTCTGCTGACCCCGGAGCGCAATAGCTCTGTGTTCACCCATGTAACGATGTTTATTCCGCTTAAGGATGCTGACGGGGGAACGACAGCATCCGTCCATATCCAGACCAGGCGCGGAAAAAAAGGGGAGCTCGATGCGGATAATTGCCGCCTACTGTTCAATCTCTCCATGGCGTCATTAGGCGATACGCTGGTCGATGTGAATGTAACGGATAAAATCGTCAGCTTAAATATATGGAATGACCATCCTGCGATAGCGGATCTTATCGAGGGCTCGCGTAGCGATATTGCCGAGCGGCTCCATGGCACGGGGTACCAGCTGCTGTCGCTGCGCACCACTCCTCTGCCGAACCGGGATGCAGGAGAGGCGCCGGCGAGCGTGGCGAAGGATAAGAAGCAGCAGGCGCCGCCTGATCTTGCGCAGTTCGCCTCAACGCGGTACAAAGGAGTGGATTACCGGATATGAGCCCGGAGCATGAGAATAAGGACAGGCCGGCGCCTATGCGCAAGGCTGTAGCACTCAAGTATGAGCCCGGGGACCGGGCCGCTCCTGTGCTCGTGGCAAAGGGGCATGGACTAATTGCCGATCGGATTCTGGAGAAGGCAAAGGAAAACGGAGTGCCCGTTCAAGAGGATTCGTCGCTCGTTGAAGTGCTGTCCAAGCTGGATGTAGATCAAGAAATACCGCCAGAGCTGTATGCTTTGGTTGCAGAAATATTGACCTTCGTCTATCAGTCAGACCGGAGAGCGAAAGAGATGATCGATGAGCGCTAATCGCCTGCGAATAGGCCGGATCGGGGAGGCGGAGGCCAAGCGGCGTCTGGAGCTTGGGGGTTATGTTATTCTGGCTGTCAATTGGCGCAGGAGGCAGGGAGAGCTTGACTTGGTTGCCAGAGACGGCGAGCGGATTGTTTTTGTAGAAGTCAGGTCTCGCAGCGCCGCCAGCAGCGGCAGATACGGGACGGCTGCGGAATCGGTCGATCCCCGCAAGCAGAGGCAGGTTCGAATGCTTGCGCAGAAGTATATGCAATTGACTAACCGGCATGACGCCGCTATGCGATTCGATGTGATTGCCGTTACGATCGGTGCTGATGATACCATTGCCGAATATAGACATTATGAAGCCGCATTCTGAACCGGGGGGAACATCTCTTCAGGTTCATGATGCGGCTATGTTGGTTGTTTAATGCTTTACTGAATAGACTGATCCTGCTGATTGGTAAGAGGAGATGATCAGGTCATGCGAGCATCCATACGGCGATATTGGATCGCTTCCGCCACATGCTCGGCTTCGACCGATTCGCTGCATTCGATATCAGCGATCGTTCTTGCTAGCTTTAGCAATCGGTCATACGCGCGCATGCTGATGCCAAGAATCTGGAATGCATTCTCGAGCAGCTTATAGGCATCAGGCTTCAGCATTGCCGTCTTGCGCAATCCCTCGCTAGTTAGCTCGCCGTTGGTCATAGCGCCCCACCTGCGGTTTCTATCCATTTGGATGGAGCGTGCGGCCTCCACTATATCTTTAAGCTCTGCTGTGGAGCAAACGGTATCGTTGCCCGGTTGATCAAAAGAAACCGGCCGCGGTACCTCAATATGCAGATCGAGGCGGTCGAGCAGCGGGCCGGACAGCTTGGAGCGATAGCGCGCTATGACCGGGGCGCTGCAGGTGCATTGCTTCTCTCCATAGTCATGCCCGTAATAGCCGCATGGGCATGGGTTATAGGATGCGGCAAGCATAATGTTGGCAGGGAAACGCACTGTAGCTCGTGCTCTTGCGATCGAGACGATCCGATCCTCAAGCGGCTGTCTCAGCAGCTCCAGCACCATGCGCGGGAATTCCGGCAGCTCATCCAGAAACAAGACGCCGCGATGTGCGAGCGTAATCTCGCCTGGCTTCGGTATCGAGCCGCCTCCGATCAGTCCGCCGGATGAGGTGCTGTGATGAGGAGACCGAAAGGGTGGACGGACCATCAAGCCGCCTGCTCCATCCGGCAGCTTGCCGGCGACGCTGTATATTTTGGTCACCTCCAGCGCTTCTTGCTCAGTCAATTGCGGCAGGATGCCCGGCAGCCGCCGGATCATCATCGTCTTGCCGGTTCCCGGAGGACCGCACAGCAATATATTATGCTTGCCTGCAGCGGCTATCAGCATAGCCCGCTTGGCCTGATGCTGCCCGATAATATCGGCGAAGTCCTCGCAGTCGGGACTCCGTCCTATCTCACTGCCGCTTGCTTCTGGGTTTTCTGCCACAGAGTCATCGATGAACTGGTCCCAGTACGAGGGATAGCCGCTCTTGGGCTTAAGCTCGTGCAAATGAGACAGGGCGTAAATGTGGATTCCGGATATCCATGCGGCTTCTTTCCGGTTGGCAGACGGAAGGAGTACGCGTCTAATTCCCATTTGCTTGGCTTGCTCCAACATCGCAAGCACGCCTGTAACCGGCTTGATTCCGCCGTTAAGCGACAATTCCCCGATGAGCAGGACATCTTCCAAAAGAGAGGCCTCCAATTGTCCGCTTGCAGTCAATATTCCGGCTGCAATGGCCAGGTCGAATGCTGTTCCCTCCTTGCGAAGATCGGCTGGAGCCAGATTGACAGTAATACGGTCCATTGGGAATGAGAAGCCGCTGTTCTTGATCGCGGCTCTGACTCGCTCTACCGATTCGCGGACGGCGGGATCTGGCAGTCCGACTACACTTACTTGAGGAAGGCCGCTGCTAATATCGACCTCTACCGAAATGTTCTTCCCCTCCACGCCGATTACGCTGGCGCTGTGCATGATGCTGAACAAATAAAAGCACCTCCATTGACGGTCAAATCCATCACGAAGGTGCTTCCTCACGTATCTCATTTCATTCGATTGATTCTTATCATAGCGGCAGGGAACATCGCTGTCAATAACAGTCTGCCCTGCGATTAAAAGACATCAATTAGGTCATACTAGTTGGCGTAAGTCAGGCTTTGATCTCATTTTGAGATGATATCCATATCAAAAAGGTTTGCGCTTTCAAGGAAAAACTAAGGAACTGGACAAGGAAAAGTGCTACAATGATAAAGGTTTGTGTACATATGACTGATTCAAGTCTGTGAAATGGAGGATTTCAACAATGAATATCCATGAGTATCAAGGCAAAGCGGTGCTGAAACAGTATGGTGTAGTCGTGCCGGAGGGCAAAGTCGCATTCTCCGTTGACGAAGCTGTCGAAGCGGCACAAGCGCTAGGAACACCGGTGGTTGTCGTGAAGGCGCAAATCCACGCAGGCGGCCGCGGTAAAGCGGGCGGCGTTAAAGTAGCCAAAAATTTGGACGAGGTTCGCGCGTTCGCGAGCGAAATCTTGGGCAAAGTGCTTGTGACTCACCAAACGGGTCCGGAAGGCAAAGAAGTCAAACGTCTTCTGATCGAGCAAGGCTGCGATATTAAGAAAGAATACTATATTGGCGTCGTACTGGATCGTGGCACTGGCCGTGTGACGATGATGGCTTCCGAAGAGGGCGGCACGGAGATTGAAGAAGTAGCCGAGCATTCCCCTGAAAAGATTTTCAAAGAAGTTATCGATCCGGCTGTCGGCATGCAAGCTTTCCAAGCGCGCAAGCTGGCTTACGCGATCAATATTCCAAGTGAGCTTGTGAACAAAGCTGTGAAGTTCATGCTGGCTCTATACACAGCTTTCGTCGAGAAAGACTGCTCGATCGCCGAGATTAACCCGCTTGTTGTAACGGGTGACGGCAACGTAATGGCGCTTGACGCGAAGCTGAACTTCGATTCCAACGCGCTCTATCGCCAAAAAGAAATTCTTGAGCTGCGCGATCTGGAAGAAGAAGACGCAAAAGAAATCGAAGCGTCCAAATATGATCTTAGCTACATTGCGCTTGACGGCAACATTGGTTGCATGGTTAACGGCGCAGGACTTGCTATGGCTACAATGGACATTATCAAATACTACGGCGGCGACCCGGCCAACTTCCTGGACGTAGGGGGCGGTGCTACGAAAGAGAAAGTTACGGAAGCTTTCAAAATCATCCTGTCTGACGAGAAAGTAAAAGGCATTTTCGTCAACATTTTCGGCGGCATCATGAGATGCGACGTTATTGCGGAAGGCGTTATTGCGGCTGCAAAAGAGCTTGGCCTTGACCGTCCGCTTGTCGTTCGCCTGGAAGGCACGAACGTTGAGCTTGGCAAGAAGCTGCTGAACGAATCCGGCCTTAACATCGTCGCAGCTGATTCCATGGCTGACGGCGCGCAAAAAATTGTCGCACTCGTAAAATAAAGCCGCTGAACCTGCGGCTGACGATACGCATACGAATTCAATCAGGGGATGTGAGTTAAGTTGAGTATTTTGGTCAATAAGGATACAAAGGTCATCACTCAAGGCATAACAGGCAAAACTGGCATGTTCCATGCCAAGGGAGCTCTCGACTACGGCACGCAGATGGTAGGCGGAGTAACGCCTGGCAAAGGCGGCACGAACGTTGACATTACGCTGGAGAACGGCTCCGTCGTTTCCCTGCCGGTATTCAACACCGTTCTGGAAGCCAAAAACGCAACGGGCGCTACGGCATCCGTTATCTATGTTCCGCCAGCGTTCGCAGCTGATTCCATTTTGGAAGCCGTCGATGCTGAGCTGGATCTGGTCATCTGTATTACAGAAGGCATTCCGGTTCTGGACATGGTGAAAGTGAAACGTTACATGGAAGGCAGCAAGACGGTTCTGATCGGACCGAACTGCCCTGGCGTAATTACGCCAGGAGAATGCAAAATCGGCATCATGCCGGGCTACATTCACACAGTTGGCCATGTAGGCGTCGTATCGCGCTCCGGAACACTGACTTATGAAGCGGTTCATCAGCTGACGACTCGCGGCATCGGTCAATCTTCCGCAGTCGGTATCGGCGGCGACCCGGTGAAAGGCTCCGAGTTCATCGATATTCTGAGTCGTTTCAACGACGACCCTGACACATACGCGGTTATCATGATCGGCGAGATCGGCGGCACGGCTGAGGAAGAAGCAGCTGAGTGGATCAAAGCGAACATGAAGAAGCCGGTTGTTGGCTTCATCGGCGGCGCAACGGCGCCTCCGGGCAAACGTATGGGCCATGCAGGCGCGATCATCTCCGGCGGCAAAGGTACTGCAGCTGAGAAAATCGCTACGCTGGAAGCTTGCGGCATCAAAGTAGCTCCAACTCCATCGGAGATGGGCTCCACGCTTGTAAGCGTTCTGGAAGAACAAGGCTTGCTAGAGAAATGCATCACTCGCAAGTAAACATATAATAAAGGTAAGCAACCTTTGGACGCCAAGCACGGTGTCTGAAGGTTGCTTTTTTTGTTTGAACGGTTCGTACCGACTTGAATGCTGATCGTTCAGTATAGAACATGGCTAATGGATGTTTTTCATGGAGAGAATCACGGATTCACGCCGTATAAGCTTGGACGTCCAACCTGGGACGGCTTACAAATTTGGCGGCCGACTTGCATTCTGCTTCTCCGTAACGCACAATAGATAGGAATGCAGGCCGGCCCGAAAGAAATGAGGGCTAGTTATATGGATAACGAGCATAAGTTGCGCAGAAGAATGGTCATTGCCTATTATGAACGGCCAGGCATTGGCTGGCATGCCGTTGAGAAAGCGGTGCGTCATCGGTTGTGGCGCAAGCATGACTGGACCTTGCAAGAGTTGCTGGACATCGGTCTTAAGCAGGAGCAAGCGGAGAAGACGGGGCATTTTTTTCGAGATGCTGCCTGGAGGGAAGCGGCGGGCGCAGGAGCGCTTAAGGATCGAGACGATGTAGCTGTCCTTACGCCTTTCGATGTTGAGTATCCTTCCATACTGCTGGAGATCGCGCAGCCTCCCTGGGTATTATACGCCAAGGGGCGATTGGAGCTGCTGGAGCGTCCAGCTGTTGCGATGGTCGGTACGCGAGTGCCGACAGCCTATGGAAGACATATGGCTTCTGCTATCGCTCAGGAGCTCTCTGAGGCGGGGGTTACAGTTGTGAGTGGTCTTGCTCGGGGGATTGACTCCAAAGCCCATGAAGCGGCAATGAAGGGCCCAGGAGGCACGATTGCTGTGCTGCCAACGCCGATTGATACCTGCTATCCGACAGAGAACGCTTCTTTATTTCGGCAATTGAGTGAAAAGGGCTTGCTGCTGTCGGAGACTCCGATCGGCACAAAGCTCCATCCAGGCCAATTTCATCAGCGCAATCGTATTATTGCAGCGCTCAGCAGGGCGACAATTGTCGTCGAAGGTGCTCGCAAAAGCGGCTCGCTGATTACAGCCAAGCACGCGCTTCAGATGGATCGCGAGCTATTTGCTGTCCCAGGACAGATTACGTCTCCAAAAAGCGATGGGCCCAATGAGCTTATACGTGAGGGGAAAGCGCGATTGCTGAGCGAGACGCCGCAGATATTTGAAGAGCTGCCTTGGCTTCTCGACCAAGCCGCCCCATTTGGGAGCGGCGGAGCGCATGATTCAGCGATGCTGGTGACAGAATCGCTAGAGCCGGAGGAGCGCAAATTAATTGCTTTTTTACAGGATCAACCCTTATCCATTAATGAATTGCACGAGCTGTCCGCTATTCCGTTTGGACATTTGAACGCACTTCTGCTAAATTTATGTATAAAACGGAAAATCGAGCTTCAGCCCGGTTCCATATATATAGCATTGTAACTTGTCGTAGAGAGAGGAGGCACCTCGCATGGCAGATTCATTAGTCATTGTCGAATCACCGGCCAAAGCCAAAACGATTGGAAAGTATTTGGGCAGCAAATATATCGTAAAAGCGTCCATGGGTCATATCAGGGATTTGCCTAAGAGCCAGATCGGCGTCGAGGTCGAAAATGATTTTAATCCGAAATACATTACGATTCGCGGCAAGGGCAGCGTGCTGAAAGAATTGAAGGATGCCAGCAAAAAAGTGAAAAACGTCTTTCTAGCGGCTGACCCCGATCGCGAGGGAGAAGCGATCGCCTGGCATTTGGCCCATTACCTGGAGCTGAACGAAAAAGATACTTGCCGCGTCGTATTTAATGAAATAACAAAGCAAGCCGTTAAGGATGCGTTCAAGCATCCGCGGAAAATCAACATGGATTTGGTTAACGCCCAGCAGGCGAGACGGATATTGGATCGTCTGGTAGGCTATAAGATCAGTCCTTTATTATGGAAGAAAGTCAAAAAAGGGCTGTCTGCCGGACGGGTGCAATCTGTCGCGGTGAAGCTGATTATTGATCGCGATAATGAGATTGACGCGTTCGTGCCGGAAGAATATTGGTCGATTACAGCAAAGCTGAGCCATGGCGGCATTGCATTCGAAGCCAAATATCATTCCATTCTTGGAGAGAAGCGGGAGCTTGGCAAGGAAGCCGATGTGCAGGAAGTGCTGCAGGCTATGGGCGGCAATCCGTTCACCGTAGCCCAAGTGAAGGAGAAGGAGCGTCTTCGCAATCCGGCTCCTCCGTTCATTACAAGCTCGCTTCAACAGGAAGCGGCACGCAAGATCGGGTTCCGTGCATCAAAGACGATGTCCGTAGCTCAGCAGTTGTATGAGGGTGTCGAGCTGGGGAAAGAAGGTACGGTGGGTCTCATTACGTATATGAGAACGGATTCGACCCGGATCTCTCCTGTAGCCCAAGAAGAAGCAAAAGAATATATCGTCGACAAATACGGACCGGATTACGCACCAGAGCAGCCGCGTGTCTACACCAAGAAGAACAGCAATGCACAAGATGCGCATGAGGCGATCCGTCCGACATCGATTCTACGTGATCCGGAGACGATGAAGCCATTTCTTTCAAGAGATCAATTCCGGTTGTACAAACTGGTATGGGAGCGTTTTGTCTCCAGCCAAATGTCCTCCGCGATTCTTGACACGATGACTGTCGATATGGAATCCGGCAAGACGGTGTTCCGAGCTACTGGCTCCAAGGTGAAATTCGCCGGGTTTATGAAGGTGTATGTTGAGGGCAATGATGACGGCACCGTTGAAGAACACAAGTTTTTGCCGCAGCTTGCAGTTGGCGACGTCATCCAGTCGGACAGCATCGAGCCTAAGCAGCACTTCACACAGCCGCCTCCAAGATATTCAGAGGCAAGGCTCGTCCGAACGCTGGAGGAGCTGGGCATTGGCCGGCCAAGTACGTACGCGCCGACGCTGGAGACGATCCAGAAGCGCGGGTATGTAGCGATGGAAGAAAAGAAATTTATGCCGACAGAACTTGGTGATCTGGTCATTCAGTTGATGGAGGAGTTTTTCCCCGAAATTCTGGATGCGGAGTTTACGGCTAACATGGAAGGCAACCTCGACCATGTCGAGGAAGGAACGGAAGATTGGGTAAAGGTACTGGCTAATTTCTATGATTCCTTCGAGAAGCGGCTTGAAGTTGCGGAAGAAGAGATGAAAGAAATCGAGATACAAGACGAGGTATCCGACGAGATCTGCGAGAAATGCGGCAGACATCTGGTGTACAAGATGGGGCGCTTCGGCAAGTTCCTGGCATGCTCGGGCTTCCCGGAATGCCGGAATACAAAGCCGATCGTCAAAGATATCGGAGTCGACTGTCCGAAATGCGGCGAAGGCCATATTATTGAGCGGCGCAGTAAGAAGGGCCGCATCTTCTACGGCTGCGACCAGTATCCGGGCTGCGATTATGTATCCTGGGATAAGCCGACCGGCAAGCCGTGCCCGAATTGCGAGGCCATGCTTGTCGAGAAGCGAAATCGCAGCGGCGTGAAGCTGCAATGTGTTTCCTGCGATTATTCGGAGGAAGTACAGGATGATGATCAGGAAGAACAGGCGTAGGGTTTGTAACATGGCCTCGCGCTGACTTGCATATCGCACACACGTAACCACACGTCCTCCCTGCATCAGGGAGGATGATGTTGTTTGAAGGACTTCCTCAGGCTTGGAACTGTTTGCCAAGGCAAGTTTATTATTTGCATATAAAACGCACATTTGGCGCTCTTGTTGATTCTATATTAGATCAGCCGTCCCGATTGTGGTATAATCGATCGTCTGCGCCTTGCAATATCATTTATGAAATGAAAAATAGCATCACGCGATGCAGAACTATTCATAATTACGAATCGCCTTATAGCAAAAATAAAGAATCTTAAAAACCCACCAAGGGTTAATCGCGCGAGCTTGGAGCTTGTCTCCGGGCATTGAGCTGAGTCACACGAATGGTTGCCAGTAGATGGGTTGTATCTGAGTACAAACTGGAGCTTGTCCCGAAAGGGGCTGTTCGCACGAACTGGAGCTTAACCGAAAGGTTTGTTTGCACGATCTGGTGCTTGACTGAAAGGTTGTTCGCATAAACTGGAGCTTGTCCCGAAGGGGCTAAGCGTTCTATGCAGGCAGGCTCAACAAATCCTAGCTGTAGGTATGTTCGTCATTCAGGCGGGTGTCCAGAGGGGCGCAGCACCTTGGGGCCCTCCCTTGGAAGGGAGGGTTTGGGAGGGTTCGAAATCCCTTAGGGGTTTTGGGGTTTAAACTACGGAAAGGAATGAACACCATTGACACAGAAAGTAACCGTAATCGGAGCAGGACTTGCCGGAAGTGAAGCCGCTTGGCAAATCGCCTCGCAAGGCGTGCCCGTTACTTTATATGAAATGCGCCCAGTAAGACAGACGCCAGCCCATCATACGAATCAATTCGCTGAGCTGGTATGCAGCAACAGTCTTCGCGCTAATGGCTTGGCCAATGCAGTAGGCGTATTGAAGGAAGAAATGCGCATGCTGAACTCTATTATCTTAAGCAGCGCTGATCTTCATGCGGTGCCTGCAGGCGGGGCGCTTGCGGTTGACCGCGACGGATTCTCCGGTGAAATTACGAGCAGGCTCCATAATCATCCGCTTATTGAGGTGCGTAATGAAGAAGTAACGGAAATTCCGCAAGACGGCATCACGGTTATTGCTACCGGCCCGCTTACGGCGCCGGATCTCTCCAAGCAAATACAGGGTTTGCTCGGCGAAGAATACTTCTACTTCTACGATGCGGCAGCTCCGATTATAGACAAAGAATCGATTGACATGAGCAAAGTCTATTTGGCGTCCCGATATGACAAAGGTGAAGCTGCTTATTTGAACTGCCCGATGACCGAAGAAGAATTCAACGTGTTCTACGAAGCCATCATCACAGCTGAGAAGGCGGAGCTTAAGGAATTCGAGAAAGAAATTTATTTCGAAGGCTGCATGCCGATCGAGGTTATGATGAGCAGGGGCAAGCAGACTGCTTTGTTTGGCCCGATGAAGCCTGTGGGACTGGTCAACCCGCATACGGGCAAGCTTCCTCATGCGGTTATCCAACTGCGTCAGGATAATGCTGCGGGTACGCTTTATAATATGGTTGGCTTCCAAACCCACTTGAAGTGGGGCGAGCAGAAGCGCGTATTCTCGCTTATTCCAGGGCTTGAGAATGCGGAGTTTGTCCGCTATGGCGTCATGCACCGCAATACGTTCATCAACTCGCCCAAATTGCTGAAGCCGACTTACCAGACTCAAAACAGGGATACATTATTTTTTGCCGGCCAAATGACGGGCGTGGAAGGGTACGTCGAGTCGGCTGCATCGGGCCTGATTGCGGGCTTGAACGCCGCTCGTGTGGCGAAGGGACTCGAACCTCTCATATTGCCTGAGCAGACAGCACTAGGCAGCATGGCTCATTATATTACGACGGCAGATTTCAAGCATTTCCAGCCGATGAACGCCAATTTCGGCTTGTTCCCGCCGCTAGAGAAACGGATCAAGAACAAGAAAGAAAAAAATGAAGCGATTGCGAATCGCGCTTTGGAGCGCATTGAGCAATTTAAACAGGAACATTTATCGTCGGCCGCCGTACAGTAACATAGAGGTGTTCAGCCTATCCGGCTGCGATTTATTCTCAAAACAAGTATTTTGCAACACTATGAATCATAGTACTTAAGCATATGCGCCGGTTGCAACGGTTTGTACCGTAAGAGATGATCCTCTTCATTCGAGGGCGAATACGATTTCTTACTACTTGAAGGAGGCCTGGCCGATGGAAATGCAATTTCATGCGACGACGATCTGTGCGGTTCGTCATGAAGGAAAAGGAGCTATTGCAGGCGACGGTCAAGTGACGTTCGGCAATAGCATGGTGATGAAAAACACAGCGAAAAAGGTTAGACGTCTGTATCGGGGTCAAGTTGTTGCCGGGTTCGCCGGGTCGGTAGCGGATGCGATCACCTTGTTTGAGAAGTTCGAGGCGAAGCTGGAGGAGCACCACGGCAATTTGCAGCGTGCCGCCGTCGAATTGGCCAAGGACTGGCGTTCCGACCGCATCCTGCGCAAGCTGGAGGCAATGATGCTTGTCATGGATAAGAGCGGCCTCTTGCTCATCTCCGGCAACGGGGAAATCATTGAGCCAGATGATGATATTCTGGCTATTGGCTCCGGCGGAACGTTCGCCTTGTCGGCTGCCAGGGCGCTTAAGCGTCATGCACCTGGTATGGAGGCGAAAGAAATCGCGAAGTCGTCCCTGCAGATTGCGGCTGAGATATGCGTGTATACGAATTCGAACATTATTGTAGAAGAAATCGGCTAGTAGAAGAAGCGGAGGCGATGGAGAATGGGAAAAGACGCACTGACACCGCGCCAGATCGTCGCGGAGCTGGATAAATATATCGTTGGCCAGAAGGACGCCAAGCGTTCCGTTGCGGTAGCGCTTCGGAACCGTTATCGGAGAAGCAAGCTGGATGAGACGATACGGGATGAGATCGTGCCGAAAAACATCCTGATGATCGGGCCTACCGGCGTCGGCAAGACCGAAATCGCACGCAGGCTCGCCAAACTGGTCAAAGCGCCGTTCGTTAAGCTGGAGGCAACCAAGTTTACCGAGGTCGGATACGTCGGCCGTGATGTGGAGTCGATGGTCCGTGATTTGGTGGAGATCGCGATTCGCATGGTCAAGGCGGAAAAAACAGAAGGCGTCAAGGATAAGGCGGAGAAACTGGCTAACGAGCGGATCGTTCTGCTGCTTGCTCCTTCCGCGGTGAAGCCGAAGTCGAATAAAAATCCGTTCGAGATGCTGTTCGGCGGCGGCAGCGAAGAGAAGGAAGAGGAGAAAGACCAAGAACAGGATCATTCTCTGCAAGCCAAACGTTATCAAATCCGTGAGCAGCTAGAGGCAGGAAATCTTGAGAATGAAGTGATCGAGATTGAAGTGGAGGACACGTCGCCTAATATGCTCGATATGCTATCGGGCCAAGGTCCCGAAGGCATGGGTATGAATATGCAAGAGCTCTTCGGCCAGCTGATGCCTAAAAAGCCTAAAAAACGTAAGCTCCCTGTGAAAGAAGCGCGGAAAGCGCTCATTCAGGAAGAGGCGAACAAGCTGATCGACATGGACGACGTCATCTCGGAATCGATCATTCGCGCTGAGCAAAGCGGCATTATCTTTATCGATGAGATCGATAAGATTGCCAGCCCTTCACGCGGTTCAGGTCCTGATGTGTCCCGTGAGGGCGTGCAGAGAGATATTCTGCCGATCGTTGAGGGATCAACCGTCATGACCAAGTATGGCCCGGTCAAAACGGACTACGTGCTGTTTATTGCGGCAGGAGCATTCCATGTTGCCAAACCTTCGGATCTTATTCCGGAGCTGCAGGGACGGTTCCCGATCAGGGTGGAGCTGACTAGCCTTAGTCTGGATGACTTTATTAGCATCCTGACCGAGCCGAGAAATGCGTTAACGAAGCAGTATACGGCATTGCTGCAAACGGAAGGCATTGAGGTGGAGTTTTCGCCGGAGGCGATCCATGAGCTGGCGTCTATCGCCGCGGATGTGAATCGCAATATGGAGAATATCGGTGCGCGCAGACTCCACACGATTTTGGAGAAGCTGCTAGAGGACCTTTCCTTTGAAGCGCCTGAGCTTTCTTTGGAGAAAATGACAATTACGCCGGAATATGTGCGCGAGAAACTTGGCAGCATTGCCAAAGATCGCGATCTGAGTCAATATATATTGTAGTGGTTACAGTTTTGGGAGGCATTTGGAAATGAGTTTATTGAACAAGACAAGAACGCTGAACCGGCTGCTCCAGCGAGCGGCCGGCAAAGCTCTCAGCTTCAGAGAAATGGCTGAGGTGCTATGCTCTACCGTGCAAAGCAACGTATTCGTCGTAAGCCGCAAAGGCAAAATTTTGGGTTCAGCAGCCGTGGACGTGTATGATCATGATTTTATCCGTAATCTTACGGGGGACGAGCTTCGCTTCTCGCCAGAGACGAATGCCAGCTTCCTGGAGACAGGAGAATCGATGACTAACGTCAAGCCTGAGCCAGACATGTTCCAGTCGCTGACACGCCTGGGTGACCAGGAAATAATGACAGTAGTACCTATTATTGGTGGCGGTGACCGGCTTGGCACGCTTGTGCTGACTAGGCCATCAGGCTCATTTAATGATGATGACTTGGTTCTTGCCGAATATGGGTCGACGATCGTTGGAATGGAGATTTTGCGTGAGCGCGCTGATGAGATTGAGCAGGAGGTTCGCAGCCGCGCCGTTGTCTCTGTTGCGGTAGGATCATTGTCCTTCAGCGAACTTGAGGCCGTTGAGCATATCTTTGAAGAGCTGGACGGGAAGGAAGGTCTGCTGGTCGCATCAAAGATTGCAGACCGCGTTGGCATTACACGTTCCGTGATCGTCAATGCGCTGCGTAAGCTGGAGAGTGCAGGCGTCATTGAGACGAGATCACTCGGGATGAAGGGGACCTATATCCGGATTTTGAACCATCAGCTGCTGCAAGAGCTCGAAAAGATAAAATCATAGGACCTAGTCCGATTTAACCATGGAAGCCCTATCTTTTAATCAAAGATAGGGCTATTTTCTTATTGTAATAATTTAGGGAATTGATGAAGATATTCGTGTCAGCAATAATCGACAGATTTATCTCATTTTTTTAATGTTTTTATGTCGAATGAAGAAGGAATGAAGATTATTCTGTTGAATAGGTAACTTAAGATTTCTATAGCGAAAGTGGTGAAACTACATGAAATTGTTGAATGGCGCAGCATTTCAACGGATGGAGGCTGCGGCATATGCTGCAGAAATCAGGCAGCGCGTCATCTCGAACAATATTGCTAACGCCGAGACGCCGCATTTCAAACGATCAGAGCTAGTATTCGAGCAATTGCTAGAGGAAACGATGGGGCCAGAACGTAAATTGGCGGGTCGAAGCAGTGACAGCAGACATATTCCGATCGGCTCGAACGCTTCCAGATTGCCAGTTGCTGAGGTCGTAACCGACGAATCGACTACCATGAACAACAATAAGAACAACGTCGACCCTGATCGTGAGATGTCACTTCTTGCCAAGAACCAACTGAGCTATTATTTGTATACCCAGCAAATTAATCATGATCTGAAAATGATGCGTACCGCAATAGAAGGGAGGGGCTAGACGATGAAATTGTCAACGGGATTTGATGTAAGCGCATCGGCGCTAACGGCGCAGCGCATGCGGATGGATGTCATCTCCTCCAATATTGCCAATGCCGAGACAACACGCGGAAGCTTCGTTAACGGAAAGTTCGAACCGTATAAGCGAAAGCTGGTCGTGTTGGAACCGAATGGGCAATCATTTTCGAATGTCCTTGCCAATGAGATGGGGCGCAGTGGAACTGCTCAAGGGGTAAAGGTAAGCCGCATTCAAGAAGACCAGACGCCAAACAAGCTGGTATACAATCCAACTCACCCCGATGCAGATGAAAGTGGTTATGTACATATGCCTAATGTTGACGTAGCAAAGGAAATGGTAGATATGATTGCAGCATCGAGAGCCTATGAGGCGAACGTGACAGCGATCAACGCCACAAAGTCGATGTTTATGAAGGCGCTCGAGATCGGAAGAGGTTAAAAACGATAGAAGACCGGAGGAATATGATGATTCAATCGATGTCATTGGGCCCGGTGGCCCCAGCTAAAATGGTACAGACCAAGCCGATTGAGCAAGCGACTCCGGCTGAGTTGACACAGAGTTTTGGTCAATACCTGCAGACAGCGCTTGAGAGTGTCAGCGCTCAGGAGAAAAATGTCCACAAGCTAAATGATCAGTATTTGGTTGGTCAGGTTGACGTTACGCAAGTGCTTCTGGCGTCAGAACAAGCACATCTCAGTTTGCAGTTTACCTCACAAGTCCGCAACAAGGTTGTTGAGGCATATCAAGAAATTATGCGGATGCAAATTTAATCGTACTTTTTTCCTAGCAAAGTATTTGGGTGAGGTGACAATGTGAACGAGAGATTCGCCCAATATCGCGAACGGCTCAAGCTGTTCTGGAGCCAGATGGGCAAAAAACAAAAAATATGGTTGGGGGCATCTATTAGCGGATTGTTGTTGGCGGTCATCCTGCTGACAATTGTGTTCACGAGAACGGAATATGAGCTTGCGTTCCAAAATCTGGATGCGACAGATTCAGCAGCGGTTATGAGCTATCTGGACGCTAGCAGTATTCCTTACAAGCTTGAAGCCAATGGCACTAGCATCTTAGTACCAAGCAATATCGCATCCCGAGTGAAAGTGGATGCAGGCTCTCAAGGCTTGGTGCAGAATGGTTCTATCGGTTTTGAAATTTTCAGCTCTAATTCGTCTAAGCTTGGCACGACGGAAAATGAATTTAATGTTCTTTACCAGAATGCGCTGAATGGCGAAGTTCAGAAATTGCTTAACGGACTGCAAGGAGTTGAGAGCTCCAAGGTGCTAATCAACTCGCCAGAAGAAAGCGTGTTTTTAAGACCGGAAGACGCAACCAAAGCATCGGCTGCGATCGTCATGCAATTCAAGCCGGGATACAGACCGAATCAAAAAGAAATCGACGGCTATTACAATTTGGTGAGAGCTACAGTCGCGGATCTTGCGATCAAGGATATCACGATTTCTTCCAAGCAGCATGGCGAACTGGTTTCCACTGAGGCAGGTGGAGTCGGAACAGGGAGTACGGACCTGGTTGAGTTGCAGTTCCAGATTCAAAGCAAATACGAGTCGGATCTTAAGAAGAATATCCAGGAGTTCCTTGGTCGTATTGTAGGCACCGACAATCTGGTGGTCAGTATCTCCAGCAGCATGAACTTTGATAAGAAGCTGACACAGGAGAGCCTGGTTAGACCTTTGCAAAATAATAACAACAACGGCATTGTTCTGAGTGAAGAGTTGAACAGCTCGTCTTCAACGGGATCTTCCGCGCAAGCGGGTGGAGTAGCAGGGACGGGCGAGACAGATATACCGGGTTATGAAGCGGCGGGACAAGGCAGCAATTCGTCGGAATCAAACTCGCAAGTTCGGAATTATGAATTTGATCGTATCAATAACAATATCGAATCTGGGCCTTTTGTCCTAAAAGACTTGTCCATCAGTATTGGTGTTGAAGCAGCGCAGCTTAACGACGAGGATTCTAGAGCGGCAATTACCAATTACTTGACTACTTTGGTTCGCTCCCAGCTCGCTGATTCGGGACAGGATGTTAATGATGACGCTCTAATCAACAAAAAAGTTTCGCTTATCGCAAGAAATTTTGCGGAAAGTGCCACGGCAACTCAAACAAGCGGTCTTTCCATGCCTTGGGCAATCGGCATCGGCGTTGCTGCGCTGGCCATTATCGGCGGACTCGTCGTTATGCTCACACGCAGACGGAAACAGGCGCAAGTTGAGGAAGTGGAGATGGCTGCTGCTCCTTCTAAAATGGAGTATCCGACACTTGATTTTGAAAGTGTCAATAACGACAGCCAAGCACGTAAAAATCTTGAAACACTCGCCAAACGCAAGCCTGACGAATTCGTCAACCTCCTTCGCACCTGGCTTGTGGATGAATAGAGGTGCTGTAATTGTCTAAACCAACGCAAGGCTTATCGGGACGCCAGAAGGCGGCAATTTTGTTAATTACACTAGGTCCTGAAGTGTCGGCGCAAATCTTCAAGCACCTGCGAGATGAAGAGATCGAACAGCTTACTCTTGAAATTGCGAATGTACGGAAAGTCGACAGCCATGATCGAGAGCTGATCCTGAGTGAATTTCATCAGATCTGTCTGGCGCAGGAATATATATCGCAAGGCGGCATTACGTATGCCAAAGATATTTTGGAAAAGGCGCTTGGCGAAGCGAAAGCTCTGGAAGTTATCAATCGTCTGACGGCAACGCTTCAAGTACGGCCGTTTGACTTCGCTAGAAAAGCGGAGCCGACGCAAATCCTGAACTTTATTCAAAATGAAAACTCGCAAACGATCGCACTCGTGTTATCGTATCTGCAATCCGAGCAGTCATCGCAAATTCTGTCTTCCTTGCCGCAAGACAAGCAGGCAGATGTTGCAAGAAGAATTGCGCTTATGGATAGCACATCACCGGAAGTTATCTCTCATGTTGAGCGGGTGCTGGAGCAAAAACTATCGGCGACGGTTACACAGGACTATACGAATGCGGGCGGTATTGATTCAATCGTACAAATATTGAACGGCGTAGACCGCGGTACGGAACGGACCATTCTCGATGCGCTTGAGATTCAAGATCCGGAGCTGGCGGAAGAAATCAAAAAACGGATGTTCGTATTCGAAGATATCGTCAATATCGACAACCGTTCCATCCAGCGCATCATCCGGGATATCGAAAACGCAGATTTGCAGCTTGCGCTCAAGGTGGCAAGCGAAGAAGTTCGCGAAGCGATCTTCCGCAATATGTCCAAGCGTATGGCCGAGACGTTCAAGGAAGAAATGGAATTCATGGGTCCTGTGCGGCTGCGTGACGTGGAAGAAGCCCAAACCCGAATCGTGGCTACGATTCGCAGGTTAGAAGAATCGGGTGAAATCATCATCGCACGCGGCGGAGGAGATGATATCATTGTCTAATTTGATTAAATCTTCCAGTGTTATTCCGTTGGATCAACTGAAGCAGCTGAAATGGCTCAATCCTTACCAGGAGCCAGAACGCTCCGATATGGACATGGAGCCGCTCGCGGAACCGGGTCCAGACGAAGAAACGGTGATGCTCCGGGATCAGATTTTGGAGGATGCCGAAACATTTGCCGAAAATCGACTTCAGGAAACCGAGCAGGAATGCGAGAAGATGCTCGCTGACGCACAAGCCCAGATCGATGTATGGTGGCTCGAAAAACGGGAGGCAGACGAGCTTGCCTCTACAGAAGCCAGGACATCCGGCTATGAGCAAGGTTACGCTGAAGGGAAAACAGCATCCGAGGCGCAATTGCGCCAAAACTGGGAATCCAAAATTTCGGAAGCAGCTGAAGTGCTACAGCACGCTTACGCTTCACGAGAACAGATCATTCAAGAGGCAGAGCCGTTCCTGGTGGAGCTTAGCTGTGCTATAGCCGAGAAGATTATCGGTCAGCAGCTGTCGCTAACACCGGATGTAACGATTGATATGATTCGCCGCTCATTATCCCGCAGACGGGAGCAAGGTGTAATTACGCTTTGTGTAGCTCCTTCACAGCTGACATTCGTTCAAGCTGCCCGCGAAGAGCTCCATGCGTCGATTGATTCTCAAGCGGAGCTTCAGATCTTGCCGGACTCTTCGGTCAAGGATAACGGTTGTGTCATACGCTCCGCTTACGGCAGCATTGACGCAAGAATTGATACCCAATTGTCGGAGATTAAACGCGAGCTGATCGCGCTTGCCCATCAGAACGATGAAAGAGGACATGCGGATGAACGCGAGTGATCTGGACGCACTGAAGTATCTCGAACACCTTAGACCGCTTGACCCGGTTCGAGTGAATGGCAAGGTGACGCAGGTTATCGGACTGACCGTTGAATCGGAAGGGCCGGACGCGAGCATCGGCGATCTATGTTATATCTATCCGTCGAAAAGCGCTAAACCGCTGAAAGCGGAAGTGGTTGGCTTTCGAGACAACAAGGTTATCCTGATGCCTCTGGGCGATCTGCATTCCATTAGCCCGGGTTGCGATGTTGTCGGTACTGGCAAACCGCTTACCGTACAGGTAGGCTCCGAGCTGCTTGGCAAAGTGCTGGACGGGCTCGGTAATCCGCTCGACGGCTCGTACTTGCCTAGCCGGATGCATCACTATTCGACCCATAATGAGCCAAGCAATCCGCTCAGCCGCCCCCGGGTGACAGAGCCGCTAAGCATCGGCGTGCGGGCTATAGACGGACTGCTGACGGTCGGCCAAGGCCAACGGGTTGGCATTTTCGCAGGTTCCGGGGTCGGCAAGAGTACACTGCTAGGCATGATTGCCAGAAATACATCAGCGGATGTAAACGTCATTGCTCTTATCGGTGAACGCGGCCGCGAGGTGCTGGAGTTCATCGAGAAGGATCTGGGTCCGGAAGGGCTTGCAAGATCTGTGGTTATTGTAGCTACTTCCGATCAGCCCGCGTTGATCCGGATGAAAGGCGCGTTAATCGCAACGACCATTGCGGAATACTTCAGAGATCGCGGTCTGAACGTCATGCTGATGATGGATTCCGTTACTCGTTATGCGATGGCCCTGCGTGAAGTCGGACTCGCTATTGGCGAACCTCCCGCTACAAGAGGTTATACGCCGTCCGTATTCGCCGCACTGCCCAAGCTGCTGGAACGTGCTGGGACGGGACCGGCAGGTTCGATTACCGCATTCTACACAGTTCTGGTAGATGGCGATGATATGAATGAGCCGATTGCCGATGCGGTACGGGGCATTCTGGATGGACATATTGTGCTCAGCCGCCATTTGGCGCATAAGGGACATTTTCCCGCTATCGACGTACTGGCATCCGTCAGCCGCGTCATGAAGGAAATAGTGACCGAAGAGCAGCAGGATGCAGCTAATGATCTGAAGCGACTTCTTTCTATTTATAAGGATTCGGAAGACCTGATCAATATTGGGGCGTATCAACAAGGTTCCAACAAAGAAATTGATCTTGCTCTCGAATATATAGACGCCATTCATTCCTTTACGAGGCAAAAGACGAATGAAAAAGTGACGCTTAGCGAATCGCAGGAACGATTGGTGAACGAATTTCACAGGAGTTGAGTCATAGGTGGCTTCCTTTCATTATTCTTTTCAAAAAGTCGTTGATCTGAAGACAAGCCAAAAGACCCAACAGGAATGGATGTTATCAAGTGCGTTGGGAGCTCTGTCAGCAGAGGAGAAGTCGCTGCATGAGCTTGAGGAGACGAAGCTTGAATGGGAAGAGCGGCTTCAAGCGGCTTCGCAACGTGCTGTGCCGCTTGCGGAATTGCAGATTATTGGTCAATATCTGGATTACCTGCAGACTTGTATTGAGAGCAAGCTGCTGGATGTGAAGAAGGCAGAGCGGGTCGTCGAGCAGAACCGCTCGAAGCTGGCGGACAGAATGAAAGATGAGAAAGTGTGGCTCAAAGCAAAAGACCATGCCATGGATCGCTTCCGGCAAGCGCTGCAGCTCAAGGAGCAGAATGAGCTGGATGAAATGGCAACTGTCCGCTTTATCATGCCAACCCCATAAGTGAAGCGTAACACCGGCTAGAGGAGTGAGTGGAATTGGCGGATAAAGAAGTAGAAAAACAAGGCTACAACGCATTTGAACGATTGATGTTCATGTTAATACCCATCCTGTTTGTCATCGTGCTGCTTGGCGTGCTCTATGCGATGTTCGATTCAAACTTCCGCAATCGTGCGCTGGAATTCGGACAATCCATTCCTATTGTCAAAAATGTGTTGCCTGAACCACAGGTGACCGGAGGCTCTATGGATGACAGTCAGATCCGCTCCATTAAAATGATGGAGAAGATCGAAGAGCTTGAGACGGAGCTTGCCTCCGTCAAGCAGGAATTGGCTGTTGCAAATGGGGAAAAAGGCGCTCAAACAGATGCGGTTCAGGATTTGCAGTCGGAGAACGCGCTTCTGAAGCAGCAGACCGAAGACAAGAGGTTGGAAGACGAGGAATATGCGGCCAAGATTACGGAACTCGCCAGCATGTTCTCGAAGATGACGCCTAGCAAGGCCGCTCCAATCGTACAGAACATGACGACAGATGAGATCGTATTGCTGTTCTCCTCCATGAGACCGGATGACCGGGTGCGCATTATGGAGAAGATGGATCCGCGCATTGCGGCTGAGGCTACTATGAAGCTGAAGGACAGTCAAAATGCGAAGGACATGCAGATTGCCGCCTTGCAAGCCCGTCTGGACAAAACGGAGAAGGCGGAAGAGAAGCCGGTATCGGCTACGCTTAATCAGGAACAGCTTAATGCGACCTTTACCTCAATGGATGCGAAGAGCGCAGGAGAGATGCTTATCAAAATGATGGAAATCAGCCCTAGCAAAGTGATCCGGATTTTGAATTCAGTAGAAGATGCGGCACGATCCGCCATTTTAACGGAAATGTCCAAAGCGGATAAAACAGCGACGGCGAATATCATGACGAAGCTAATGTCCGGCACATAAGGGTAATGAGCTCCTTCCAGACACTATTGAACGGGAAAGGAGGTGAATACATATGGAAATGATTATTCCAGGCATGGCCGTTACAGGACAAGCATCCGCGATCAGCGGAACAGCAACGACGAAAACAGGTACAGGAGCGGAAGGCAGCTTTAAGCAAGCGCTTGTACAGCAAATCGTCGGAGAGTCGACTCCATCGGGCACGTCCACACAACAAGCGGGACTTCTTGGCATCGTTACGTCCCAGAATACAGTTGTGTCATTAAATGCTGATGAATCAGCGGTCTCAACTGAAGAGCTAATGTCGCTAATTGATGGACTGATGGACAAGTTGGATGCTGTAACCGAGAATGAAGGTGCAGATCCGGACAGCACGCTCGGTCAACTGCAGTCGATGCTGTACGCGCTACAGGCTTTGCTTGCACTTCTCGGTATACCTGCACCACGTACACCGCATATCGCTTTGGATACAGACCAATCCACTGCCTTGAACCAAACGGCTTTTGCAATGAATCAAGCGAAATCTAGTTTGCAGGATGGATTGATTCAACTTCAAGGGTTGCTGCAACAGGGTTCGCTGAAACTAGTCCAAGGCCAAGAGCCGAATGCACTTATTAGCACTCAATTGCAGTCACTTGCTACAGCGCTGATGAGTGAAGGTTCTAGTCAGGAGACGAAATCTGTGAAAACGGAGACGGCATTACCTTCTTGGTTAATATCAGAACCAACAGCCACGAAGGATTCGAGCGCATTGTTGCAACGTTTATCTCAGCAGGCAGTACATCCATCCGTATTGAATGCATTGGCTTCTTTAAATGAAGGCAGAATGGAAACAGCAGCAACAGCAGGGTTAGATGGTCTTGTGGTTGATTCGGATTCTGACATTCAGCTGCCAATCGTTGGACCAAACAATATTCGGGAATATGGCGCACTGTTGACGAGATCTTCCACGCCTACCGCTTTTGTACTGGCGGATAATTTTGCGGACACAATGAATGGATTAATTGTTCAGAAGTTCGATATTCGAGTATTAGACGGTCTGACGGAAGCTAAGCTTAAGTTGTTCCCGGAGCAATTAGGTCAAGTTGACGTTCGCATCTCTATGCAAAACGGTGTGCTGACAGCGATGTTCCAAACGGATACTTCGAAAGCCAAGGATCTTTTGGAAAACCAGATGGCTCAACTAAGAGCAGCACTACAAGCGCAAGGTCTGAACGTCGAAAAACTTGAAGTAACCCAAAGTCCGGCTTCAATGGAGCTGTCGCAGCAACATGGTGGACAAGGCCAACAAGGAAGACAGACATTTGATAACCGTCATGGCGTCGGTGAAGACGAAAATGTGACAGATACTGCATTTGAGTCTGAACTGGTAGAACAAGCGGCGATACAAGGTCTGGGTTATGGGCGTGCTATTAACGAGATGGCTTAATAACCATACACGGGAACAACAAGGCCTACAGATCGGAGGTGAACAGTAGTGGCGAATAGTATACCGACAAATGTAGTCTGGCCGAACTACGATAAGGTTAATGTGCAGGCTGCAGCCAAACGTCAGCCCTCAGACACGCTTGGTAAAGATCAGTTTCTTTCCATTCTTGTCGCTCAGCTACGGAACCAGGATCCGATGCAACCGATGCAGGACAGAGATTTCATTGCTCAGATGGCTCAGTTCACATCCGTTGAGCAATTAATGAATATGTCGGGCGAATTAGCATTGATGCGCCAAAGCATTGGATCGGCATCTAGTCTGATTGGCAAATGGGTTCAGTGGTATGAATATGATGAAGCTGGTCAGGTAACAACTTCAACCGGGCAAGTTGATTCTATCCTTTCTAAGGATGGTATTCTTTACTCCAAAATCGGCAATAAGGAAGTTGCACTGGATTATCTGGTATCTATTTCAGAGAAACAACCACAGGAAAACGGGAACGAAGAGGGTTCAGATGAGGTGGAGACACCATGAGCGATAGTATAAAGATTGGACATTTATATCCGCTTAGAACGACGCCTCTGCAGATTGATAAATCATCAAGAGCTCTGCAAGGTAAATCTACTTCATCCACCGAATTTCACGATTTACTGGAGTCGCAGGTTTTAAAATTCAGTCATCATGCCGAAGTTCGTATGGAACAGCGGGGAATTACTCTCCAGCCTGAGTCTCTCACTAAAATTATGCGTGCTGTAGACGACGCTGCCTCAAAGGGAGCTAAGGATTCACTCATCGTATTCAAAGACATTGCAATGATCGTGAATGTTCCAAGCAGAACCGTTGTTACGGCAATGGATGGAAAGCAAATGCAAAGCAATGTGTTTACGCAGATTGACAGCGCCATTATCTTGTCATGAAGAAGGCTGGACCTAAATAGGAAGCCTTAGGCTGCGGATCGACTGAAGCAGTCTCGAGTCAAATACAACTCATTGGAGGAATTAAGCATGTTGAGATCCATGTATTCAGGCGTTTCCGGTATGAGAGGATTTCAAACCAAGCTCGATGTCATCGGCAATAACATCGCGAACGTAAACACGGTTGGATTTAAAGCCGGTCGCGTGATGTTCCAGGACATTCTGAGCCAAACGGTATCAGGCGTTACCGCTCCTGAAGAAGGAGAGCGTGGCGGTGTAAATGCGAAGCAGATTGGCCTTGGAGTATCCATCGGATCGATTGATACGATCCATACGGCGGGCAGTGCGATGACGACAAATCAGGCGACTGATGTTCGTATTGACGGCGACGGATTTTTCGTCGTATCGGCAGGAGATGGAGCCGAAATGCTGCTAACGCGTGCGGGAAACTTTACACTCGACGCTGCAAGACAACTCGTAACGGCTGACGGTTTGTTCGTTCTTGGTCAAGACGGAGCGCCAATCGTACTGGATGAAGAAATTACCGCATTCAGCATTAGCCAAGACGGAACAGTCCTTGGTGTGACGGTAGATGGACAGGTGGAAGTGGCTCAGTTAGGGATTGCCAAGGTTGTCAATCCAAGCGGCCTTGAGAAGCTTGGCGGCAACCTGTATCGAATGACGGTCAACGCGAATCCGGACGGCGAGTTCGAGCTGTTGGCTGCCAATGACCCTGAATTCGGAACTGGCGCTATTATCTCTGGTCAGCTGGAAATGTCCAACGTCGACTTGACGGCTGAATTCACCGAAATGATCGTTGCACAGCGTGGATTCCAGGCCAACTCCAGAATCATTACGACTTCGGATGAGATTTTGCAGGAAGTCGTTAACCTGAAACGTTAATCGATAATATAGGAATGAACTAAGCGGGAGGCTACCAGCCTCCCCTACATAAGAGGGGGGTAGCTGATGATTACCGTAACGCGTTTAAACGGAACGAAAGTAACAATAAATGCACTTTTTATTGAATTGATTGAAGAGGCTGCTGATACGGTTATAACGCTTACGACCGGCAATAAGCTGGTTGTTAAAGAGAAGACTAGCGAGCTCATCGAGCTGAATCAGCAGTTTCTTCAAACAATTGGCCTCGTTGCAGCGGCCCAAAAGAGTGAATAACAGGAGGGTCCTTCGACATGAAAAAAATGTTGCCTTGGTTAATAACCATTTTGCTATCCATTACGCTCATCGCAATCGTGGCCATATTTTTGTTCAACTCGCTGACTAAAGATCCGTCAGATGCAGAGGCGGCGAAAAAGCCTGTGAAGATCGAAGTATTGTCGGCGAAAGAACGCGTGGAGGTAACATCAGAGCTTAAGGATTTCCGTCGCAACCTAGCGGATTCCAAAAATGTTGTCATTGTTAGCTTTGCATTCCAACTGGATTCCAAGAAGACAAAAGAAGACTTCGACAAAGTGCTGGAGATCGAGATTAAGCCAATCATTAGCCGGACACTTGCAGATATGACGGCAGAAGACCTTAACGGATCTGTTGGCGAAGACGCGCTGGAAGCGAAGCTGCTGAACTTGATTAACCCTGTCATGCCGAAAGGCAAGCTGGTGAAAGTAGAAATTACAAACATTATGGTCGCAAGAATGTAAATCCATCAGTAGCGAGATTCCTCGAAGGGGGTGAGAGAAGTGGTTGATGTTTTATCGCAGAACGAAATTGACGCGCTGCTCGCTGCGTTGTCCTCAGGTGAAATGGATGCTGAGGATTTAAAGAAGGAAGAAATTTCGCGCAAGGTTAGTGTATATGACTTCAAGCGTGCCGTTCGTTTCTCGAAGGATCATATCCGAAGCTTGACACGCATTCACGAAAACTTCGCGCGATATTTGACAACTTATTTCTCGGCGCAGCTTCGCACGTTTGTTCAGATTAACGTCGTTGACGTAGAACAATTGCCTTATGACGAGTTTATCCGCTCCATTCCGAAGATGACGATATTGAATATTTTCGAAGCTGAGCCGCTCGAGGGACGCATGGTGCTGGAGGTTCATCCGAACGTCGCCTACGCTATGCTGGATCGCATGTTAGGCGGACAAGGAATTGCGCCATCAAAGATCAACAATCTGACTGAAATTGAGACGACCATTATGGAGCGCATCTTCGCAAGAACGTTCGACAGCTTGCAGGAAGCGTGGAAGACGGTTATCGATATCTCGCCAAGACTCGAAGCGCTGGAGACGAATCCGCAGTTCATGCAGATCGTATCTCCAAACGAAACGATTGCGCTTATTTCATTCAGCACCAAAATCGGCGATACTACGGGCATGATCAATCTTTGTATCCCGCATGTCGTGCTGGAACCGATTATGCCAAGATTGTCCGTCCATCACTGGTTTGTATCGCAGAAGAAGGAACGGATTCCGGAAGAGGTTGAAATTCTTGAACAACGCGTGAATAAAGCCAAGCTGCCAATCGTAGCGGAGCTGGGAGAAACCTCGATAACGATCCATGAGTTTTTGAACCTGGGGATCGGCGATGTGCTAACGCTCAATAAATCAGTCGATGAAGGTCTGAAAATAAAAGTTGGTGAGAAGTTGAAATTTATCGGCAGCCCTGGCTCGATTCGAGACAAGATGGCTGTTCAGGTGGAAGAGATTGTGAGCGAAGGAGCGGAAGAAGATTATGATGAGTAAGGATTATTTGTCACAAGAGGAGATTGACGCGTTACTTCGTCAATCCTCTAACGAACCAGATGACGTACTGGCTCCATCGAATGAAGTACAGCTTTCCGATTACCTGTCCTCTATGGAGCAAGATGCTTTGGGCGAGATCGGCAACATTACATTCGGCAGCGCTGCTACTGCACTGTCAACCTTGTTGGGAAAAAAAGTAGACATTACAACGCCGCAAGTGACGCTGGTCAGACGCGAAGAGCTCGGCGATATTTTTCCTAAGCCTCATGTTGCGGTAAGCGTTCAATATGTTGACGGATTTGAAGGCATCAATTCCCTGGTCATTCGTACGAAAGATGCACAAGTTATCGCCGATCTTATGTTGGGCGGGGAAGGACAAGTAACAGCTGAGGAACTGAATGAAATTCATATCAGCGCTGTCCAGGAAGCGATGAATCAGATGATGGGCTCGTCCGCGACATCGATGTCTACCATCTTTAATCGATTTGTCAACATTTCGCCTCCAGGCATTGATATTCTGGATGTCAATAACGGAGACGGTATGAATCACTTGCCGCCAGTTGACGTATTTATCAAAATTTCATTCCATCTTACGATTGGAGACTTGATCGATTCGACCATTATGCAGTTGCTTCCGGTTTCCTTCGCAAAGCAGATGGTTTCGACCCTGATGGGAACGACGGAAGAGCCGTTAACGCCGTCCGATGCGCCTGCAACCCAGCACATTGCTGCGGCAGCGGAACAACAAGCAGCGGTGCAGCAGACGGCTGCTGCCAGTGTGCCCGCGCCTCCGCCCGCGATGACGCATCAAGCGCCGCCACAGCCTGCTGGGCAGCCAGCAGCGGCTTACGATCCGTATGGTGCGCCTCCAGCCGGATTCGCCCAAAGCGCAAGTCGCAATGTGAATGTTCAGCCCGTACAATTCGCGAATTTCAGCCAGCCACCATATGCGCCGACTGACGGAACGAATTTGAATTTATTGCTCGACATTCCGCTGAAGGTCACTGTAGAATTAGGAAGGACCCAGAAGCAAATTAAGGATATTCTGGAGTTGTCGCAAGGCTCTATCATCGAATTGGACAAGCTGGCAGGCGAACCGGTTGACATTCTGGTCAATAACAAACTTATCGCCAAAGGTGAAGTCGTTGTTATCGATGAGAACTTCGGCGTTCGTGTTACAGATATCGTAAGCCAATGGGACCGCATTCAAAAATTACAATAACATCCTAGGAGGAAATGAAGATGGCAAACCGCATTCTTATCGTAGATGATGCTGCTTTCATGCGCATGATGATTCGCGATATCTTGTCTAAAAATGGTTACGAGGTAGTAGGTGAGGCCCAAGACGGCGCACAAGCTATTGAGAAATACAAGGAACTGAAGCCTGACTTGATCACCATGGATATTACAATGCCTGAGATGGACGGAATTTCCGCCCTGAAGGAAATTAAAAAGATGGATGGCAACGCTAAAGTCATCATGTGTTCCGCAATGGGACAACAAGCGATGGTCATTGACGCCATCCAAGCAGGTGCCAAAGACTTTATCGTCAAGCCTTTCCAAGCTGATCGCGTAATCGAAGCTATCAAGAAAACACTCGGCTAACGGCGTTTCTTATGGGGAAATCAAGAATGCGCGCGGCGATCCTTACCATCATCGGGCTTTCGACTTTGCCAACAATCGCTGCTGCTGGCTCCAGCGGCAGCAACTCCGATATCGAGCAACCCATAGATATCGCTAACACAAGCCCAGGCGAGCTGCTGGGCAATATGGTTTGGGTTATGGTGGCGCTTGCCATCGTCATCACGCTAATCATTCTGGTTATCAAGTGGCTGTCGAGACGCAACCAGCTCTGGGGAGCCAATCGCTCGATGCGATCTTTAGGCGGCATAGCGCTTGGTCAGAATAGCTCGATCCAGGTCGTGGAGATCGGCGGCCGGGTATACATCGTTGGAGTTGGCCAGCAGATTACGCTGATAGACAAGTTTTTGGATGCTGAAGAAGCTGCCGAGCTTATCGCGTCTTTGGACAACCAGTCGAACACTGCCTGGTCCCCAAAGGATTTGACAAATATGGTGAAGCAATGGCGGAATCGGCATTCAGCACAGCCGGAACCGGGGAAAGAGCAATGGAATTCTTCTTCCTCGTCCTTCGAGCAGATGCTGCAAAACAAGCTGAATAAGCAATCTGACCGCAAACAGCAGCTTGAGGACATGCTGCAAGACCAAAACAAGAATGAACGGTTGATGGAACATGAGAAATAAGAGGTGGCTTTCTTTTACGGCTATCCTGCTGCTGTCCCTCCTCATACATACTCAAGCGTTTGCAGAGCCGCTGCCCGATATCTCCATAAATATCGGAGGCAGTCAAGGGGAACAGCCGGGAACAAGCGCTCTGTCGCTTCTGCTGCTCATTACCGTACTAAGCATTGCACCGGCTATCATGGTGCTTATGACGAGTTTTACCCGAATAGTTGTTGTACTTGGATTTGTACGTACTTCATTAGGCACACAGCAGATGCCGCCTAATCAAGTATTGATTGGACTGGCGTTGTTTCTTACGTTGTTCATTATGGCTCCGACATTTGGGCAAGTGAATGAAGTGGCTTTACAGCCTTACCTGAAGGGAGAAATCTCTCAGACAGAGGCATTTGATAAAGCAGCTGTGCCTATGAAAAAATTTATGTTCTCTCATACGAGGGAAAAAGACTTGCTTCTATTTATGAATTATACGAAAACGGAAAAGCCTGAATCCTTTGAGGATATACCCCTCACGGTACTCATTCCCGCTTATGCAATCAGTGAATTGAAGACAGCGTTCCAGATGGGCTTTATGATCTTTATCCCTTTCCTCGTCATTGATATGATCGTAGCCAGTACGCTTATGGCGATGGGGATGATGATGCTACCGCCGATTATGATATCATTACCGTTTAAGCTGTTGCTTTTCGTATTGGTAGATGGCTGGTATCTGATCGTGAAGTCGCTGTTGCTTAGTTTCAATACATGATGAAAGCTGGAGGGAAAAAGGATGAGTGCTGACTTTGTCATCGGATTGGCGGGCGAAGCTGTCTTTACGGTATTGAAAGCCAGCGCTCCGATGCTTGTTCTTGCATTGGTTGTGGGATTGTTAATAAGCGTATTCCAAGCGACTACGCAGATCCAGGAGCAGACGCTCGCTTTTGTTCCGAAGATTGTTGCCGTCTTTATATCTATTATCGTATTTGGACCGTGGATTCTGAATACGGTTGTCGATTTCACTTACCGTCTACTGAACAATCTTCATCACTATATCGGTTAGGTTGTGGGTGAATGAATGCGATCGTACAAGGCTTTCCTATTTTTTTGCTAATATTTTGTCGAATCACAGCGTTTTTCGTCGTTGCACCTATATTTTCTTCGAGAGGCGTGCCGAATACCTTTAAGATCGGATTAGGTTTTTTTATCTCTTTTATCGTATTTTTGTCCTATGGGATGAGCCAGACCATGGTTCCGGACACTGCTGAGTATGTCGTATTAATTTTAAGAGAAATTTTGATAGGCCTCATGATCGGTTTTATCGTCTATCTATTTTTCGCGGTGGTTCAGACAGCAGGTGCCTTTATGGATATGCAGATCGGATTTGCGATGGCAAACGTCGTTGATCCGCATACTGGGGTTTCTGCTCCGCTTCTCGGTAACTTCAAGTACATGCTGATGCTCGTTGTTTTTCTAATGATGAACGGCCATCATCATTTGTTGGCTGGACTAATGAACAGTTACCAATGGATGCCGCTGGACAACGAATTATTTGGTAGATTAATGAACGGAAGCGTGACGGATTACTTGGTGCGGGTATTCAGCAATACCTTTCTATTGGCCATACAGGTTGCAGCTCCTCTTGTTGTCGCCATGTTTTTAACGGATCTAGGGCTTGGATTCCTGACGAAAACAGCACCACAATTCAACGTTTTCGTTATTGGCATTCCGCTCAAAATTATTATCGGGATTTTCCTGCTTCTTCTTTTGATGCCCGGTCTTGCTTTCCTGTTCGATAAGCTGTTTACGATTATGTTTCAGTCACTTGAAGGATTGTTCGGTATCGTGCAGGGTCCGCCTGCAGGGCAATAGGAGGCATTCTTAGTGCGACACTATCGTTTAACGCTAGATTTGCAATTGTTCAATCAAGAGAAAACAGAAAAAGCAACACCCAAAAAACGCGAGGAATCCAGGAACAAAGGTCAGGTCGCTAAGTCAACTGACCTGCCTGGGGCTTTCATTCTTCTGTTCGCTTTTGCTTCATTTCTTATGTTAGGCAATTATTATAAGTCACATATCAACCAACTTTTTGGAGGTTTATTCCACAATTGGCTAACGATGGAGGTAACCACTGCGAATATGATGGAATTGTTTCTAAATGTTACGAAACAATGCCTGTTCATGTTGCTTCCTATTTTCGCCATCGTTATGGTGATCGGTATCGCAGGTAATGTGATTCAATTTGGTTTTTTGCTGACAGGTGAACCGCTGAAAATGAAGCTGAATAAGCTGAATCCAATTGAAGGCTTTAAACGAATTTTCTCCATGCGCAGTTTAGTAGAGTTTCTCAAGAGTATACTTAAAGTTAGTATTATTGGCATATTAGTCTATTCGACAATTGTACGGGAATGGGACAAGCTGCTGACATTATCAATGCAATCCCTGGAAACAATCTTTTCGTTTACAGCAAGTTTGACCATAAAGTTAGGAATTGAAATTGGTGCTGTACTAGCCGTACTGGCATTCCTTGATTATCTTTATCAAAGGTATGAACACGAGAAAAGCATTAAAATGTCAAAGCAAGATATTAAGGATGAATATAAGAAAACAGAGGGTGATCCTCTCATCAAAGGGCGTATTCGCGAGAGACAGCGCAAAATGGCGCTGCAGCGGATGATGCAGGATGTCCCCAAAGCCGACGTCGTCATTACGAACCCGACACACTTTGCCATCGCTTTGAAATATGATGCCTCCAAGATGGAAGCGCCGACCGTATTGGCCAAAGGGATGGATCACGTGGCCTTGCGGATCAAAGAGATCGCCAAGGAGAACGGCGTCATCACGATGGAAAACAAGCCGCTAGCCAGAGCGCTGTACGAGCGGGCCGAGATCGGGGATGTCATTCCTGCGGACCTGTTCCAGGCTGTGGCCGAGGTATTGGCTTACGTATATAAGATGAAGGGACGCTAGTTGCGGTTCCTGATCTCACAAAAGCTAGGGAGGAGGAAGACATCATGAAAGTTAAAGATTTGTTCATTATTCTCGGAATTATCGGAATCGTACTCATGATGATTATCCCGATCCCGATCTTCCTCATCGACTTGCTGCTTATTTTGAATATTTCGATTGCATTAACGATATTGTTGGTTGCCATGAATACGAGAGAAGCGCTCGACTTCTCCATTTTTCCGGCAATCTTACTGATTACAACACTCTTCCGTCTTGCGCTAAGCGTTTCGACAACCCGAAGTATTCTCCAGAATGCCGAAGCGGGCGAGGTTATCGCCACCTTCGGGAGTTGGGTGGGCGGCGGCGAGGTCGTAATCGGTTTTATTGTCTTCCTTATCCTCGTTGTCGTACAGTTTATCGTTATCACAAAAGGTTCAGAGCGCGTGGCCGAGGTTGCGGCGAGATTTACACTCGACGCGATGCCCGGCAAGCAGATGAGTATCGACGCGGATTTGAACTCTGGTCTGATCAATGAGCAGCAAGCTCGGGAGCGTCGTTCGAAGATTGAGAGAGAAGCCGACTTCTATGGAGCGATGGACGGCGCGAGCAAATTCGTAAAAGGCGATGCGATCGCCACCATCATTATATTAATCATCAACCTTATTGGCGGTTTCATCGTTGGTATGGCTATGCATGGCATGGCGTTCGGTGAAGCGCTGGAGACGTTTTCCATCCTGACGATTGGTGACGGCTTGGTCGCCCAAATTCCAGCACTCCTGATCTCCACAGCTGCAGGTCTGATCGTAACACGAGCGGCATCAGAGGGAAATCTGTCTGAAGATGTTACATCCCAACTGTTCAAGTATCCGAAGATGCTCTACATCGCCGCTGGAACAATTGCGGTTCTAGGTTTGACACCAATCGGCATTCTAAGCACTTGGCCATTCTCAATTATCTTAGCTGTCGGAGCCTACGTCATGCAGAAGAAGCAGGATAAGCAGCTGGAGCAAGACGAATTGCTGGTGGAAGAGCAGCAAATTGAGGAAGTTCGCAGTCCCGAAAGTGTCATCAGCTTGCTTCAAGTGGATCCGATTGAATTCGAATTCGGATATGGCTTGATCCCGCTTGCGGATACGCAACAGGGCGGCGACTTGCTTGACCGTATTATTATGATACGCAGGCAGTGCGCGCTTGAGCTTGGATTGGTTGTACCGGTCATACGTATCCGCGACAACATCCAGCTTAAGCCAAATGAATATGTGATCAAAATTAAAGGGAACACAGTCGCTCGCGGGGACTTGCTTCTGAATCATTATCTAGCGATGAGCCCGGGTTTCGAGGATGATTCTGTCGTAGGTATCGAAACGACTGAACCTGCATTCGGATTGCCGGCTATTTGGATCGACGAAGCGATGAAGGAGCGCGCGGAGCTGTCGGGTTACACCGTTGTTGACCCGCCATCTGTCGTAGCCACTCATCTTACCGAGATCATTAAGCGCCACGCCCATGAGCTGATTGGCCGTCAGGAAGCGAAGATGCTGGTTGAGAACGTTAAGGAATCGTATCCGGCGCTTATCGACGAGTTGATTCCGTCAATCCTCACCATAGGCGATGTGCAGAAAGTGCTGGCGAAGCTGCTTAAGGAAAAAATCTCGATCCGGGATTTGGTCACCATCTTTGAGACGCTGGCCGATCACGGCCACTATACGAAGGACCCCGATATTCTGACGGAATATGTGCGGCAAGCACTATCTCGCCAAATTACACAGCAGTTCTCTCCTGGTGGAGACACACTGCGTGTCATTACGGTAGGTCCGCAGCTTGAGAAGCGAATTGCAGAGTCAGTGCAGCAGACCGATCAGGGAAGCTATATTGCTCTTGACCCGGTATCTACTCAGCAAATCTATCAGAAGCTTAACGAGCATGTAAGCAGGCAGATCCAATCAGGTCAACAGCCGATCGTACTGGCTTCGCCTACGATTCGGATGTACTTGAGACAAATTATTGAACGAACCATGCAGGAAGTGCCGGTATTGTCTTATAGCGAGCTAGAGCCGAATATTGAAATTCAGAGTGTAGGGGTGGTTAATTTATGAGAGTAAAGCGGTACGTCGTGAATGCTCTCCCCGAAGCAGTGTCTATGATTCGTATGGATCTTGGCAAAGACGCGGTCATTCTGGATACAAAGGAAATTAAGGTCGGCGGATTTATGGGCATGTTCCGCAAGAAACGGATGGAAGTGATAGCAGCTGTAGAGACTGGCGCTTCGAAGCAAGGGGAGCTGCCGCAGCGCAAGCCGTCACCGGAAGTGAATGCGGTCGTCGAGCAAATTCTGCAGACCGCTCAGCGTTCTGGAGCGGCTGCGGCGGTCATGGAGCCACCGCAGCCTCAGCCGGAACCAACGATCTCGGATAAGCGAATGGAGCGCGAGCAGTTTATTATTAACGAGATTCGAGATTTGCGAGAGTACATGGTGAAGCTATCCCGTCACCAAAGTGAGCTCCATACCTTGTCCGAACCGATGATCGCGTTGAAAGAACGATTGTTTGAGCAAGAGCTGGACGAAGAATGGTCGGACAAGCTGATTGAGGCCCTGCGTGAATCCGAGCAGAGCGCGGAACGAGTCTACGACCGCACAGAGGTTTGGAACGAATCCAAGCGAATTTTGGTAGAGTGGATTCGGCCATACAGCAACGCCGAGATTAGCAGAGAAGCGCGTGTGGTGCATTTTGTAGGTCCGACAGGAGTCGGCAAAACCACGACGATCGCAAAGCTGGCGGCGGAGCAAACGATTAAGCGGGGTAGAAATGTCGGGTTTATTACTTCGGATACGTACCGGATTGCAGCAGTCGATCAGCTTAGAACGTATGCGAATATTTTGAATGTACCGCTGGAGGTCGTGTTTTCTCCGATGGATCTGCCCAAAGCTTACAAGGCTCTGTCCGAACGGGATTTGATCTTGATGGATACGGCGGGTCGCAATTTCCGAAGTGAGCTTCATGTATCCGAAGTCATTAGTCTCCTGCAGTCCAGTGAGCCGAATGAGACGGTGCTTGTGCTCAGCCTGACGGGCAAAACAACGGATATGGCGATAATCGCCGAGCGCTTCTCCAAATTCGGCATTCAAAAAGTGTTATTTACGAAGCTTGATGAAACGACGGTATACGGAGCCATTATGAATCTGGTTCTAAAATATGGCTTGTATCCTACACACCTGGCTAGCGGACAGAACGTGCCCGATGATATCGAGCGGTTCAAAGCCGGCAGCTATGTAGACCTGCTGCTTGGAGACGCTGAACATGAATGATCAAGCCGAAGCATTGCGACATATGGTCAGACAGCAAGATCATCGCATGGATCGGAAGGAAACACGAGTCGTTACGGTTACAAGCGGCAAGGGCGGAGTCGGAAAGTCAAACTTTAGCCTGAACTTCGCCTTAGCGCTGCAAAGGCTGGGCAAAAAAGTGCTTTTGTTCGACGCCGATATCGGGATGGCCAACATTGATGTGCTGATGGGACAATCCTCGGCTTACAGTCTCTATCATCTCTTGAAGCAAGAGAAGACGATTTGGGATATTGTATGCACCGGGCCGGAAGGACTGCACTACATCGCAGGAGGCTCGGGCTTCAAGGACTTGCTGGAATTGTCGGAAGATCAGCTTGCCAGATTTGGAGCTGAGGTAGAGAAGCTTCATGGCGAATACGACGTCATTCTATTCGATACGGGAGCGGGCTTGTCCAAGGAAACCGTCAAATTCATTACAGCAGCGCAAGAAACGATTGTCGTTACGACGCCTGAGCCGACATCCCTGACAGACGCGTACGCATTGATCAAAATGGTGAAGTCCATGGATCAGAGTGTCGCGTTCAAGCTTATCGTCAACCGTGCTACCGATGAACGGGAAGGAAAAGCGACTGCACAAAAAATCAGTCTTGTCGCCAGCCGGTTTCTCCATTCCGATATTCCATCGCTAGGCATGATTCCAGACGACCCGCTTGTAACAAAGGCGGTGAAACGGCAAGTACCGTTTATGATCGCATATCCGGAGTGCGAATCAGCCGTTGCAGTAGGGCGAATAGCCAAAACGTTTTTGGACATGCCGTTAACCCGCAGGGATTCAAGCGGCGTCAAAGGATTTTTAACAAAATTGTTCAGACTCTCAAGATAATCCTTTGGAATTGAGGTGAGATACGATTGGCAACCTATCGCGTTCTAGTAGTGGATGATTCCGCGTTCATGCGGACCATTATCAGCGATCTCATCAAGCAGGATGAGCAGTTTGTTATCGCGGCGACAGCTGCCAATGGTGTAGAAGCTGTCGCGGCTGTTGCAGAGCATAAGCCGGATGTCATCACAATGGATTTGGAGATGCCGATACTGAATGGTATCGAAGCCCTTCAACTCATCATGAAGCAGACTCCGACGCCGGTCATCATGCTGTCGGGCATTAGCGAAGACAATGCACGCGATACGATCAAAGCTCTACAGTACGGTGCGCTGGACTTTATCCGTAAGCCGTCGATGTCAAAGTCAGGCGATATCCATCAAGTGGGCGAGCAACTGCTGGAGAAGCTGCGGATTGCGGTATTCGCCGGACGAAGCAAAACGGGAACCCTGCCGGAGAGACCGAAGCCAGAGACAGCCGCGCAGACGCAGGAGCCTCGCGTAAAGGCAAGGCCGAAGCCGACCGACACGCCTCTTTCTTCGGCAACCCCTTTACATAAAGTCAAGACAGAACCTTTGCCGGAGGTGAAGCGGAAGTCCGCAGCGCCAAAGCCAGCAGAGAAAACAGCCAAGCCGGAGAGTCGGTCGACAGCTCTTAGCAGCGGATTGCCACCCAAGCAGCCGCTAGTGCAGTCATCTGCCGCACAACAGCAAGCTGCTCGGAAGGCGTCAGGATCGGGGGTGTTCAAGCATATTGTTGCCATTGGTACATCTACTGGCGGTCCAAGAGCGCTTCATGAGGTCATCTGTTCCTTGCCAAGCGGTTTCCCGGCACCTGTGCTCGTCGTTCAACATATGCCGCCCAAATTCACAAAATCGCTCGCGCAACGGCTGGACAGCTTTAGTGCTCTAACCGTTGTAGAAGCGGAACAAGGGATGCGGGTGAATGCCGGTGTCGTACACGTTGCTCCCGGCGGGAAGCATATGGAGCTCGGCAAGGACGCTGCCGGATACTTCATTCGTTTGACCGATCAGCCGCAGCGCAACGGCCATCGACCATCAGTAGATGTGATGTTTGAATCGCTGCTGTCCTTCTCAGAGATTGAACGGCATGCTGTCATTATGACAGGTATGGGAAGCGACGGGGCCAAAGGGCTGAAGGCTCTGGCTGAAGGCGGTGCTGCCACAACGATCGCAGAATCCGAAGAAACCTGTATCGTATACGGCATGCCGCGAGCAGCCGTCGAATGCGGAGCAGCACAGCATATCCTTCCTTTGCATGCGATTGCCGGACGGCTTGCCAGCACAATTTTGACATAAAAGTAGTTCTCATTACGATCATACTAACAGGAGGTGCTTGGAAATGGATATGAACGCGTATTTGTCCATGTTTATCGACGAATCCAACGATCATCTTCAATCCTTGAACGAAAACCTGCTTCAACTGGAAAGCGACCCTGATGATTTAAGCATTGTGCAATCGATCTTCCGCTCGGCGCATACGCTGAAAGGCATGTCGGCGACGATGGGATTTGAAGATTTAGCGGCTTTGACGCATGAGATGGAGAACGTGCTTGACCTGGTGCGCAACAGCAAGCTGAAGATGGACAGCTTTATATTCGATACGTTGTTCAAGGGGCTCGATGCGCTTGAGGCGATGGTTCAAGATATCGTGGCGGGCGGTACGGGAAAAGCCGATGTTACAGCTATTGTCGCTTCGCTCCAGACGATATTGAAAAGCGACTACAAGAGCGGCAGCTCCGCTGCTCCTGCACCGGTGGCAGCTGCAGCTGCAGCTGCACCATCCATTTCAACAAATGCGGCACTCCTGGACCAATTCCAGTCGTCCATTCTGCTGCAATCGATGGAGAGCGGCCATCAGCCGTTTTTCATCCAAGTATCCTTGGAGGAGACTTGTGTTCTCAAAGCCGTCCGCTCTTACATGGTGTTCGACCTGCTGGAGCGCAACGGCGAGATCGTAAAGTCTGAACCCTCCGTACAGGACCTGGAGCAAGAGAAGTTTGACCGTTCCTTTTCCGTCTTTACCATTTCATCCTTAAAAGAATCAGAGCTGCTCCAGCAAATTGGCAACATCTCGGAAATCGCGACGGTTCAGGTTACGCCACTTGATCCTGAATCATTAGCTGCTCTGACAACAGCGCCAGCGGCTGCTGCTGTGGAAGCACCCGCTGCACCGGCAGCGGAAGCGCCGGCTTCGCCAAGCTCCGCGAAGCAAGCATCGGAGCCGGTCAAGAAGACGCCTCCTACGACCGGAGGCGCGGTAGCCAGAACAATTCGTGTCGATATCGAGCGTCTGGATACGCTGATGAACCTGTTCAGTGAATTGCTCATTGACCGTGTCCGTCTGGAGCAGCTTGCGAGTGAAGTGAAGCGCAACGATCTGACGGAGACGGTGGAGCACATGGCGAGAGTCAGCTCCGACCTGCAAAATATTGTTCTGAAATTGCGGATGGTTCCTGTCGATTCGGTATTCAACCGATTCCCAAGAATGATTCGGGATTTGTCCAAATCGCTGGACAAAAAGATCGAGCTGGTTATAACAGGCGCAGATACGGAGCTTGACCGTACCGTCATCGACGAGATCGGCGACCCGCTCGTTCACTTGCTTCGCAATTCCGTCGACCATGGCATTGAGACGATTGCTGACCGTATCGCTGCCGGCAAGCCGGAGACGGGCACCATCCATCTTCGCGCTTATCATAGCGGCAACCATGTCTTCATTGAAGTGGAAGAGGACGGCAGCGGCATTAACCAGGAGAAAGTGCTCCAGATTGCGATCAAGAACGGCGTCGTAACGGAAGAACAAGGCCGCAACCTGACCTCGGATGAGATCAATATGCTGATTTTTGCCGCAGGCTTCAGCACGGCGGATAAAATCTCCGATATCTCGGGCCGCGGAGTTGGTCTTGATGTCGTTAAGACGAAGATCACATCGCTTGGCGGCAATGTAACCGTCGATTCGGCATTTGGCAGAGGCACCAAATTCTCTGTTCAATTGCCGCTAACACTTTCGATTATCTCTGCGATGCTCATTAAGCTGGGATCGGAGAAATATGCGATTCCACTCACTTCGATCGTCGAGACCGGGATCGTGAAGCGGGCCGATATCCTGCAGGTTCATGGCAATCAAATGATTCAGTTCCGCAATTCGATCATTCCGCTAGTATCGCTCAGCAAAGTGCTGGAGTCGCCGGATTATGACGAGACAACAGAGATTGAAACCGAAATTATCGTCATCCGCAAAGGGGACAAGTGGGCAGCGATAATGGTAGATGAGTTCATCGGCCAAAGCGAGATTGTACTCAAGACACTTGGACAATACCTGACTCAAATCCATGCGATATCCGGGGCTACCATACTGGGTGATGGACAGGTTGCACTTATTATAGATCCGAATGCATTGATTAAATAAGGAGGGGTTTTCGATGGGAGAAGAATTAAAGGTTATCGTGTTCGCGCTAGGCAAGGAGGAGTATGGGATTGAAGTCGATAAAGTCCGTACGATCGAGAGATTGTCGCCCATTACCCGCATCCCGAAGACCGCAACCTTCATCAAGGGAGTCATCAATCTGCGTGGTATCGTCGTTCCGGTGATCGACCTTAGAGGCCGGTTCAACTTGTCCGAGACGGAACATACCGAGCACTCCCGTATCATTGTTGTTGCCGTTGCAGACTTGGAAGTAGGCTTTATCGTAGACTCGGCCAACGATGTAATCGATATCGACACCGATACGATCGATTCACCACCGGAGATTGTCGGGGGCATCAAAGCGAAATATCTTCGCGGGATTGCCAAGCTGGGGGAAGGACGCTTGCTTATTATGCTGAACCTTTCGGAAGTGCTCAACAAAAACGAAATTATCCAGCTTGAGCAGCTTGAGGTATAACCTGTGTCGCTATTCGATTCTTTTAAAGCATTTGAAATGGATGTGCTGAGGGAAGTCGGCAACATTGGGGCGGGCAATGCGGCTACCGCATTGTCCAAGCTGCTGGACAAGCCGGTCGATATGGCGGTTCCAAAGGTAAGTCTGCTGCCGTTCGAGGAAGTGGCAGATCGCGTCGGCGGCGCGGAGCAGATCGTGCTTGCTGTCTTTCTAAGGGTAGAGGGCGAAGCTCCCGGCAATATGTTCTTTATTATTGAAGAGCAGTCGGCCAAGCGCATACTGAATCAGCTTCTTTCGATGAATCATCAGGACGAGAATGGCTATTCAGAGATGGAGCTGTCCGCATTATGCGAAATCGGCAATATATTAGCGGGGTCCTACTTGTCCTCACTTGCCGATTTCACACAACTTCCGATGGTGCCATCCGTACCTGCAATCGCTCATGATATGGCAGGCGCAATACTGAGCTACGGCTTAATGCAATTCGGAGAGATGGGCGATTCCGCCTTATTGATCGAAACGACGTTTCTGGAAGATCGGCAATCGCTGGAAGGACATTTTTTCCTAATTCCCGATCCGGAATCGTTTAAAAAAATTTTTAAGGCATTGGGAGTCGAACTGGGATGACAGGGCAAACGTTAGTGAAGGTGGGCATGGCCGATCTGAATATCGCGATAGATGGTGCCGTTCTGAAAACAACGGGACTGGGATCATGTGTTGGACTGACGCTGTACGATTCCCAGAGCAAAGTTGCCGGCATGGCGCATGTAATGCTTCCTTCGTCGGAGATCGCTCGTGAAGCGCAGTTTAATCAGGCGAAATATGCAGATACCGCTATTCCGGAGCTGCTTGAAAGAATGCAGGCCGTAGGCGCCCGGTTAAACCGGTTAGAAGCCAAGATGGCGGGCGGAGCCCAGATGTTCGCGCTTGGCGGCTCGGATACTCTGCGGATCGGGCCGCGTAATGTGGAGTCTTGCACAGCCATCCTGCAGCACTATCGCATCCCGATTCTGGGGGCAGATACGGGAGGCAACTACGGCAGAACGGTAGAGTTCGACAGTTACAAAGGAATCTTGCTCATCAGAAGCGTGCAGCATGGTGTAAAGGAGATTTAAGATGCAAGGTACTTGGCGGTGGAATGTGGTATTCGGCATAACGGGTATAGTTCTGACGGTTCTCTTCTCCATCGGCAACAATCCGTTATCCGTCATCATGCTTAGAAGTCTTTATGCGTTCATCGCATTTTTTGCGCTTGCTTATCCGGCTCGTTTTCTCATGGCTTTTATACTGAAGCCCCCGGCGATGATCGGAGACTCGCAAGATACTGATGAAGCGAAGGGCAGCTCACTTGATATGACGACCCCGGACGAAGACGAAGATCTGAATGAATTGTTGAAAGCGCAAATGCAAGGAGCTACACCGGCGGAAGAGCAGGGACAGGGCGCGGGCAATGATGAGGCTGCCCCGGGGTTCCGTCCGCTGACGCCTCCGCAATTCGTATCTACAACTAATAAACAGCCAGAAGATTTGGCGAAGGCATTACGTCACCTGACAGGAGAGTGAGTCGATGGCTGAGCTGAAGACGCCTCATTTGACTAACATCCAGATGTGGCAAGCTTGGAAAGAACACGGTGATCTTGAAGCGAAGAAGGCATTGATAGAAACGTTTCTGCCTCTGGTCGAGTATGTAACTAATCGCATGGCAATCGGACTTCCAAAGAATGTAATTAAAGACGATCTTGCCAGCAATGGCGTCATGGGGCTGATTGATGCAATTGAGAAGTTTGATTATTTGCGGGGACTGCAATTCGAGACGTATGCTTCTTGGCGCATTCGCGGCGCTATTATTGACGGCTTGCGTCAAGGGGATTGGGTGCCGAGATCCGTACGCGAGAAAGCGAAGCGGGTGGAGGAGGCGTATCAGCATCTGGAGCAGCAGTATATGCGCTCGGTTACAGATCTGGAGGTCAGTTCGTATTTGCAAGTAACTGAAAAAGAATTTACCAATATGCTTCAGGACATCTCCGTCGCAACGATCTGTTCACTGGAAGATCCGATCCGCGAAGAAGAATCAGAGACGCGCATGTCGCTGCTCATCGATGACAAAGCGAAAAATCCGGATTTCAAAGTACACGAGTTTTATTTGAAAGAGTCGTTGGTCAAAGGCATTGAACGATTGACGGAGAAGGAAAGAACGGTTGTATCGCTGTTTTATTACGAAGAATTGTCGTTGAGCGAAATCGCAGAAGTGATGTCGCTATCCCCATCGCGAATTTCCCAGCTCCATTCCAAGGCTATTTTGAGACTGCGTGGAGCATTGGCTAAACATAAAGATCAACTTATGCAGCATTAGAGAGGAGGGAGTAAGGTGGACAATATTCAATTAGATTCATACCTGCGTATCCAGACTTCAGCTGACAAGCTGTCTGCCTTCCTAACATTCAGTCGGATAACGGAAGATTTTGTATGTGCGTCATCGGATTTAGAACAATACTTACGCAGCAAGGGTGTTGTCCATGGACTCCGAATCGATGTGCTGGATCAAATATGCAGAAATCCGCTTGCCTACTGCAGGGAGCAGACCCTGGTCGCACAAGGGGAAGCCCCTGGAGAAGGAAAGGACGGAGCAGTACGGTTCGTCTATGACATGGAAGACAGCAAGCAGCATAAGCCTGCAGAGGATCAAGAGGGTAATGTAGATCTGAAAGAAGTGACCCGGCTAAAAAATGTCAAGCGCGGACAATTGATCGCCGAGCTTGTGGAACCGCTGTCCGGGTCCTCAGGCATGATGGTAACTGGTGAAGTCATTCCTCCAAAATTCGGCAAGAAAGCCCGGTTTAAAATCGGAAAAAATGTTGTGCAAAATGGCGAAAACGCTCTCTATGCTGCAATTGACGGTCTCATTACGATTACCGATAAAGGGAAAATCAATGTTTTTCCCGTGTTTGAGGTGAACGGCGATGTGGATTACAGCGTCGGCAATATCGATTTCGTAGGCACGGTCGTTATTCGCGGCAATGTGCTGACCGGATTCAGGGTGAGGGCGTCAGGCGATATCCGCGTAATCGGCGGTGTAGAGGGTGCAGAGCTGGAGTCAGATGGATCGATCGAGATCACTAGCGGCATTATGGCGAGCAGTAAGGGGCATGTCAAAGCGGGGCGGAATGTTCGCAGTTCCTTTATACAAGACGGGCATGTTTTTGCTGGGGAGGATGTTATCGTCTCGCAAAGCATCATGCATTCAACCGTCAAAGCGGGCAAAAATGTCATTTGTTCCGGAGCGAAAGGGCTAATCGTCGGAGGTCTTATACAGGCAGGAGAGCAGGTTGTTGCACGTACGCTTGGCAACGCTATGTCTACAGCTACAGCAATTGAGGTTGGTGTAAATCCACAGTTGCGCGAAGAATTGTTAGAACTGCGTGGCAACATTAAACAGCTTTTCGAGAGCACGGACAAGTCTGAGAAGGCCCTTGTTATTCTAGATCAGATGGCCGCAGCCGGTCAACTAACACCTGACCGATTGGAGCTGCGCGCTAAGCTCAATGCGACCAAAAGACAAACTCAGTCGATGATTGAGGAATCAAAGGTACGGATGCTAGAGATTGAGAAGATGCTTGAAGGTACTAATTTCTCCAGAATAAACGTGAGCGGGAATGCATTTGGAGGAACAAAAGTTGTTATTGGCCGATATACAAAACATATCAAGGACAGCGTTCAGCGCGTTTCCTTCCGGTTAATGGAGGGAGATATTGCGATGGTTCCTTATCACCCTTAAAAGACCTATAAGTCTAAATAACGGGAGGTGCGGCTTGAATGACCTTTAAGCCACTGGATCTTCAAATGTCGGTTCCGCGTACGCAGGAGTTCAGCGGCATGCAGCAGCAGGCTGCGCAGCGGCCGCTGGCGGAGCAGAACATGCTGGCGAATCAGGCGTCGAAGCAAACGGAAGAACTGCGCAATCAGAATACAGCGGTCGAGCAGTCCTCGAAGCCTCAAGTACGTGCGGATCAAGACGGTGCGAATGATGGCGGGTATAAGCGGGGAACCCGCAAGAAAGCGGATGGCACGGACGAGGAATTGCCAGCTGACGAGCCGGCGGTGCATCCGTATAAGGGTCATCATCTGGATATCAAGCTGTAGATCAGCAGTATAAGTGCGAGTTCAAAAAGTCCGGTTTTCAGTACAACAGCTTATGCTTCCGATGATGCGTTTTTTAAAAACGCCGCAGAAGATGGGATGAAGCTAGGAAATGATGAGCGGAGCGTAGTGGACGCTACGTGAGCACCGGAAGTTCCGGCTGAATGCCATATTCGATGTCGAGTCGGCTTCCTGTTCTGCTTCGTGATCAAAAGTGGACTTTTTGAACAACCACTATAAGCAAAAGAGGCGGGATGCTACATATGGAACCATGGCAATATATCGTACTCGTTGGGGCGGTTGTGGCCGTAGGCGCCTTCGCCATGCCGCGAAAGAAGCCGGACAGTAATGAAGCCCCGCAGTCCGTACGCAATATGGAGACCGCGCTTGATCAGTTTATGGAAAACATGGAGAAGGACAATGAACACCTGATCCGGCTGATTGCGGAATCACAGCAAACGGCCAAGCAGGAGGCCGACAGCAAGGATAAACGAATTGCTACATTAGAAGAGCGCTGCGGGCAGCTCGAAAAACTGCTTCAGGAGTCGCTTGTGAAGCCTGCCGAAGCCCGCTTGCAGGCGGAAAGGACTGCCGCCGGCATGGCGGGGCAAGCAGCCTACGTACCCGCCGAACCCTCCGCTTGGAAGGAAGCGGCGATTACGATTGAGAATCAAAGTCCCAAGTCCAATTCGATCCATGACCGCTACTCGGAGCTGTTCCGTCTGTATGCGGAAGGCAAATCGATCGAAGCCATAGCCAAGAAGCTTGGCATGAACAAAGGGGAAGTCCAGCTCATTATCGGCTTGTCCAAGCAGGAGGGCTCGCTTCATGTTTAACAAACGATCCTTTGTGCTTGGGCTCGGCGTCGGGATTGTCGCGGGAGCCCTGTTGCTGCAGCTATTCATGCTGGGGGAGAACAGCCAGGACAAGCTGAACAAAATGGAGCAGGAATTAAGGCAAGGCGGCTTGCAGGAGGAACAGCCGTCTGGAGGCGAACCATCGCCTGATTCCTCAGCGGGGAATGACCATGCCGTCACGGGACCGCCGGATGCCGCTCCTGAAGGGACCCCTGTGGCGCCTCCTGCGGAAGCTCAGGGGTCCGAAGCGCCGGTTGCGAATGCAGGGACCGTAGAGCCGGAAGAGCTGAAGGAGCCCGCTCAGAAGCTCATCCGGATCGAGCCCGGCTTTAATTTGACCCAAACATCGGAGCTGCTTCTTGCCAATGACATTATCGATGATGCGCCTGCATTCATCAAACAAATGAAAGCCAAGAATAAGCAGGCCAGAGCCGGTTATTTTTTGATTAACGAGAAAGCCGGAATCGCCGGGGCAATCGCCGGCGTAACGGGGCAACCGATTAGCAAGACGGAGGCGGAAGCGTGGCTGGCTGCGCAATAATGGATTTCTCATACGGAAGTGGCAAAGTGTTCTTGCATGGGCACATCATCTATGATATATTAAATGACGGTGTTAAAAACACACGCTGATCAATTCTGACAACGGTGCTTTCGCCAGGCGAAAGTTTTGTCGGAAAACGCGATCGAGCGGAGGGACACACAAAAACCATTACAGGAGGTGTTGAAGAAATGGCGGTTATTTCCATGAAACAGCTTCTAGAAGCTGGGGTACACTTCGGTCACCAGACACGTCGTTGGAACCCGAAGATGGATCGTTATATCTTCACAGAAAGAAACGGAATTTACATTATCGACTTGCAAAAAACGGTTAAGAAAGTTGACGAAGCGTACAACTTTGTTAAATCCGTAGCAGCTGAGGGCGGCACTATGCTGTTCGTCGGCACAAAGAAGCAAGCTCAAGATTCGGTGAAAGAAGAAGCTGAGCGTTGCGGCAACTTCTACATCAACCAACGCTGGCTCGGCGGCACGCTTACGAATTTCCAAACGATTCAAAAGCGTATCGATCGTCTGAAGCAGCTTGAGAAATGGGAAGAGGACGGCACGTTCGAAGTTCTTCCGAAGAAAGAAGTTATCATTCTTCGTAAAGAAAAAGATCGTCTTCAGAAATTCCTGGGCGGCATTAAAGGCATGAAAGGCCTGCCAAGCGCGCTGTTCGTTATCGATCCGCGCAAAGAGCGCATTGCAGTTGCTGAAGCTCGCAAATTGGGTATCCCAATCGTAGGTATCGTTGATACGAACTGTGATCCGGACGAAATCGACTACGTTATCCCTGGTAACGACGATGCGATCCGTGCAGTTAAGCTTCTAACAGCTAAAATGGCTGACGCGATTATCGAAGCGAACCAAGGCGAGCAAACAACAGCCTAATCGCAAACTAAAACATCATTTCGTAACAACAAAGGGTGGTCAGATGGTGCAAACCTCTCACTACCCTTTTTTTGAACAAAATTCTGATGTAAACTTTTAGGAGGGTTTTTCATGGCAGTTAGCGCAAGCGCGGTAAAGGAACTTCGTGAGAGAACGGGAGCAGGTATGCTCGATTGCAAAAAAGCGCTGGACGAAACAGGCGGCGACGTAGAAAAAGCGATCGCATTGCTTCGCGAGAAAGGTCTTGCTGCGGCAGCGAACAAAGCTGGACGTGTTGCGACTGAGGGCGTAGTTGAATCCTACATCCATGCTGGCGGCCGTATCGGCGTGCTGGTAGAAATTAACTGTGAGACTGACTTCGTTGCGAAAACGGATCAATTCCGTGAGTTTGCTAGAGATATCGCGATGCAAATCGCTGCAGCAAATCCGAAATTCGTTCGTCGTGAAGAAGTTCCGGCTGACGAGATCGAAAAAGAAAAAGAAATCCTTAAAAACCAAGCGCTTAACGAAGGCAAGCCTGAGAAAATCGTTGAAAAAATGGTTGAAGGCCGCATCTCGAAATACTATGAAGAGTATTGCCTGCTTGAGCAGTCCTTCATTAAAGATCCGGACAAAACGATCTCTAACCTGCTGAATGAAAAAATCAGCAAAATCGGTGAAAATATTTCGATCCGTCGCTTCGTTCGTTACGAGCTGGGCGAAGGCCTTGAGAAAAAAGTCGACAACTTCGTTGAAGAAGTTATGGCTCAAGCGAAACTGTAATCCGAACGCACAGGCGGGGCGGGGCGTCCGCCCCGCCTTCTTTTCTATAAATGGCATATCGTACAATTCTAGCTTAATCGGAATAAAAAAGAGTGTCCTCGCTTGCGAGGTGCATGATGGAGGTAATAACGTTGGAACATCCTGTATTTAAACGCATCGTCTTGAAAGTGAGCGGCGAATCATTGTCCGGTCAAGAAGGTTTCGGCATTGAAGCTTCCGTTATCTCTTCCATAGCCAATCAAGTGAAGGAAGTTGTTGATCTTGGCGTAGAAGTCGCTATCGTCGTAGGCGGCGGCAACATCTGGAGAGGCATCGCAGGCACAGCCAAAGGCATCGATCGTGCAACGGCGGATTACATGGGCATGCTGGCCACCGTCATGAATTCACTGGCTCTTCAAGACGCGCTGGAGCAAATTGATGTGCCAACTCGCGTTCAAACTTCGATTGCCATGCAGCAAATCGCTGAGCCGTATATTAGACGTCGCGCAATTCGCCATCTGGAGAAGGGGCGCGTCGTGATCTTCGCTGCTGGAACAGGCAACCCGTTCTTCTCGACAGATACGACAGCCGCTCTGCGCGCTGCGGAGATCGAAGCCGAAGTGATTCTGATGGCGAAGAACAAAGTAGACGGTGTATATTCCGCCGATCCATTCAAAGACGAGAACGCCGAGAAATTCGAAGAACTTACATACCTGGACATGCTTAACCGCAATCTGGGCGTAATGGATTCCACGGCATCATCGCTTTGCATGGACAATAATATCCCGCTAATCGTATTCTCCATCACAGAGAATGGAAATATTAAACGGGTCGTGCTAGGTGAGAAAATCGGTACGATCGTGAAAGGAAGTGCCAAATAACATGCCACAAGCGATTAAAAAAAGTGCAGAAGAGCGCATGGAGAAAGCGATCGGCGCGTTAAAGCGCGATCTGTCCACGCTTCGCGCTGGCAAAGCAAGCCCGGCGCTGCTTGACCGTATCCAGGTTGAATACTACGGCGCCCAAACGCCGCTGAACCAGCTTGCGAACATCAATACGCCGGATTCCCGCACGCTGATGATCCAGCCTTGGGACAAATCATCGCTGGGAGCGATCGAGAAGGCGATTTTGAAGTCGGATCTAGGTCTTACGCCATCCAATGATGGTCTATCCATCCGGATCTCTGTACCGCCTCTAACGGAGGAGCGCCGCGCTGAACTGGTGAAGACGTCCAAGAAATTCGGCGAAGAGGCAAAAGTAGCGGTCCGCAACATTCGCCGCGATGCCAACGATGACGTGAAGAAGCTTGAGAAAACGGATATTTCCGAAGACGAGTCGCGTCGCCATCAGGACGATATCCAGAAGACAACAGATAAATATATCGCAGAAGTAGAGAAAGTTCTTTCTGCCAAAGAAAAAGAAATTATGGAAGTTTAATTCACGCTTTAGCCCCTCCGACAGGTGGGGTTACGTTTTTATTGATCATACGAAGAGGGATGGGCATTACAGCCCATCCTCGAAGTACTCCGATAGACGATTGTTCTTATCGGTTGGGAGGAAGCTAGATGATCAAGCGACTTTGGGCAAGACTAAGCGAATCATTCGCACCGAAGCCGGCTTCAATCGAGACGGGTCATGTGCCGAGGCACGTAGCCATCATTATGGATGGGAATGGACGATGGGCCAAGAAACGCGGTTTGCCGCGTATGGCAGGCCATCACTCCGGGATGAAAACGGTCAAGCGCATTACGATTGCGGCGGATCGGCTTGGGATACAATATTTAACCATGTACGCCTTCTCTACGGAGAACTGGAAGCGTCCTAAAGCTGAAGTCGACTTCCTGATGAAGCTGCCGCAGCAGTTTCTGGAGATTGAGCTGGACGATTTGATTGCAAACAATGTGCAAGTGCGCATGATGGGGTCCAGGGATAACTTGCCTCCCCACACGATACATGCCTTGGAAGAAGCAGTCAGCAAGACAGCCAGCAATACGGGGCTTGTCCTTAACTTCGCTCTAAATTACGGCAGCCGCATGGAGATGCTGGATGCGATCAAACATATTGCGCTCGACGTAAAAAACGGCAAGCTGGATGCGGAAGCAATCGACGAAGACGTCATGTCCAGCCGGTTGCTTACCAGTGACATTCCTGATCCGGATTTGCTCATTCGTACAAGCGGCGAGCTGCGGCTAAGCAACTTCATGCTTTGGCAGCTAGCATACAGTGAGTTTTGGTTTACGGATGTATATTGGCCTGAATTTACGGAAAAGCATTTCCACGAAGCCATTGAAACCTATCAACGACGCGGTCGGAGATATGGCGGACTATAGCATCAAACGACGGAGTGTGACTTGGCATTGAAACAACGATTGATTACAGGTGTCATTGCAGGCGCAGTGTTTGTCGCCCTGGCCGTATTGGGCGGAGCCTTTTATACAGGATTGCTGGTGCTGCTTGCCATTATCGGATTTTATGAATATACCCGTATGAACGGCTTTTCTCCGTTTCACCCTTCTGCGTTGCTTGGCTTCGCCGGAGTGCTGTACTTCGTCCTTCCGTGGGAGGCATGGGGTGTCAGCATGCCCTCGCCGCTCACGATTATGTGGATGCTGGCCTTTCTTCTGCTTGCCGTCACGGTCGTAACCAAAAACAAAACGACCATAGACGGCGCTTCGCTCATGCTGCTTGGCGCGTTATATGTGGGTTATGGTTTTGCTGCCATGATTGCAGTTCGCGACATGGGTGAGCATGGCCTGTTCTGGACGTTTTTATCTTTTGGTTGCATATGGGCTTCGGATATCGGCGCGTATTTCACCGGCCGGGCCATTGGCAAGACGAAGCTATGGCCTTCCATTAGCCCAAACAAAACGATTGAAGGCGCAATTGGCGGCGTTGTACTGTCGTTAATTGTAGCCGTTGTGTTTGCCATTCTGGGTCCGGATACAGTCAGTATCGGCAGAGCGCTGCTGATTGGCGTTGTTGCAGCCATCGCGGGACAATTCGGCGATCTGATTCAATCGGCGTACAAACGTGTGCGGAACATTAAAGATACAGGCAATTTGCTTCCCGGCCACGGCGGCGTGCTCGACCGCTGCGACAGCTGGTTGATCGTATTTCCGCTATTATTGTTAACGGAGCTTATCCCTGTTTAAGTTGGAGGTACTTTAGTTGAAGAAGATAGCGCTATTAGGCTCAACAGGGTCCATAGGCACGCAGACGCTGGACATCGTCAGGCATCAGCCGGACCGCTTCTGTGTCACTGCCTTGTCAGCGGGAAGCAATGTGGAGCTCGTCATCGAGCAAGCGAAAGAATTTAGACCCGCATTAGTTAGTCTTGCTTCAAAGGAGCTGGCAGAGCAAGCACGGCCTTATATGCCGCAGGGAACGCGTGTAACCTACGGTGAAGAGGGGCTGATCGAGGTTGCCGCCGGAACGGATGCGGATACGGTAGTGACCGCCATCATTGGCAGTCGAGGACTGCCGGCAACACTGGCAGCGATCCATGCCGGCAAATCGATCGGGCTCGCGAACAAAGAGACGCTGGTCACGGCGGGACATATCGTCATGCAGCGCGCCATGGAGCGCGGTGTGTCGATTTTGCCGATCGACTCTGAGCATTCTGCTATCTATCAGTGTCTGAATGGCGAGAGACGGAGCGACGTGCTCGGCATTACGCTGACAGCTTCCGGCGGCTCGTTCCGAGATCGCACGAGGGCAGATCTGGCTGGCGTCACCGTGGAGGATGCGCTCAAGCATCCGAACTGGTCGATGGGCGCCAAGATTACGATTGACTCTGCTACCATGGTGAATAAGGGTCTGGAAGTCATTGAAGCCAAATGGCTGTTCGGCCTGGATTACGAGCAGGTGAATGTTCTTATTCATCCAGAGAGTATTATTCATTCTTTTGTTGAATTCAACGACCACAGCATTATCGCTCAGCTCGGCATGCCGGACATGCGCGTTCCTATCCAGTATGCACTGACGTATCCGGAGCGGCTTCCTACTCCTACCGAGCGCCTTAACCTCGCAGAGATTGGCAAGCTTAATTTCAGAACGATGGATTACGAGCGTTTCCCGTGTCTCAGACTCGCTTTCGATTGCGGGCGTTTGGGACAGTCCGCGCCGACGGTGTATAATGCAGCAAACGAAGTGGCGGTAGCCCGATTCCTGAACAGGGAAATTTCCTTCCTCGATATCGAGCGGGTGCTGGAAACTGTAGTAGAGCGGCATAACGTATGCGATGTCCATGATTTACAGACGATTGCCGAAGTGGACGAGTGGGCTCGCGGACTAGCCGCGACGGTCTGACCCTGCCGAAAAAGTGGTTCTCTTGTATCGGGCGGGAGAATAATGATAATCTATGTACAGGCCGTAACGAACAGGAGGCAACACGTCTATGGGGATGATTCAGGTCGTCTTATCGACCGTGCTCGTATTTTTCGTCATTGTGACGATACATGAATGGGGACATTACTATTTTGCCAAGCGGGCGGGTATTCTCGTCAGGGAATTTGCGATCGGCTTTGGGCCGAAGCTTCTTTCCGTCAAACGCGGCGAAACCAGATATACACTGCGGCTCATACCCGCTGGCGGATTTGTCAGGATGGCGGGCGAAGATCCCGAGATCGTGGAAGTCCAGCCGGGGCAGACAGTAGCCGTTCGGATTAAGGATAATCAAGTCACTCGCATCTTCCTCGATCGACTGGATGAGCGGACAGGTACCGTTCGCGGCGAGGTGGAGGATGTTGATTTGGAGCGCAGGCTTTCGATTTCCTTGCTGGTAGAGGGAGAATCGGAGCGATACGACGTTCACCCGCAAGCGCTCGTTATTTCCAAGGGCAGAGACACACAGATCGCGCCGATTGACAGGCATTTCGGCAGCAAGTCGGTGGGCAAGAAAGCAATGGCGATATTTGCCGGACCGATGATGAATTTTATTCTGGCATTCGTGCTCTATGCCGTGTATGCTCAAATGGTAGGCGTACCGGTGGAGAATCCGGATAAGCTGATCATTAGCTCCATTGAGGAGAAAATGCCCGCAGCCGGAGTGGATCTGAAAAAAGGCGATGTGGTGGAATCCGTGAACGGCGTCAAAATCGGCGCGGATTTGGAACAAATGATCGATATCATCGGCAAATCGCCTGGCAAACCGGTCGAAATGATCGTGAACAGGGACGGCCAAGTACATACGATCAAAGTCACTCCAATGTTGAATGAGCTCGGCGTCGGCAAGGTCGGCATCAGTGCGTCGCCGCCGATGAGATCGGCTACATTCACCGAAACTATTTCAAGAGCCGCAACACTCATGAAGGTGTCAACAGAGTTTATATTTGAAAGCTTCAAAATGCTGGTTACCGGTCAATTCAAGCTGGAGGACCTGGGCGGTCCGGTCAGAACGGCTGATATGACAGCTGAGATTGCGCGTAAGGGCATAGTCCAATTGACGTCCTGGACGGCATTGCTTAGCTTGTACCTCGGCATATTCAACTTGCTGCCAGTTCCAGCGCTGGACGGAAGCAGATTGATCTTCCTTGGCCTGGAGGCTGTGCGAAGAAAGCCGATTGATCCGAATAAAGAAAGCATGGTGCATTTCGTCGGATTTGCGATGCTGATGCTGCTTATGCTTGTTGTGACCTATAATGATATTTTACGATTAGTTCGAGGGGGGTAGTCTGTCGCTCATGTCAAAGGAAAAAGGATTTGTAACGGAAATTACGCCGCAAAGCGAAGATTTCTCTAGATGGTATATCGATGTAATCAAAAAAGCGGAGCTTATGGATTATTCGCCGGTGCGCGGCTGTATCGTTTTCCGTCCGGAAGGCTATGAGCTGTGGGAAAACATTCAGCGTGATCTGGACCGCCGCTTTAAGGAAACGGGACATCGCAACGCCTATTTCCCTCTATTCATTCCCGAGAGCTTCTTCCAGAAGGAAAAGGAGCATGTCGAGGGCTTTAATCCGGAGCTTCCGTGGGTAACGGAAGCTGCGGGCGAGAAGCTGGAGGAGCGTCTGGCGATTCGCCCGACCTCCGAGACCATGATCGGCCACATGTACGCGAAATGGATTCAATCCTATCGCGATTTGCCGGTCCTCATCAACCAATGGGCTAATGTGGTGCGCTGGGAGAAGCGCACGCTTCCTTTCCTTCGCACAAGTGAATTCCTGTGGCAGGAAGGCCATACCGCTCACGAGACTGAGGAAGAAGCGCGCCAGGAAACGATGCAGATGCTTGATGTGTATACAAGCTTCGTAGAGGACTTCCTTGCTATTCCGGTCATTAAGGGCGAGAAGACACCTTCCGAGCGTTTCGCTGGAGCTGTGGATACTTATTCGATCGAAGCGATGATGAAGGACGGAAAAGCCGTACAAGCCGGAACTTCGCATTATCTGGGCAATAAATTTGCTATCGCATTCGATATCAAATATTTGGACCGCGAGAATACGCTTCAATTCGCTCATACCACATCGTGGGGCGTCAGCACGCGCTTGATCGGCGCGTTGATTATGGTTCATGGTGACGACCGCGGCTTGGCTCTGCCTCCGAAAGTAGCGCCAACGCAAGTCATTATGATTCCAATCGGACCTGCCAAGATGCGTGAGCAGGTGGTAGGACGCGTGGACGAGCTGTATGCTGAGCTGAAGAAAGCGGGTGTGCGCGTACGCGTAGACGACCGCTCCGATGTGAGCCCAGGCTGGAAATTCAACGAATACGAGATGCGCGGCGTACCGCTGAGACTGGAGCTTGGTCCTCGCGATATGGAGAATGGTGTTGTCGTTCTCGTATCCCGTATCACGGGCGAGAAGCGGATCGTGAAGCAGGATAACCTGATCGCTGAAGTGGAAGCAATGCTGGAGGAGACCCATCAGGAGATGTTCAACCGGGCGAAAGCGTTCCGTGAAGAGAATTCACGTACCGTTGATACGCTGGATGAGATGAAGGCATTCCTGGAAGAGCAGCGCGGCTTCGTAGAAGCCGGATGGTGCGGTTCTGCGGCATGCGAGAAGCAAGTGAAGGAAGAAACTGGCGCGACTAGCCGCAATATTCCCTTCGAGCCTTCGGTTCACAAGACTTCTTGCCTCGTGTGCGGTGATGAAGCGAAGCATACGGTCGTCTTTGCCCGCGCTTATTAAGAACTGAATAGGGTTTTCGGTTCGGATCGACAGGAGCTGATTGTGATGAGCCTAACCGGTAACAAGCGACAGCGCTTCGAGCTGCTATTGCAGCAAGCGGGGCTGCCGCAAGAACTTATTCATACGTATTTTAAGGATGGTTATATAGATCAGGTTGTTGTGAGCAACAGCAACCGCGAATGGACGTTTTGCATCCGCAAGACGTCCATGGTTCCTTTACAAGCCTATAACGGATTATGCCAGGCGGTAAGGATGAAATTCGAGCATATTGCCGCGATAACCTTTGTGTTCCAGTATGATTCGGTTGTGGAGACAGAGAATATCGTTATGCAATATTGGCCGCTCTTCATCGAGTGGGCTCAGCGCGAGATTGCGTCAGTAAACGGCTGGCTTCAGAAGGCGTCCATCGAAGCTCTAGGAAACAGCATTACGCTGTCGCTGCTCGACTCGACGGGACTGGAACTGGCGAGAAAAAAGAAGGTGGACGATGCAGTCGCTGCCTTCTATAAAACCTATTTTGATCGGGATTGCCAGGTTAAGCTGGTCGTAGGCGAGGCAAGACAAGAGATTTATGAAGAGTTTCAACAAAAAAAGATGCAAGAAGAGCGCGATGCTGTTCAGCAACTGATGGCTGATGCGATGGTTGAATCGGCAGCTGGCGAGGATAATGGCGAAGAGGTTGTTCGCCTTGCGGTCGGCTATGACATTCGTGAAGAAGCCGTGCCGCTTATGAACATTCAGGATGAAGAGAAGAAGATTACGGTGCAAGGCGCGGTGTTCGGACTGGATATGAAGGAACTACGCAACGGCAGCACGTTGTTCATCTTCAACGTCACCGACTTCTCTGATTCTATCGCCATGAAGATGTTCGCCAAGACGAAGGACGATGTGAAAGTTCTCTCCCAGCTTGCGAATGGCAAATGGATTAAGGCGCGGGGAAGAATCGAATACGACCGCTTCATGCAGGAGCCTGAGCTTGTAATGATGCCGAATGATCTTCATGAGATCAATTCACCGCCGGAGCGGGCTGACAAGGCCGAGGAGAAGCGTGTCGAATTCCATCTTCATACGACGATGAGTACGATGGACGCCGTGACGCCAATCGGTGAATATGTGAAGATGGCGGCGAAGTGGGGGCATAAGGCAATCGCCGTAACGGATCACAGCAATATTCAATGTTACCCGGATGCCGTGAAAGCTGCCAAGAAGCATGGGATGAAGGTTCTGTTCGGACTGGAGGCGAACGTCGTCAACGATGCAGTGCCGATGGTTTTGAACTCGCGTCCCGCCCCTTTAGCAACTTCCACGTACATCGTATTCGATATCGAGACGACGGGCTTGTCCGTCGTGAACAACAAAATTATCGAGCTCGCGGGGGTGAGGATGCAGGACGGCAAGGAAATCGACCGTTTCTCCACCTTCATCAACCCGCATGAGAAGATTCCTTATCATATTCAGCAGTTGACGAATATTAATGACGATATGGTCAAGGACGCTCCGGAGCTTGAGCCGAAGCTGCGCGAGTTTATCGCGTATATCGGGGACGATATTCTGGTCGCGCACAACGCCAGATTCGATATCGGGTTCATCCAGGCCAACTGCAAATCACTAGGTTTGCCGGAAGTCACGAATCCCGTATTGGATACGCTGGAGCTGGCCAGATTCCTTTATCCGAACATGAAGAATCATCGTCTGAATACGCTGTCTGACAAATACAAGATCAGTCTTGAGAATCATCACCGCGCTGTTGACGACTCCGTAGCGCTCGGCGGTGTGTTGTTTGGACTGATTGGAGACGCTGCAGAGCGCAACATTAAAGATTTGCATCAGCTGAACGATTATGTCGGGCTGGATTTGTCCAACGCGCGGCCGTTCCATTGCAACATCTACGCGCTTAACGCAGTGGGTAAAAAGAACTTATTCAAATTAATTTCATTATCTCATACCGAACATTTCAAACGGGTTGCCACCATTCCGAGAACCAAACTAGTGGCGCTACGGGAAGGGCTGCTTGTCATATCCGGTTGCGAGAAGGGCGAGTTTTTCGAATCGGTGCTTAATAAGTCGCAGGAGGAAGCACAGGAAGTTGCGGAATTTTACGATGTGCTTGAAATTCAGCCGATCGACTTCTATATGCATCTGGTTGAGAAAGGGCTGGTAGGCAGCCGCGCAGAGATCGAAGGTGCGATGCGCCGCATTTGTGAGATTGCGGACGAGCTTGGAAAACCTGTCATTGCGACGGGCAATGTGCATTATTTGAACCCTAGAGACAAGATGTACCGGGATATTACCATTCATGGCATTACGGGCTTCAGCCCGCTTAAAGGACAGCGCAAGCCGGATGCCCACTTCCGCACGACGGAGGAGATGCTGAAGGAATTCGCCTTCCTCGGCGAAGCCAGAGCGAAACAGGTTGTCGTGACGAATACGTCGGAGCTTGCCGATCGCTTCGAGACGTACGACATGTTTCCGAAGGAGCTGTTCACGCCGAATATCGATGGCGCGGATGAAGAGATTCGCAATACGTGCTACGAGACAGCGAAGTCCATGTATGGCGACGAGCTCCCGCAGGTTGTGATCGATCGGCTGGAGAAGGAGCTTGTGCCGATTATTAAGTACAAGTTCTCCGCCAACTATCTGATATCCGAGAAACTGGTGAAGAAGTCCAATCGTGACGGTTATTTGGTCGGCTCCCGGGGTTCCGTAGGCTCTTCGGTCGTAGCTACGTTTCTTGGTATCTCTGAGGTTAATCCGCTACCTGCACATTACTTGTGCCTGAACACGGATTGCCGACACAGCGAGTGGTTCCTCGACGGCAGCGTTCCAAGCGGCTTCGACTTGCCGGTCAAGGCTTGTCCGCATTGCGACAAACCGATGAAAGGCGAAGGCCAGGACATCCCGTTCGAGACGTTCCTTGGCTTCAAGGGTGATAAAGTTCCCGATATCGACTTGAACTTCTCTGGGGAATATCAGCCTATTGCGCATAACTATACAAAAGTGCTGTTCGGTGATAAAAGCGTGTTTCGAGCGGGAACAATCGGTACCGTAGCGGAGAAGACGGCGTATGGCTTTGCCAAGAAATACGAGGAAGAGCATCAAAAGAAGTGGCGCGGAGCAGAGCTTGCGAGACTGGCAAGCGGCTGTACCGGCGTTAAGCGGAGCACAGGCCAGCATCCCGGCGGCATCGTCGTTGTTCCTGATTATATTGAGGTCGAGGATGTAACGCCGGTCCAGTTTCCGGCAGATGATACGAGCGCGGAGTGGAAAACGACGCACTTCGATTATCACGCCTTTGATGAAAACTTGCTTAAGCTTGATATACTGGGACACGATGATCCGACTATGATGAGAATGCTGCAGGATTTGACCGGGGTCGATCCCACGACGATTCCGATGAACGATCCTAAAGTCATGAGCATGTTCAACTCGACCGCAGCGCTTGGCGTTTCGCCGGAACAAATCCGATCGGCCGTCGCTACCTACGGCGTACCGGAGATGGGGACGAAGTTTGTAAGACAGATGCTTCAGGAGACGCAGCCGTCTTCCTTTGCGGATTTGCTGCAAATTTCGGGATTATCCCACGGAACGGGTGTATGGCTGGGCAACGCGCAGGAGCTGATCAAAAAAGGAACGTGCAACATCAAAACCGTAATCGGCTGTCGTGACGATATTATGCTTTATTTGATCTACAAGGCCGGTATGGATGCGGGACTGGCGTTCAAAATTACGGAGAGCGTGCGGAAGGGCAAAGGCCTTACGCAGGAGTGGATCGATGAGATGAAGCGCTGCAAGGTGCCGCAGTGGTATATTGATTCCTGCCTTCGCATTGAATACATGTTCCCGAAGGCGCACGCGGCTGCTTATGTTATATCTGCAGTGCGTACGGCCTTCTTCAAGCTCTATTATCCGATTCATTACTACGCGACTTACTTTACGGTTCGGGCGGATGATTTCGATTTGGAGCTGCTGTGCCAGGGATACGACGCCATTCTCCGCAAGCTGATTGAGATTGAGGCGAAGGGCTTTAATGCGGCGCCGAAGGAGAAAAACATGGTGGCTCAGCTGGAGATGTCGCTGGAGATGACGGCAAGGGGTTTCTCGTTTAAGCCGATTGATCTGTACCGTTCCGATGCGATTAAGTTCCAGGTGGAAGGCGAATCGCTTATTCCGCCGTTTGCCGCAATTGCAGGAATTGGCGATAATGCCGCTCGCAATATTGCGGCAGCGCGCAATGACGGCGAATTCCTCTCCATTGAAGATTTCCAGATGAAGTCCAAGGCGACGAAGACAATCATCGAGGTGCTAAGCGGTATGGGCTGCTTCAGAGGTTTGCCGGAATCCAACCAACTATCCTTGTTCTAATCACGCCCCATGAGAGTTGTTATCATACGGGATGACTAGAAATCATTTCTTGTCACGATTATGCGGTTATGATATAATTTTTGTGGCAATGATGAGGATAGATTCTTGATGCAGAAGAGTGGGGAAACCCACTCTTTACGTTTTGTATTCGGCAATATCACATTGCAACCTATACAGGAGGTTAACCCAATTTGAGCACATCCACTATCAAATCCGCCATTGAGGCTATGGTTCTCCCATTTCTCAATGACAATGGCTTTGAACTGGTCGACATTGAATATATCAAGGAAGGCAGCAATTGGTTTTTGCGCATTTTCGTAGACAAGGAAGGCGGAATTGACATCGACGAATGCCGGCGTATCAGCGAATACGTCAGCGAGCAGCTAGACACTAACGATCCTATCTCCGGAGCCTATTTCCTTGAAGTATCCTCACCAGGAGCGGAAAGACCGCTGAAGAAGCCTGAAGATGTGCGCAAGGCGATCGGGAAGTATGTCTATGTCACGACTTACGAGCCGGTAGACGGCTCCAAGGAGTTTGAAGGCACGCTGCTATCGTTCGACGGCGAAACTGCCGTTGTTCGTATTGGCAAAAAAGAGCATGACATTCCTTACGAAAAAGTCGCCAGCGCCCGCTTGGCTATCCAATTTTAATTTTTGCTTCTATTATGAAAGGGGGAACATCGTTCCAATGAGTATGGATTTTATTGAAGCGTTGCAGGAAATCGAGAGAGATAAAGGTATCGCTAAGGATGTGCTGCTTGAAGCGATTGAGGCCGCTCTAATTTCCAGCTACAAACGCAATTTCAACACTGCGCAAAACGTGAGAGTCGATATAAACCGTCATACCGGCGTCATTAAGGTATACGCGCGCAAAACCGTTGTTGACGAGGTGCTTGACCCTCGCCTGGAGATTACGGTAGAAGCGTCTCGCGAGATCAACCCGCATTACCAGCTGGACGACATCGCGGAGATTGAAGTAACGCCGCGCGACTTCGGCCGCATCGCCGCTCAGACAGCGAAGCAAGTGGTGACGCAGCGTATCCGCGAAGCCGAGCGCGGTTTGATCTACAATGCTTTTATCGACAAAGAAGAGGATATCGTGAATGGTATCGTGCAGCGTCAGGATGTTCGCAACCTGTTTGTTGATCTGGGCAAAGTAGAGGCTGTGCTGCCTCTGACCGAGCTTATGCCAACGGACAAGTTCAAGCATGGCGACCGCGTGAAATCGTTTATTACGAAGGTAGAGAATACGACTAAAGGTCCTCAAATCATTTTATCCCGCACGCATCCAGGACTTCTTAAACGATTGTTCGAGCTTGAAGTGCCCGAAATCTATGACGGCGTCGTCGAAATTCGTTCCGTTGCGCGCGAAGCGGGATTCCGTTCCAAAATCGCGGTTCATTCCCGCAATGACGAAGTCGATCCGGTCGGTTCCTGCGTCGGCCAAAAAGGCATGCGCGTACAGACCATTGTAGGCGAGCTGAAGGGCGAGAAGATCGATATCGTGCGCTGGTCGGAAAATGTGGAGGAATATGTAGCGAACGCACTTAGTCCTTCCAAGGTCCTTGAGGTTATTGTATTCGAGCAGGAGAAGATGGCGAGAGTCATCGTGCCGGACTACCAGCTGTCGCTGGCGATCGGCATCAAGGGCCAGAATGCAAGACTTGCAGCCAAGCTGACGGGATGGAAGATTGATATTAAAAGCGAGACGCAGGCGGAGCAGGAGTACGGACGTCCAAAATCGGCTACTGGTACGATGCATCAGGATTCCGTATCCATCGACTAATCCGTTAGCGGCTAATACGCTGACAAAGGAGGGTGTACGGTGAGACCGAGGAAAGTACCGCTTCGCAAGTGCGTCGCTTGCCAGGATATGATGCCGAAGAAGGAGCTCATTCGGGTCGTGCGCACACCGGATGGAGAAGTCGGCATCGATTTGACCGGCAAAAAAGCCGGTCGCGGAGCATATCTGTGCGGGAAAGTCGCTTGCTTCAAACTTGCGAAGAAATCGAAAGCGCTGGACCGGGCATTGAAGCAGCCTGTCGGCGAGCATATATACGATCAGCTGGAACAAGATTTCATTGCGGTGGAGGAGCAATTCATTGCAACAAAGGAGCAGACGCCGGATGATGAAGACGAATAAGGTGCTGTCGCAGCTCGGAATGGCGATGAGAGCGGGAAAGCTCATCACTGGTGATGAAATTGTGCTCAAAGCTGTAAGAGCAGGCAAAGCCCATCTCGTCATTCTCGCAGGAGATGCGTCCGACAACACGAAGAAAAAATTTCGAGATAAATGCGGCACCTACGGAATACAACTCGCCGAGGCATTCGATCGAGAGCAGCTAGGAAGGGCGATAGGCAAGCCTGAACGCGTCGTGCTGGCGGTTACCGATATGCAATTCGGAAAAATGATTGGAAGTCATCTGAGCCAAAATACGGAGGTGGATTCTATTGAGCAACAAACAGGACAGCAAAGACAATAAAGACAAGCTGCGCGTGTACGAATACGCGAAGTCGCTTAATATGAGCAGTAAAGAAATTATTACGATCCTAAAACGCTTGAATTTGCCAGTGAACAACCACATGAGTGTCATGGAAAATCAAATGGTGCATAAAGTGGAAGGATTCTTCCGGGATATCAAAGCGAACGCTGCGGCAAAGCGCGCCCAAGAATCAAGCGGCGCAGCCGTATCCGCAGCTCAGGCGCCTGCCAATCGCGGGCAATCTTCTCAAAGCGGGCAACAGACCGCGAATACAACATCTCAAGACAGACAGGGGACAATGAACTCTATTAATACGAAAACACAACAACCTTCAGAGCAGCAACGTGAACAAAGACCACAGCAAAGCAATCAAGGTGCTCGTCCATCCGGCCAAGGCCAACAAGGTCAAGGCGGCGGCAACCGTCCATCCGGTCAAGGCCAGCAAGGCGGCAATCGTCCGTCCGGCGGCCAAGGCTATCAAGGCAATCGTCCGTCCGGTCAAGGTCAGGGCGGAGGCAACCGTCCATCCGGCGGTCAAGGCTATCAAGGCAACCGTCCGTCCGGTCAAGGCCAGGGCGGCTATCAAGGGAACCGTCCAGCAGGCCAAGGTCAAGGCGGCAATCGTCCGTCCGGCGGCCAAGGCGGCGGCTATCAGGGCAATCGTCCTGCCGGTCAGGGTCAAGGCCAAGGCGGAGGCGGCAACCGCTCCTTCGGTCAAGGCGGCTCAGGCGCACCATCCGGCAATCGTCCGGCTCAAGCTCCACAAGGACAAAGCCGCAGCTTTGATTCCAATGCAGGCAGATCGCAACCTCGCAGCGGCAGTGATGACCGTGGCGGCAACAAGAACAACCGCAGTGGCGGCAATCAGAAGCGTTTCGAGGACGGTCGTCCAGGCTATGGCGGCAACCGCGGCAACAACCGTGGCGGCAAAGGCCGTAACAACAGAGGCCCGCAACAGCCTCCGCGTGAGAAAATCGACAATACACCGAAGAAAATTATTGTCCGCGGCACGCTGACTGTCGGCGATCTGGCGAAGCTGCTGCATAAGGACGCTTCTGAAGTCATCAAGAAGCTTCTATTCCTCGGCGTAATGGCGACGATCAACCAGGAAATCGATATGGATGCGATTCTTCTGATCGCTGGCGAATACGGCGTAGAAGTTGAAGTGAAGATTCCGGTTGAGGAAGACGACTTCGAGAACGTGGAAGAGAACGATGACGAAGAGGTTTTGATTGGCCGTCCTCCGGTTGTGACCATCATGGGTCACGTCGACCATGGTAAAACAACACTCCTGGATTCGATTCGCAAAACGAACGTAACAGGTGCTGAAGCCGGCGGCATTACACAGCATATCGGCGCATACCAAGTCGAGATCAACGGCAAAAAGATTACGTTCCTGGATACACCAGGCCATGAAGCGTTCACGCTCATGCGTGCACGCGGTGCACAAGTAACAGATATTACAATTATCGTCGTAGCTGCGGATGACGGCATCATGCCTCAAACGGTAGAAGCGATCAACCACGCGAAAGCGGCTGGCGTACCGATTATTGTTGCAGTGAACAAAATCGATAAGCCGGAAGCGAACGCGGATAAAATCAAGCAAGAAATGACGGAGTATGAGCTTGTGCCTGAAGAATGGGGTGGCGATACGATCTTCGTTGAAGTGTCCGCCAAGCAGCGCATTAATCTGGAAGGCTTGCTTGAGATGATCTTGCTCGTTGCAGAAGTGAACGAGTTCAAGGCAAATCCGAACAAGCGCGCCAGAGCAACGGTTATTGAAGCCGAGCTGGACAAAGGCAAAGGCCCAGTCGCACGTATTCTCGTGCAGCACGGTACGCTTAAGATCGGTGACGCATTCGTTGCGGGCAACTGCTTCGGCCGTGTCAGAGCGATGGTGAACGATCGTGGCCGCAGACTGAAGGAAGCAGGTCCTTCGACTCCGATTGAGATTACAGGCTTGACTGAAGTTCCGCAAGCGGGCGATCCGTTTATGGTGTTCGAAGACGAGCGCAAAGCACGCGCAATCGCAGAACGCCGTGCGATCAAGCATCGCCAATCCGAGATGGGCGCGAACACGCGCGTTACGCTGGATGATCTGTATACGCATATCAAAGACGGAGAGATCAAGGACCTTAACGTGATTATTAAAGCCGACGTTCAAGGTTCCGCGGAGGCGCTTAAAGGCTCCCTGGCGAAGATTGATATCGAAGGCGTGCGCGTCAAGATTATTCATAATGGCGTAGGCGCCATTACAGAATCGGATATCATCCTGGCATCCGCTTCGAATGCAATTGTCATCGGCTTTAACGTCCGTCCAGACCCTCAAGCGGAAGCGACAATTGGTCAAGAGAAAGTTGACGTGCGCATGCACCGCGTTATTTATAACGTAATTGACGAGATCGAGCAAGCCATGAAAGGCATGCTGGATCCGATCTACAAAGAAGTTGTTATCGGCCATGCCGAAGTGCGCAACGTATTCAAGGTAACGAAAGTCGGCGCAATTGCCGGTTCGATGATTGTGGACGGCAAGATCACGCGCGCTGCAGAAGCAAGAGTCATTCGCGACGGTATCGTCGTCTATACAGGCAAAATCGACTCCCTCAAACGGTTCAAGGATGATGCCAAAGAAGTGGCCCAAGGCTATGAGTGCGGTATAACGCTTGATCGCTTTAGCGATATTAAAGAGGGAGATATGATTGAAGCGTTTGTCATGGAAACGGTAGAGAGGTGATTAAAGCATGGCAAAAATACGCGTAGGACGGGTCAGCGAACAGATTAAAAAAGAGCTGAGCCAAATTATCCAGATGGAGCTCAAAGATCCTCGTATCGGATTCATTACGGTAACTGGTGTCGAGACAACCAGCGATTTGTCTCAAGCTCGCATCTATCTGAGCGTGCTTGGCAATGACGAACAAAAGGAAGCAACACTTAAAGCATTGGCAAGTGCAACAGGCTACCTGCGTTCCGAGCTGGGCAAGCGCATGAAGCTGCGCCATACACCGGAGCTGCTGTTCAAATTCGACAGCAGCATCGAATATGGCAGCCGCATTGAATCGCTGCTTGAAGATATAAACCGCGGGAACGAATCGAATTGATGAGCGGTAACCAAATGGTACAGCAGTTGGATGAAGCATTGGCCTTTATAAAGGCCAATGCTTCCTTCCTTGTCGTGTCGCATGTTCAGCCGGATGGAGACGCCATCAGCTCGACGCTGGTCGTCAGTTGGCTGCTTGAACGACTAGGCAAAAAGGCAGTCATGATCAATGAGAGCGAGCTGCCTGGCCGTCTGCAATATTTGCGCGGCTTTGACCATATCCTATCGTTAAAGCATGAGCAGCTGGACATTTCCTTCGATGCGGTTATCGCGATCGATTGCGCCGATTATCGCCGCATTGGAGACGTGGCCTCCATGTTTCCGGAGAACTGCCGCCTGCTCAACATCGATCATCATCCGACGAATAACGGCTTTGGTACCGTTAATGTCATTCGTCCCGAAGCCGCGGCGACAGTTGAAATATTGTACGATCTGATCATTCATGCGGGATTCACGCCGGATCTGGAATGCGCAAAGGCCATCTATACAGGTCTGCTTACCGATACGGGCGGATTCCGCTATTCCAATACAACCCCTCGCGTCATGGAGATTGCCGCCAGCTTGCTGGGACTCGGCGTATCCGGAAGCGAACTTGCTGATCATCTGCTGGAGAAAATGACGATTGCCAAGCTGAAGCTGCTTCAAACCGCACTTGCGAGATTGACCTTCAGCGAAGATTTGAAGATCGGCTGGCTCTACATCGGCAAGGAAGACCTGGCCGCGTGCGGGGCCGTTCCTGAGGATCTGGAAGGCATCGTGAATTATGCGCTTAACGTAGATGGCGTAGAAGTCGGCATTCTCTTCAAGGAGACGAGCGATGGCGCCGTGAAAGCCAGCATGCGTTCAGCCGGCAAGGCGGATGTTGCGGCAATTGCCCAATCCTTTGGCGGAGGCGGACATGTGCGCGCATCCGGCTGCAGATTGGAAGGGCCGCTTGGGGGCGCGATGAGCGGTTTGGTAGAAGCAGTTAGAAAGGCGTTGGTATAACCGATGGATGGTATTTTGGCCGTTTGGAAGCCGGAGGGCTGGACATCTCATGATGTCGTAGCCAAAGTTAGACGGCTGCTTAAGCTGAAACGAGTTGGACATACCGGCACACTGGACCCTATGGTTACGGGTGTATTGCCCTTATGCCTTGGCCGGTCCACAAGGGTCGTTGAATATGTGCAGGAGAGGCCTAAAGCCTATGAAGCGGTACTCAGACTGGGCATCGCTACCGACACGGAGGATCTGACGGGCGAGATCATCGACCGACAGCCAGTCGGGACGCTCAGCGAAGCTCAAATCGAGGAAGTGCTGCAACGGTTTCTCGGGACAATCGATCAGGTTCCTCCCATGTTCTCGGCGGTCAAAGTAGACGGGAAGCGTCTGTATGAATTGGCGAGAGAAGGGAAGACGGTGGAGCGCAAGTCCAGGGAAGTCACCATTCATGCGATTTCCTTGCTGAAAGCGGATTTGGAAGGCGACCAGCCTGAAATTACGTTTTCGGTTGTTTGCTCCAAAGGCACGTACATTCGTACGCTATGCGTAGATATCGGAAAAGCGCTTGGGCTTCCCGCTACGATGGCGAAACTGATTAGAACGATGTCAGGCGGCATATCGGCGGAGGGATGCCTTACGCTGGAGCAGATTGCTGAGCTGGTTCAAGCCGGTGAGCTTGAGCAGCATCTCATTGCGGCTGATCAGGCGATTGCCCATATTCCGTATGCGACGGTATCACCGCATTCCGCGCAGCAAGCGCTGCGGGGCCAGAAGCTGCAGCTGTCGCAAGCTGCTCTGGGAGCTGGGGAGTGGAAGCAGGATGAGCTTGTCCGCTTGTACGAATCTTCCGCGGGCGGAAGTTTTCTTGGCATATTCCAAGTCGATGTCGACACCTCGCAGGTGAGACCAGTCAAAGTATTTTCGGATTCCAGCCAACCCTAACATCACGACGATTGACCCGGGATTCACCGCACAACGTTAGCTGGACTTCCGCGAAGGGCGATGCGTCATTCGCGGAAGCACCATTAAAGTTCATGTAGAAATGCAGGTGTCATCGATGGAAATTATTCCTTTATCATATCCTTTGAGTCAAGCGGACGGCTGCAACGGCAAACCAATTGCCGTTGCGATGGGCCATTTTGATGGTGTGCACCGCGGCCACCAGAATGTCGTAAGGCAAGCTGTAGCGCATGCCCGCAAGTCGGACATGTTATCAGCCGTCTTGACCTTCTCACCGCATCCCAAAGAAGTATTGGGCCACGGCGACCAGTATTACCGCTGCTTGACGCCAATGGAGAGCAAGATGAGATTATTCGAGGAGCTGGGCATCGACGTTGTGTTCGTGATGAAGTTCGACCATACGTTTGCGGCTTTGACGCCGGGGCTATTCGTATCGGACGTGCTGATCCCGCTAGGCGTGAAGCATGCCGTCGTCGGCTTTGACTTTACGTTCGGCAACCGGGGCTCGGGCAATGCGGAGATGCTCCGCGAGCTTGGCGGCAGCGATTTTACGATCGATATCGTCGAGCCGCTCTTCGAGAACGGCAAGAAAGTAAGCAGTACCTATACGAGAGAATCGCTGGAGACAGGCGACCTGGCGATGGCCCATACCTTGCTAGGCCGTTCGTATGAGGTCGTCGGCACGGTCGTCCATGGAGACGGAAGAGGACGAACGATTGGCTTCCCTACAGCGAATCTGGAATTGAAAGCTCCTTATGTCTCGCCAAGCCTCGGCGTATACGCCATTACGGCTCGGGTGGACGGCAAGTCATACAGCGGCGTGCTGAATCACGGGATGAAGCCAACCTTCAACAAGTCGGAGATTGTACCGGTGATGGAAGCGCATCTGTTCGACTTCGACGAGGACATCTATGGTATGGAGATGGCCGTACAGTTCCGATACTTTATTAGACCGGAGCAGAAGTTTGGTTCTGTCACAGAGCTGATTGCACAGATTGCCGCGGATTCTGATCGGGCGAGAGCACTGCTCACCGAACTTTAAGCGGGCTTTTCTCGACAAACAGGGAACACTTATGCTATACTTTAGAATGTTGTGACTGGCATAGGGTTCATTCTGTGGACGAGCAGCCAGCCGCATACTGAACCTTAGCTTGGTTGCCCGATCTCACCGTCGGCAGCGAGGCTAATGGCGATTACAAAGAAGGAGGTGAACTAGGATGGCAATCACTCAAGAACGCAAAAATGAACTGATTGAAACTCACAAAACTCACGCGAGCGATACGGGTTCTCCTGAAGTTCAAGTCGCTATCCTTACGGAAAACATCGTGAACTTGACTCAACACTTGCGCGAGCACAAGAAGGATCATCATTCCCGTCGCGGCTTGCTGAAGATGGTTGGTCAACGCCGTAAGCTGCTTGCTTACCTGAAGAACAAAGACGTAAGACGTTACAGCGCATTGATCGAAAAACTCGGCCTTCGCCGTTAAAACATGCGTGACGAAAAGCAACCTGATTCATCCCGACCTCCAGTTCACTGGAACAGGGGTTCGGGTTGCTTTTTGTAATAGGAAAAAGGAGGGACTATGATGCTTCAACGTATTGAAATGTCGCTTGGCGGCAGACCATTGGTTCTGGAAACAGGACGATTGGCCAAACAAGCCAATGCGGCAGTTACGGTTCGTTATGGAGAGACGGTTATCTTATGTACCGTTACCGCTTCTTCGGAACCAAAAGACTTGGATTTTTTCCCGCTGACTGTCAACTATGAGGAACGTTTGTATGCTGTCGGCAAAATTCCTGGCGGATTCATTAAGCGTGAAGGAAGACCGAGCGAAAAAGCGATTCTGTCCAGCCGTTTGACAGACCGTACGATTCGTCCACTATTTCCGGATGGATTCCGTAATGACATTCAAGTTGCGAATATTGTAATGAGCGTGGATCAAGACTACTCGCCAGAAATCGCGGCAATGATCGGCACTTCCGCTGCGCTTTCGATCTCCGATGTACCATTTAACGGCCCTATTGGCGGGGTTGTTGTGGGTCGTGTGAACGGACAATTCATTATTAATCCAACGGTAGCTCAAGAGCAAGAGACAGATATTTTTGTCGTTGTCGCAGGTACTAAAGATGCGATTATGATGGTAGAAGCTGAAGCTAGTGAGGTTTCGGAAGCTGTCATACTGGAAGCGATCATGTTCGGACATAACGAGATTAAATCCATCGTCTCGAAGATTGAAGAACTGCAGGCACTGACCGGCAAAGAGAAGATGGCTGTTAAGCTACATACGGTAAATGCTACTGTCAACAGTGATGTTCGCGCCTTTGCTTCCGCACGTCTTGTGGATGCGATCAAAATTGCGGAGAAGCACGCGCGTCAAGAAGCGATCGATGCGGTTAACGCCGATACTGTCGCTCATTTCGAAGCGCAATATGCGGATACGCCTGAGCTGTTGTCCGATGTGAAGGAAGTACTGTACGATATCGTCAAGGAAGAAGTGCGCCGCTTAATCACGCATGATAAAGTGCGTCCAGACGGCCGCGGACTCGACGAAATCCGTCCAATCGAATGCGACGTTGCACTGCTGCCTCGTACACACGGCTCCGGCCTGTTCACACGCGGTCAGACGCAAGCGCTTAGCATCTGTACGCTCGGAGCAATGGGTGACGTGCAAATCCTCGACGGCATCTCGCCAGAGGAAACGAAGCGCTTCATGCATCATTACAATTTCCCGCCATTCAGCGTAGGCGAGGCTCGTCCGTTGCGTCCTCCTGGCCGCAGGGAAATCGGCCACGGCGCTCTAGGCGAACGTGCATTGTCGAAGGTTATTCCATCGGAAGCGGACTTCCCGTACACGATCCGCCTGGTGTCCGAGGTTCTGGAATCGAACGGTTCAACTTCCCAAGCTAGTATCTGTGCAAGTACGCTTGCAATGATGGATGCCGGTGTTCCGATTAAAGCGCCTGTAGCGGGTATCGCAATGGGTATGATCAAAGACGGAGACCACTTCTCGATCCTGTCTGATATTCAAGGCATGGAAGATCACCTTGGTGATATGGACTTTAAGGTTGCGGGTACTGCTGAGGGTGTAACAGCCATTCAGATGGATATCAAAATCGACGGCATCGACCGCAGCATTCTGGAGCAAGCGCTTGAGCAAGCACGTCAAGGACGGATGCACATTTTGGGCAAAATGACCGAAGTGATGTCCGCGCCGCGCACGAATTTGTCCAAGTATGCGCCTAAGATTTTGACCCTTCGCATTAACCCGGACAAAATCCGTGACGTTATTGGCGCCGGCGGCAAAATCATCAACAAAATTATTGAAGAGACCGGCGTAAAAATCGATATCGAGCAAGACGGCATGGTATTCATTGCTTCTTCGAATGAAGAGATGAACCAAAAGGCCAAAGCGATTATCGAGGGCATCGTGAAGGAAGTCGTGATAGGCGAAATTTATCTTGGAACGGTAAAACGCATCGAGAAATTCGGCGTATTCGTCGAGATTCTGCCTAACAAAGACGGACTTGTCCATATCTCCCAGCTGTCCACAGAGCGCGTAGCGAAATGTGAGGACGTTGTGAAGATTGGCGATCAAATTACAGTTAAGGTGACGGAGATCGACCAGCAAGGCAGAATCAATCTGTCGCGCAAAGCGATTCTTACGGCAGAGGAGCCTGCTCAGTCTTAAGACGAGCGGGCTATCCCCGGCCCAGCCTATAGCATAAGCCAAAGAGTCAGAGCCATCTGTCTCTTTTTTGTTTTTATGGAGACGAGCATATTCTTGTCCTCCTGCTCATACATTGGTTCATGAGCGCATAGGCACCTGTCTCTCGCGCGACTGATGGAAATGGAGTGGGGCATATGCATCTGAAGAAAGCCGCCGCTATTGCGGCGAGTATGCTGATGATACTCGTTTTCGTAAAAATGAACGGGGATATTGCATCCTTCATTGCTACAGTCAAGGCGGGTGACGCAGTTCAGGCAATCGGGCAGCCCGTTTATTCAGAGGAAGAGAAGCGGGAGCTTTATCAAGCGATCGTAGCGGAAGCGGAGACAAGGTCGGTCGCGCCGATCGATGCGCGATTAGATCGCGTATGGTTTGCGATTCCTGGCTATAATGGACTATCCATCGATATCGACAAGACTTATGAGGCTGCGCTGAAGGCGCCGCGCAATAGTCCGATTTCTTATCAATACAAAGAGATTGCGCCGAAAATTCAGCTATCCCAGCTAGGGCCTCAGCCGATCTATCGGGGCAACCCGGAGAAGCCGATGATTTCCCTCATGATTAATGTGGCATGGGGAAATGAATATATGGATCCGATTCTTCAGACGCTGCAGGACAAAGGAGTTAAGGCAACTTTTTTCCTGGACGGCAGCTGGCTGAAGAAAAATGTGGATGTGGCCAAAAAGATTCAGGAGGCAGGTCATGAGCTGTCCAATCATGCGTATTCCCATCCGGATATGAAGTCCTTAAGCAGATCAGAGCAATACAATCAGATCGCGAAAACGGAGCAGCTTTTGAAGGAGCTTTTGCAAGTCGAAAATAAATGGTTTGCTCCTCCATCAGGATCATACAATGCTGCCACCGTGCAAATCGCAAGAGATCAGGGGCTGAGCACTGTACTGTGGACAATCGATACAGTCGATTGGCGGAAGCCGCCAGCTGATGCGGTTATCCGAAAAATTTCTTCAAAGCTGGAGCCTGGATCGCTCATCCTCATGCATCCGACGGCAACCACTCGCGATGCGCTGGCCGGTATGATCGACAGTGCGTTCGCCAAAGGCTACGCGATCGGCACGGTCAGCGAGACGTTGTCATCCGATCGAGTGATTCCACGTGTTGAGGGAGCTCACGTATTTTGATATAGTGGTATCATTCATGTTTGAAGCTTGCGAAGCAATTTTTGCTTCACAAGACTTTAGCTAATGATTACGAAGTTTGTTCTTACTTCGTAAATTTAGGAGGGCAACAGTTGAACAAATATACGCTTAGCAACGGACTGCGCGTTGTCGTGGAATACATACCGACTGTGCGTTCGGTCTCATTCGGCATTTGGGTGAAAACCGGCTCGCGCAATGAGACGAAGGATAATAACGGCATTTCCCATTTTATCGAGCACATGCTGTTCAAAGGAACAGAGAAGCGCACCGCCAAAGATATCGCCGACCTGTTTGATGGCATTGGCGGCAATGTGAATGCTTTTACGGCTAAGGAATATACCTGTTACTTTGCAAAGGTGCTTGATGAGCATCTTCCTCTGGCAGTGGATGCGCTATCCGACATGTTCTTCAACTCCCAATTCGATGAAGGAGAACTGGCGAAGGAGAAAAACGTCATATTAGAGGAAATCGCCATGTACGAAGATACGCCGGATGACAAAGTGCATGACGAAGCATCTCGCGCATCGTATGGCCAACATCCGCTCGCTTATTCCATCCTGGGCATTAAGGAACGTCTGGAAGCGATGGGGCCAGATACGCTCAAAGGGTATATGAAAGAGCGCTATACGATTGAGAATATAGTTGTTAGTGTGGCTGGCAACGTAGAGGAAGCGGGGCTGCTGGAGTTGCTGGAGTCTCACTTCGGTGGATTTTCCAACCATGCGGAGCCTACGGTTCCCGAGGCGCCGGCATTCCAGGGAGAATATATCTTTTATAAGAAGAAAACGGAGCAGAACCATATCTGCATGACCTTCCCCGGATTGTCGAATAAGGATAAGCAGCTTTATGCCATGATTTTGCTTAATAATGCGCTGGGCGGAGGGATGAGCTCGCGATTGTTCCAGGAGATCAGAGAGAAGCGGGGACTTGCTTACTCTGTGTATTCCTATCATATGGGCTATGCCGATTCCGGCTTGTTTACCGTATATGCAGGAACAGCTCCAAAGCAGACAAAAGAAGTGCTTGATCTGACATTGGAGCAAATCAACGAGCTGTCTGTCAAAGGACTGGCCGAGGATGAGCTGCATCGCGGGAAGGAGCAGCTGAAGGGCTCGCTCATTCTAAGTCTGGAGAGCACAAGCAGCCGGATGAACCGGATCGGCAAAAACGAACTAATGCTGGGTCAGCATTACACGCTTGACGAACTGTTGAAGCGAATTGATAATGTGACCATGGAAGATATACAAGACGTCACGAGGAAGATGCTTGCTATGCCGTTCGCGGTCGCCATGGTCGGATCAAGCGACAAGGAAGCGTCTAAGCTTAGGAGGGACCAATATGTACCAGGTGCTGTTTAAACGATTGGAAGGCAATGATGATATCGCGATTCCGCGCAAAATGTCGGAGTGGGCAGCGGGCTTTGACCTGCAGGCGGCGGTAGGCGAACCGCTCGTCCTGGCTCCCGGCGAGCGGATGCTGGTGCCGACAGGATTTGCAATGGCAATGCCAATGGAGCTTGAAGCACAGATCCGACCACGAAGCGGGCTTGCTTACAAGCATGGCATTACGTGCCTGAATTCTCCGGGAACCATTGATGCGGATTATCGCGGCGAGGTGAAGGTGCTGCTCGTTAATTTGGGCCAAGAGCCGTTCACTATTGTACGCGGGGAGCGGATTGCGCAGATGGTATTCCAGGAGGTTCCGGCTGTTGTCATCGAAGAGGCAGCGGAATTGCCGGATACGGTGCGCGGCGCTGGCGGCTTCGGACATACCGGCGTGAAGTAACGGAATAAGAAGGCATAAGGATCGGAGCGATTAAGCGCTTCGATCTTTTTTTATTGTTTTTTCACCCCCCTTTGGGCGCAAGCATACGATAGTCTATATCTATTTGCCAGAAGGGAGTGAAGCCCGATGTTAACTGGCGTTCAAGTGCTGCTGCTTGGCGGCGACGCGAGACAGCTTGAAGTGATTCGTAAGCTGAGCGAGCTGGATGCTTCCGTCACGGTATGCGGATTTGACGGATTGCATTCATCGCTTGACGGCGCCGTACATGCAGAGTTCGATGAAACGCTGTTCGAAGGTGCAGACGCTCTGCTGCTGCCTGCGGTCGGGACCGATGAACAGGGGTTAATCCATGCTGTATTCAGCGACCGCGAGATGAAATTGACGGATGCGCATTTCGCGAGACTGCCGCAGCATTGCACCGTTTATACCGGAATGGCAAAGACTTATTTGCGGCAGCTATGCGAGACCCGCGGACTTTCGCTGATCGAGCTGTTCGATCGTGACGATGTAGCGATCTACAATTCCATACCTACAGCGGAAGGCGCTTTGATGATGGCGATCCAGCATACCGATATTACGATACACGGGTCGAGTTCCATGGTGCTTGGTTTCGGCAGAACCGGATTCACCATGGCAAGAACGCTTCAGGGATTAGGTGCCAAAGTGAAGGTCGGCGTCAGACGTTCTGAGCATTTCGCACGGGCATCCGAGATGGGCTTCGAGCCTTTCTATATGGGCGGTTTGCTCCAAAATGTGGGCAATATCGACTTGCTTTTTAATACAATTCCGACTATGATAGTCACAGCGCAAATTATCGCAAATTTACCATCTCGGGCCGTTATTATCGACCTTGCGTCGAAGCCTGGCGGAACGGATTTTCGTTTCGCGGAGAAGCGGGGAATTAAAGCGATGCTTGCACCCGGACTTCCCGGTATCGTGGCGCCTAAGACAGCTGGACGTATCATAGCGGATTGCTTGAGTCAGTTGATTATGGACGATACGATTAAGCGGGGGAATGGGATATGAATTGGAATGGAATGACGGTCGGCTATGCCCTCTCGGGTTCCCATTGCACATTTGCCGAAGTGATGCCGGAGATTAAGCGATTTGTCGATGCGGGTGCGAACGTTGTGCCTATTGTGTCGAATACGCTGATTACGACGGATACAAGATTCGGCACGGCGAAGGAATGGCAGGAGCAGCTTACCGGTATTACAGGCAATGAAATCATTTCGACGATTGTGCAGGCGGAGCCGCTCGGTCCGTCGAAGCTGCTGGATGTCCTTGTTATTGCTCCTTGTACGGGCAACACGACAAGCAGACTGGCAAATGCGATTACCGACAGTGCGGTGCTTATGGCGGCAAAGGCGCAAATGCGCAACAGTCGTCCCGTTGTACTCGCCATTTCGACGAATGACGGTCTTGGATTGAATGCCGCTAATATAGCAAAATTATTAGTGGCTAAACATATCTATTTTGTGCCTTTCGGTCAAGATAATCCGATTCAGAAGCCGAATTCCCTGGTTGCCAGAATGGATCTGGTTATGGAAGCGTGCGAGGCCGCTTTGCAAGGCAAGCAGCTTCAGCCTCTGCTGATAGAGAGACATTCCTGATACTAACACTGAAGAACAACTAAGAACTGGAAGATGCCAGGCAGCGGCTGGCGGATGTGCGGGCATGATACTCGGCCTGACCATGAAGCCAATCAGTAATACCCGCTTGCGGCGGATACGTCAGAATGACTTGCGTATCCGATAGCCGCTTGAATCGCGACCTCGTTCATAAGCGCGGTCTCGGTATGCGGATTATCTCCGAGAACCTTCTAAACAAGCGCTGCAAGGAATACCGTTCAGATCGTCGAATACACATCACATAAGGTTAATGGATAAGGCACGGGTATGACGCTGCTTTCGTCTTCGGTCGATGATGGAGGCTGACGGTATGCGAATTTTGGTTCAGAAATTCGGAGGAACCTCGCTGTCTACCGATTATGCAAGAGAACGTGTTATTCATCATATAACTAGAGAGCGGGAGAGCGGATATGCTGTCGTGGTCGTCGTCTCGGCCATGGGCCGCAGAGGCGAACCGTATGCGACGGATACGCTGCTCTCGCTTATTCGTGACAACGGCAATTCATTGCCTGCACGCGAGCTGGATATGCTGCTCGGCTGCGGGGAAATCATCTCTGCAGCCGCTTTATGCAGTATGCTCCAGTCCCATGGCATTCAGGCAGCCGCTTTAACAGGCGGAGGAGCAGGCATTGTGACCGACGAGCAATTCGGTTCCGCGCGAATTAAGTCCATCCAGACAGAGCGCCTGCTCAAGCTGCTGCATGACGGGAAGGTTGTCATCGTCACCGGCTTTCAAGGCGTTACGGCAAGCGGTGATATGACGACTCTGGGGCGCGGCGGCAGCGATACATCCGCAACGGCGCTTGGCGCTGCTTTGCGAGCGGAGATGATTGATATTTATACGGACGTAGACGGGATATTGACTGCAGATCCCCGAATTGTCAGCGAGGCCAGACCTCTTGATGTGGTAGGGTATGCGGAGATAGGCAACATGGCCAGGCAAGGAGCTAAAGTCATTCATCCGCGTGCTGTGGAGATCGCGCAGCAAGCCCATATTCCGGTCCGTGTCCGATCTACCTTCTCCGATGGGACGGGTACGCTCGTAACAGACAAGTCAGTCATCAAAGTTGAACAGGCCTTTAAGGATAGACCGGTGACGGGCATCGCACATGTAGCGGGCGTTACGCAAATAACGGTAAGGGCGTTAGAGGGCCGATCAGATATGCAGTTGCAGGTGTTTCAGACGATGGCCAAACATCATATCAGCGTCGATTTTATTAATGTAACACCAAGCGGAGCCGTATACACGGTATTCGATCAGGATGCCCGGCACGCCTTAGAGCTGCTGGCGGCAGGGGGATTCACCCCCCAGGCGATACACGGCTGTGCCAAAATATCAGTCATAGGCGGGGGGATGAATGGTCAGCCCGGCGTGATGGCTCGCATCGTTGAGGCTTTAACGGAGCAAGGCATTACCATCATGCAGTCCGCCGACTCCAATACGACGATATGGGTGCTCGTACAAGAAGCGGATATGGCTAAAGCGCTGCGGGCCCTGCATGCCAAATTCGACCTTCACCGATAGGTTTATAGAGTTATGAATAAAAATCATGCTATAATACGATACAGTGCTAATGAGGTAAGTTTGTTTTCAAACTTTATCATATAAAGCTAGTTGCTCCACAAACTTTAGGCGAATGCTTAGGAAGCAAGTTTGTTTCACAAACTTTAAGCGAATGCTTACGAGGCAAGTTTGCTTCGCAAACTTTAAGCGAATGCTTACGAGGCAAGTTTGCTTCGCAAACTTTTAGGAGGTTCCCAGATGGAATTCGGAAGATTGATCACGGCAATGGTAACACCGTTCGACGCACATGGACAAATTGATTGGCAAACAGCTGGGAAGCTAGTCGATTACTTAATAGAAGAGCAGCAAAGCGACAGTCTGGTAGTCGCCGGGACAACAGGGGAATCCCCGACGCTCTCGGACGGCGAGAAGCTGGAGCTGTTCCGTTTTGTCGTGAAGCATGCAGCGGGCCGCTGCAAGGTTATTGCAGGCACGGGGAGCAATAATACAGCCCATTCCATCCACCTGACGCAGGAGGCGGAAGCATGCGGCGTTGATGGAATCTTGCTAGTTGCTCCGTACTACAACAAGCCATCCCAAGAGGGCTTGTACCAGCATTTCAAAGCCATTGCGGAAGCAACCAAGCTGCCTATTATCCTCTATAATGTAGAGGGGCGCACAGGTGTTAACATCTCCGTCGATACGACGCTCAGACTGGCTCAACTGGACAATGTAGTGGCGACCAAGGACTGCGCATCGCTGGAACAGCTGACCCAAATCGTCAGCGGGGCACCGGAAGGCTTCCTCGTATACAGCGGGGATGACAGTGCGACGCTGCCGGCATTGTCAGTGGGAGCATACGGCATTGTAAGCGTGGCAGGTCATATCGTAGGCGCCAAAATGAAGCAAATGATCGATGCTTATGTAAGCGGCAAGGTCGCAGAGGCAGCGCGCCTGAACGGTGAATTGTTCCCGATCTTCAAAGGACTATTCTACTGTCCGCATCCAGTGCCGAATCCTGTCGCTGTCAAATATGCGCTAGGGCTGAAGGGACTGCCAGTCGGTTCGGTACGTCTGCCGCTAGTGGACGCGGACGATGCAGAAGCCAAGTTTTTGCGCGACCTGGTCTTGTAATATATAAAATTATTTATACTTGAGCCGGTGCATACAGCGCCGGCTTTATTATTTGCTAAAGACTCCCGTCAATAAGTTTGAAACGATTGACTTGTATGACTTGTGTTCCAGCTTTTTCATCATGTATAATGAAATCAAGTGAATGGGTGCGGCAAAATTGAACATGAAGAAATGATCGTCAGAGCGGCATCTGACGTTTATTGTAATACGCATAGATTGCAAGTTTATTTGTTTTTTTCACATTACATTTACCGTAGGAGGTATAGATCCACTTGTCTAAAAAGAACAACCAGGATAAGCTGCTTATATTTGCACTAGGCGGAGTAGGCGAAATTGGTAAAAATATGTACGTTATTCAGTACAACAACGATATCGTTGTTGTTGACTCCGGCCTGAAATTCCCAGAAGAGGACATGCTCGGCATTGATATTGTCATTCCGGACATCTCTTATTTGACAGAGAATCGCGACAAAGTTCGCGGTATTCTCATTACCCATGGTCACGAGGATCATATTGGCGGTTTGCCTTATGTTCTCAGACATCTGAATGTGCCGGTATATGGCACGAAGCTAACGCTTGGACTTATTGAAGGAAAATTGAAGGAAGCGGGCTTGCTCGGAGAAACCAAGCGTATCCTCATTAACGCCGATTCCGAAGTTCAAATGGGCTCCATTCGCGCGACCTTCTTCAAGACTAATCACAGTATCCCGGACTCCGTTGGCGTCAGCCTGGATACACCGGAAGGCATTGTCGTTCATACGGGCGACTTTAAATTCGATCATACACCGGTCAACGATCAATTCGCCGACTTGCAGCGCATTGCCGAAATCGGCAGCCGCGGCGTTTTGGCACTGTTGTCCGACAGCACGAACGCGGAGCGTCCGGGCTACACACCATCCGAGAGCAATGTCGGCGAAGAACTGGAAGACATATTCCGCAAGTCGACACAACGTGTAGTCGTTGCGACATTTGCATCGAACGTACATCGGATTCAACAAATCATTAACGCCTCGATCGCAACTCGCCGCAAGATTGCTGTCGTAGGTCGCAGCATGGTCAACGTAGTTGGCATCGCTTCAGAGCTTGGCTACTTGAACATTCCAGAAGGAATGATTATCGAGCCGGAAGAAGTGAACAAACTTGCTGCCGATCGAGTGGTAATTTTGTGCACAGGCAGTCAAGGCGAGCCGATGTCGGCGCTTACACGCATGGCACGCTCCACGCATCGCAAGGTTGACATTTTGCCAGGGGATACGGTGATCATTGCCGCGACGCCAATTCCGGGCAACGAGCGTTATGTTGGACGTACGGTAGACGAGCTGTTCCGTCTTGGCGCTAACGTCATCTACGGCCCAGGCTCCGTATCCGGCGTACACGTATCCGGTCACGGCAGCCAGGAAGAGCTTAAGCTTATGCTCAACTTGATCAAACCGAAGTACTTTATCCCAATTCATGGCGAATACCGCATGCTTCGCCAGCACGCCAAGCTTGGCGAATCGATTGGCATGGAACGTGAGAATATCTTCGTTATCGATAACGGCGATACCGTGGAATTCCAAGGCGGCAATGCTCGCAAGGGCTCTAAGGTCCAAGCAGGCAATGTCCTGATTGACGGTCTTGGCGTTGGAGACGTAGGCAATATCGTGCTCCGCGACCGCAAACTTTTGTCCCAAGACGGTATCCTTGTTGTCGTCGTTACCCTCAGCAAGCAGGACGGCACGATCATGTCCGGTCCGGACATTATCTCGCGCGGCTTTGTCTATGTACGCGAATCGGAAGGTCTTCTTGATGAAGCGAACCGCATCGTAACATCGACGCTGAACAAGTTGATGAACGATAAAGTGAACGAGTGGGCATCCCTTAAGACCAATGTAAAGGATGCGCTCGGCAGATTCCTATATGAACAAACGCGTCGTCGTCCAATGATACTGCCGATTATTATGGAAGTGTAAGCGACGTAAACCCATCACCTATGAAGCGCTCTTTTATCCTATGAGGATGAAAGAGCGCTTTTTGTTGTTAGACATGGCTGCCAATAAACCTGACTTCTTCTTAACGGGTGCTGTATAAAATTATGTCTCCATTCCATACTATGACGAGCTATTCATTGCCATCAAAGGGGACATGACCAAATGACAAATCCGTTTGATCCAACAGCTTACAGAAGCGACCAGCCGGACCCGGCTATGCCGGATGACAAGAAAAAGATGGGCAGTGTTGTGGAAAATATTCAGCAGCTTGGTACAGCGTTAACTCCTGTGCCGACGGAATCGAATATTTTTTGCATGACCATTATTGGTCAGGTGGAAGGGCATCTCATATTGCCGCCGCAAAATAAGACAACCAAATACGAGCATATTATCCCGCAACTTGTCGCTGCAGAGCAAAACCATAAGATTGAAGGCGTGCTGATCGTATTAAACACGGTAGGCGGCGATGTGGAAGCAGGACTTGCGATTGCGGAGATGATTTCCTCCTTGTCGAAGCCTACGGTGACGCTTGTACTTGGAGGCGGACATTCTATTGGCGTTCCGATTGCTGTTGCTGGCAATAAATCATTTATTGCCGAGACGGCTACGATGACCATTCATCCCATCCGGATGAACGGATTGGTCATTGGCGTACCTCAGACCTTCGAGTATTTGGATAAAATGCAGGAGAGGGTTGTTCGATTCGTCACCTCCCACTCCAAGGTTATGGAGCATACCTTCAAGGATCTGATGTTCAAGACAGGAGAGCTGACACGAGATATCGGAACAACTGTTATCGGTACGGATGCTGTCCGGCATGGTTTGATTGATGCAGTAGGCGGGCTGGGCGAATCGCTGCGGGAATTGAATGCGATGATTGAAATGCGCAGAGCCTCTATGCCGATGCCGATGCCGATGCCGGGAGGCGTGCCGCAATGACGCTTCATACTGTAATGCCGTTAGAACTGGTGCTGCAAGGCATCCATGATGAGCAGGACAAACCCATGCATGAGGTGACGGTGAGAGGCATCAAAATGCAAGTTATTCCCGTTGCGCCTGGCATGGGACGAATTGTACGTTTATTGGATTGCAGCCTTCACGATTATTTGAACCCGGCTTTCATGCCGGGCGCTGTGATCCCCTACAACGAAATAAAAGAATAAGTGTTCCCATTGTTGCGCTCATTCGTAGCCCCTTAACCAATATCTGTGCTATAATGGTAGACCAGAGGTGACGGAATTGGCGAAGAAAAAGAGACGAAAGAAATCCATTGGCGCTCAATTAAAATACGAAGTTTACGGCATATTGCTTATTACGATATCGATCATTGCCCTGTCGGGCGAAGCGGCTGTAGGCCGCGCATTGTCCAAGCTGTTCGGCCTTGCTCTAGGCAAGTTTTATTTTGTGCTGGCTCTTATCGGGGTTTACGTTGGACTTAGCGTTATGGTGAAGCGGGCATGGCCCAAAAGTTGGTCAAGCAGAAGGACAGGCCTCCTTATTCTCGTGCTCGCTTTCACATTAAGCAGCTCCATCTCCGAGGTGAATCTCCGTTTTGCGGGAGTGGAGCGGGAAGCGCTATCGGGTGGAGTGATTATGAGTACACTTGGCACCGATCTCAGAGATCAATTGATTTCGGTGTCGCCTGCGAATGATGTATCCATACGAGACAAGACGATTAGCGGCGGTTATATCGGCGCGATTCAATATTCCTTATTATTTATGTTGTTTGGCTACTACGGTGCTCTAATTATTAATATTGTGATGTTCGCAATCTCCATTATGTTGATTACAGGCAAATCTTATGTCGAATTGCTGGGAGTCATACGCAAACGGGCAGGAAGCATGTACAAGCTGCTCATGGCTAAGCGAAGCGCGATGCGCAAGCGAAAAGCTGCGAAAGTTGCCATCGTTGCCGCACAGGTACAGCCCAATGATCATGATGGGACGATGGAGGACGAGGATGATTATCAGCCCGCTCCGCGACGGAAGCGCAAGTCTCTGTTTTTTGCGTGGAAGCAGGAGGGGCAGCAGGAATCAAAGGCTCAGGACCAGCAGGACGAATGGCAGCTGTCACAGCATGAGCATTCCGAGACGAGTGCAAAGCCGGTCTGGGAGAGTGAATTGGCTGGCGATTGGGAGCCTTCCGGAGAGCGTCCGGTCAATACCGAAGCTACTGTAACTAACGACAATGAGCCTCCTTGGGCGGTTGCTGATCCAGAACCAGGTTCAGCTATACATAATGAATGGAATACAGACGGAGCATCTACTGCGCCAGCTTTGGAAGACGAGCAGGTGTGGCCGCGCCACGACGCAGAGCCGGAAGATCAATCTTTGACTTCTGACGTTTCTTCTAGCGAAGAAGCATATCATCCAACTGATGAGGAGCTACCCGAGAGTGTAGAACAGCGATCCAATCCTCTCCTAGACTCTGAAGCCATTATTGCGGATGGAGATACGGAGGGAGCTGTTCCGAGAAGGCCGGTCGATGGGGAGTCTCCAGCGGAAAAGCCGTATATGCTTCCTCCGTTCACGCTACTGCATAAGCCGAGCGGAATGGCCAAAGGATCGGATGCTACGGATATGTATGACTCCAGACGGAAGCTTGAAGCGACCCTCGAAAGCTTCGGCGTGAAGGCGAAAGTACTGGATGTTGTACGCGGCCCTGCAGTTACCCGTTATGAAGTACAGCCAGCAACCGGCGTGAAGGTCAGTCGGATTGTGGGCTTGACCGATGATATTGCGCTTGCGCTGGCAGCGAAAGATGTGCGCATGGAGGCTCCCATTCCGGGGAAATCGGCTATCGGCATCGAGGTTCCGAACATGGAAGTATCGGTTGTCACGATGAGAGAAGTAATGGAAACACCTGCGTTCCATAACTCTTCCTCCAAGCTGTCTATTGCATTCGGCAGAGATATTTCCGGTCAGACGATCGTCGGCAACCTGGCCAAGATGCCCCATCTGCTTGTAGCCGGGGCGACGGGCTCCGGAAAATCGGTATGTATCAACGGCATAATTACGAGCATTCTGTACAAAGCTCATCCTGACGAAGTGAAGTTTTTGATGATCGACCCTAAGATGGTTGAGCTTAATGTGTACAACGGCATCCCTCATTTGCTGGCGCCTGTCGTGACCGATCCACGCAGAGCATCGCTTGCGCTGAAAAAGATTGTAGTAGAGATGGAGAAACGGTATGAGCTGTTCTCCAAGTCGTCCACGCGCAATATTGAAGGCTACAATACACTAATGGCAAATAATCCGTCTGCAGTGCTTCCTTACATTGTAGTTATTGTAGACGAGCTTGCGGATCTGATGATGGTAGCGGCGGGAGATGTCGAGGATTCCATTGCCAGATTGGCACAGATGGCCCGTGCAGCCGGGATTCATCTGATTATCGCCACCCAGCGGCCGTCGGTTGACGTTATTACCGGCGTGATCAAAGCGAATATTCCGTCGCGTATTGCGTTTGGCGTATCGTCGCAGGTTGACTCGCGAACCATTCTGGATATGGCCGGAGCCGAGAAGCTGCTGGGCAGAGGCGATATGTTGTTCCTGCCTGTAGGCATGTCGAAGCCGATTCGTGTGCAAGGCGCGTTCCTATCTGATCAGGAGGTTGAAGCGCTTGTCGCCTTCGCGCGGGATCAGGGTGAAGCGGTCTACAAAGAAGATCTGGTGCCGGAAATCGAGGAAGAAACAGAAAATCAGGATATGATGCTGGATGAGCTGTTCGATCAAGCCGTCCAAATCGTCGTTGAAGCGAAGCAAGCTTCCGTCTCGCTTCTGCAGCGGAGAATGCGGGTCGGCTATACGCGAGCGGCCAGAATGATTGATCAGATGGAGGCGAGAGGCGTCGTTGGTCCGTATGAAGGCAGCAAGCCCCGCGAGGTGCTAATGACGCTGGAGCAGCTGCAAGCAAGTCGGGTCAGCTCTTAGTCCAAATGCGATAATCGCCTGCATAGAAGCTGGGGAACTTTCTCATACTAGAGTTAGGTAACGCTACCTAAAGCGAACTAACTTGCAAGAGAAAGGCAGATCCCTACATGAGAAATCGTTTGTTAGCGGTGACCTTGATCATCGTTCTGCTCGTATGCGGTACCTTTTCCTTATTCAAAGGGAATAGCCGCGAGTCGACAGAAACGTTCAGCAATGCAACACTTAAGGTTGGATCCACAGGCCAGGATGTGTATGAGCTGCAAGGACGCCTTACGTTTCTCGGCTACTACAACGGGAAGATAGATGGCGTATTCGGCTCCAAGACCAAAGGCGCGGTTACATGGTTTCAATGGAAGTTCGGTTTGAAATCGGATGGCCTTGTCGGTGCAGATACGAAGAAGAAGCTTGTGAACGCGACCAAAGCTTGGAAGCCTGGCCAGACAAGCGGCGGTACGGGGCAAGCGCCGCCATCCGGAGGCAGCAGCGGCGGAGGTGCAGGTTCAGGAAGCAATCTTGCGCCATCCAATAAGCTTGGCCTATCCGAGAATGATATTCAAATTATGGCTAATGCCGTTTATGGCGAAGCGAGAGGTGAGCCTTATGAGGGTCAAGTAGCAGTGGCTGCTGTTATATTGAACCGCGTGAAATCACCAAGCTTCCCAGATACGGTATACGGTGTCATCTTTCAGCCGCGTGCCTTCACAGCAGTGGCTGATGGCCAGATCTACCTGACTCCGAATGCCAAGGCCAAGGAGGCAGTCATGGATGCCATTAACGGCTGGGATCCTTCAGGCGGCTGTCTCTACTACTTCAATCCGGTAACAGCGACATCGGCCTGGATATGGACTCGGACACAGGTAAAGACGATTGGGAAACATATATTTTGTATGTAAGCATGCCGTCAGATAGGCCTGGGATAAGAGAAGCAGCCGCTTCTGCGTGAGCGCAGTGGCGGTTGCTTCTTCCATTTCCATTAGGTTAAAATGGTAAAAACGGCATCTATGAAGGGAGCAAACCGCGTGTCCTTATTCCAAAGGGGGCAGCTGCAGCGAGTTAGACTGCATGTTCTGCCGACGAAACGATTCAAGACGTTTGCGATATCTTTGTTTGCGGGCATTCCGTTAAGTGAGGATACGGTGACGCCGATTGCCCTTATTCCCTTCGTTCTGCGCCGGGGTACGGCTAGAACGCCGGAGACAATCGCGTTTCGCGAGAAGTTGGACGATATGTACGGAGCAGGCTTTGGTTTCGATGTATATAAAAGAGGAGATTCCCAGATCGTACAATTTCGAATGGATGTCATCAATGACCAGTTCGTAAGCTCAGAGCAGTCATTGCTGGCTGCTTCTCTGCAATTTCTTGGCGATGCCCTGACCGATCCGCTCAAGGAAGGCGGCGGATTCCGCGCCAAATACGTGGAAGCGGAGAAAGCGACGCTGAGGAAGAGGCTAGAGGCTATTGTCAACGATAAGATCCGTTATGCCGCAGAGCGCTGTCTGGAGGAGATGTGCGCCAATGAACCGTACCGTCTTCATCCGCTCGGCAAGCTGGAGGAGATTGACGGCATTACGCCAGATGCGCTGTTCCGCCATTACGAAAAATGGCTCGACCGCGCTGCGCTGGATTTGTATGTTGTAGGCGACACCTCGCTGGAGGAAGTGACGCAGCTAGTCGCAGAGGCATTCAAGCTGAAGCCGGGTATGCCTGCGCGCTATTCCATACCAGACGTTAAGCATGACGTTCATGACATCAAGTATGTTGTGGATGAGCTGGATGTAAGCCAAGGCAAGCTCAACATGGGCTTGCGTACGGGGATCGGCTACGACGACAAGCTGTATCCTGCTGCGCTCATGTACAATGGCATCTTGGGCGGATATCCGCATTCGAAGCTGTTCATTAATGTGAGGGAAAAGGAAAGCTTGGCCTATTACGCGGCATCTCGGCTTGACGGGCACAAAGGGATTTGCACCATCCAATCGGGCATCGAATTCAATCATTACGAAAAAGCGGTAGCCATTATCAAGCAGCAATTGGAGAGTATGGCGAGCGGCGAGCTGTCCGAGCTTGAAATCAATCAGACCAAAGCGATGATATCGGGGCATCTGCGCGAGCTGCAGGATTCGGCCTACGAGATGCTCTCTTATGATTTCAACAGTGTCCTGACCGGCAATGAAAGAACGTCGGCACAGCTGCTGGAGCAAGTTCAGGGCGTTACCGCAGACGATATTGTAGAAGTGGCGAAGCGCGTTCAGCTCGACACGGTCTACTTCCTGCGCGATCGAAAGGAGGCTTAAGCGATGGAGACGCTGAATTATCCCAATGTACAGGAGAAGTTGTACCGCGAAGTGCTGGATAATGGCCTTGAAGTAATTGTCCTGCCAAAGGAAGGCTTCCAGAAAACGTACGCTACCTTCTCCACCAAATATGGTTCCGTCGACAATCGCTTCTCTGTCGGCACTCAGGAGGCAGTCCGGGTGCCGGACGGGATCGCGCATTTCCTGGAGCATAAAATGTTCGAGGAGCCGGAGGGCGATATCTTTGCTGTATTTGCTTCGCAAGGCGCTTCGGCGAATGCTTACACGACGTTTGACCGGACGGTCTATCTCTTTTCGGCAACGGAGCAAATCCATGCCAATCTGGAGACGCTGATCAACTTTGTGCAGAAGCCCTATTTCACGGATACCAATGTGGATAAGGAAAAGGGCATCATCGAGCAAGAAATCAATATGTATAAAGACAATGCGGATTGGCGTGTATACTTCGGGCTTATTGACGCTTTGTATCACAACCATCCCGTACACATCGATATCGCCGGCACGGTAGAATCCATTTATCAGATCGACAAAGAAACGTTGTACCGTTGCTATGAGACCTTCTATCATCCGTCCAACATGCTGCTGTTTGTTGTTGGCGGAGTGGATGTGAAGGAAATCTTCGACTTGGTGAAGGCCAACCAAAAAGCGAAGAACTTCGAGCCGCAAGGTCAGATCGAGCGTTACTTTGATGAAGAACCTGTTTCTGTGAAATTTCCACGCAAAGTGGCGCAATTGTCGGTTTCGCTGCCTAAGTGCATGCTGGGATTCAAGGAGAAAGGGGTCGGCTTGACTGGCGAGGCGCTGCTTCGCAATGAAGTGACGACGAAGCTGATGCTTGAAGCCTTGATTGGCCCGAGCACGAAGCTGTACCAGTCACTATATGAACAAAATTTAATTTCCGATTCATTCGGTCATGAATACAATTCCAGCAGCGATTACGCGTTTTCGGTCATTGGCGGAGATACGCCCGATCCGGATGCTTTAATTGAGGCCCTGCGTTCAGGCATTACTTCAGCTGTTAACCAGGGCATCGAACAATCCGCATTCGAGCGTTCGAAACGCAAAAAAATCGGAAGTTATCTTCGCATGCTGAACTCCCCCGAATCCATAGCGGGTGAATTTACCCGATACCGATTCCGCGATGCCGATATGTTCGATGTGCTGGGCTTCTATGAGGCGTGCACGCTTGAAGAAGTGAATCAGCGTCTTCGCGAGCATTTTGATTTCGAGCAGCTGGCTGTCTCCATCGTAGAGAAACCAGCAGCGAAATGATGAAAAATTTGCAGGAGACGACAGTATTGATCACCGGGGGGAGCCGTGGCATAGGCGCTGCGATTGCAAAGCGCTTTGCCGCGGAAGGGGTCAATATTGTTCTCCATTATCTGGAATCACATGAAAGCGCGAATGAGACCGCAAGAATGTGTATGGCGCTTGGAGCCAATGTCATGACGATCTCCGCTGATCTTCGCTCGCGTGAACAATTGTTGAGAATGCGCGAGAAGTTGGAGAGTCATGACATTCGTCCGGATATTCTGGTGAATAACGGCGGAATCTCGCATTATGGCATGCTGGCTGACGTGACGGAGCAGGAATGGGATGATGTGATGTCTGTCAACCTGAAGGGAATGTTTCTTTGTACGCAGCTGTTCATGCCGAGCATGATCGCGCAGCGATACGGCCGCATCATTAATGTATCTTCTGTATGGGGCATGTCAGGCGCGTCTTGCGAGGTGCTTTATTCCACGACAAAGGGCGGGATGAATGCATTCACGAAAGCGCTGGCCAAGGAGCTTGCTCCATCCGGGGTTACCGTGAACGCTGTTGCTCCGGGAGTGGTGGATACGCTGATGATGAACGGGTTTAATCAGGAGGAGAAAGCGGCTTTGCAGCAGGAAATCCCTGCCGGCCGCTTCGGCTCCGCCGAAGAAATCGCATCGCTTGTTTATTTTCTTTCCTTGCCGGAATCATCTTATATTACAGGTCAAATAATTAGTCCGAACGGTGGATGGCATACCTGAGCTTCGTCATATTCAGCCTAGAATTGAATAAGTCGCTGCGGAAATGCGCAGAATAGGACTGTTGATGATTCTTTTCTATCCCACACCAACCTTAGGAGGCGAAGAGGCATGTCAACGGTCCTGACGAATTTCGAGACATGGAAGCATTTTTTGGCCGATCGCGTATCTCAAGCGAAAAAGATGGGGCTGACGGAAGATACGATCGCCAATCTGGCGTTCGAGATCGGATCTTTCCTTGACGAAAAGGTTGATCCCAAAAATGATGAAGAACGCATTTTGAAGCAGCTTTGGGATATTGGCGACGAAACAGAGCGCAAGACAGTCGCAAGGCTGATGGTCAAGCTCGTCGAGAAATCGTAGCACTTATACCGGTCAGCAGGAAAGCCTCCAGAAGCGGAGGCTTTTCTGCAATGTTTTGTTTCATTGCAGGATAATGACGAAAATTGTAGAATAGATGATTAAAGGTATGTTTATGGGGAAGAAACTTGATTTCTGGCCTTATACTCTTTATTATTCAGGTTTAGGACGGTGACATCGTTGGAGACGAAGCAATGGTATATGGAATACAAGATACATAAGAACCGCCCTGGCTTGCTTGGAGATATTGCTTCCTTGCTCGGTATGCTGGAAGTAAATATTATGACGATTAACGGCGTAGAGGACCGCACTCGCGGCATGCTGCTTCAAACCAATGACGATGTGAAGATCGATCTTCTGGGCAAAATGCTGCAGAAGGTTGATAATATTACGGTGAATAAGCTGAGAACGCCTACAATTGTAGATATATTGGCTGTGCGCCATGGCCGTTATATCGAAAGGGACTCCGACGATCGGAAAACCTTTCGTTTCGTAAGAGACGAGCTTGGCTTACTCGTGGACTTTCTTGGGGAAGTATTCAAGCGAGAAGGCAATCAAGTGATTGGTCTTCGCGGCATGCCGCGCGTCGGGAAGACGGAATCGATCATAGCAGGCAGTGTCTGCTCCAATAAACGCTGGGCCTTTGTATCATCTACTTTGCTTCGTCAGACGGTTCGCAGTCAGTTGTCCGAGGAAGAGATGCAGCCCAACAATATCTTTATTATTGACGGAATCGTGAGCACGATACGCTCGAATGAGAGGCATCATTCCCTGTTGCAGGAGATTATGGCGATGCCGTCAACGAAAGTAATTGAGCATCCGGACATATTTGTTAAGGAATCGCATTACGATTACAGCCATTTCGATATTATTATCGAACTGCGCAATACACCGGATGAAGAGATTTCATACGAATCATTCACTGCCAACTATTCGGACGATTTCTAATCCAATCGGAAGGAGGCATTTCCATGTCTGAATTAGGTGCTTTGCTGCGCAAGGCCAGAAATGAAAAAGGCTTGTCGCTCGATGATATTCAAGAGCTGACCAAAATTAGAAAGCGGTATTTGGAAGCGATCGAATCCGGCGACCATAGTGTATTGCCAGGGACTTTTTACGTGCGCGCTTTCGTCAAGAATTATTCGGAGGCTGTTGGTCTTGATCCGGATGAAGTGCTCAGGCTTTATCAGCATGAAGTGCCAGCACCTGCCGTCGAGCCGACAACAGAGCCCATTCCGGTGCGCAAGCCGAGAAAGGTGAAGTCGGGCGCCTCCGAGCGGCTTGGGAAGATTGGCTTTAATGTTGTGATGTGGTGCTTTCTAATTCTAATCGTTGTTGTCATCTGGTACTTTGCTTTTAACAAGGATAATAAATCGCCGGGCAAAGTAGACGACACTAAAATTACGGAAAACTCGAATCCGCCAGAGCCGACAACGAATACAAGCGCGCCGCCTGTATCGCCTACCCCTCCGCCGCCTACGAAAGCTCCGGCGACTGTAACCTTCAACAGCAAAGTAGGGAATGTCGATATGTATGATATCGGTCCTGCGGGCGTCAATCATAAGGTTGAGTTGAAAGTTAAGGGCGGACGTAACTGGGTAGGCGTACAGGAAGGCAGCAAGTCGGGCAAAAAGCTGTATTATACGAATGTGGAAGACGGAGAAGTCTTGACATTTGATTTGACGACACGGCTATATATTAATGTAGGGCGTGCCGACTTTACGGAAATATGGATCGATGGCGTGCTCGTGCCGGACGGCGACCGCTCAAGCTCCAAGCAGCTCCTTATCAATCCGCTGATGGAAGAGGGAGCCCAAGGCGAAGATGGAGCAAGCGGAGGAGAAACCGAAGGCGGCGGTGAAGCGCCGGATTCGATCACTGGCGAATAGGCTGGCCGTATTACATAGCAAAGGGGAGAATAGGATGAGTTCAGAAAGCTCGTTCGATATTGTGTCAAAGGTGGATATGCAGGAGCTTGCCAATGCCATTACGCAAGCGGAGCGGGAGATCGAGACGCGCTTCGACTTCAAGGGCAGCAAGAGCAGCATTGCGCTGGAGAAAGAAGAGCTGGTCGTAGGCTCGGATGATGATTACAAACTGAAAAGCGTCATCGACATTTTGCAATCCAAAATGATCAAGCGCGGCGTGCCGATTAAAAATATGGATTACGGCAAAATCGAAGGGGCATCCGGCGGGACCGTCAAGCAGCGGATCAAGCTGAGACAAGGGATCGAACAGGATATTTCCAAAAAAATCAATATTCTAATTCGCGATTCCAAGCTGAAGGTTAAGAGCCAGATTCAAGGCGACCAGATTCGGGTAACGGGAAAAAGCCGCGACGATTTGCAGGCTGTTATGGCCTTGCTTAGAGGTGCTGATTTGCCTGTGGAGCTTCAGTTTACGAATTACCGCTAATGCGTTTAGAAGGGATTTGACGATAGACAAATGACTGAGAGAGTGAAAGTTGTCACGCTTGGATGCGAGAAAAACTTAGTCGACTCCGAAATCATGTCAGGATTAATCCACGAACGCAGCTTCCGGCTTGTCAAAGAACACAACGGCAGCAAGTTTATCGGGAAAGAAATTGACGTGCTGGTGGAACGTTACGACGGCCGCAGCGATGTTTATATTGGCAGATCGATGTACGATGCGCCGGAAATCGACGGCGAAGAATTCGTCTCGAACTGCCGCGCACCAATAGGAACCATACAAAAAGTACGCGTTACGCACGCGTATGAGTTTGACCTTTCCGGGGAGGGTATCGCGTGAATTTAGCGAATAAGATAACGCTGGCAAGAATTTTCCTTGTCCCAGTCATCATGTTTTTCCTGCTTATGAAGTTGGACTTGGGCACGCTCAGCTTCTCCGATTTTGAGATTACATATAATCAGATCGTAGCTGCACTTATCTTTATCATTGCAGCGAGCACGGATGGTCTGGACGGTTATATTGCGCGCAAGAACAAAATCGTGACGAATCTTGGCAAGCTGCTTGACCCGCTGGCCGATAAGCTGCTGGTAGCAGCTGTGCTAATCTCGCTTGTAGAGATGGACAAGCTGAACGCGCTGATCGCCATCGTTATTATTAGCCGAGAGTTTGCTGTGACCGGCTTGCGTCAAATCGCATTGCTGGAAGGCTCCGTCATGGCCGCAAGTGCCTGGGGCAAATGGAAGACAGCCATTCAGATCACAATGATTATTGCGCTCTTGATCAACAATTTCCCGTTTGCGCTGATCGATTTTCCGTTCGATTTGATTGCAAGCTGGGCGGCTGCCATTATAACGGTCTATTCCGGCATTGATTATTTTGTGAAGAACAAGCACCTTATACCGGTTGAATAACCTGGCCTGGCTCGCTGTTTTCCGGCGAACAGGTTTAAGTCGAAAGAGAGCACTTTCCCACACCCGGGAGAGTGCTCTTCCTATCATGATTCATATCAGCCGCACGGGCTGGAGAAGGGGGCAACGATGAAGGCGGAAATTATTGCGGTGGGGACGGAGCTTCTCCTTGGACAAATTGTAAATACGAATGCGCAGGCGATATCCCAGAAGCTCGCCGAGCTTGGCATCGATGTTTATTTCCAGACGGTGGTCGGGGATAATGCCGGCCGGTTAAGGCAGGCGATTGAAATCGGACGTGGACGCGCCGATCTGCTGTTGTTCACAGGAGGCCTGGGACCGACCCAGGACGATCTGACGAAAGATGTGCTGGCACAATACTTGAATCGCAATCTGATCATCCATGAGCCATCTATGGCTGTTATAGAAGAGATGTTCTCATCCAGAGGGATGGCGATGGTCGAGAGCAACCGCAGGCAAGCGCATATGATCGAAGGAAGCGAGCCGCTTCATAATTCGACCGGACTTGCGGTTGGGAACGCCCTGGAAGCGGACGGTACCCTGTATGTGCTGCTTCCCGGTCCGCCAAGAGAGATGAAGCCGATGCTGGAAGGACCGGCTCAGGACTGGATCCGTTCCATGCTGGGCGAGGAGGTGCCGTTGTTCTCGCGTCTGTTGAAGTTCGCCGGAATCGGCGAGTCCAATCTGGAGGCGAAGCTGCTGGACCTGATTGAAGGTCAGGAAGACCCCACCATCGCTCCATATGCGAAGGAAGGCGAGGTGTCGGTGCGCGTCTCGACGAAGGCACGGACTTCCGCAGAGGCGGATAAGAAGATTGATGCCACCGTCGATGCGATTAAGGAACGCATCGGGGAGCATCTCTATGCCCAAACGGACATTCCAATCGAAGAGGCGATTATAAAGCTTCTCAGAAGCTCCAGACGCCGTCTGGCAAGCGCTGAGAGCTGCAGCGGCGGATTGTTCGCCGAGCTCGTCACGAACGTGCCTGGCAGCAGCGGAGAGTTCGTAGGAGGCGTTGTCACCTATACGAACGTCATGAAGAACAAGCTGCTCGGAATCCCGATGACCCAGCTTGAAGGCCCGGAGGCGCCTGGTGCAATCAGCGAGTCTACGGCAGCAATGATGGCCGAGAACGTACGGCTGATGTCCGATGCCGACTTCGGCGTATCGCTGACCGGCGTAGCGGGACCGGCGGAATCGGAAGGCAAGCCTGTCGGACTCGTCTATTTCGCGGTAGCAGAGCGGGGCAAGGATCCGGTGGTCTATACGGCGAAGCTGAGCGGCGGTCGCTCTATGATCCGGCTGCGCGCTGTGAAGGCGGCGCTATACCGGCTCTGGCTTGCCCTGCAAGCATAAAAAGTGAAATTTTTGTTGTCAAATGTCGAGGCAGACGATATAATTAGTCCTAATTACCGGAAGAACCGTGGCGAAGATTACTTTGCTGCGGTTTTTTTATGTCTTCTTCGCCGCTGGATGGGAGTGGAGGGGAGGGCGTGAGAACAAAAATTACGAATGTGTGTTCGAAAAAACTATTGGCAACCAGTCCGAAATAAGGTATCATACTAGTATAAATAGTGAAGGATGTGAGTGGGTTGGCGGATCGTCGCGCAGCATTAGATAACGCACTACGTCAAATTGAGAAGCAATTTGGCAAAGGCTCCATTATGAAATTGGGTGAATCGACACACATGCAGGTTGAGACCGTGCCTAGCGGCTCGCTTGCTCTAGATATCGCGCTCGGCATCGGCGGATTGCCGAGAGGCAGGGTAATTGAAGTATACGGACCGGAATCGTCAGGTAAGACGACCGTTGCCCTTCATGCCATTGCAGAAGTACAACGCATCGGCGGACAAGCCGCTTTCATTGACGCGGAGCACGCGCTGGATCCCCTTTATGCCAGCAAGCTGGGCGTCAACATTGACGAATTGCTGCTTTCGCAGCCGGATACGGGCGAGCAAGCCCTTGAGATCGCGGAAGCGCTTGTGCGAAGCGGCGCAGTCGATATTATCGTAATTGACTCCGTTGCGGCGCTCGTGCCGAAGGCGGAGATCGAAGGCGACATGGGTGACTCTCACGTCGGCCTGCAGGCCCGTCTGATGTCGCAAGCGCTTCGGAAGCTGTCCGGCGCTATCTCGAAGTCGAAGACGATCGCTATCTTTATCAACCAGTTGCGTGAGAAGGTCGGCGTCATGTTCGGCAATCCGGAGACGACACCGGGCGGACGCGCACTTAAGTTCTATTCCAGCGTGCGTCTGGACGTACGCCGCATCGAGACGCTGAAGCAAGGCAATGATATGGTCGGCAACCGTACCCGTATCAAGGTCGTGAAGAACAAGGTTGCGCCTCCGTTCAAGCAAGCCGAGATCGACATCATGTACGGTGAAGGCATCTCCAGGGAAGGCAGCTTGATTGATATCGGCGTAGAGCAGGATATTGTTCAGAAGAGCGGCGCCTGGTTCTCGTATAGCGGTGAACGTCTGGGCCAAGGACGTGAGAATGCCAAGCAATTTTTGAAAGATAACAAAGAGCTTGCGGCTGCAATCGAGAAGCAAATCCGGGAAGCCAGCAACCTGTCCGCAACCGCTACGCCAGCTAATTTCTCCGCTGATGAAGATGAGGACGATCTGGATTTCGACGAAGAATAATTGTATCGCGTTCGCCGCTCTCCATGGGGAGCGGCGACGTTTTTGTATAGGGAGGTAAGTAACCATGGGCATGGACCGGATAGACCATGAAGACGGGTGGATCATCGGGACAGTCAAGCGGGACCGCGCGGAGAAGAAGCGATACGTGATCTTCCCTGATCCCGAGACAGAGGAGCCGTTGCTTTCTGTACATGAAGATATTATGATTCGCTTCAGACTGCTCAAAGGGCAGTTTCTTCCGAAAGCTGAGCTGGAGGATATTCGGAATGAAGACGAGCGGTATAAGGCTTATGCGCTCGCCATTTATTATTTGGGCACCAAGCCGCGGACGAGAAAAGCGATTGCTCAATATTTGGGACGCAAGGAGCTTCAAGAGGGCAATATTGAATATGCGCTGAACCGTTTAGAATCCGAACAACTTGTGGATGATGAACAATATGCGCGTCAATTCGTAACAAGCCGGATGCGCAGCGGACTAAAGGGCAGGCTGATGATCAGGCAGGAACTGCAACAGCGTGGTGTCCCGAAACAAGTCGCAGCGGAAGCGGTGACAGAGCTGGATCACGAGAGCGAGCTGGATGCGGCCAAAACATTGGCGGAGAAGAAAAGCAGGTCAGTAAAAGGCGACCCGAAGCAGCGTAAGGCCAAGCTGATGGCATTTCTGCTGCGCAGGGGATTTCCTGGAGATATCGTGCGCGAAGCCATTCGCGGCATAGAGTGGAAGGACAAGGATAGTGGGGAGCAGGAAGATGATGGCGTTTTGCTTGACAACTGATTTTATGTAAAGATAAAATGAGGTTGTATTCCTTCACAATTTTGAATCGATTTTTCTTCCAAAAGTTGATTCGAAACGATTTATTTCGTCAAAATGGAACATGATGAAACGGTATGAAACCGGTTGAAAACCTAATAACATCCCAAGCAATGCCTTGGTGTATGCAGCAAGGAGGTGAACAAGATGGGAGATGTAAGCATCTGGATCTTGATTCCGATCTTTATCCTTGTTGGCGCAATTTTCTTTGGGATTGGTTATTTTACTCGAAAGTCGATTGCCGAGGCGAAAATTTCAAGCGCTGAGCAAGCTGCGGTCCAAATCGTAGAAACTGCGAAGAAAGACGCAGAGGCACAGAAGAAAGAAACGGTACTCGAGGCGAAAGACGAAGTCCACAAACTACGTGCAGAAGCTGAGAAAGACATCCGCGAGCGGCGCAATGAGGCGCAACGTCAGGAACGACGCCTGCTCCAGAAAGAAGAGTCGCTGGATAAAAAATTAGAAGCGCTAGAACGCAAAGAAGAAACTGTAGCCAACAAGGAGAAAAGAATCGAAGAAACACAAGAGCAGATTGACTCCATTTATAAGCAGCAGCTTAGCGAACTTGAACGTATTTCCAGCTTAACAATGGAGGACGCTAAGTCAATTATTTTGACCAATGTCGAGCAGGAAGTACGTCACGAGACCGCACAAATGATCAAGGAAATTGAACAGCAAGCGAAGGAAGAAGCAGACAAAAAAGCACGTGACATTATATCGCTGGCGATTCAGCGTTGTGCGGCCGATCATGTGGCGGAGACGACGGTATCCGTTGTTACCTTGCCTAATGAAGAGATGAAGGGCCGTATCATTGGTCGTGAAGGCCGTAATATCCGCGCTTTGGAAACATTGACCGGTATCGATCTCATTATCGACGATACACCGGAAGCGGTCATTTTGTCAGGCTTTGACCCGATTCGCCGCGAAATTGCTCGAACTTCCCTTGAGAAACTGGTGGCGGACGGTCGTATTCACCCTGCGAGGATTGAAGAGATGGTTGAGAAATCCCGCAAGGAAATTGACGAACGTGTCCGTGAATATGGTGAACAGGCGACATTCGAGGTTGGCGTTCATGGATTGCATCCGGATCTGATCAAAATACTAGGACGGCTTAAATATCGGACTAGCTATGGTCAGAACGTACTCAAGCATTCCATGGAGGTTGCATATCTGACAGGATTGATGGCAGCGGAGCTTGGCGAGGATATTACGCTGGCGAAGCGCGCAGGATTGCTGCATGATATCGGCAAAGCGCTTGACCATGAAGTGGAAGGCTCCCATGTCGAGATTGGCGTTGAACTGGCCAAGAAATACAAGGAGCATCCAGTCGTGATCAACAGTATCGCTTCTCACCATGGCGATACGGAAGCTACTTCCGTCATCGCGATGCTGGTCGGAGCGGCGGACGCCTTGTCCGCAGCACGTCCGGGAGCGCGCCGTGAGACGCTGGAGACGTATATCAAGCGTCTGGAGAAGCTGGAAGCTATTACAGAATCGTTCGACGGTGTCGAGAAGTCTTACGCGATTCAAGCGGGCCGCGAGGTGCGCGTAATGGTACAGCCTGAGAAGATCGACGATACGGAAGCGTTCCGTCTTGCTCGCGACATTACGAAGAAGATCGAGAGTGAACTCGATTATCCGGGACATATTAAAGTTACGGTTATTCGTGAGACAAGAGCAGTGGAATACGCGAAGTAACATGCATATGCATTCGGAGAAGTGGCTGCTTGTCAGCCACTTTTCTGCATTGCAGGCTTATAAAGGATGGATAGCAGGATGAATGTATTATTTATTGGTGACATAGTAGGGAATGTGGGTCGAAGCGCGCTGAAGCAAGTATTGCCGGCACTGCGCGACAAATACAATCCGCACATCATTATTGTAAACGGCGAAAATGCCGCCGCTGGCCGGGGCATCACCAAAAACATCGCACGCGAGTTTTTTGAGTGGGGCGTTCACGGGATTACGATGGGCAATCATACTTGGGACAACAAGGATATCTTCGAATGGATCGATGATGAGCCGAGAATCGTACGTCCTGCCAACTTTTCGCCGCAGGCGCCAGGACAGGGGATGGCGATCATTAAGGCGAACGGCAAGCAATTGGCCATTATCAATCTGCAAGGCCGTGCGTTTCTGCCGCCGATCGATTGTCCGTTTCAGACGGCTGACGCTCTGATCGAGGAAGCTCAGAACACGACAAAAGCAATTCTCGTCGATTTCCATGCGGAGGCGACATCCGAGAAGATTGCCATGGGCTGGTACCTGGATGGAAGAGCATCGATCGTGCTTGGTACACACACGCATGTTCAGACGAACGATGATACGATATTGCCGGAAGGAACGGCTTATATTACCGATGTTGGCATGGTCGGCTCCAAGGAAGGCGTGCTTGGCATGGAGAAGGGCGCGGTGCTTCATCGTTTCCTGACCCAGCTTCCATCCCGATTCGTCGTGGACGAAGGCAAGTGGCATCTGCACGGGTTGTCGGTACAGATCGATGATGCGACCGGCAAAGCGACCAAGATGAACAAGATCCGGCTGACGGAAGATGAATGGCTGCTAATGTAGCGAGGAGGCTGCTCGGGGTGAGCAGTCTTTTTTTTGCGCGCAAAAATCAGACAATTCAGAACTGTTAGTAAAGTTCGCGCGATAAAAGCAGGAATTTTTCGCCTTCTCTCGAATAGTATTTTAGAAGTGGAATCCATCCAACATTCCAGGGGAGGTACTTTTTATGGACGTATTAAAAGTATCAGCGAAGTCCAATCCGAATTCCGTCGCAGGTGCGCTGGCTGGCGTATTGCGCGAACGCGGCGGTGCCGAGCTTCAGGCCATTGGCGCTGGTGCATTGAATCAAGCGATTAAGGCGGTAGCCATTGCGCGCGGGTTTGTCGCCCCTAGCGGTGTGGATCTCATTTGCATCCCTGCGTTTACGGATATTGTCATTGACGGAGAAGACCGGACTGCGATTAAACTTATAGTGGAGCCGCGCTAACGGTTCCGCATGTATACGCCTCGACATCAGCCTGTTTACCCCGTAGACAGGTTTTTTGCTTTGAGATAAGCCGAGAGGATGAATGGTTATGGCTATTGTGGATTTTCATTGTGACGTATTGTCCAAGCTGCTGAGGGACCGGGAATTAACCTTTCAAGGAAATAAGCCGAGTGTTCTGGATGTGACACTGGACCGGCTCAAGGCAGGTCATGTCATCTTACAGACATTTGCTGTGTTTATATCGCCAAGCCGTCCCGATTATCATGACATGGACCCGATCCTGGAAAGTATAGATCTATTTTATGAGAAAATATTGAGCTTTCCGGAGCTGCGGATCATACGGACCGTGTCTGACCTCGATGCATGTATCCAGGACGGCAAGATTGGCGCTCTATTGTCCCTTGAGGGCGTGGGGGGACTGAGAGGCAGGCTATCGATGCTGCGGCTCCTGAAGCGGCTTGGCGTGCGGGCAGCGGGGCTTACATGGAATGATGCCAACTGGGCGGCGGACGGCGTTATGGAAGCCAGGTCCGGGGGATTGACGGACCAGGGAGCCGCATTTGTACAGGAGTGCAATAGATTGGACATCATCGTCGATGTATCGCATCTGTCGGAACGGGCTTTTTGGGATGTCGCCTCACTGTCGTCAAGGCCCATTGTCGCATCGCATTCCAATGCGCGCGAGCTGTGCGATCATCCCCGCAACCTGACGGACTTGCAGATCAGGGCGATTATGGATAGCGGCGGATTGATCGGCATCACGTATGTGCCGCAATTTGTCCGTGCTGCAGGCGACGTGACGATCGATGATGTGCTGCGCCATGTAGAGCATATATGCGCCCTTGGCGGGGAGAAGCATCTCGCGCTTGGATCGGACTTTGACGGGATTGATCGCCATGTGCAAGGCTTGTCGCATCCTGGACAAGTTGTGGCGCTGCAAGAGGCGCTGATGAAGAGATATAGCCCAGAGCAAGCCCAAGGCATCTTGTCCGGGAATGCTCTCTCATTCCTGAGGGGACAACTCCCCGTGAACTAAACAGAATTTGATCTCGCGGCGATATGGGAATGATCGAAACAAACTATCTTTTATCTAAGCGTTTACATCTTGCAAAACCGTGACCTCAAACATAAAATTGTTGTGACTATAATCGTTTCTATTATATAATGCTTAATGTTGTCGAATTTTCATGCACCTTCATGAAGCAGAGGAGATGGGCATTTTGATAAGTCAATTATCTTGGAAGATTGGCGGACAGCAGGGTGAAGGCGTAGAGAGTACCGACCGTATTTTTTCCACAGCGCTTAACCGGCTAGGTTACTACTTATATGGGTACCGTCATTTTTCATCACGTATAAAAGGCGGTCATACAAATAATAAAATCCGTATCAGCACGAAGCCGATTCGGGCGATCTCGGATGATCTGGATATTTTGGTCGCATTCGATCAGGAGAGTATTGATCTGAATGCTCGCGAATTGCGCAAAGGCGGAGTCATCGTAGCGGACGCCAAATTCGATCCGGCCGTACCGGATGGAATCGACGCCCGCTTATTTGCTGTGCCGATTACGAAGATGGCCGAAGAGCTTGGCACATCTCTTATGAAGAACATGGTAGCTTCCGGCGCATCATGGGCATTGCTCGGCCTGCCGCTTGAGGTGTTCAACCAAGCGGTGGAAGAAGAGTTCGGCCGCAAAGGACCGGCGATTGTGGAGAAGAATATTGAAGCGGTGAAGCGCGGCGCCGAGTTCGTGCTGGAGCAAGCGGGCGGACCGCTGGACGAATTCAAGCTGGACGAAGCAGACGGCAAGCAGAAGCTGTTCATGATCGGCAATGAAGCGATCGGACTTGGCAGCATCGCGGCTGGCTGCCGGTTGATGTCCGCCTATCCGATTACACCGGCATCTGAAATTATGGAATATCTTATTAAAAAGCTGCCGAAGTTCGGCGGTACCGTCGTTCAGACAGAGGACGAGATTGCGGCTGTTACGATGGCGATTGGCGCGAACTATGCCGGTGTCCGTACTATGACGGCATCCGCAGGGCCAGGTCTGTCGCTGATGATGGAGGCCATTGGTCTGGCAGGTATGACCGAGACGCCGCTAGTTATTATTAACACGCAGCGCGGCGGCCCATCGACCGGCTTGCCTACCAAGCAGGAGCAGTCCGACTTAAATGCGATGGTATACGGCACGCATGGCGAGATTCCGAAGGTCGTCATTGCGCCGGCTTCCATCGAGGATTGCTTCTACGATATGATAGAAGCGTTCAATGTGTCAGAGCAATATCAAGTTCCTGTCATTGTGATGACAGACCTGCAGCTATCGCTGGGCAAGCAGTCCTGCGAGCCGCTTGATTATAGCAAGGTGCAAATCTCGCGCGGAAAACTGGTGACAGACGCTCCTGCACTGGAAGGACCGGAGCTGTTCAAGCGCTATGAGTTTACCGAAGACGGCATCTCTCCGCGTGTGCTGCCGGGCGAGAAGGGCGGATTGCATCACGTGACAGGCGTAGAACATGACGAAGTGGGCCGTCCGTCTGAGAACGCAGTGAACCGTCAGCGCATGATGGATAAGCGTCTCAATAAGCTGAATAGTCTATTGATCCGCGATGCGATTCGCGTCGATGCGCCAAATGATACACCTGATTTATTGATTATCGGCATGGGATCGACGGGCGGAACGATCGATGCGGCTAGAGCTATGCTAGAACAAGATGGGGTGAAGACGAGTCATATTACGGTTCGCCAAATCCATCCGTTCCCTACGGATGCGCTCAAGCCTTATTTGGAAAAAGCCAAAAAAGTCGTTGTTATTGAGAACAATGCTACGGCTCAGCTGGCTGGCCAAATTAAAATGTACGCGGGCTTCTCCGAGAAGATCGAAAGCCTGCTGAAGTACGACGGCAATCCATTCCTTCCGCTTGAAGTCTATAAAGCAAGTAAGGAGCTGAGCTAAAATGGCAACGTTCAAAGAGTTTCGTAACAATGTGAAGCCGAACTGGTGTCCAGGCTGCGGAGACTTCTCGATTCAGGCCGCGATTCAGCGCGCCGCAGCGAATGTAGGATTGGAGCCGGAGCAGTTGGCGGTTATTTCCGGCATCGGCTGTTCCGGGCGGATATCCGGCTACATTAACGCATACGGTCTCCACGGCATTCATGGCCGTGCGCTTCCGATCGCACAAGGCGTCAAGCTCGCCAACCGCGAATTGACGGTCATTGCTTCGGGCGGCGACGGCGACGGCTTTGCAATCGGCATGGGGCATACGGTTCATGCGATTCGCCGTAACCTGAATATTACGTATATCGTGATGGATAACCAGATCTATGGCTTGACGAAAGGCCAGACGTCTCCACGCAGCGCGGAGGGCTTCAAGACAAAGTCGACGCCGGAAGGCTCGATCGAGACGACGCTTTCTCCGCTGGAGATTGCCATGTCGGCAGGCGCAACCTTTGTGGCCCAGTCGTTCTCCAGTGATCTGAAAGGATTGACGAGTCTGATCGAGCAAGGCATCATGCATGAAGGCTTCTCCTTGATCAACGTATTCAGTCCATGCGTCACGTTCAACAAAATCAATACCTACGATTGGTTCAAAGAAAATATCGTCAACCTGGAGCAATTCCCGGATTACAATCCGAGCGATCGTGTAGCGGCCATGAATAAAATTATGGAGACGAACGGCATGCTGACGGGCTTGATCTATCAGAATACGACTCGCAAGTCTTATGAAGATATGATCTCGGGCTTTAAGCCTGAGGGATTGGCGAAGCAAGAGCTTGCCATTTCTGAAGAGCAATTCGATCAGCTTGTCGCCGAATTTAAATAAATGCTATGATAAGCATACGGCTCGGGGGCCGTATGCTTTTTTATAGCTATTAAGGAATAAATCAAGAGAACAGGAGTGCAACAACATGAGCAGACAAGTACCAGTAGGCGTATCGGCACGACATATCCATCTATCGGAGGAACATGTACATATATTGTTCGGCGAGGGTTATCAATTGACGGAGATGAAGCCATTGTCACAGCCGGGACAATATGCGGCGAATGAGACCGTGGCTGTTACTGGCCCGAAGGGCTCCTTCGGCAAAGTGCGCATTCTGGGTCCGGTGCGCAAGCGCACGCAGCTTGAAGTGTCCCGCACCGATGCATTCGCGCTGGGCGTTAATCCTCCAGTACGCGAATCCGGCGATATTGCAGGATCTGAAGGAATTACAATTCAAGGTCCAGCTGGCGAAGTTGTCATTGAGGAAGGCGTAATTGTGGCAGCGCGCCATATTCACTTCCATACAAGTGACGCGGAGCGCCTCGGCATTGCCGATAAGCAAAAGCTGCGTGTTCGTGTAGGCGGTGATCGCGGCGTGGTGTTCGAGCATGTGGTCGCACGCGTCTCGGCTGACTTTGCGCTTGATATGCATATCGATACGGACGAAGCGAATGCGGCAGGCGTGAAAAATGGAGACATAGCGGACATTATCGATTAGTTAGATTGGATCAGCGAGGAAGGCTCTTTGGGTGTGAAACCCGAAGAGCCTTTTTTTTGCTGCATGTCAAATTCTGAATTGACTTAACCGTTCATAGTGTATATATTATATATATACATTAAATACATGATAGACGGTGGTAGATCTATGAATATCATTTTATCGAATGCGTCCGATGAGCCCATCTACGGTCAGATCGTCCGGCAGATTCGCAGTCTGATCTTGAATAGTGAGCTGTCTCCTGGACAGAGCTTGCCATCCATACGCCAGCTTGCGAAGGATTTGGGGATTAGCGTCATTACGACGAAGCGTGCCTATGAGGAGCTGGAGAAGGAAGGGCTGATTGATTCCGTTGTGGGCAAAGGCTCTTTCGTCTCCGGAGCCAACCCTGAGTTTATTAGAGAGCAGCGGCTTAAGCAACTGGAGAGCAAGCTGGCTGACATAGTCGAGGAGAGCCGTTCCCTTCAGTTGACCTTGGAGGAGCTCTTCGACCATATTCGACTTATTGATCAAGGGATGGAGGAGTAGAGAATGGAACAGCATGTCATTGAAGTACGCAACTTAACCAAACGCTTCAAGAGGTTTGCGCTGGAGGATATTCAGCTCGATATACGGCAGGGGTTTATTACCGGATTGATCGGAGCTAATGGAGCGGGCAAGAGTACACTTATCCGGCTGATTATGGGAATGGCGGTTCCCGCGGCAGGAGAGATTCGCGTCTTCGGACGCAGCGTTCAGAAGCAGGAGGCGGAGATTAAGGAACGGATCGGCTTTGTAGCGGATGACAGCCACTTCTACGAGCAATTGACAATAGGGATGCTGAAAACCATTTACGCACCGTTCTACAAGAAGTGGGACGATAGATTGTTCAAGCGGTATCTGGACCGTTTCGAGCTGTCTCCCAAGGCCAAGGTACAAAGCTTGTCCAAAGGGATGAAGATGAAGCTGTCGCTGGCGCTTGCTTTGTCCCATCAAGCCGATTTGCTCATCATGGATGAGCCCACAGCAGGCCTTGACCCCGTATTTCGCAGAGAGCTGCTGGAACTGCTTGCCGAGCTTATGCTGGATGAGCGCAAGTCCATTCTGTTCTCGACCCATATTACGACCGACCTTGATCGTGTTGCCGATTATATTGCTTTTCTTCATAAAGGAAGCCTGGTCTTCAACGAGTCGAAGGAAGGGCTCTTTGATCGGTACGGCCTTGTGAAAGGGAGCAATGAGCTGCTGGATGCGGATGTTCGCAAGCTGTTTGTCGGTATTCGTGAGACGGGCACCGGATTCGAGGCGCTGACGGATAACCGTCAATCGGTGGAGTCGTTACTCGATGGCCATGCGCAGGTAGATAGGCCGACTCTGGAGGACATCATGTTCTTCACCGCGAAAGGAGCGGCGGCGCATGTATAACCTCATTCGAAAAGAAGTTATTGTGCTGAGGTGGTATTTCCTTTTTAATGCAGGCTATGCGTTAGTGTTTGGCGTATTTTTGCAGTCATCCTTTAGTCCGCTAATGATCAGCATGCTTCCTCCTATTATGATGATGATGTTCGCTGCCAATATGGAGCTTCGCAACAAGGCTATGATGTTTATCGGGACACTGCCGATCAGCCGCAAGCAAATCGTATCTGCTAAATATGTTACGGTCTTTTTCTATTATCTTATCGGACTCATCTTAATGGCTGTGATCCATGCCGCTAATGAATTTGCATATTCGGTTGAAAATACGATGGCTATGAGTGCCGAGATTACAATCCTAATGATATTGCTGTCCTTCAGCTTTACGATGCTATATGCAGCGTTTTATTATCCGATTCAATATTGGCTCGGGGTCAAATACTCGAATATCATTTCATTCGTGTCTATCTTTTTTATGGTCATTGTGCTCAGTACGGTTGCGAACATTATTGAGAAGTTCTCTGATTATCTAATAGCGAATGAATTTGTTGTTATCGGCATTCCTGCGCTTAGCCTATTGCTCTTTTATGGTTCGTACCGGCTATCGCTGATCATATTTACGCGGCAGGATATGGCGGGCTAGACCGTGAAAGGGGAGTTTGACATTATCGCCTTGTTTTATCTGTTACGAAAAGATTTTATTGGGCTAAGGTGGTATTTTCCCTTTGTGGCGATCTTTGCTCTTATATTTGGCTGGAATTTTCGAACTTCAGTCTCGCCGCTTTTGATCCTAGTGTTGCCGACTGTAATGATGGTCATGCTGACAGCCAGTATTGAATTTCGAAGCAAGAGCATGATGTTTGTATCCACATTACCGATAAACCGCAAACAGATCGTCTTAGCCAAATATACAGGGATAACCATTCAGATACAAAAAAGCAGCTTGCATCGATGCAAGCTGCTTTTCTTATATTGCAGTTAGTGACCCATCATCATAGATACATCCGGCTTGTCGGATGCGGCAACACCGTCATCCTGTTGCTTCGGCTTGCGAAGCAGCAGGGCAACCAGAATGCCGAACACGCCGATGCAGGACAAGACGAAGAAGGCGTCACCGAATGACAGGTATGGAATTTCCGGTCCCGGGTTCTGAGCGGAATAATGCTTGATCCGGTCCGCCAGAAGCGTAGACAGACCCGCAATGGCGAAGGAACTCATAACCTGCTGAGCCGCGCCTGTAAGGGACGTTACCCGGCCGACAAGATGTCTTGGCGCGGATTGAATGATGTGTGTATTAAGCGGCATCATGGAGAAGCCCATGCCGGAGCCCAGCAGCACAAGTGGCACCATAATTTGCGGAATCGTCGTATCCACCGTAATGTTGGACAGTAAGTATGCGCCCGTCGATACAAGGAGCAGACCGAAGATAACGACAGGCCGCGCGCCCACCTTATCGAACAGCTTGCCGCCGATCGGCATGAACACCCCAGCCGAAAGCGCCTGAGGAAGCAGGATCAAGCCAGTCTCGAACGCGGAGTAGCCTTTCGCCTGAATCAGGAATAGCGGAATAAGGAAGAGCGTTCCGAACAAGGCGATTTGTACGATCCATTGCAGCACGACGCCGCGCGTGAAGTCGGCGGATTTGAATACGCGAAGCTCCAGCAGTGGATTCTTGCGGCGGAGTTCTGCAACAATGAAGATGACAAGGGCGACGCCGCCGACAATCAGACCGATCAGTGTTTCCGGCGCTGTCCAGCCGCTGCCGCCGCCGTGCTCGCTGCCTGCGGAGCTAATGCCGTATGCAAGCGCCGCAAAGGCTAGCGGAGCGAAGATCATACCCAGCAAGTCAAGCGCAGGCACCGTCTGACGCTCCAGATTCGGCAGTGTGCGAAGGCCGATAATGACGGCAATAATGCCGATTGGCACATTGATCAGGAAGATCCAATGCCATGTTGCATATTCAACCAGCCAGCCGGCAACGACAGGGCCGGAAGCGGGAGCCAGCAGCATGGGAATGCCGATCATGCCCATGACAGCTCCTTGCTTGCCCGGAGGGCTAAGCCGGTAAGTGAAAGCCATTGCGATAGGGGCAACCATACCGCCGCCCAGACCTTGGATGACACGGAAAACAATTAATTGCTCGACGGTTCCGGCAAGGCCGCAAAGGATCGAGCCGATCGTGAACATGACGACAGATAGCAAAAAGATCTTTTTGGCTCCGAATTTGTCGGACAGCCATCCAGCCAGCGGAATGACGGCCGCTTGTGCAAGCGCATAGCCGGTTACCGTCCACTGAACAAGAGTGAACGTGCTTTCGAATTCCACCATGAACTGGTTCAAGGCGACATTCATAGCCGTTCCATCCAAAATGACCATAAACATGCCTACGATGATCGCTAAGAGCGGAAGCATGATGCTGCGTATGGATGGTTCGCCGTTATGCGGTGCTGGTATTGAAGGTGAAGCCATTGCGTATTCCTCCTATCCCATAAAGGGTGTTCTCTTTCTTTCATTGACCTGCCGCAGCACCAACGCTAAAATAAAGGTGGACGACAGACTGCGGACAATTGTCCGCATTTCTGAATCATATAGAGGAATCCATTAAAAGTCAAACGAATTTTTTGGTTATAACGGTTCTCTTGGAAGAGAAAACATATGATATTTATAGAGCATGAAATAGATAAATTGAAGCAAGGAGAATTGAGATGTCGGCGACTGAAAACAACCGATCCAAGGAAGAGCTGAGCAAATGCATTAAGGATATCGCTACGCAATTGTTCAGCGAACATGGCGTAGAATCGGTCAGTATGCATCAGATTGCCAAGTCGGCTGGAGTAGGGCAAGGCACGCTGTACCGAAGGTATGCAAATAAAGCCGATTTATGCATTGGACTCATGCAGGATACCTTCGATCAGATGCAGAGCACAATCAACGGTTATATCCGTGAGACGGCTAATCGGCCTGTTCACGAGAGGCTCCGTGGGGTTATAGGGATTCTGCTCGATTTTCTGGGCGAGAAATCGAAGATGCTGGGCGTGATACAAGCGCAGCTTATGACCGAAAGTAATAAAGATGACTTCTATCAGTCTCCGCCCTACCTATTCATGCATGGCATCCTGACAGATCTATTATCCGAGCTGCCTGACGAAGACAGGCTGAAGCAGATCGACGCGCCTTTTATCGCACATTCGTATATCGCGGTATTGTCCCCCCATACTTACAGGCATCTTGTATGCGTGAAAGGGTATAGCCACGAGCGGATTTATGAGCAGTTTTGCAGCTTGTACATCGATCCCTTGTTCAAGTCCTGAGGCTTCTGGCAGGCTTTGGATCGCAATCGCTTCCAAAAGCTGATGTACCAATGGATTAGGCAAGGTCGATGTGGTATAATTTTGTATTGTTGTGTTGGAATGAATTTGCAGTAGCATGACGGATCTAGCATAAAGGAAGTGACAAGAGACATGACGAAAGAGACTCCGAAAGCGCCAGCCGCTGCAGGCGGCAAAGGCGAAAAGGACTATTCCAAATATTTCGACTTCAGCGATGCCAAAATCCTGAGCGAGGAGGATGGCGTCACGACTCTACGCATTAAAGGGCGCAACATCCAGCTATCTTCCGCTCCTTCCTATAAAGACGAGAAAAAACGGGGCAAAGAAGAGATTCAGGTACATTATGACTTTTCCATTCCGGAGGAATTGCGGACGATGGGAAGGGGCAAGCATTATTTGATTCAAACCTATGGCTGCCAGATGAATGAGCATGATACCGAAGTGATGAAGGGCATGTTCGAGGAGATGGGCTATACCGCCACGGAGGACCGGAGCGAGGCGGATGTCATCCTGCTTAACACATGCGCGATCCGGGAAAATGCGGAGGACAAGGTGTTCGGCGAGTTGGGCCATCTGAAGGTGCTGAAGACAGAGAAGCCTGATTTGCTGCTAGGCGTTTGCGGCTGCATGTCCCAGGAGGAATCCGTTGTAGGGCGTATCTTGCAGAAGCACTCCTTTGTCGATATGATATTTGGGACTCACAATATTCACCGCTTGCCGCATTTGCTTCAGAATGCCTATTACAGCAAGGAATTAGTCGTCGAGGTGTGGTCCAAGGAAGGCGACATTATCGAGAACATGCCGAAGAAACGCGAGGGCATGCGAGCATGGGTGAACATCATGTATGGCTGCGACAAGTTCTGTACTTATTGCATTGTGCCATATACGCGCGGCAAGGAACGCAGCCGCCGTCCGGAGGACGTCATTGCCGAGGTGCGCGAGCTGGCGCGCCAAGGGTATAAGGAAGTGACGCTGCTGGGGCAGAACGTCAATGCGTACGGCAAGGACTTCGAGGATATCGCATATCGGTTCGGCGATTTGATGCACGATATGTCTAAGATCGACATTCCGCGAATCCGCTTTACGACCAGCCATCCGCGAGACTTTGACGATCATTTGATCGGGGTGCTGGCAAGCCGCGGCAATTTGGTGGAGCATATCCATCTTCCCGTTCAGTCGGGCAGTACGGAAGTGTTGAAGCGGATGAGCCGCAAATATTCGCGCGAGATGTTCCTTGACCTGGTGTCACGCATTAAGAAAGCAATACCGGATGTCGTGTTAACCACGGATATTATCGTAGGCTTCCCGGGTGAGACGGACGAGCAATTCGAGGAGACGATGTCCCTTGTGCAGGAAGTCGGATTCCACTTTGCCTATTCGTTCATCTATTCTCCGCGCGAGGGCACGCCTGCAGCCGGTATGGAGGACAACGTGCCGATGGAGACGAAGAAGCGCCGTCTGCAGCGGTTGAATGGGCTTCTGGCTGCACTTAGCCGTGAGAAGAACGATGATATGCTGGGCGAAGTGATTGAAGTGTTGATTGAAGGCGAAAGCAAAAACAATGCCAATGTTCTTTCGGGACGCACCCGGACGAATAAGCTTGTCCATATGGAAGGACCCAAGGAGTGGATCGGATCGTTCGTGCATGCGAAGGTTACCGAGACGCAGACCTGGTATATCAAAGCAGAGCCGATACTGTCGGCTTTAGACGAAGCCGTTAGCTAACGGCCATTACAGGAGAGATGACGAATGGCAGAACATCAACATGAGCATGGCGTAGCTTGCAGCCATCATGGCGGCACGACGGATATCCCGTCGTTCCATACGCGCGATCTGATCGTGAAAGAAGACATTATGGCGAAAGCCAAGGAGCTTGCGGAAGTGATATTCCATTCCGACGAAGTTCAGCTATACCGCCGCGCAGAGCAGCAGATTAACACCAATGAACGCGTACAGGTGCTGATCAACCAAATCAAGAAGAAGCAGAAGGAAGTAGTCGCGTTCGAGAAAACATTCAAAAATCCGGATATGGTAAAAAAAATCGAGACGGAGATGGAGTCGCTTCAGGACGAGCTGGACGGCATTCCGATCGTAACGCAGTTCCAGCAAAGCCAATCCGATATCAACTATCTGCTTCAGTTGGTTGTAACGGTTATCCGCGACACCGTGTCAGACCGCATTAATGTGGAAGACGCGAGCGAGCCTGATCCCGAGAATTGCAGCGATTAATAAATAAAATGAACAAAAGCCGCTTGCCGGCTACGGCTGATTGCCGTAGGGGCGAGCGGCTTATTTTCTTGGTTTGTCATTTAGCCTTGGGCTTCGCGAGGAGCGGCTGCAGCCGTCTCGGCTGCGTCTGCGCTGCGGAACCGGAAGACAAATGAAGCAAGCGATACGGCTGCCAGCGCGCCAATAAACGCTTTGATGGCGTCGCCTGGCAGGAAGGAGCTGCCGACGATAAAGGTTTTGGTCCAGGTATATTCAGCTGTATATTTCATCCATAGCAATCCCGGAACATAAGACAGCATGGAGCTGAGGATAAAGAAGATAAGAAAAAATCCGATGAGCGCGTAAGCCTTATTCGAGATGATGCGCTTCGACGTCAGCAGCTTATGTACCGCAATACTGGCGAACATAGCGCAGAACGGGAAGGCAAAGATGAATCCGCCGGTCGGCCCGATCAGATGCGGGATTCCGCCCTTGCCGCCGAACAAAGGCAATCCGAAAGCAGAGAGTACAATGACGACAAATATGCTGGCGAACGCAAGCCGGGGCCTGAGGAACAAGCCGGACAATATAACGGCGAAGGTCTGCAGCGTAATGGGAATAACGGAGAAGTTGAGCTTCATCTGCTGCATGCTCAGCACGATGAACAATGCGGCGAATAATGCGACGTACACGAGTGATCGAATAGAAATGGATTTCATGATCGATAGAATCTCCTTTTCATACTTGCGGAATTATTGTTAACCAATTATTATGTATTCAGGTTAACAAATCGAATTCTAGCACAGCCTTTCGATCATGGGAAGAGGTAAGGGGAAATTTTTTTGAGTCAACATATACAGCTTGAACTAATCGATGTCTCTTATGCGCCGATCTCATTGGCAAGTGAGCCGAGCGCAGATGTACTCGCGGATATTCATTTGACAGTGAATCGCGGCGAATGGATTACGATACTAGGTATGAACGGGAGCGGGAAGAGCACGCTTCTGAAACTAGCAGGAGGTCTCATCCGTCAAGGCGTTCGGGGCAGCCTTCATAGAGCGGGCAGCCAGGGCGGGAAGCCGATACCGATTGTCATGCAGCAGCCAGACGCGGGCCTGGTTGGCTCCACGCCATGGGAGGACGTGGTCACCTTGCTGGAGCGGCAGGGGGCTCCAGCCGATGGTCTGGTTCTGCGCGCGGAGCAAGCGCTTAGGGAGGTTGGTCTTGAAGGCCGCATGCATCAGCCCCTCGATACGTTATCCGGTGGCCAGAAGCAGCTCGTAGCCATTGCAGGCTGTCTCGCGGCAGATGCTCCTATTCTGCTGCTCGACGAGATCACCGCGATGCTCGATCCGGGGATGACCGCGATCGTGTGCGGTCATGTCAGGCGCTTGCATCAGCAAGGAACGACCGTGCTTTGGATAACCCAGCGCCTGGAGGAGCTGCTTCCGGGGGATCGTACGCTCGTCTTGAAGGACGGCCGTATCGTATTTGACGACTCAGCCGGAGCGCTATTCCGGCGTACGGCCTCGGAACCCCCGGATAGTCCGGGAGAGCAGGTAGGCTTCGTGGCTCCTTATACGGTTAAGGTTGGATGGGAGCTTGCGGCACAGGGGATTGAGCTTCCGTTCATTCCATTAACGGCGGATCAGCTGGCAGAGGCGGTGACTGGCTATGGCCGCTGATTGGCAGTTGGACAAGATTAGTGTGTATGCTTCCGGGGACACGGAGCAAGCGCTGCTGCAAGACGTGAGTATGCGTATGGAAGCGGGGAAGATTATGCTGCTGCTGGGCCATAACGGAGCGGGGAAATCAACGCTGCTGGAGAGTCTGGCGGGCCTTCGTGAGCTGGGAAGCGGATCGATAAAGCTGGGAGAAGAATCCTTGTGGACGGAGAAGGGAAAGAAACGGCTTAACAGCGCTGTCATCCGCCGCATAGGCATTGCTATGCAGCAATCGGAAGCGCAATGGTTCGCATCTACCGTTAGAGAGGAGCTTGCCTTTACGTTGCGGCCTTACCGTATGGAAGGCCCGGAAGCAGATGCTCGCATGCAAGCGGCCATGAGCAGCATGGGGCTGGATGGTTCTCTCCTTGAACGAGACCCCTGGACGCTCAGCGGCGGCCAGCAGCGCAGGCTGGCCATCGCTTGTCTCCTGGCATGCGAACCGGATTGGCTGCTGCTGGATGAGCCAACGGCAGGTCTGGATACAGAGGGCATCCAGCGCTTGGTCAGCATGCTGTCGGATTATCGGGCGTCTGGTCGCGGAGCGATCGTAGTGACGCATGATCTTGAGGCACTGCTGCCATTAGCAGATAGCTTGATCATTATACGCGATGGCAGAGCATACGAAGCAGCTCCCGCTGAGGCGGCGCTGGCGCTGGGCGCAGCCTCGCCCCAAGCGATGCTTGCGGAAGCGATGCTTCAAGACAAGGGCTTACTGAGTGAGAGAAGCCCGATCCCCGTAACGAAGGGAATGGGTGATTCATTCTGGCAACGGCCGGAAGAGCTGGCCCGGCGCTTGGCTAGGGAACTGCTGAGTAAGGAGACAGCGGCAGCTGCTGAACAGGTCCAACCGCAACCGGAAGCGAAATTTACTCATCCAGTAGCACGCGCTGGCAAACCAATTGAGCAATTATATGATTATGATACGGGGAGCGATACTGCTAGCAGGGCAAGTGAAAGGGATACGAATCGCATAAAGCTTGAAGAAAAATTCGATCCCAGAGCGCTTGTCTCCGCTTATTTGATCCTGACGACAGGCTTTTTAACCCTCAATAGCTTGCCCAAACTTGCTGTTGGTGCGTTAATTGCCAGTGCGTGCATCTTGCCCTTTCGCAAGCTGCTTATTCCGTTGTTGCCAATCATTCGAGGGTTTCTTTATTTTTCCCTCGCTTTTATTCTGATCGGAGCAATATCGTTGCAGCCGTTCGAGCTGCAATGGAGCAAGTCCGAGCCCCTCGCTATTAGAATGATTCAGCTATGGTTCATTATGATGCTCGGGATGCCGCTGCTCACGCTCATGTCACCGATTCGATTGCAGCGGGGACTGGAGCAAACATTCGGATGGATGACCAAGCTACGAGTGCCGATTCATTCGCTTAGCTTGCTGGTTATGCTGATCTTTCGTTTTATTCCGTTGCTTATGAAAGAATGGGGCCGGTTCGCCAAGATTGTGAAGGCGCGTGGAAAGTCCACGGCAAGGGGAAGTGCCATTCCGCTTCGGCTGCTCCCCTATCTGTTCGTTCCTTATATCCGTGCCATCCTTCGGATGGCAGAGAGCATGGCGGACGCCTTGGAGGCAAGGGGGTTCGGTCAGCATGCAACCCGTACGACCCAAGGCTTCAAGCTCTCTTTTACAAGCGCGGACGGGAGGCTTTTGCTTGCTGCTATTGCAGCTTGCGCAATATTGTTAGCTGCCCGATTCTGGTTGTAGCGTAAGCATTCGGGCCAACCATCGATCTGCTTCGCCAATCCAATGACCTTCCGAATCGGCCTGCAGCGTATGCCAGCCTACAGCGGCGCCTTGGCGCAAATTCTTGTCCTGATCATCGATGAACAGGACAGGGGCCGAGGCTGGAAGCAAGCTGCTGGCATAGTCGTAGAGCTCTCGCTGGGGCTTGCTCATGCCGACCTGGCTGGAGATAGTGACGGTGGTCAGAAAAGGCCGGACCGATTCTAGAATAGGATCGACCCAGGCAGACAGATGATTGCTTAATATATGAATATCGGCTTGTTTGTTCCACTTTGGCAGTTCAAGCAGACCAGGCAGCGGGGTCAGGCTCTCCAACAGGATGGCCTGGCCATGCGCAGCGCTTAGGGATGGAACCTGAGAGCCGATCCAATCCCAGAATTGCACCTCAGACCAATGTCCAACCCATAATCCCCGACTCAATTCTTCTTTATATTTGGCATATAACAGCTCCACCGGAGACTCCGCATGTTTGGCGACCTCATTCCAGAAGCGGGGCGACAGATTGGTCGCAAGCACGCCTCCGATATCCAGCATCAACTGAGGTCGCCTGTCGCTTGCTGCTGAATAACCCTCATTTTTTTGATCAATCATACCGTATTCAACCCCTTATCATCTTCACTTTATCTTATTCTCTCGTTGATTGTCACGCAGAACACTGTGAACCTGCAAAGTGCCTGCCTGCTTACTCTACGCTCATCTTATCGCGCGACAAAGTGTCGGCGAAGCGGAAACGTCAGCCCATGTTGTTTCGTATAAGGGATAGGTTGTAGACTATAGGTAGTAAAGCAATCATTCCTAAATGATATCACGGAAAGAGGAGGCCTCTATATGGAGCAAGAACAAACACAACCAAAGGGAAACAGATGGCTAAAAGAAATCAAGGACTGGACGCTGTCGCTAGGCATAGCGATCGTCGTCGCGCTATTATTCCAAAATTATGTGTATGCGCAAACCGAGGTACATAACGTATCGATGCAGAACACGCTGGTAGAAGGCCAGCGGCTGATTGAGGACAAATGGTCCTATCGATTCAATGATCCGAAGCAAGGAGATATCGTCATCATTAACGGACCGGAACATGAAGATGGCCGGCTGGTGAAGCGGATCATTGCGCTGCCGGGACAAACAGTTGATATGAAAGACGGTTACGTGTATGTCGACGGGATAAAGCTGGAAGAATCCTACGCGAAGGGGCTTACTTATCCCGATGTTGTAGAAATTCCTTTCACCGTACCTGAAGGGCATGTATTCGTCATGGGTGACAATCGAGAAAAAAGTATGGACAGCCGAGCATTCGGAGCAGTAGCGCTCGATAGTCTGGAGGGCAAGGCGGTCTATCGGATTTGGCCGCTCGGCAAGTTCGGAGGTCTTCAATAGGCATTCCCGCTGAAACGTAATAATTTTGTAATAAAAGCGTTCAGTTTCGTTTAGAAATGGTCTTTATGATAGACGATAGGTGAAAACATTGATTTCATCGAATACACGGAGTGTGAAGCAGTGTCTATAAAGGTAAAGCTTTATATGTCTTACCTGGCCATGGCTTTTGTTCCGGTGATCCTGCTCATGCTGTTTATGCTTTTTATTTTCTTTGCCGGTGAGAAGCAGGATTTGCGGGAGTTTACCGACGCCAAACAGAACGAGAGCTTTAATCAGGCGATTATCTACGGAGAGTTGTCTTATGTCATTCGGGAAGATACGGCGAAGCTGGAGAATGAGGCGTTTCTGAAAGGGTTGCAGGAGCGGCTTATGGAACAGTGGGCCGGTTTTATGCTTACCCGAAGCGGAGAGGTTACGGAGGTTTCGCCTTTTCTGCAGGAACTCTCACCGGATGAGGATTGGAAGGTGCTTGCCGACCAGCCTCCGGAGCAGATGTCCTTCAGACTTTATCGGTTCACTTCTCATGAGATCGAATTTGCTTACCCGGATGGAAGTCCTGGAACGATGGTCTTGTTCCATCGTGCGGAACCTGTCCCCATATTCTGGCACCCGCTCACGCTGCTGGCAGGCCTGCTCTTTGTCTGTCTGACGAGTCTGCTGCTGACCTACTTTGTTTCCCGCAGCATCATCCGGCCGATTCAATCGCTGCGTACGGCAGCGCTCCGAATCAAGGAGGGAGATCTGACGCATGAGCTTCGCACGAGGAAGGCAAAGCTAGGCAAGCAGAATGAAGTCGACCAGCTTGGCTCCGCCTTCGAAGAGATGCGTATCCGGCTGAAGCATTCCATTGAGCAGAGCTTGCAATATGAGGATAACCGAAAGCAGCTGTTATCGCATATCTCCCATGACCTGAAGACGCCGATCTCTGCAATCAAAGGATATGTGGAAGGCATTATGGACGGCATTGCCAATACCGATGAGAAGCGTGTGCGATATATGCATACCATCTATCGCAAGGCTACCGACATGGACCAACTGATCGACGAGCTGTTCCTCTTCTCAAAGCTGGATCTGCAGAAGGTTGCTTACGACTTCAAGGTCGTCGATATTGGCCGATATGTGGAAGATTTCATGGGCGAGCAGCGCTTCGATCTGGAGAAGGCGGGCGTTGCCTTGAAGTTCGAGGACTTCTCCGAGGGAGGACTACAGGTTGCGGCTGACCCTGATAAGCTGAATCGTGTATTCACGAACATCTTGAACAATTGCGTGAAGTATATGCAGCAGGATGTCGATGATCGGGAAGACGTGATTACGGTAAGGATAAGAAGTGAAGATGAACACGCCATCATCGAGATCGATGATACCGGTCCCGGGATTGACTTGGCAGATTTGCCTCATATCTTTGACGGCTTCTATCGGGCGGAGCAGTCCCGAAACTCAGAGACCGGCGGCAGCGGGCTGGGACTTGCCATCGTCAAGCAGATGACGGAGGGGCATGGCGGCTTTGTCTGGGCGGAGAACTTGCCGGAGGGAGGAGCGCGCTTCTGCATCAAGCTTCCCCTCAGAACGGCAATCAAGGCGGTGAACGAGCATGAAGAACATATTGATCATTGAAGATGAGAAATCGATCGCCGAGCTCGAACGCGATTATTTGGAAAGTCATGGATATCAAGTGCAGATTGAAGGCAGGGGCGATATCGGCCTGCAGCTGGCGCTTGATGGCAACTATGATCTGATTATCGTGGATGTGATGCTGCCGAAGCTTGATGGCTTTGAGATTTGCCGTGAGATTCGGGTGCGTCAGAACACCCCGATTATTATGGTGACATCCAAGAAGGAAGATATAGACAAGATAAGAGGACTGGGGCTTGGAGCCGATGATTATATGACGAAGCCATTCAGTCCTAGTGAGCTTGTCGCACGTGTCAAAGCCCATCTTTCGCGCTATGAGAGGTTGACGGCTGATAAGTCAAGCCTTGGGCAGCATATCCAAATTCGCGGCCTTACGATTGATAAGGAGGCGCGGCGCGTCACCATACATGACGAAGAGGCTATGTTGACCACCAAAGAGTACGAGCTATTGCTGCTTCTTGCGTCCCATCCCAACCGCGTATTTGAGAAGGAGAAGCTGTTCGAGCGGATTTGGGGGCTGGATTCCAATGGCGATGCGGCCACGGTAACCGTCCATATCCGGCGGCTTCGCGAGAAAATCGAGCACGACCCGTCCAATCCCCAATATATCGAGACGATCTGGGGCGTTGGTTATCGGTTTAAGGTATAGCAGAAAGAGAGATAGAAGACGAGGAGTGGAGAGCATTGAAAAGTGTTATTAAGTTTTCATTGAACAACAAGTTCGCACTGTGGATCATGACTCTCATCATCCTGTTCTCCGGTCTATACGCCGGCACGAGCATGAAGATGGAGACGATTCCGGATATTACGATTCCGATCGTCAGCGTAACGACGGTATATCCGGGCGCGGCCCCGGAAGAAGTGATGGAGAAGGTTACGAAGCCAATCGAGCAAAGAACGCGTAATTTGAGCGGCGTTAATAATGTATCCTCGACCTCCTTCGAGAATGCTTCCTCCGTCGTCATCGAATATACGTACGAGACCGATATGGACAAGGCAGCCGAAGAGGTGAAGAGCCTTCTGTCGGAGCTGAAGTTTCCGGAAGGCGTTCAGGCGCCTGGTGTCTCCCGCATCAGCATGAATGCGTTCCCGGTGCTGTCGCTCAGCTTGTCGAATGACGGGCTGGAGCTGGATCAGCTGACCAAGCAAGTAACGGAAAATATTTTGCCTCGTCTGGAAGGCCTTGACGGCGTAGCGGATGTACAGATTTCCGGACAAAACATCATGGAAGGCGAATTGGCTTTCAACGCTGAAGCTTTGGCTGCAACGGGCTTGACCGAGGATGCTGTGAAGGGCATCATTCAAGCTTCCGCGCTTTCTGTGCCGCTTGGCATCTTCGAATTCGGCGATACCGAGAAGTCGATTCTGGTAGACGGCAACATCGTAACCGAAACGGATCTGAACAACCTTGTGCTGCTTCCAGGCGTGAAGCTAAGCGATGTTGCGGATCTGAAGATTACCGGCAAAGCGGAGTCCGTATCCCGCACGAACGGCAAAAACGCAATCGGCATCAGCATTGTCAAATCAGCCGACGCCAATACAGTCGATGTCGTCAATCGGGTGAAGGATAACATTAAAGAGCTGGAAGAAGCGAACGAAGGGCTGACGATTACGGTTGCGTTCGACCAAGGCGAGCCGATCGAAGCATCCGTTCATACGATGCTGAGCAAAGCGCTGATTGGTGCGCTGGCGGCTGTCATTATCATCCTGTTGTTCCTGCGCAATATTCGCTCAACTATTATATCCGTCGTATCCATCCCATTGTCGATTCTGATGGCGATGCTTGCGCTTAAGCAGATGGATATTACGCTGAACATTATGACACTTGGCGCGATTACCGTTGCGATCGGCCGCGTCATCGATGATTCCATTGTCGTCATCGAGAATATATACCGAAGAATGTCTCTCTCCAGCGAGAAACTGAAGGGCAAGGACCTCATTCTGGAAGCAACGCGGGAAATGTTCGTGCCGATTATGGCTTCTACGGTCGTAACAGTAGCCGTATTCCTGCCGCTCGGATTCGTATCCGGCATGGTTGGGGAAGTGTTCATGCCATTTGCGCTGACTGTCGTATTCGCCTTGGCAGCATCGCTCGTCGTCGCGGTTACGGTCGTGCCGATGATGGCGCATATGATGTTCCGCAACGGACTTAAGGCAAATCAAATTCATGAAGATAAACCTGGACGCCTGGCGCTTTGGTACAAGAAAGTGCTGCGCTGGACGCTGGATCATAAGTTCGTCACCTTTGCAGCAGCCGTGCTGCTTCTTGTAGGCAGCTTATTCCTGGCTCCTGTAGTCGGCTTCAGCTTCTTGCCGGCCGATGAGCAGAAGTCGATGATTATTACGTATAGCCCTGCTCCTGGTGAGACTCGCGACCAAGTAGAGGAAGTCGCGCTGGCGGCTGAGAAGGTTTTGATGGAACGTGAAGGGATCTCCGTCGTGCAATACGCGGTAGGCGGACAAAATCCGATGAGCCCGGGCGCTTCCAAATCGGGATTGTTCAACCTTTCCTATAACAAAGATTTCAAAGGATTCACAGAAGAAAAAGAAAAAATCATTCCGCTGCTGCGCGAGCTTGGCGGACAAGGCGAATGGAAGGAGCAGGACTTCTCCGGCGGCCTTGGCGGTTCAACCATTACGATGAACGTATATGGTCCAGATATGAAGGCGTTGCAGCCTGTCGTTGATGATCTGATGGCCAAGCTTGGTGAAAATTCGGATCTGAAAAAAATCAGCTCCAGCTTGTCCGAGACCTATGATCAATATCGTATCGTCGCTGATCGCGACAAGCTAAGCCAATATGGGCTGACAGCAGGTCAGGTCGCCATGGCGCTGAGTCCTGTGCGTGACCGTCCGCTTCTGACAACAATTGAGAAGGACGGGGAAGACATTAATGTCTACCTGCAAGTTGAGGAGAAAACGTACCGCAATCTGTCCGATCTGGAAAATGTGATGATCATGTCGCCGCTTGGCATGGAAGTTGCTCTGAAGGATTTAGTGAAGATTGAAGAAAGTGAATCGCCGAACACGATTACGCGTCTGAACGATCGAATCTATGCATCGGTATCCGCTGATGTAGCGGCATCCAATGTAGGCGCAGTATCTGCAAACATTCAGAAAACAATCGACAGCATGAAGCTTCCGGGCAACGTCAATATCGACATGGGCGGCGTTACGGAGCAAATGAATGAGACATTCTCACAGCTTGGCATGGCGATTCTGGCGGCAATAGCGGTCGTATATCTCGTGCTGGTGCTGACGTTCGGCGGAGGATTGACGCCGCTGACGATTCTGTTCTCGCTTCCGTTCACCGTTATCGGCGCTATGCTGGGCTTGCTTGTTACGGGCGAGACCATTAGTGCAACTGCGCTTATCGGGGCTCTAATGCTCATCGGTATCGTCGTCACGAACGCAATTGTATTGATCGACCGCGTCATTCACAAAGAGAATGAAGGGCTCACGGTTCGTGAAGCGCTTCTGGAAGCCGGCGTAACGCGTCTGCGTCCGATTCTGATGACGGCGATCGCAACTGTCGGAGCTTTGCTTCCGCTCGCATTCGGCTTCGAATCCGGCGGCTTGATCTCCAAAGGCATGGCCGTTACCGTTATCGGCGGCTTGACGAGCTCGACGCTGCTTACGCTCATTATCGTACCGATCGTCTATGAATTCCTGAATCGGAAAAAAGCGAAAAAAGGCGCTGCAGCGGTAACAAAATCCTAATAGGAAGTTTTGAGATTGCAGCCCTGTGGATAATCGTCCACGGGGCTGCTTTTTTGATATAATGACTGTGGAATAAACGGGAATGAATGAGATCATTTTTATCACGGATAGATAGGGAGAGTGGCAACAGAATGAATCCGCAATCGACTAAAATAGGCTTTATTGGAACAGGCGTCATGGGCGGCAGCATGGCGAGCCACGTACAGCAGGGAGGTTACGAGGTTCATATTTATACGCGTACAAAGGAAAAGGCGCTCCCGCTTATCGAGCAGGGCTTGATCTGGCAGGAGACGCCATCCGATCTGGCACGGGTCTGCGACGTTATTGTGACGATGGTCGGTTATCCGTCCGACGTGGAAGAGCTGTATCTGGGGCCGTCCGGCCTGATTGACTCCGCTCGCAGCGGGACGTACTTTATTGATATGACAACCTCCAGTCCGGCATTGGCAAGACGCATCTACGATGCGGCTAACGCGCGCGGCATGCATGCGCTGGATGCTCCCGTATCGGGCGGAGATATCGGTGCGCGCAATGCGGCGCTGACCATTATGGCTGGCGGCGATCGCGAGGACTATGAAGCGGTGCTGCCGATCCTGTCGCGAATGGGTAAGCAGATGCTGCTGCAAGGCGCAGCCGGAGCTGGCCAGCATACGAAGATGGCCAATCAGATTGCGATTGCCTCTACGATGATTGGCGTATGCGAAGCGCTTATCTATGCAAAGAATGCCGGGCTTGATCTGGACAATGTCCTCCAGAGCATAAGCGCCGGAAGCGCAGGCAGCTGGTCACTCAGCAATCTGGCGCCGCGCATCGTTGCCGGGAACTTTGAACCGGGCTTTTATGTGAAGCATTTTATTAAGGATATGGGCATTGCGCTTGATGCTGCAGCGGAGATGGACATAGAGCTGCCTGGCTTGGCGCTTGCCAGAGAGCTATACCAGCGAATTGCTGACACGGGACTGGGAGATAAAGGAACTCATGCGCTCTACAAAGCTTGGGACTAGCGGCCGAATCCGTTCATTTGTGACTAATAGTGATATACCGCTATGACTAAACAACGGCTTGCCTGGTTAAACTAACCACAACTCTGCCAATTTGGCGTAAGATAGGGAGATGGTTTTCGATTATAGGCCAGGTCGTTGTGAAAGCGATATTCCTGCTTCTGAGCATTGCGAATCCGGATGCGCAAGCGTTCGCTGATCCTGCTGCTGCCGTTCAAGCTGCCGCCCCGGCATATGCGAAGTGGGGCAAGCTTGCGATGGAAGAAACAACCAAAGCTTATCGCGGAGCTTCCATTGTGGATTATAAGTATGAAGGAAGGTTCAGTGGAGCTGAGGGAACAGCGGAGGAACGATTTCTGCTGTGGCTGCGACAGGAAGGCCGTGAATTCGGAGTCCGTGTAACGTTAACGATACAGACGGAGTCGGAGAATCTGCTGACTGTTAAGCTTATGGAGATGAACTAAATAAGGAACGCATTGAAATAGATCAGACAAATAGATGGGATAACACTCTTGTGTATGGCATGTTTTAAAGGACCAGATTGCATCAAATGAAATGATGTTCAAACGTACAAAAGGCATGCTCCTCTTATATTCAACGGAGCATGCCTTTTTCCTGTTTGCTAGCTATTGACGAAGTTGTCTGGCTTCGAGTTGATATCCTGCACGACCTTGTCGACGGCCTCCCAAGCCTGATCGAAGGAGAAAATGCCCATGGAGACGGCCTCGAATTGGGTACGGAACACATCGACTAGTGCTTGCTCTGCCGGTTGGATTAATTGAACAGCAGACATTGACATTGTTCCGGATGAGCCGGTTGCAAGAAGAGGATCCAGCGGAAAGTCTCCAATATCGAGATGCTCCGAATAGGTGACGAACCCTTCTGCTAGGTTATCGGAGGCGATGCGTTCCGCTGCATCCTTGCTCATCAGATACTTCACAATATCCCACGCTTCTTCGCTGTAAGTGCTTTCAGCATGAATCGAGAGCCTTGTAGAAGTGTAGACGGAGCTGCTCCATTGGCTGGAGGGATCTTTTGGCAATTCGATGAGTGCCCAATCGTCGGATGTTTCGTTATTTTTTAAGATGTTTTTGAGATAGGAAGCCCTGCCAATATATAGTCCGGTACGAGTCAGATTAGGGTTGTTAGTAATCATTTGCTGAGATTTGATCGTGTTCTTGAACGTATCCTCGAACAGCTGTTCGAACAATTGGCGCCATTCGATATTATTAATCATGAGCTGATTATTTTCAATTCGCTGCAAGCCTAGTATGTTCTCTCCTACCCAGGAGTAGGAATAATACCAATCGCGATTGATCTTATATCCGGTGGCGGAGGAGTCCTTGGCCTGAATAGCCAAAGCCGATTGGCGGAATTGATCCCAAGTCATCGGGGAGGTCGGTTCCGTTATGCCCAGCTCACGGTATAGCTTGCGATTGACAAATAGCAGTTCACGGTCGAATGTCGGGCTTAATGCGGTCAATTTGCTTTTTGCATTGAGCTGGCTTTCCGTAAATTGCTTCTGGATGTCGTTTAACTCGACGCGGTCGCGTGTCAACAGAGGCGCCATGTCAAGCAGCGGGTAATCTTCGATATAATAATCCGGGGGCATATTCATATGAAAATCCGGCTTCTCCTCTTCGATAATTTCAACCAGACGCTCATCCCATTTATCCAACTCAATTTCTTCTTTTACCATTTGTCTATACACATCGATAACCTGAAAGCTAATATGTGGAAACTTTTCATTTAAAAGCGGCATATAGAGCGGGAAATCTTGGGACGATGCCAATACCTTCATTGTAATCTCTTTTTTTTCTTCCTTGCCAATGCCAATGGCTGAGCAGCCTTGCAGGAGAAGGGCCAGCAGAAGCAGAGCGGAAAACCAATTGAATTTTGCCGATTTCATTTATAATCGTTCCCCCTTTGTATGTATTCTTTCACAAGCCTATGTCCTGTAGCGGCTGCGCTAATAGATTAGAAATAAAAATAGCAGCAAATACATGGAAAAGTATAAAGTTTCATTTATTTATATAAAAATAAGCATCATCTCCTTTTATTCAAATAATTGTATATTTCTAAAATAACCCAGTATACTATTTTCGTCAATCTATACCACCGTGCAGATATAGCTCTGATCTTTTCCGTAGTCTGCATGGCATCCATCTAAACTTTGGCAAATAAAGCAACCATTCCTCTCCCATATTCGTTACAATTAATAACAGAACATAGAATAGAAATGAGGGTGTCCGCGTGAAAAGTAGATGGAAGCGGCTCATTGCATGGCATACGGCAATGATGATGGCGTGCGTACTGATTACGGCTGTATACATACCGAAGGCTGCAGCAGCAGGTGAAGACGGAGGAATCGCCATTCAGAAGAAGGTTGGCTTTCAAGGCTCGTATAAGCAGAACAAATGGTATCCGGTCAGTGTGACTATGACCAATCATACAGGCGAAGACAAATCAGGCGAAGCCGTATTGTCCGTGATTAACTCTCAGGGCATTACGACTGATCTTGTGGTGCCTGTTGATCTTCCTGTCGGCTCGCCCGTAGAGGTTTCCTTTGCGCTGCCGGGTAACGTACTGAACAAGGATTCAAGTCTGATCCGGTTTTTCGAAGGATCATACAAGAGCGGCAAGGCTGTGCCGATCATCGGAGTGGACACGCTGGAGGGGCGAGCGATTGGAGGATCTGTAATCGGCGTCGTCTCGCGCGATCCCGATACGCTTAACTTTATGCCGACCTTGAACCTTAAGGGCTATGAGATTAAGGTTATTCCCTTAACTCCTGAAGAGCTGCCGTCAGACTCGGTTATGCTTGATATGCTCGACGTGTTGGTTATTAACGACATGCCGACTGCCGAATGGAATAAGTCATCTGTGCAAGCCATCAAGGATTGGGTCGTGAAAGGCGGAACGCTTGTGCTGTCGGGCGGAGCCGGTTATGCCAAATCGTCGGAAGCGTTCCGTGATATTGCTGCAGTCGAGGCGACCGGTCTGGCCAAATTGGAACATGCGGATGTACTTGCCGCTTCCGGCGGCGGCGCGGAGCTGAAGCTGGAACAGCCGATTACCGTTTCAAGCGGCCGAATTGTGGCGGGCACGATTGAGATGGCGGATGGAAGCTTACCTCTAGCCGTCAACCGGGAGGTAGGCTTTGGCTCCGTCCTCTATGTGGCCTTTGATCCTTCCCTGTCGCCGCTTGCGGCTTGGCCGGGAAGCGCTACGCTGTGGTCCAAGTTTTTGAAGGACTCTTTATCCAATCCGTTAGGCACAGGCGGCAGCCGGGTCAGCGTGTCTTTCTACAGCGATTTGCAAGGCACCCTGAATTCGGCGATTGACCAATTCCCTTCGATTAAGCCGCCGTCCTTTCCGCTGCTGCTACTGATGTTTGGATTATACGTGCTGATTGTCGCGCCGCTGCTGTACGGAGTGCTGGTCAAGACGGATCGCAGGGAATGGGCATGGTGGCTCATCCCTTCCGTCTCTATTATTACGGGAGTTCTCGTCTTTTTCATTGGAGCGGGAGACAAGCGAAGCACGCAGTCGCATACCATAGAAGTTATTGAAATGTCAGTGGACGGCCGTTCGGTTATTTCGGGAGCGACGGCCATATTCAATCCGACAGGCGGGACAGTAACCGCAGAATTCGGCGAGAACCGGCCGCTCGGCATGTATTCCGACAACAACTGGGTCAGCATGCTGCAACTGAACGGCAATTTTCAAATCATCGACCGGACAGACAGCGTCCAGGCGGTATGGCGTTCCGTTCCTTATTGGTCGACCCGCAAGCTGTGGATGGAGCGTGTGGTCGCAAGTCCCGGAGGGAACGGAGGAATCAAGTCGGAGTACTTGGAGGAGAATGGTTCTATCCAGGTTGTTGTGACCAATGAGACCGGAACCGATCTGACCCGCGTATCAATGCTCTTGAACGGGCAAGTGAAGTCGATCGGGGATTTGAAAGCAGGGGAAAGCTCTACGATAAGCAATATAAGCTATAACATGCCGCCGGTTATTGGAAGCTACTACGATTATTCGGGGATGATTTTCCCTTATGGCACCGTCGGCGGCGTCAAGGATGAATGGCAGCGGGAGCGCGAAGTAATACGCGGCTATTTCGATCATTTGAATAGCCTTCCGTCAATGTCTGCGCCGGTCATTGTCGGCTTCAGCAAGGATCATGAGAGCGGCTATAAGGTAAGCGGGAGCAAAGTGAAATCGGATAATCTGAAAATGTGGGTGCAGGAGCTGCTGCCGATCAATCGGATTGGAGACCGTGTATTTGTTCCTGCCGGCGTTATCAAGCCGCTAATTACTTCAAGCAGTTTGCAAGTGCTGCAAGGCTACGGCAACGGTGTGATGCAGGTAGGCGCGGGCACGGCTGAGTTGGAGTATATGATTCCCAGTGGCGAGCGAATCGCCTATGACAAGCTGGATATTCAATTTGCGCAAGGGTTTGGCAACGCGGGTGTGGATTGGAGCATCTGGCATGAAGCCGCTGGCGAGTGGAGACTGATTCAGGGCGATCTTGGCGCACCAAACGAATATATAACGGAACAAGGAACGATTCGAATCAAGCTTGATGTGCAGAATCAGACGGAAACCGTATTTCCTCACGTTGTCCTGGAAGGAGAGGAGCTGAGCTCATGAATGAACAGAGGGCGGAATTAAACGTTAATACGGGCGAGGAAGAACTCTTCCAGAAAGGGCAGCCCATGATTGAGATACGCGGTTTGGCGAAGCACTTCGGCAGCTTCCAAGCGCTCAAAGGGATTGATCTGACGATTGCCAAAGGAACGGTATTCGGGTTTGTCGGGCCTAATGGAGCAGGCAAATCGACCACGATGTCAATACTCGCTACACTGATGGCGCCTAGCTCCGGCTATGCCAAGGTTGACGGCTTCGATGTCATACAGCATCCTCACGAAGTGAGGAAGAGGATTGGCTACATGCCGGATTTCTTCGGTGTATATGATCAGTTCAAGACGGTTGAATATTTGCATTTCTACGGAGCCAGCTATGGCATTCCGAAGGCGGAGCGTGAAGCGCTTATCCCTCAGCTGCTTGAGCTGGTGAATCTGAGCGATAAGAAGGACGCTTATGTCGATACGCTGTCGCGCGGCATGAAGCAGAGGCTTTGCCTCGCCCGCTGCCTGGTGCATGATCCCGAGCTATTGATTCTGGATGAGCCGGCATCCGGTCTAGATCCGCGTGCCAGAATCGAGATGCGCGAAATATTGAAAGAATTGAAAGCGATGGGGAAGACAATTATTATTTCGTCGCATATTCTGCCGGAGCTTGCGGAGATGGTCGACGAAATTGGCGTTATCGAACACGGCTCCATGGTTGCGGTAGGTAATGTGGCAGATATCCAAAACAGGCTGCGCGTCAAGCGCTTCCTGCATGTCCGCCTGATAGGCCGGGAGGAGGAGGCCGAGCAGTTCCTGCGCGAACAGCCGTATGTCAATCAGCTGCTCCGGGACGAGAGCGGCTGGCAAATTCACTTTGGCGGGCATGACGAGGAGCAGGCGGCTTTGCTGGCATCGCTTATGGCAGCCGGCTTCCGTGTCGTCTCCTTCAGCGAGGCACAGACGAATCTGGAGGATGTGTTCCTGGAGATTACCCGGGGAGGAGGCGGAATCGAATGAGAAACGGCGAGACAAGAGGCTGGTTAGGCAGGTTCCATCCCATTAATCCGGTATTGGACAAAGAATTTCGTCTGCGCATGAGAACGCCTAGGGCGATGTGGACGTTGTTTTTCTATTTGATCGCGATCGGTTTATTGGCATTCGCGGCAATTTATTTGACCCAGGAGATGTCCGGGCGCGGCGGTGTATCCTTTAATCCTGAGCAGAGCAAGGTGCTCTTCTATTTCCTCGCTATGGCTCAGCTTGGCCTGGTGGCATTCATGGCGCCGGGACTTACCGCTGGGGTTATAAGCGGAGAACGCGAGAAGCAGACGCTGAATTTGCTGCTGACGACACAGCAAAGCTCGGCTACCATTATTATTAGCAAGCTGTTGTCCTCGCTTAGCTTTATGGTGCTGATCGTGTTCAGTACGATTCCGATTTATAGCATGGTGTTTTTGTACGGTGGCATATCTCCGAAGCAGATGGTGCTGGTCTTTCTATTTTATTTGTTCATTATGCTGGTGCTAGGCTCCTTTGGCATCTTTTTCTCTACCTTGCTGAAGAAGACCATGCTTTCGGTTATTTCCACTTATGGCGTCACGTTGTTCCTGTTTGTTGGAACGGCGATTCTCTATTTTATCATGATGAATGTGACATCGAATTACTATTACGCCCAGCCTTCTGGAGTGGCGTCCAATTACAGCTGGGTTGGCCATATTCTTGCGTGGAATCCGGTAGCGGCGCTCTACAGCATTCTTGATCCTTCGATTTCGGATGAAGTGTTTAGGTCGGGCCGGTACGGCGGTCAAGTCGGCAGAGGCGCGCCGATGCCGCTGTGGCTGGAATTTATGCTCATCTATTCGGTGCTTTCGGCTGCCGCATTATGGATCGCGATCCGGAACCTGCGGCCAACGTCAAGAAGGAGATAACCCAGTACAGGGAGGAGAGGAATGAGGATGGCAGGGAAATCCTTAATGGAACAGTTGAAGCCCGTCCGCAGACGCTTGACATGGTTCAGGCTGCGGCGCATGGTTTTGAGCGGCTTGCTTGCGGGAAGCATGGCGGGCGTGCTTGTGCTAGGCGCTGCGAGATTGTGGCCTCTCCTTCATGCAGTCATCCTTTGCCTCTCTTTTGTGCTAACCGGTCTTCTTGCAGGCGTGTGGTTTGGATTATGGAGAAGCGTATCAGAGAAGGAAGCGGCAAGGGAAATGGACAAATCCGATACGGAAGACGCTATTGTGACAGCGCTTGACGGGCTGGACGCTTATGAGGTGGAAGAGGAACCAGTCATTGTCCGGCTCCAGCGCGAGGAAGCGACACTGGCTGCCGGTCGGTATGTCTCCGAGCTCAAAGAGCGATTGCCATGGCCTTCATGGCGCACTGCCCGGCCCGTTTTATTCGGTCTGGCGGTGGTGTGGGCGGGAATCGTCTTATTGCTGTTGATTCCGAATCCGCTGCAGGAATTGGCAGAAGCGCAAGCGGAGATTAAATCCTCGGTTGCCGAGCTGGAACAGGTCGTGCAAGGATTGGAAGATGAGCTGGAGAAACTGGAGCTGCCGCAAGGTGCGAAGGAAGAGATATTGAAGCCGCTTGATGAGCTTCGCAAGGAGCTGTCATCCGGCGGCATGAAGCCTGCAGAGGCACTGGAGAAGCTTGCGGAAGCGATGCGGGAGCTGGAGCGGGCTGCCGACACGGCCAAGGAAGCTGTTCAGCGACTGGATGCCATTGCAGAAGCGATGAGCGGTCAGCCGCAGCTGAGGCCGCTTGGAGCGGCGCTGCAGGATCATGACTCGGCGGCGGTGTCTCAGGCGATTGATGATGTTCGCTCCAGCCTGAAGCAGCTTACTGATGCGGAGCGTGAGCAGCTGGCTCAAGCGCTGGAGAAGCTGGCAGAGCAATGGTCTCAGGAGCTAGGCAATCGTGCAGATACGCTAGTGTCGGCTTTTGAAGAGGCGGCGAAGCAGGTTCGGGATAATGGCGAAGCAGACTCAGAAAGCGGAGATGCGCTTAGCGGGCTTGAAGAAGAACTCGGCCGAGAGCTGACGCAAGGGGAGCTGGACCAGTTGGCGAGGGAGATGGTCGAGCAGCTTGGCCGCAGCGGTGAAGCTATTGCCGACAGTATGCGCAGTCAAGGGGCTGGCCCATCCATTCCGTCGTCATGGGGCGGCGCCGCTTCAAGTGCCGGATCAGGAAGCCAAGGTTCGGCAGGCGGCCAGCCCGGCTCCAGTGGCAGCGGCGGTCAAGGGAATGGAAGCAATCCAGGCAGCGAAGAGGGCACAGGCTCCTCCGGCAGCGGCCAAGGAACCGGCAGCGGATCGGCATCGGGAAGCGGTCAAGGAACCGGTAGCGGACCGGCATCGGGAAGCGGTCAAGGTGCTGGCAGCGGATCGGGATCGGGAAGCGGTCAAGGTGCTGGCAGCGGACCGGGATCAGGGAGCGGTCATGGTGCTGGGAGCGGTTCGGAATCGGGAACCGGCCAAGGTACTGGCGGCGGCGCAGGGTCCGGTAATGGAGCCGGATTGGGAGCTGGCAGCCGGACGCTGGTAACGACACCCCGCACAATGGCTGGCCCGGGCGACGTCTACGTGGATGGCGGGCCGTCTACAGGCGGGCAGATCGAACAAGGCGGACAGTCTCCGATGATCGACGGGTTGACTCGGCCATATGAAGAGGTATACAGCGAATACGCGGCGGAAGCCAAGCAGTCGCTGGGCCGATCCTCGCTGCCGGCAAGCATGCAGGATAAAGTAAAACAATATTTTGACGAGATCCAGCCCAATCGCTAGATTGATTGAATGATAGATTGAGATCGGAGGAACTGCGCATGATTGAATCGAAGGAGCAGCTTCAGGCTGCCGTAGAGAAGATTGGGGCGCTTAAGCAAGAGATAGCCAAAGTGATTGTCGGCCAGGAGACGGTCGTTGAGCAATTGCTGTGGAGCCTGCTGGCAGGCGGACATGCTTTGCTGGAAGGGATACCGGGACTAGGCAAGACGATGCTGGTACGGACGGTAGCGGACACGGTGTCACTGTCTTTTTCACGAATTCAGTTCACGCCGGATCTGATGCCATCCGACATTACGGGGACGACGCTAATTGATTTTGGCGCGCACGGCTCGGCATCCCAGCGTTTCCAGCCGGGACCAATATTCGGCAATCTGGTGCTTGCCGACGAGATTAACCGGGCTACGCCGAAGACGCAGAGCGCTTTGCTGGAGGCTATGCAGGAGGGGACGGTTACTGCCGGCGGGATCAGCCATGTGCTGCCAAAGCCGTTTTTTGTACTAGCCACGCAAAATCCGATCGAGCAGGAGGGAACTTATCCGCTCCCCGAGGCTCAGCTTGATCGCTTCCTGCTGAAGATCGGTGTCGAATACCCCACCAGGGAAGAGTTGAAGCAGATTGTGCTGCGCACCACCTCCATGACTTCTCCTGCGGCACGATCCGTTATGACGGGAGAGGAATTGATCGGTCTTCAGCAAGCGGCCAAAGGGCTGCTGGTCGCTGAGGATGTACTGGATCTGGCAGTCCGAATTGTGATGATGACGCATTCGTCCGAGCACGACGCGCCAGATGATGTGAAGCGTTATGCACGGTTTGGTGCGGGACCCAGAGCTCTCCAGGCATTAATCTCCATCGGCAAGGTTCGCGCGTTATGCAGCGGCAGAATGCATGTATCATGGCAGGATTTGCGCGCAGCTGCTTTGCCGGTGCTGCGGCATCGCGTCGTGTTGACGTATGAGGCGCAGGCGCTTGGCGTGACATCGGACCGACTGGCGGAATCCATTTTGCAGTCGATTGAGGCCAATCGTTGAGCCGGGAGCAATCAACTGGTCCGGTGTCTGAATCTGGACCTGCAATGGGCTCCATGACTGCCGAGGAGTCATTCAGGCTCTTATTTCCTGATCCTGGCCTGCTGGCTGAGGTAGAGCGGCTTCGTCTTGCTGGCGGCAACCGGCTAAGAGGAACGATGGCCGGCAAGCGGCGGTCGGCTATGCTGGGCGGTTCGCAAGAATTTGCCGACTATCGCCCTTACGTGCCGGGAGACGATATCAGGCGGCTGGATTGGAATGTCTACGGCCGTACAGGACGCGCTTACATTCGCCAATATTGGGATGAGCAAGAGCTCCATGCAAGCATGTATGTGGACGTCTCGCCTTCAATGGCGTTCTCGGGAGGCGCTGCTTGCACGAAGCTGCAATATGCCTTGAGGCTGGCTACGCTCATTTCGTACGCGGCGCTGGTCGGCGAAGATCGGGTAGAAATTCGTCTCTTCAATCAGAGCGGCATGATCGAGCATCTGCCTGCGATACATGGCAGACCTTCCTTCATGAAGCTGTACCGATTCATGGCGGAGCGTTATCGCGGCAGCCGAATGCCTCAAGAGAGAGAACAAGGAATAGCGAAGAGGGATACCCCCTCGGCTCCGGGCGTACAGACACCGGTATCGGATTTATCCGTACCATTCCAGACGTCCGGGGCGCTTCCGAGACGCTCAGGCATCTCCTGGCTGTTCACGGACGCGATGTTCGAGAAGGGAATCGAGGAGACTTTGCTTACGCTTGCGGCTGCAGGCCAGCGGGTAGTTCTGATCCAGCTGCTGTCGCCAGAGGAGCTTCGCCCTGAGTGGACTGGCGAGCTGAATCTGATCGACAGCGAGCTTGCGACGGGCAAGGAGGTGGCGGTATCGGAGAGGCTGCTTAAGCAATACCGGGAAGAAGTGGCCGACTACCGGGAGACGCTGCGCAAGGCTTGCACTGAACGCGGGGCGGATTATGCATTCGTCGATACGAGCATGCCCATAGAGAATGTTATTCGCGAGTTTGCTGCTATATATGGCATTTTGGCTCGATAGCAAGTTTGCAGGGCTACTTCTCATGATGATTATGGGGTTGGCCCTTTGTTCTTTAGGGAGATGGCTTGGCAGACATACGATTCAGAAATCTGCAATCTGGCAATCGTTCGTGGATAGCAGGAGTCGCAAGAAACGATAGAAAGGAGGAGCATGATGCAATTTCTGTCCGCAGCATCGGCATGGTTCTTCGTGTCACTGCTTGTCATTGTGGCTATGTATCTATTGAAGAAGACTTACCGGAATACGGAAGTGGCAAGCCATTTGTTATGGCGGCGGCTGCTGCAGGAGCAGGAGGCGAATCGTCCTTGGCAGCGACTGCGCAGCCGCTTGCTCCTCCTTCTCCAGCTGCTTGCGGCAGCGCTGCTTGTCCTTGCTTTGATGGAGCCCGTCAGCATGAAGCCCTACAACTCGGATGAATTGGCAGTGCTTGTGATAGACCGCTCAGTCAGCATGACGGCGTTAGCCGAGGCTGAGTCTGCGGCCAATCAGAAGACCAAATTCGAGCTTGCCATTGATGCGGCGAAGGATTGGGTTGACCAGCAGCCCGAGAATCGGCCCGTCAGGGTCATTGCAACCGGCGCTGTCCCGGCGGAGATTGCTTCCTTAGCGAACAGCCGTCAGGACTTGTACCGTGCGCTTGATGAATTGACTCCTTACTACGGACGAACGGATCATACCGCAGCTCTTTCGCTTGCCGATTCCTTGCATTATGGACAAAGCGGCGGTATCACGGTGGTTTTTACAGACGGCAAGTGGAGGGATGCGGAGGAAGCGAACGGCTTGCAGCTGTTTCACCCTCTTCAGGTTGTGACAGTCGGCTCGGAGTCTGCGGATCAGAATGGCTCCATCCTGCACTTCGGTATTCGTCCTGATGCCGGTAAGCCGGGGTATCACCATGCTGCGGTAACGGTGCGCAATGACGCTGAGCGGGAGAGGGAATATACAGTAGAAATCTATTCCGGACATGAGGATCGCCCTCTCGAGCGCATAGCCGCGCGCAAGGTCAGCATTGCTCCTGGAGAATGGGGGAGCGTCGAGCTATCCGGCCTGGCCCCGGCTGCATATTACAAGGCTCAACTGCTTCCTATGAATGATAGTGTTCGAACGGATAATGCGGCTTATGGGTTTCCGGTCATCCAGCGCAGCAACCAAGCACTTGTTGTTTCGAACGAAGGGAATATGTTTTTGGAGAAAGCGTTGCTGCTTTCGGGCGTTATCCCTGTCAAAGCGAGTGCCAGTTCGGTCCCGCCAAGCGGAGAGCAAGCGACAGGGATTGACTGGATTGTGGTAGATGGCGCTTACGAGCAATTGCGGGATGATCAGGCGTGGGCGGCGCTGCTGGCAAGCAAGCCGCTTTGGCTGATTGATCACCCGTTGGCTGGCGAGAGATCGGTAGTGCCCAAGAATACAGTGGTACAGGCTCAGGAGCATGCCGTAACGTCTTATATCACGTTAGCGGATACGCATATCGGACGAATGCATCAGCTGGATCAAAGGGATGGGGACTGGGGAGAAGCCGTACTTACGTATGGGGGCGTTCCAGCGATTCTTGCGGGAATCGTAGAAGGCAAACCCCGGCTCCGGTATACGTTCAAGCTTCAGGATACGGATCTGCCGCTTCGTCCTGAGTTCCCTGTTCTCGTCCTCCAATCCTCTCAATGGATGAGTGGCGGGTCGCAGGGAGAGCTTGGAACAGCTGCCGCCGGAGAGAGGCTTGCGGCATCGCTGCATGCGGAGATTGAGTATGGGGAATGGGAGACGGTGGAACAAGCAGGGGCCGGCACCATGCAGGAGCATCGTCAGTTGAAGGAGCGGCTATCCCTGTCGGATACGGGTGGAATGATTGAAGCGCCAGAGATACCGGGATTGTACCGCTTGCTGGAGCGGGGGGCGGATGGTGAGCTGCTTGCGAGCCGGTATCTGTCGGTTACGGCTCATCCGGAAGAGCTGCTGCCTGCGGCTGAGCTTCAGTTGAAGGGGATATCCCAAGGGGGGCTGCCGGGGGGCAGCTCCGAGTCGAATGAAGATCTGCCGGCTGCTGCCAATCCGCTATTGCCTTGGGTTATCCTATTGATTCTAATTGTCCTGTTGGCGGAATGGGAGGTGTATCGACGTGGGCATGCAAGCTAATTACCCGTGGATGTATACCCTGTTAGTGCCATGGCTTGCCTATATCTACTGGATGCACCGGCATACGCCGCGTCTGGGAGGAGCCCGCAAACACACGGCTATTGCGGTTCGCTCCCTCATCATACTGCTGCTTATTGCCCTGCTGGCAGGAATTCATCCCTATCGATCCCTTGATCAACGGCATGTTGTATTTGTGGCGGATCGCTCCGCCAGCATGAACCATGATGCGCTTATCGGTTCCTGGATTGCGGAGGGATGGAGCGGCAAGTCGGAGCGGGATACAGGCGCCATTATCTCTGCCGGCTTGCAAGCCGTAACAGACCGAGCGCGTTCATCCCAGCAGCTTCCGAGCGAGACGGCATACGACTTCCGCACGTCGCTGAATGCTCGGCATACCGACTTGTCGAGAGGCTTGCAGATGGGAGCGTCGTTGCTTGGCAAGGACGGCGGACGAATCATTCTCCTGTCCGACGGCGAGCAAAATGCGGGAGACGCACTTCGCCAGTCGAGACTGCTGAGAGAAGCAGGCATCCGTGTGGATACGGTCTATATCGCATCCGGACAGGAACAGGATGCGGCAATCGATGAACTTCTCGTCCCGCTTTCGATCAAGCAAGGAGAGACCTTCAGCTTGCAGCTTGCCGTGCAGAGCACCTTTGACGGAAATGCGGAAATTCGGCTATACGAGGATGACCTGGAGATGTCCGTCTCTACGATTCAACTGGAACGAGGGGAGAACCGGTTCTCCTTGCAAGGTGTAGGGCTGGAGCCAGGATTCCACCGGTACCGGGCGGAAATTCACGCGTCTGGCGACGAGCAGCCTGCTAACAATACGGCTTACGCCTTCAGCCGGGTCAGCGGTCCTCCTGCGGTCCTCATTGTGGAAGGGCAGCAAGGCTCTTCTGGCAACATCGAAGAGGCGCTTGCCGCATCGATGATCGGTTACGACACGATTGCGCCGGAACAGCTGTCTCTGGAGCTGGCGCAATATGCGATGTATGACAGCATTATTCTCCATAATGTGCCTGCGACCCGCATTGCCGAGAAACCAATGGAGTGGATTGGCCGCGCTGTCGGCGACTACGGCATAGGGCTCCTGATGCTTGGCGGGGAGGAGAGCTTTGGGCTTGGCGGTTACTTTCATACGCCAATCGAACGGGCGCTGCCTGTCTATATGGATTTGCAAGGCAGGAAGCAAATTCCATCACTTGGACTTGTGCTGGTTATCGATCGTTCGGGCAGCATGTCAGACGGCAAGCTGGAGCTTGCGAAGGAAGCGGCAATCCGGACGGTGGAGCTGCTGCGTGATGATGACAAGGTTGGTGTCATTGCTTTCGATTCGGGACCAGACTGGATTGTCGAGCCGACGGCGTTGTCCGAACGGGATGATGTCATCGCGAAGATTCAGGGCATACAAGCCGAAGGCGGTACAGAAATTTATTCGGCACTAGCCGCCGGTTACGAGGGTTTGTTGAATACGGATGCGCAGCGCAAGCACATGATTTTGCTCACAGACGGCCAATCCGCAGGCAACGGAGCTTACGAATCCGTGACTGCCGGTATGAACGAACATGGGATGACCCTGTCGACGGTCGCCATCGGCGACGGAGCGGACCAGGCACTTCTGGAATGGCTGGCGAGCAAAGGGAAGGGTCGTTATTACTTCACCAATGATCAAAGCACAATCCCTGCTATCTTCAGCCGCGAGACGGTATTAATGTCCCGGACTTACGTAGTGGAGGGTGATATGAGCCCCACCATTGGCCAAGCAGGAGACTGGGGACGATTATGGCAGGATGGCGTGCCGCAGCTTCGCGCATATATTGCGACAACGGCCAAGGAGCTGGCTGAAGTGGCGCTTTGGTCGCATGAAGGCGACCCGATTTTGTCCCGATGGACATATGGTGCCGGACGTACAGTAGCCTGGACAAGCGATATGACGGGCAAGTGGGCGCCGGATTGGGTGACATGGAGCCGATTGCCGCAGGTGCTTGCCGAGTGGGTGAAGTGGACGTTCCCTCAATTCGACAGTTCGCCTTACCGTGCGAGGACGGAGATGAACGGCGGGGCCATCAAGCTGATTGTGGAGTCGACTGGCGGAGCGGATATCGTACCGGAAGGCGGTCTTGCAGTCAGCCTGGAAGGCGAGGATGGCAATCAGGAGGTCAAGCGGCTCATGCCAGTAGCGCCGGGCCGTTATGAGACAACGATTCCTGAGCTTGCTCCGGGCGCTTATTTGTCCTATATCGGAGGGTACGGAGCCGAAGGTGCAGAACCTTCAGTAACAGGCGGGATCACGACAGGACTGGTTGTGCCGTATGCGGCGGAATACCGGATCGGCAATCACGAAGGGGAGGAGCTCCTGGCGAAAATCGCGAATCTCACCGGCGGCAGGACACTTAGTCTGGCAGAGGCAAAGGAAAGCTACCGGTTCCAGCCGGCTTCATATAAGCAGCCGTATGATTGGTCGCGTGAGCTTCTGCTGCTGGTTTTGCTGATGTGGCTGGCTGATATTGCAATTAGAAGGCTTTCCGTTCCGTGGGCGCGAATGGGACAAGCTTTGTATGCTCCGATTCGTAAAATGATGCCCTCTGGCAAACATGCAGAAGCGGCTGGCGTACCGAGCCGGCCGATCAGCCGCTTGAAGCAACGAGCGAGCGAGCGCAGCCGTTTTTACAACCAGAGTAATCGGAACGGATCTTCACTGAACACTGCTGAATCAGCCGCGGCCGCTCGAATCCAGGAGAGAGCGGAACCCGCAGAGCGGGACCAATCAGATCGTCTATCAGATAATCGCAGCGAAAAGAAAAAACCTTCTCAGACTGGAAGCCAAGCGCCAACAGAACGGGGTGAAGCCGGCGAACCGCTTCGGGCGGAGAAAGCGGCAAGCACAGAAGCGGATGCCGGACGGAATGAAGCGGCGTCTCAGGCAACTATCAACAGGCTACTGGCAGCCAAGCTTAAAAATAAGCGTTAGCCAAAGGTTGTCATGGACATTCGTTCCTGTACACGATACAATGCTTTCGAATGGATGATTACGAAATGAAGGGTGATGAATAGATGTATCGCGAAATGACAACTTCCGAGCTGCAAGAGCAGCTGCAATCCGGGGTTAAACTAAATTTGATCGATGTGCGTGAGCCGGAAGAATGGGAGGAAGGCCATATTGCGGAAGCGAGATTGATTCCGCTATCCGAATTTCAAGCCCGTGCCCATGAAGTGCATGACGTTGAAGGCGAAGTCGTATTTATTTGCCGCAGCGGCGGCAGAAGCGGACGTGTATGCGAGCATTTGAGTCTCCAAGGCTTTGATGTCGTGAACGTAGCAGGCGGCATGCTGGCATGGAGCGGCGATGTCGTGACTGGCCAATAAATAAGGTTCAAGGAACGGGAGAAGGCGAATGAAGCCAGATCCCGTTTTTTTTACGTTTATGAAAGGCTTCGCATGCCCAAAATAAGGATGTATGGACTTTATGTTAATTTTGTTTACATCATCCTGGCTCGCGGTATATAGTAAGGTTCAATTCAAATGTCAAAATGCTCGTTTATGCATCCGGTCTATATAAAGCCTGGCGGCATTTGCAAATATGGAGGAGGTCTCTATCATGACGAATCGGATGCTAACCTTGCCGAAAGTGGATCTGCACTTGCATCTGGACGGAAGCGTGAAGCCGGCTGCGATTATGGATTTTGCTCGCGAGATTGGCGAGAGGCTGCCTGTCGAGGAGCCGGAGCTGCTGCTCCCGTATATGCGGGTAGAGGGTGAATGCAAAAGCCTGATTGAATACTTGAACAAATTCCACTTTGTCGGACAGTTTCTTCATACGCCATTTTCGCTGGAGCGTACAGCCTACGAGGTGGTAGAGCAAGCCTCTGCTCATCGCTGCATGTATATCGAGGTGCGATTTGCGCCCCAGCTTCATCGGAAGCTGGGAATGACGGTAGAGGATGCCATTCAGTGCGTGGTGAGGGGATTGCAGCAAGGCGAACGAGATTTCGGCGTGACGGCGCGCTGTATCGCCATTTGCCTCCGGGGGCATTCGGAAGAGCTGAATCGCGAGGTGATTCGGGCGGCTTCGTTATTTTTGGGCAGAGGTGTTGTTGCCGTTGATTTGGCAGGTGCGGAGGCGGCATATCCGGCTGAGCTTTACCGGGATATATTCGCCATGGCCCGTGAGCGCAGCCTTCCGATCACCATTCATGCAGGCGAGGCAGCCGGGGCGGTCAGTGTTCGTACAGCTGTCGAGCTGCTTGGCGCAGATCGGATCGGCCATGGCGTACGGATGAGAGAGGATGCCGCCGTAGTGGAGCTGATCAGGCGCGAGCGCATTCCGCTGGAGCTATGCCCCATCAGCAACTTGCAGACCAAAGCGGTCGAGGATTTGTCGACATACCCCATCAGGGAATATTTTGATCTCGGCATCCCGGTCACCGTCAATACCGACAATTTGACGGTATCCCATACAACAATTACGAAAGAATACGAGCTGCTTCATGCTGAGCTGAGCTTCTCTGAAGCAGAGATTGCCCGAATTGCGCAGAACGGAGCAGAGGCCGCATTCCTTCAAGGCGAGGAGAAAAGGGATTTTCTCGCTCGGTTCGATCAGCAGCTTGCGCTCTGGCAGTCTGAGGTTAGATAGCCAAGTCGTCTTTAATCAAAAGCGCGATGCGGATGCGCAAGCTATCTGACGGATTTCGAACCTGCAAGCCGGTCTGCTGTTCAATCCGGTTCAAGCGGTACAGCACGGTATTGCGATGAATATAGAGCCCTTTTGCCGTCTCGCCGATATGGCATTGATTATCGTAAAAGACGCGAAGCGTCTTGCGCCACTCGCGCTGCTCGCTCTCATCAATACCGCTCCATGTCTCGAACGTTTCCTGTAAAAATTTTTGTAAATCATCCACTGGAATCTGTCTTAACAAGTCGGTAAATTCCTTCGTATGATAATACTGGACAAACCGCTGCTTGTTATGGCTTCTGCCCAACCGGTAAGCGTCCAGAGCCTGCTTGTAGGCGTTTGGGATATCAGCAAGCTTATTGATCGGAGCGCTTATTCCGTACGACAAGCTTATGTCCTCCTCACCGGACAACCTCTCGGATATCCCCGCCAACAGCTGCGATAATCTCAGCTTCCCGTCCGCCGAAGAGCCAAGGAGCTCCTTGGCGGACAACAGGGCTATGCATTTGTCCTTCAAGGTGAACAAGACAAATGGCATGCCCAGCCTCCCGAATTCTTTCGTTAGCGAATGATAGAGAGAATCGTTTTCTCTCGCTCTCCGTTCAGCCTCTGCATGATCTTGGCCAGCGACAGTTCCTTCGTCGGTATCCCTTCCGCATACGACGCATAACATCGATTCCGCCGGGAAGAGGCCATATTGCTTGCCCCGATGGATTATTTCCTGCTCGGAAGCCATTTCTCCTTGAATCAGCTCCGTAAAAAACTCGATCTTGAACCTGCGGGCCCTGTCCTTGACCGCCTGCGTCTTTAATAATTCAAAGCCTAGCACATGCGCAGCCTGTTCCAGCGCCAACGCATGCAGCTTGCGCATGACCCCCTCTTTGGAAAAAGCGATAATATAGCCCGGACGTTGCGGCGTCGGTATGGGTTGAAGGAAGACATAACATGCGCCATCCGATGGCAGTGCGTTCATGATGGGATAGACGCCCGGTGCAAGCTGCTGCTTGGCGGCCTGCGAAATCCATTTGTTCAGAAGATGAATATTGGGCTTGACTGTAGAGGACAGACTGATCAGCTCCAGCTTGGAGCCGAGGATGACGACGGGGTTTGCGATCAATTGAGCCAGCTTGTCGACGATCTCTGACAGCCCTTCTCCATTCAGGATGAGATTGAAGAAGGTATGGTGGGTATCAAGCGCATAGCTGAGCTCTTCCGTCTTGTTCTGAAGGATGCTGCTTAGCGCACCGTTCAGCACTTCTCCAAGCGAATAATCGAGCGGCAGCTCCAGCAGCGGGAATTGGAGCCGGTTCGCTTCTGCGAGGACGGAGGAGGGAATCTCTTCGAGAAACCGGTTTGTCTTAATGGCGAGCCCTGCGCATCCGGTCTGGGCCATATGGGAAACTAGCGTATCCAATGATTCGGGATGGCCTTTCAACGCATAATCAGTGGTCAGCAGCAATTCGTTCGGCTTCAGCAAACGATTGGTATCCGGCACATCCATTATATTAACCGAGTTTACGCTCCGGTTCAGCCCCTCGGCGCCTGCAGTGAGCCGTGCGTTTTGTAGTGCCGGAATTTGAATAAGATCCTTTAACAGCATGATTCATCGCCTCTCTATGTAAGGTTATATAACATAATATACGGGATTTGGATGCGAAAGTGAATAGCTTTTTTTCTTCCTGTTAGTTATTTTGCACGAATAGCTTCTTATTTTTTAGTGATCTTAAACAATGACAATCGATATTAAGCATCATATGATAGTTTCAAACACATTTATGTGATATAACATAACATTTATATAACTTCTGATCGGGATATCGTAGAGCGATCAGGCGAGGGGGAGTAGGGTTGGATCGTGCAAAACAATCCGAGCCGCTAAGGAAGCAAGCCGCTTATTCGATAACCGGCTTTGGAAGACTGCGAGCGATAGGGTCCTATGCTGAAGGCTGCGCGACGATTAGTCCGGTATACCCGGAGGAGCGCCTGGCCTCGGAATTGTTCCAGAGGCGGTTCGGCTGGTCTCATCCCATTGCAGGAACGGTAGGCGACGCGATGGAGGCATTACTGATCAGCTTGATTCGCCCTAGCGAGTCGGTGCTCGTACTGGTGAACGGCCCGCTTGGGAGGCGAATGGCGGATCTATCCGAACGGCTGGAAGCTGATGTCATTCTAATAGAGCAGAGCTGGGGAGAGCCGTTCGATTCCGACGATATAGAGCGGGAGCTGAGGAAGCACAGGCCATCCCTTTTGGCAGTTGCCCACGGTGAATGGGTGACGGGGCGATGCCAGCCGCTTGATCGAATCGGCAAGCTGTGCGGTGAGCTCGACATACGTATTGTCGCCGATTGTACGGCAACAGCTGGTCGAATGCCGATCCGATCGGAGGAATGGCATCTGGATGCGGCTTTCGGATCGATCGGAGCCGATTCCGACGTCACGCAAGGAACGACGATCGTATCATACAACGATCGTATACTGGCAAAGCAGCTGCATCGCCGATGGGGAGATAGTCCGTTTCTTCAGCTATGCGAAGACTGGAGGAACGCCAAGCGATACCCCGCATCATTTGGAGAACAACATGCCTCTGCGGAGTCGGCACTTCAACAATGGATGGATGATGGCAGACGTAACGGTCAGGTTGCAGAGGAGAGGCTTCATGCCGAAGCTTTGGAACAAGGCATGCATGCGATGGGGCTTCTTCCGGCAATGGATACGGAGAGCAAGCTTCCGTATGCGGCTTGTGCATGGGTGCCGAGAGGCGTGGATGGCAAAGAGATTTCACGCAGGCTGCAAGAAGTGCGGGGATTCAGGCTGGATCAGATTGAACGGCGTCACTCCAACGCTTACTGGTCGATTGCGGCAATAGGGAAGCAGGCGGATAGATGCCGCGTTCTGGAGCTGCTCGCCGTGCTGGAGACGGAGCTGCTGGGGGCGGGATTCCGCTTCACGCGCGGGAGCGCGGTGCAGGCGGCGACTGAACGATATGGAAGAGAGCCGGGACGGAGCATGATGGATATAGGAGGAATGATACATGGTGAAGCGGCATGCGAATTGGAGTAACGGCGAACAGGCGGCATTTGTAGAGCGATACGGGCGTTTATTTGATTGCTCGCCATGGGTAGCTGAGAAGGCATGGCATTGCAGGCCATTTCGAACGCGGCAAGAGCTGCTGGCGTCGATGGCGGTAATTGTGATGGAAGCCGAGGAGTCTTTGCAGCTTCAATTGCTTAGGGCACATCCTGAGATGGGTGCGAAGCTGAGAATGACAGCAGCTCCAACGGATGAGCAACGTGGCGGGCTGGATCGCTTGGAGCGTGATGAGGCGTATATTTTCCAGCGCATGAATACCGTATATCGGGAGAGGTTCGGGTTTCCGTTTATTATGGCTGTGAAAGGGCTGACGGCCGATATGGTAGCTGATTCCTTGCAGAAGCGGATGATGAATACAGCGGAACAAGAGAAAAGGCACGCCTTGCTGGAAGTATGCAAAATGGCGGCATTCCGACTTGCACATGTGGAGGAGGACTCCGTTATTGGCTAGCGGGCGGGGGAAATAAGGATGGGCGGTAGACTGACGACGCATGTGCTTCATACGGCTAGCGTTCTACCCGTCGTCCATGTCGTGGTCGAGCCTTTATATGAAAATGCTGACCTGGGATCTTATCTTAATCATTCTGGTATGGTTGGCTGCCGGTTGGCGAGCGCAACATGTCTGCTTCGGAGTTCAAGGTACGGGGTGTGCCTTATGAGAAAGCAGTGGTTCTAGACCACTTAAGACAGGGGAGAAGGATGCGCTATGGCGATGGAATTGGCAGAATGCAAGGATGCGGGGTTTGCGAGTGTATGGCAGCCCGGAAGCGTGGAAGAGGCTTGGCGGCTGAAGCGGAGCTTCGGGGAGAACTCCAGCTACGCAGCTGGCGGCACGCTGCTTCGCATGCAGAGGCATAACGGCATCAGACCGGAGCGGAAACATCTGATCAGCCTGCTCGGCATTCCGGAGCTGCATAACCTCCGGTTGTCGGACGGGGCTGTCAGCATTGGCGCGGGTGCAGCGCTGAACGAATGCCGCCGGCATCCGCTGCTGAAGCGGCACGGCGAGCTGCTGGTCACCGCAATTGACCAGATTGCGGAGCCAGCCTTCCGTCATCTGGCTACGATCGGCGGCCATGTATCCAGCCTTGTCGGGGATGCGGTGCCGGCGCTCATGGCAATGAATGCCCAATTGGTCATCTTTCGCGGGAGGGGCTGGAGCCGCTGTCCCATTCTGGACTGGATTCAAGGAAAGGGAGGCGCGCGCGAGCCGGGTGATTTGCTCGTGAGAGTGGAGATTCCGGTCGTTAGTGAACGCGATACGGACCGTGCGCAGGAAGAGATGTTCGCCTTTTATGAAATAGTAGGCCGGCGGGAAGTGTTCATCCCATCGCTTGAGACGGTTGCCGCGCAAGGCAAGATAGCTGAGGACGTGCGCATTACTGAGCCGCACATATTGGCGGAAGGCGGCACGGCCCTGCCAGACCGGCAGATGGAGGCGGAGCGGACGATAAACGGAACGACCCTTAGCGACCATATGCTTGGGTTAATCCATGAAGCGATTAAAGGACAATACATGGCGGCGGAGAATCTGTTCGCAGGTTCGGCTTACCGGAAGGAGGCTACCGCGAATCTGATCTCTGCACAGCTATGGAAGATGATAAAGCGGAAGTAATCCACCACAGGGCAGGTTCTCGGACTGAATCGGCTCGGCATTATCCAGCCGGATCAGTCTGTCCTATGTGAGGACATAGATCGTTACGTCGGCAATGCAATCACTGCCTTAGTCGACGATTCCTGGGCGGAAGCGGCATAGGCCCTTTCGCTTATTGAAGTCCCGCCTATCCCGGTGGAGAATGCGAATACACGAGTTGCTGCTTATGCATGCCTTAAGGTTTATGGTATGATATGGATAAGCGTCAGCGATTCGATGAGCAAGCAGCCGGTGCCAGAAGCCAGAGCTGCTGCCGCTTGATCTGCAGGCGGAATTTCATTGCAAGTGCGGCCGGCACAGTACAGCCAATCGCAGAATGCTGCTGGAATTCGGCGTGACATTCGGAACATTATAAGGTGTGCCAAAAGCGTCGCGTTGCCGGAACTTCTTCCGGTACGCGCCGCTTTCTTTTCAAATGCGGGGGACTTAAAATCCTGCGGGATCAAGACAGGACATCAAGGCTCGTACGCACGCAAATCAACTTCAGGATAGGTGATTGTTATGAATATACGAAAAATTAGATTCCACGAACCAGATCATACGCCATCGAGCGAGGATCGGGACGAATACGAAAAGGATTACGCGAGGCTCATCCAATCGCCGGCTTTCCGGCGGCTGCAGGGTAAGTCGCAAGTATTCGGCGCGGGCTCCGGGGATTATTACCGGACGAGGCTGACCCATTCTCTCGAAGTGTCTCAGATAGCAAGAGAGGTTGCTCGCAGACTCGGCAAGACGTATCCGTTTCTAGCGAATAATGAGCATCCCGGATTGAAGCTCGTACCCGAGGTTGTGGAATGTGCGGCGCTTGCGCATGATCTGGGGCATCCGCCGTTCGGGCATAAGGGCGAGGAGGTGCTGGATCGGATTTTGAGGGACCGGTATGGCGTGCCATATGAGGGCAATGCGCAAAACTTCCGCATCCTTATGTTTCTGGAGAAGCGGGCTGGCAGTGAACGAGGATTGGATCTGACGGCTGCCGTCCTGCTGGCGATCAACAAATATCCGTATAATATGGATGAGCCCGGTCGGATGAAGGGTGTCTACCCGATGGAATGGAAGGGCATCGAATATTTGCGGGATCTATGGGGGATGCCGGCAGGCTGCAGTACGCTGGAGGCGCAGCTTATGGATCTTTGTGATGACATTGCCTATTCCACCCATGATATCGAAGATGGTATTCGCGCTGGCAAGATCCTCTTGACTGAGGAGTTTGTCGAGGATGATCATTTGGTAGAAGGAGTCGTGCGGGAAATCCTGGATGACCCAGCTAGTATAGCGGCGGTACAGTGGGAGAGCACGAATCTGAAGGCGATGGTGCGCCGGGTGCTGGAGAGCTATTATCGCGAGTGGAAATCAATCTTCGTCCAGTACGGACGAGAGACTTCCCGCACACGCCGGGAGATGAAGGCCAGATGGGTGAGCAAGTTCGCGAGCGGCGTCGGTATTATCGACGACCCGAAGACCGGCTGGAAACGCGTGACGTTCGTTAAGGAAGGCGCCGAGGATTTGGAACTGCTGCGTACGATGGAAATTTTGAAGAAGCTTGCTTGGGTGACGCTGATCAAAGATTTTCGGGTGCAGCGGCTGCAGAAGCGCAGCGAAAACATGCTTATCCGGCTATGGGACAGTCTGGAGCAATACGATACGGGCAGATTGCTCTTGCCGCCGGATTGGGTGGAAAGCTATGACAACCAGAAGGGCGAATGGCCATGGGAGCGGGTTGTCGCTGACTATATTGCCGGCATGACGGACGCTTATGCTGAGAAAGTGTATACCGAATTATTCGCAAGCCGTTCCGGTTCGATCTACGAGCGGGATTAAGAAGCGCTATCTATAGATTCCAATCATGCAATCCGTCTTGCGCTCATATAGTGTAAGGCGGCGGTACAGGCCCCGGCGTCGCAGACGTTCGGGGTTTTTCGCTGATTGGAGGTTAAGTGGCCATGATGGATACGGGTAATCGGAATGGATATAGCCAGGAGCTGGATTTTACGATACAGGGGATGAGCTGCGCGGCATGTGCAGCCAGAATCGAGAAGACACTCAGTCGGATGGAAGGCGTAACGGAGGCGGCGGTGAGCTTTCCGCTGCGTACTGCGTGGGTGCAGGTGAGCGGCGGTCAAGTCACGAAGGAGCGGCTAGCGGAGAAGGTGGGACAGCTCGGATTCAGCGCCAAGCTGAACGAAAGCGCAAGCGAGGGGCTGCACCGGGAGCGGAGTTGGCTTCGTCTTCGGCTTATTGCGGCGATCCTGCTAACGTTGCCGCTAATGGCCGGCATGGCGACGCATCTGCCGGGGTTGCAGCCGGTTGCCGAACTGCTGCCGGATATTCTGTTTTTGCCTTGGCTGCAGCTCGCGCTTGCGACGATTGTTCAGTTTGTGATCGGGATGCCGTTTTACTTTGGCGCCTATTATGCGGTCAGGCAGCGGAGCGCCAATATGGATGTATTAGTGGTGATCGGGACGACGGCAGCCTATTTGTATAGCCATTATGTCGTTTTTCGAGACGGGTTGTTCGATGGCGGGACGCATGGGTCGCCTCTGTACTTCGAGACGTCCGCTGTCGTGATGACGGCGATATTGCTGGGCAAATATATTGAAACATCCGCCTCATTAAAGGCTCAACGGGAGTCGATCGGCTTTGATGAGCTGCGGGTGCAGTCGGCGCTTGTCGAGCGAGGCGGGACGGTCACTTCTCTGCGAACCGAATATGTGCGCAAAGGGGATATCGTCCATGTGGGTGAAGGGGAATTCGTACCTGTAGATGGAATGATCCAGCATGGCGAGTCGACGCTGGACGAATCGCTGCTGACGGGCGAGAGCGCTGCCGTCGCCAAACGATCGGGAGACGGCGTGTGGGCAGGGACGCGCAACGGCTCCGGCAAGCTGACGGTTGTTACGGGAGCGGCTGGTCACGAAACCTTGCTTAGCCGTATCCAGGAGCTTGTTCATCAAGGCCAGCGGGCGAAGTCTTCGCTGCAATCGCAAGTAGACGCCGTCGCCAGCTGGTTTGTCCCCGCCATGCTGATCGCCGCGGTCTTGACCTTGGCCATATGGGGGCTTGCCATCGAGCCGGGCAACTGGAGTAAAGCGGCGTTATGCGCCATAGCTGTCCTATTGGCGGCCTGTCCGTGCGCGCTTGGTCTTGCCGCGCCGATCTCGCTAGTTATTGCATCAGGGCGGCTCGCCAAGCGGGGCATTGTCGCCAAGGAAGCGGGCGCGGTGGAGCGGCTGGCCTCGATTCATACGCTTGTACTGGACAAAACAGGCACGCTGACCGAAGGCAAGCCAAAGGTCAGCTTTGTCGGTCCGATCGGGCTTGGCCGTTCATCTCTTCTTCGATTGGCGGTTGCGCTGGAGTCAGAATCTTCGCATCCATTAGCGGACGCTATAAGGGATGAAGCGGGAAGAATTGGGCTTGTTACGCCTGATGCGGAGCGAATCGCTTATGCGGCGGGAGGAGGCGCACTGGGATGGATACGCGGTGTACATACGGTGATCGGCAATGCCAATTATGTCGAGAGTCTTGGACTTGAAATATCGCCAGAAGCAAGGCGGCAGGCATCGGAGCGGGAGGCGCATGGAGAGACAGTCGTTTACGTTATGGAAGGGGGGGCTTGTGCAGGCGTAATGGGATTCAGAGATCGGCTCAAGAGCGACGCCGCTCAGATGGCAAGAGAGCTTAAGCGCCTGGGCGTCCAGCCGATCGTCGCGACAGGCGACCATGCAGCTCCCGCGAATGCCGTCGCCAAAGCGCTCGGCGTTAAAGAAGTCCATGCTTCCATGCTGCCGGAGAGCAAGCTGGCGCTCGTGGAGCAGCTTAAGCGGGGAGGCAAGCGGGTCGCGATGGCAGGCGACGGATGGAACGATGCGCCTGCGCTGGCTGCAGCCGATGTGGGCATTGCGATGGGAAACGGCACTTACGGCGCCCTTAATGCGGGGCATATCACGCTTATCTTCTCCAGGCTGCAGGCGATTACGGAGGCGATCCGCCTTAGCCGACTGGCGATAAGGAATATCCGGCAAAATCTCGTATTTGCGCTCTGTTATAATGCCGTCATTATTCCCTTTGCGGCTATCGGCTATCTGCAGCCGTGGATGGCGGGTACAGCGATGGCGCTCAGCTCTGTATCGGTCGTTGCCAATGCGCTTCGGCTAGGACCTCGCATGGAACGGTCTGCGGAGAGGAACCGCTAATGTCGCTCAGCCTGAACGGAATTGGCCTCATAATGTTGACGGGATTGTTCAGCGCTCCTCATTGCATCGGTATGTGCGGCGGCATCGTATCGGCTGTATCGCTGCAGTCGGCTGCTTCTGCCAGACGATCGATGCTGCTTTATAACGCGGGTCGGATCGTTTCCTATTCGCTGCTAGGGGCTGCTATGGGGGCGGTTGGCTCGTTTGTCGATGTCGCCGGCAGATTCGCGGGGATCAGAGGGCTTGCTTCCATTATTGGCGGCTGCTTCGTCCTGCTATGGCTATGGCGGAAAGTGCAGATCCCGTTCCTGAACCGCTTGTCAGGGAGGCTTCATCAGGAGCTGGCTTCCGGCGTACGTGTCTCCGAGCGCAAAGAGACGGCTCACTTGCTGGCAACGGGCTTTGCATTCGGCTTCCTGCCTTGCGGCTTGACCTATGCGATGAGCATGAATGCTGCGGCTACCGGCTCATTGGCGGAGGGGGCGGTCGTGATGGCTTTGTTTGGCCTTGCGACTATGCCAGCCCTTGTGTTTGCCGCTTCAATTGCTGCGTTGGCCAACAAACATTGGCGGCGTTTCATGCGTCGAGCCGGCGTCGTGACAGCCGTCGCCGTCGGCCTGATCTCGATTCTAAGAGGACTTGCCGCGAATGGAATCATCCCGTCCGTATCGCCGTGGCTATGGTAGTTCATGATAGGCTCGGTTGGTGAGATAGTGTTGTGTGACACGCTTAATCGTGCGGAAACGGCGACACTGGTAAAATAGTGTTGTGTGACATTTTTAATTGCTCATAACGAGTGAAAATGGTGAAATAAGGTTGCGTGGCACGCCAATTCGCTGAAAACGCCTAAAATGGCAAGCTTAAATAGACCGCTTTTAGCGTTCGGGTTACGATGGCGTCTCGGTCGCCGTCGATGGTCAGCGAAGCTTTCCATAGACCAGGCATTAACGGCACCCCTTCGCCAGAGTATAGGCCTGGCGCCGTCTCGGTTAAGGAGAAATCGAAATCGCCGCAGACCATGCTAATCATCTCCAGCTTGATATCGAGCTGCGCTCCCTGTAGCGGGTTACCCGAAGCATCGCTCATTTTTAACTGAAAGGTGTTGCTGGCGAGGACGGTGGCGGGATAATCGACAATATTCCATTCCAATTGTCCGCCGTTATAGCTGTGTACGGTAATGGCGGCATCCGCAGAGATAGCCTGAGGCCTGAGCATGAGCACGATCATTGCAACCACGGCTATCCCTGTCACGAAGAATAATGTCCAGGAAATCCAGCTTCTGCGGCTGGAAGGGGATGTGTGATCCGACGAATTTACAGCTTTGGTCATCTTGATGCCTCCTTATACGATGAGCAATCATACATCTGTAGAACAAGTAATCCGAAGTTGCCCGATGAACATATGGTCGCATAAGGAGGTTCGAACACTAGATCGTTGGCTGCCCGTTATACATTACCTATGTCGGAAGATGAGCGGTTTATGCCTTGCTGAGCTTGGCCGAATGTCAGTGTGATCGCGCAAATGGATGGACAATTGCGGGCGGGAAGTGTATAGTAACTACTGATATTTTAATAGTTGAAAGCAATGAGGTGCTTTGCGAGGCGCAGCATGTCAACCACAGCGGACAAGCTTGATGTTCGCCTGTGTGTCGCAAAAGCTTAATAGGGAAGCCGGTGCAATTCCGGCGCGGACCCGCCACTGTAAGGAGGGCATGAACACGAATCCGCGATTCGTGTGTGCCAACGCAGCCGTAGTACGTCACTGAGCGATCAGCTCGGGAAGACGCGGCATGCGACAATCCGAGCCAGGAGACCTGCCTTTTTGTATGAACGCTGTTACCTACGTGGACTTAGGGAGGTGTTGGAGAGGCATGTTTCGCTGCGCGTATCGCGGCGATTGACACGGGCGTTTCCGGCACAGGGGCCGGGGATGCTTTTTTTTGTGTCCAAATGCAAGATGCAGAAGCAATTCTGCAATAAAAATGACGATCTGATACAGGAGTGAATGAGAAAATGAAGGTAATGTCTTGGACAAAAATGAAAACAGCCGTAAGCCTGCTGCTCATTATGATGATGGTAGTGTTGGCGGCATGCGGTGCGACCACAGATACAGACAAGGGCGCAGTCAACAGCAATAACCAGACCGAACAGGGCGCATCGGCATCCCCAAGCCCGGAAGCAACGCCGGAACCATCAGAGGAAGCCAGTCAGACGACCTATCCGTATGAGGTAACCGACGCCACAGGCACAGCCATTACGTTCGAAAAAGCGCCAAGCGCTATCGTTACGCTGGTGCCAAGCGAAACCGAAACGATATTCGCGATCGGTGCAGGCGCACAAGTGGTAGGCGTCGACGAGTGGAGCAACTATCCGGAGGAAGCAGCGTCCATCGCCAAGATCGGCGATATGACCACGAATATTGAGGCTGTGACTGCGCTTAATCCCGATTTGATCCTGGCTTCTTCTTCCATGAATGTCGATGCCATTGCGAAGCTGCGCGAGCTTGGACTGAATGTCTACGCCACAAATCCGAAAACCTACGATGAAGTAGTTGCCAAAGTAGAGGAAATCGGTAAAATTATGAATATGCAAGCTGGAGCCGCAGAAGTTGCGGATCATATGCGCGAAGTGAAAGAGCAAGTGACGACTGCGGTTAAAGACGCAGAGAAGAAAAAGGTTTACCTGGAGTTTTCGCCTGGCTGGACAGTTGGTTCGGGAGAGTTTTTGGACGAGCTTCTGACGTTGGCTGGCGGCATTAACATCTCTGCGGCGCAGCCTGGCTGGTTCGAAGTTAATGGCGAAGAAGTCATTACGCAAAATCCGCAGCTGATTATTTACCCTGATTTCGGAGAGGAGAAGAGCTCCATCGTCGCAGGTATCGAGACGCGTCCCGGCTGGGAAGCAATCGATGCGGTGAAGAACAATCAAATGTTCGCCGTAACCAACGATCCGCTTGTGCGCGTTGGTCCTCGACTGGCGGACGGACTGCTTGAGCTTGCGAAAGCGATCCATCCTGAGCTTGTCAAATAAATGTTGCGAATAAAAGGAATAACGTATGGAGGAGCAGCTTTGCTCCTTCTTGCTGTTTCTATGATAGCTAGCCTGTCTATCGGCTCCGCAGGATTGTCCTTTGTGGATGTATGGGGCATATTGATTCACCAGCTTCCGGGAATGCCTGATCCCGCCGACAAATGGACAAGCGGGGAAATTGCGATCGTGACGCAGGTGCGGCTTTCGCGGATATGGCTGGATGTGTTGGTTGGCGCTTGTCTTGCGCTGGCGGGAGCAGGATTTCAAGGAGTGCTCCGTAATCCGCTAGCCGATCCCTATACGCTTGGCGTTGCATCGGGCAGCTCTGTCGGGGCTGCGTTTATTATTTTGACAGGCATGCAGCTTGCGCTTGGCCTCTGGACGATACCGGTGGTCGCCTTCACTACGGGGATTCTAACCTTGCTTGCGGTGATCTGGCTATCACGCAGCAGGGGCGTCATGCAGATCGAGACGATTATTTTGTCCGGCGTCATTATTCAATCGTTCCTCGGTGCGTTCGTATCGCTCATGGTGTCGATGTCGCAAGGGGTCGTCAACCAGATCCTGTTCTGGATTATGGGCTCGCTGGCTCATAGAAGCTGGGAGCATGTATATATGATGATTCCATTCCTGGTCATCGCGCTGCCTATTCTGCTGTACTTCAGCCCATCCTTGAATCTGTTCACGCTTGGTGAGAGGCATGCCTCCCATCTGGGGGTTAAGGTGGAGCGGACCAAGCTGATTGTCATGATCATATCTACGCTGCTTACAGCTGCGGCTGTGTCGGTGTCCGGTGTTATCGGATTCGTAGGTCTCGTGGTGCCGCATCTCATTCGCCTGATTGTAGGGCCGGATTATCGGCTTATTATTCCGCTTGCAGGCATTGGGGGCGGGATATTTATGTTATGGGCGGATACGCTGGCACGCAATGTGCTCAGCCCCAAAGAATTGCCGCTTGGAGTCGTAACGGCGCTAATCGGCGCTCCGTTCTTCGCCTATTTGCTGCACCGCAGGATGAAGGTGGAAGGAGGGGCTAAATCTTGAGTCTGGTTGCCAAGCAAGTCGGCGCTCTTATACAAGGAGCGTCTGTGCTGGAGGCGATATCGGCTACGTTCGAACGAAATCGCATCTATGGCATTATTGGTCCCAATGGCGTTGGCAAATCGACACTGCTCCATATCTTGTCCGGCTCGGATGCGCCAAGCTCGGGGACGGTCACGCTTGACGGCATTCCGCTATCCGATATGCCGGGGAAGACACTGGCCCGAAGGCTTGCTGTCTTGCAGCAAGGCGGGTTGCCGCCAGTTGGATTTACGGTACGTGAAGTGGTGGCTATGGGGAGATTCCCCCACCAGAACTGGCTTGGCGGAGAGCAGGAGGATCCCGAGTCTATTATAGACGGGGCGCTCCATGCAATGGGGTTAGTCGACCTTCAAAGCCGCAAGCTGCATCAGCTAAGCGGCGGAGAACGCCAGCGTGTGGCGTTGGCGAAGCTGATGACCCAGCAGCCGGAGATCCTGCTCCTGGATGAGCCGACTACCTATCTCGATATCGGCTATCAGATCGAGCTGCTGGACACAGTGAAGGCATGGCAGAAGCGTAAAGGCCTTCTTGTTATCGCCGTATTGCATGACTTGAATCTGGCCTCCTTATATTGCGATAAGCTCATCGCCTTGCACAAGGGACGGATTACGGCGGAGGGAACGCCTGAAGAGGTGCTGCAGCCAGTCGTGATTGAACGGCTGTATGGAGCGAAAACGACCCTCATCAAGCATCCCGCAACGGGAGTGCCGCAATTAATATTGCAGCCGGGATCAGAGTAAAGCTGTGCCAGAGATGTTATTCAGGCTTAGCTGATATGAATCCATGTATATCAATTAAAGCGGTTCTGGTTTAGAAGCAACACGCGTAAGTATGCGGCCAGTGTTGCCTATGCGGGAGTTAGCTTAGTCTAGCGAAAACGGCAAACGGAAATAGATCAGCCAGTTGAGGGGGAAGTCATAAGCATGAACAATACCGAACTTGAGGAGCGTCTCTTTGCAGTCCTGAGCGCGATTCCGGCTTTCGATGAAGAAGCGGCCCGCCGGGCGGAGCTTCATTCCGATCAATTGACGAAGCCGCCGGGCAGCCTTGGCAAGCTGGAGGCGATTGCGGCTCAGCTCGCAGGAGCGACAGGCGAGCTATGGCCGGATTTGTCCAAGCGGGCGGTCATAGTGATGGCCGCTGATCACGGCGTATGCGAGGAGGGCGTCAGCGCTTTCCCGCAAGCGGTTACGCCGCAGATGGTTCATAATTTCTTGAGTGGCGGCGCTGCTGTCAATGTTCTGGCGCGCCAGGCAGGGGCAGAGGTGGTATGCGTGGATATCGGTGTCGCAGCCGAGCTCAAGCATGATAATCTCGAAAGCCGCAAAGTCGTATGGGGTACCCGGAATATGGCGAAGGAAGCCGCGATGACCCGGTCGGAAGCCGTTGAAGCCATTATGACCGGCATTGCTGTCACCCAGGCACAAATCGCGAAGGGAACGCGATTGTTTGCAACAGGGGAGATGGGCATCGGCAATACGACAGCGAGCGCTGCTATCACATCTGTCCTTGCGGACCTTTCACCCGAGCTGACCGTTGGCCGCGGCACTGGCATTAATGACGGTGTGCTCGCCCATAAGGTTGAAGTGGTTAAGCGCGCAATCGAGCTGAATCAGCCGAATCCCGGCGATCCACTAGATGTTCTCGCCAAGGTAGGCGGCGCGGAAATTGCCGGTCTTGTCGGCGTTATAATCGGATCGGCAGCGAATCGTTGTCCGGTCGTGATAGACGGCTATATTTCCACGACGGCGGCGCTTGTCGCTTCCAGGCTGTCGCCGCGCACGGTTCCGTATATGCTGGCTTCCCACTTGTCGCATGAGCTGGGCCATTCCAGGCTTATGGAGGCGATCGGCTTGTCTCCGCTCATTCATCTGGAGATGAGGCTGGGCGAAGGCACGGGAGCGGTACTCGGCTTCCATCTGCTGGATGCTTCGCTTCTTCTTATGCAGGAGATGGCGACCTTTGACAGTGCGGGAATATCGAAGTCATAACCGGGAGGAAGGCTCATGGCTATACTGATTACAGGCGGCGCGCGCAGCGGCAAAAGCCGCTTCGCGGAACAATACGCAGCCAGGCTTGGAACCCATGGCGTCTATATTGCCACTTGCCAGCCTTACGATGAGGAGATGAAGGAACGTATTCGCCTGCATATGCGGGATCGTGAAGCTTCTGGCTTCCGTTGGGAGACGAAGGAGGAGCCGCTGGAGGCCGCAGCCTTGCTTCGCAAGCTTGCCTTGGACTTTGCGGATGAAAGCCGTGAGGCCGCAGCTGAAGGCAGGCCCTGGACGGCACCGCCTGTGCTTCTTGATTGTATAACCCTATGGCTCACCAACTGGCTTCTGCATTCGGAGGAAGAACAGGGTGGGGCTGACCGGCTCGCCCGTCAGACGGACGCATTCATTGAAGCCGTTCGAAGCTATCCGTATCCGCTTCTGCTTGTTACGAATGAGGTAGGAGACGGAATCGTGCCGGAATATTCGCTAGGCCGCCGATTCCGTGATGAAGCCGGCAGGCTGAACCAGCGGCTGGCTGAGATATGCGACCGCGTCTTTCTGGTTACGGCGGGTATTCCCGTCGAGCTGAAGGCAATCGCATTCCGGTGGGACGAGCTGTGATCTTCTATAGTGTGCAAGAGCTGCTGCTGCTTGCGATGGCAGCCGTTGTCATCGATTGGATAATAGGCGACCCCAAGTGGCCTACTCATCCCGTCATTTGGATTGGACGGCTCATCAAAGGGTTGGAACGCCTGTTGTATCCGAAGGATATGTCTGCATCGCCATTTGCGGCCAAGCTTCGCGGATGCCTTCTGACGCTAATTACGATCATAGTCAGCTGGGGAGTCATGACGCTGATCGTATGGACTGCGGATGCTGTCCATACATGGTTGGGGTATGCGGTGTCCGCGTGGTTCATCTCGACAACGCTGGCAGTCAAAGGGCTGAAGGATGCGGCGATGCTGGTGTATATGCCGTTGACAGGGGGCAATCTGGAAGAGGCGCGCCGTTACGTCGGCTATATTGTGGGCAGGGATACCGATGGCTTAAGCGAGCCGGAGGCAGCCAGAGCGACGATCGAGACAGTAGCTGAAAATACGGTAGACGCCTTCCTGTCGCCGCTGCTGTTCGCGCTGATCGGAGGCGCTCCGCTTGCAATGCTGTACCGGTCTGTCAATACGCTCGATTCTATGGTGGGGTATCGTAACGAAACGTATATCTACTTTGGCCGATGCTCTGCCCGGCTTGATGATGTGCTGAATTATATCCCGGCTCGGCTGACCGGCATCCTCATGGTTGCGGCAGCTGCCTTGCTGCCGGGGATGAAGCCAGGCCACAGCTGGCGGTCGATTCGAGCGTTCGCTTCCCTACATCCCAGCCCCAATAGCGGGATACCGGAATCCGCGGTAGCGGGAGCGATCGGCATTCAGCTCGGCGGGGTCAACCGATACTTTGGCGTAGCGAGCGAGAGAGCTCGCATGGGCTGGAAAACCCGTGAGCTGGAGCCGCGGGATATACGGGCTTCGATACATATCTTATATGCAGTCAGCGTATTGGCGCTGGCGGGAATGGGAGTGGCATGGTTATGTCTCTTGTAAAACTGCATAGGCAAGCGGTTGTGGCCGCCTTTCAATTTTTGACCAGAATTCCGGTTCCGGTCGAAGTGCCGTTCGAACGTCCGGTTTTGACGAGAAGCATCGCCTATTTCCCGTTAGCCGGGGCCGCTATCGGCTTATGTCTGGCTGCTGCGTCTTGGGCGCTGCCGCATGTTCTTCCTCCTTGGCCGTCCGCAATTGTACTGCTTGCGGTCTGGATTGGCTTAAGCGGAGGGCTGCATCTGGACGGCTGGATGGATACGGCTGACGGAGTGCTCAGCCATCGGTCGAGAGAGAGAATGCTTGAGATTATGAAGGACAGCCGGGTTGGCGCCATGGGCGTCATTGCGGCTGTTCTTTTGCTGCTCTTAAAGTCTTCGTTAATCGCCTGGTTAATGGGCGGCGAGTATAGCGGACATGTAGCGATTCCGACCATTCTTGTCATGAGTGCGGTATGGAGCCGCGCTTGGATGGGCGTCGCCATTGCTGGATGGAAGCCTGCTCGACCGAACGAGGGGATCGGACGGTTATTCCACAGCGTTAAGCTGGTCTATGCGCTGATTGCAGTCGTATTGGCTTTTGTTATTTCATTTACTTCATTAATGATTAATAACATTAATTTAATTGAAGCCATGCTAATTGCTGGAGCCGGCTGCATCCTTACTCTACTTACAGGCGGAGTGATGTCCGTCTGGCTTAATCGGAAGCTTGGCGGTTTGACGGGGGATACATACGGCGCGATGAATGAGGCAGTAGAGCTTGCCATGCTGGCGGCAGTTGTTATTTGGGCTTATTAACCGAGCTGAAGCCAGGCATGTCATCCGCCTTTTGTGAACAACAGTGAGGTTTATTGCGTATCGAATTAAGCAGAAATGGATGGTTGCTACCAAACAGGCAGAAGGAGAGAGAAGCTATGCTTGAACGTTATGGACATGGCGGGGATCTGAGAACGGCGGAGGAATGCTTCGGGCTGCCTTCCTCCTCGTTCCTGGATTACAGCTCCAACATGAACCCGCTAGGCCCGCCTGATGCGGTCCGCGAAGTATTGGCACAGTATACAGCTTTAATCGACAGATACCCGGACCCTGTCGCAAGAAGGCTCTGTACCATGCTGTCGCAAAGACACGCAATTGAAGAGGGTGCCATCTTGATCGGCAACGGAGCCGCCGAACTGATCGATCTTGTTGTGAGAGCGACCCGCCCTGAAGCGGCTGCGGTCGCCGTTCCGTGTTTTTCGGAATATGGAGATGCGATCCGCAAGACGGGAGCAGCGCTGTACGAAGGGCCGCTCTATGAGACAGAGCAATTTCGATTGAATAAGCGATGGGTAGAGGAGTCGCTGAAGCGCTCCAATGCGAAGCTGTATATGGTGGGTTCTCCGAATAATCCGACTGGCGCGCTCATCGAGCCTGCTCGGGTATACGAGCTGTTGGATAGCGGCGCCACGGTTGTGGTGGATGAAGCATTTATGGATTTTGTGCCGGAGGAAGAGCGCTATAGCCTGGTCCGGGAGGCGGCGCAAAACCGCAATTTGTACGTCGTCCGTTCCATGACGAAGTTTTATTCGATTCCGGGCATCCGGCTCGGCTATATCATCGGACATCCGGACTCGCTTGCTGAGCTGAGCAGATTGCAGGTGCCTTGGAGTGTCAATTCGCTCGCCCAATCGATCGGTGAGGCTGTACTCGGCGATGAGGCGTTCGCCCAAGCTTCCTTGCGCTGGCTGCAGGAGGAGAGACCTTGGCTGTCCCGTGAGCTTGAAGCGCTTGGATTCCGCGTGTATCCGGGCGAGACGAACTATCTGCTGCTGCGATTGCCGGATGGCTGCGGCCTGAGTTCGGCAGAGCTTCAACGCGCAATGGGGGCAAAAGGCGTGCTTATCCGTGACGGCTCGCACTTTCCGGGACTGAATGGGCGATATATTCGCGTTGCGGTGAAGCTGCGCGAGCAGAACGCGCGGTTGGTTGATGCGCTGAGGACTAGCATGTCGATGTCGGAACAGGAGGGCAAATAGCTTATGAAGGGGAATGAAGCTGGGCCAGAGCACAGTATGATTACGGATCGTAAAACGGTGATGGGCAAAACGCTGATGATCCAAGGGACGGCCTCCGATGTCGGCAAGAGCCTGATTACGGCCGCCTTATGCAGGATCTTCACTCAAGACGGCTATCGGACGGCTCCGTTCAAATCGCAAAATATGTCCCTTAACTCCTATGTCACTTGGGACGGCAAAGAGATTGGACGCGCTCAAGGCATGCAAGCCGATGCTTGCGGCATTGCCGCGACGACAGATATGAACCCTATTCTGCTCAAACCTACAGGCGAGATGTCGTCACAGGTGGTCGTTCATGGCAAGCCTCTCAGAGATTATGAGGCCCGGGAATATCGCGAACGCTATCTTCCTATAGCGGGAGGGATTGCCCGGGAATCGCTGCGCATACTGCGAGAGTCATACGATATTGTGGTGCTGGAGGGCGCGGGCAGCCCGGCGGAAATTAATCTGAAGGACCGGGACATCGTCAATATGAACATGGCGGCATGGGCTGATGCGCCTGTCGTGCTCGCAGCGGATATTGATCGCGGCGGCGTATTTGCATCGATAGTCGGGACTCTGGAGCTGCTGGAGCCTCTCGAGCGGGATCGTGTATGCGGATTTGTCATTAACAAATTCCGCGGGGATGTCGCGCTGCTGCAGCCGGGTCTGGATTGGCTGGAGGAGAGGACGGGCAAGCCTGTGCTTGGCGTCCTCCCGTATTTGCCGGGACTGGAGCTGGAGGACGAGGACTCGCTGTCGCTCAGCGGTACTAGGGCTGCGGATCAACGCCGTCCGGCGACTCTGACATCAAACACCGACCTTCAAGGGGGGGCGGAGAGGCTGGATATCATCGTGATCAAGCTTCCCCGTATATCCAACTTTACCGATGTCGATCCGCTTTTTGCGGAACCGGACACAGACGTGCGTTTCGTCGAGCACGCTCATGATTGGGGGGCGCCTGATCTGGTCCTGTTGCCCGGCAGCAAAAATACGATTGCCGATCTGGCTTGGCTGCGGGAGCAAGGGCTTGCTGAGCTTGTCTTGGATCATATTCGAAACGGTGGAAGGGTCGCCGCCATATGCGGCGGCTACGAAATGCTGGGAGAGCGACTGCTAGACCCGTATGGCGTAGAGTCAAAGCAGCCGGAATGCCCGGGACTCGGGCTGTTTCCGTTCAATATCGAATTCCAGCCCATCAAAACAACCGTGCGAGTGGAGGGGACTGCGCGGCTGGGAGGAAGCGGCGAGAGCTGTCCGATCGACGGTTATGAGATTCATATGGGTCAAATGATTCCAGGCAGCCCGGATCTGCTGAGGCCATTCCTCATCCATGAAATACACGATGGACAAGCCTCTACTGTCGGCGAAGCCTTCCGGCCGGAGGGCATATCCACGCAGGACGGCAAAGTCTGGGGCACATTTATGCACGGTATTCTTCATAATGACAGCTTCCGGAGAGCATGGCTGAACGAAGCAAGAGCAGATAAGGGCTGGGCCGCTATGCCAGAAGTCGTTCGGTTCCGCGAGAGGCGCGAAGCGGCTTTCGACCGGCTGGCGGATACGGCGAGGGCTCACTTGGATCTTCCCCGCATTTACGCTATTGCGGGGTTAAGGGAGGAGAAGCCGGATGACGCAGCCCTTTCGTAATGATACCCGGTATGCCTCCCGCTGCTGGAACGGCTTGGCGGCAGAACTTAAGGAAGACAGGATTGAAGTGAGGCTTCCTCATATCTGCTATACGTTAAGCAGTGCAATCTGGCCTGGCGGATTCTCTATGGCAGACGGTTTTGTCAATTGGAAGGTACCGCTGGACTACCGCTGCGACGATCCCGTCTCCGATTTTAAGCACAGATGCGGGGATTGGGGGTTTCGCCCGAATTCGACGGTAGGCTTCCTGACAGCGGCCAAGCTGACTCATGCTTCCGTGACGGAGATGACAGGAGACCGGTTCCGATTGCTGTGCATAACGACCGTAGGGACTCGCAATGCGGCTCGGGCAGGGCTGAAGCGGGAGACGTATTCCGCCTATGCGCCGGGGACGATTAATACGATCCTGCTGCTTGATGCTAGAATGACGGAATCCGCCATGGTGAACGCGGTAATTACTGCCACGGAAGCGAAGACGGCAGCGCTGCAGCGGCTGGATATTCGGGAAGCGGCTAACGGGCAGTCTGCGACCGGGACGACTACGGATGCCATTGCAATCGGTGCAAGCCAGTCTGCGGAGTGGGGGGATGCCGTTCATGCCTATGCCGGAGCGGCTACGACAATCGGCTGTGCGATCGGCGAAGCGGTCTATGAGACGGTGCTGGAGGCCGGAGCTACCCAGCATGAGGTCTAAACCGGCCTGAATGGGGCAAGGCTGATAGGATAGAGGATCGGCAATTGGAAGATTGAAAGAACAGGTTAACTTGGGAAATGCCAAGGATTACATGAGTAGTGTGAAATTAAGTTGCAACTTTTCCAATTGTTGAGCGTCTATAGGTGTGGGCTTGAGCCTGGCGCAGACCGGCAAGCTATCCTATTTTACTAGATTGAGGAGTTGTGACTGAATGCTGCAACCTAGAAGGAGCAAAAAAGTTAAAGCGGCTGCATTAATTCTCTCCGCCATGTTAATGACCGCACCGATCAGCCATGCGTCTGCCGGAGAGACGCCGATTACTTCAGGAACGACTTACGTTGTGTTCTATCTGGACAACAAGGAAGCCTTCCTCAACGGACAACAAGTGACGCTGGATTCGCCGGCGGTCGCGCGCAAGGGCAGAAGCTATGTGCCAGCCAAGTTTCTCGGCGACGCCTTCGGCATGAAGGTGGAGTGGCAAGAGAAGACCCGCACCGTGCTCATGGTTACGCCAACGCATGAGATCTTGCTGGATACCGTGAACAAGCAAGCTTGGGTGAACGGACTCGCCTATCCCTTCGACGATGTGGCGATGCTGCTGAATGGCAGGCTGATGATCAAGCTGACCTGGCTGTCGGATTATATGGGCGCTACATATACGTACAATGAAGAGCTTCGCCGCATTGATGTCATCCACGTGAATAAGCCGGAGGGCAATTATAACCCTGAATTGAACAATTCTGCGCCTATCGCAAAGTTCGCGCTGGGCAAGCAGACTTACCGCATCGGCGAGCCGATCAAATATGTGAATCTCAGCTATGATCCCGATGCAGAAGGGGTGAAGCTGGAGTGGACAGGCAAGGAAGACGTGTTCTTCAAAGCTGGAACTTATCCCGTCACGCTTGTTGCAACGGACAAGATGGGGCATAAGAGCAAGCCGTTCACGCGTAATGTTGAGGTAACGAACGAGGTGTATCTGAGCGAAGCGGAATATCCGATCTATACCAAGCCGGCTGGCAGTTATATCACTACCAACTGGAGTACGCTGTACAACAATTACTTCAACTTGCCGGATGTTCCGAAAAAGGTGACGGAGGACAAATCGCGTACGCTGCTCATGAGCGACAGCCCGGAAACGTTCCGCGAGCTTGGCATCCTGTATCAGGACAGCATTAACGGCAAGGGCAGATTGTACGCCGACCATCTGAACGGCACGGACAAGACAGTGAGCTTCGCAATTATGGCTACCAACAAGTCCGATAAGCCGGTCACGATACGCACCACGAATAAAGGCGAGGTGTATCCGTCCATCTATGCGCATCTGATTGGCAGCGAAGCTATGGTCGATTATCTGATGGATGATACGGTGGAAGAGACGATGACCATTCCGGCGGGCAGCACCTTCGTCTACAAGCAATTCCCGGACTTCTACCCCGGATCGGGCGTCAATCTAATGTACGATGTGGAGACTGACGGCGAAGTGCAGTTTACTTTCGCCGCTTCGGACAAAGTATCGAATGCGATTCTGGATATGCCGAAGCTGCCGTTCACCGGGCATATTCGCGGCACATTCCAGATTGCGGGCTTCGATTGGGGACTCGACCTGACGGCGAATACGTTCAAGAAGCCGATGAAGCTGGTGATCGGCGACGGCAAGACGGATGCCTTCCAGAAGGGCTATGATCCTCAGCGCGGAACAGAAGCTTTACTAAACGGCAATTACGGCACCGTGTACAAGATTCACTCCGACAAGCCGCGGAAGATGGCGATTATGATTCTGGCCAAAGGCGGTCCGTTCAAAGGGCCGTTCAAAATAAACGGAGAGTTGGTCAAGGTGCCCGCATCGGGCGTACTGACCGCATTCGACGGCATGATTATTTTGCATAAAACAACGGGCAAGGAAGCGAGTCTGGACATTGAGTTCAGTCCTCCGGCCGGATCGGCGTTCCCGATCAACCTGATCTTCTATCCGCTTGACGATCGGGCTCAATAAGCGTTCGCAAGCATCGTTGCTTCCCTTAGGAGCAGCGATGTTTGTTTTTGTGAGGGGAAACAGGGGGAATAGACGCTATAAAGTAGACAAACCGCCTGTGAAAGCGGTAAAATATAATGCTTAATAGATTCGGACGATGGGGAGAGGATGTCAGGACATGAGTACGAATTCCGGCGCAGGCCAAGGGCAAGCAGAACGGCTGACCAAAAAGCAAATGACATTGGTAATCGGCATTATCGGAGGCATTTTGCTATTTGCCGGTATTCTATTCATGATCTTGTACAGCTCTCTAAGTAACAGATCGCCGGGAGCCGATGCGCCGCTGGAAGCCATTACCCAATACCGTTATGAATACGCCGAAGCTGCGAACGGTATGAAGCTCCATGCGCTCGTGACGAAGCCTGCATTTGTCACGCTTGATGTGGTACGCGAGAATGTGACGCTGACAAACAAGGTTGGCATCAATGGCGGTTTCTTCTACGGCGACACTTTGATCAGCATGGGGATCGTCAACGGCCGTTCTGTCAATGGAGCGGTCAATGCGTACGGAAGCGGCGGAGAAAATATGAAGTATGCGAGAGGGACGCTGGTCTGGGACGGCGCCGCCGATTCGCTCTCCGTACAAGTGGTATCAACGGATTCTGAAGTAAAGGTCAAGGATCATACCCGATTCTGGGCGCAGGGCGGCATCAGCATGAGCCTGGGGGATGACGCCGGCTGGGTGAGTCAGACGGTGGCAGAGAACACGCCGTTCCCGGATGAGCAGCGTCTGCGCTCCGCTGCCGTATACGATGACGCAGGCATGCTGTACCTCATTGTGAGCGAGACAGGCGGCACGCTGCATGAATTCAGAACGGCGATTCTCGGCACGATCGGCGCTGGACGGCTTGTGGACGGCATCTTCTTGGACGGGGATGGTTCATCTCAATTGCTGAGCAAGGAGATGAAGCTTGCCGGGGATACTCGTCCCGTTCTGCAAATGCTGCGGATCATAAAATAGGTTCATCAAGGAAATAGCTGGAAGGTTGGAGGAATCGGGACGATGACACATTTGCCCATCGATGAGGTGCTGCCCCAATTGCTGCTTGCGCTGCAGAACGGGAACGGCGCGGTTCTTGTAGCCGAACCCGGCGCCGGCAAGACAACAAGAGTGCCGCTCGCATTGCTGGGACAATCATGGCTGGGCGGGAAGAAAATAGTGATGCTGGAGCCGCGGCGGTTAGCCGCACGTTCGGCAGCTCAATTTATGGCTCAAATGCTGGGGGAGAAGGTCGGGGAGACAGTCGGCTACCGCGTTCGACTGGATTCCAAGATCGGGCTGCGTACCATAATTGAGGTCGTAACGGAAGGCGTTCTGACGCGGATGCTGCAGGAAGACCCGTCACTTGATGAAGTCGGCGCGGTCATATTCGATGAATTCCATGAGCGCCATCTTCATGGCGACTTGGGGCTTGCCTTGTGCCTGCAGGCACAATCGCTGCTGCGCGAGGAGCTTCGGCTGCTCGTGATGTCAGCGACGCTGGAATCCGAGCCGGTAGCCGCTTTGCTGGGAGACGCTGCGGTCATCCGCAGCAAGGGACGAAGCTACCCTGTGGAAACACATTATGCGCCAGCGAGGTCAACGGCCCCCCTGGAGCAGGCAATTGGACAAGCAATCGGACAAGCCATGCGGGAAGCAGAGGGAGACGCGCTGGTGTTCCTTCCTGGAGCGGCCGAAATTCGCAAAACGGGGAACTGGCTGCGGGGGCAAGGGCTGCCTCCCGGCGTTCGTCTCGCAGAGCTGCATGGCAGCCTCTCACTAGAGGAGCAAGCTTCTGCGATTACGCCCTGCGCGCCGAATGAACGCAAGATCGTGCTCGCAACATCGATCGCAGAGTCCAGCCTTACTGTGGAAGGTGTCAGAATTGTGATCGACAGCGGCTTGTCGAGAGTGCCGAGGTTCTCTCCGCGCACGGGCTTAAGCCGTCTGGAGACGGTGCAGGTATCGCAAGCTTCCGCTGATCAGCGGCGAGGACGCGCCGGCCGCCTGGCGCCGGGGCATTGCTACCGAATGTGGACCGAGCAAGAGCAGAATCACTTGCTGCCTCAAACCAAGCCAGAGATGCTGGACGCGGATTTGTCAGCGCTGGCGCTGGAGCTGGCTGTATGGGGTACGCCTGATCCAGCAGAGCTGCAATGGCTGACTCCGCCGCCCCAAGCTGCGTATGAAGGCGCAGTATCGCTGCTCCAGAGCTTGAATGCGATGGACGATCACGGCAAGCCGACACCGGCAGGACAGCGAATCGCCAGGCTGGGCATGCATCCCCGTCTCGGCGCGATGCTGCTTGCGGCGGAAGATCGGCCTGCTGCGCTGGAGCGGGCTTGCGAGCTGGCGGCGCTGCTGAGCGAGCGGGATTTGCTAGGGACTGAGCGCAATGTGGATATGGCTCTTCGCGTGGATGCGCTGCACAGAGCAGGCGGCACCCTGCCAGCGGCTCATCGGATCAAGACACAGGCCCAGCAGTGGAAGCGAAGAATGGAGGAGCGGCGAGCAGATGCTGCCGCTTCGCTCCATCCGCAGAAGCGGTCCGAGACATGGTCGGACGGCTCGCTGCTTGCCAGCGCCTACCCGGACCGGGTAGCTCAGCGAAGACCGGATGGCCGATATGTGATGGCTAACGGACGAGGGGCGGTTCTGCCGGAGCTGCAGCCGCTGTCGCGATCGCCTTACCTCGTCATCTGCGAGCTGGACGATGCCGGTGCGGAAGGGCGGATTCGCCTCGCTGCAGACATCAGCCAAACCGAGCTTGAAGCGGGCTTGTCCGCGCTTCTGGCGAAAGAGGAAGCGGTGGATTGGGATGCCGGGACGCAGTCCGTTCGCGCAAGGAGGCGTATCAGGCTGGGGGCGATCGTACTTAGCGAGGTTCCGCTTGAAGGACCGGACCCGGAGGCAGTAGCGGATACGCTCTTGCGAGGCATTAGGTTGAAGGGCATCTCAGCGCTGCCTATGAGCAAGAATGCCATTAGTCTGCTTGGCCGCATGCGGCTGATGAGCCTGAGCGGCGATCCGCAGTGGCCCGACGTGTCTGAGGAGGCATTGCTCGATACGATGGAGCTTTGGCTTAAGCCGCATATTTATGGCATGAAAAGCCTTGCCGACCTTAGCAAGCTGCCGATGGCGCAACTGATCGGCGACCGGATGACCTGGAATCAGGCGCGTCAGCTGGATGAGCAGGTTCCCACTCATATTGCGGTGCCTAGCGGCTCGCGGATTCCGGTTGATTACAGTGATCCGGGTTCCCCCGTGCTTGCCGTAAGGCTGCAGGAGCTGTTCGGCTGGAGGGAAACACCGAGACTGGTGAACGGCAGACTGCCTGTAACGCTGCATTTGCTGTCCCCGTCTCAGCGTCCTGTGCAAGTGACCAAAGATTTGGCCAGCTTCTGGGAGCACGCGTATTTCGAGGTAAAAAAGGATTTAAAGGGACGATATCCCAAGCATTATTGGCCGGAAGATCCCTATGAGGCGGTCGCGACAAAACGGGCAAAACCAAGACCGTCCACATCATAGAGCCAGGAAGGAGTGCAGCCGCAATGAATTGGCTACCAATCGTATTCGGATATTGGATTCTGCTTAGTCTGTACGGATTTGTGCAGATGGGAATGGATAAGCGCCGGGCACAAAGAAGAGCAAGGCGCATTCCGGAACGCCGGTTGTTTTTTGTGGCGGCTATTGGCGGTGCGGTGGGCACCTGGTACGGTATGAAGCTGTGGCGCCACAAGACGAAGCATCATTCTTTTACTGTAGGAATTCCTTATCTGGTTGCGGTACATATTCTTGTGCTGCTGTTGGTTACCGGCTTCTGGATAAGGGGAGTCGCTGCCTAATATAATGTTTGCGTATCATTCATTCAAGCTGGGTCTCCTTACGGGCTCGGCTATTTACGGTTAGGAGGGAAAGGGAAATGTCGGAGAAATCAGCACAGCAATTGGAACAAGAGAGGCTCGACGGCGCTCTTAGAGACATAGAGGAACAAATTGGGGGCATTGGCCCCCGGTATACCGGGGATGACTTTACCGAGCAAATGCTCGACCTGCAGCGTGAGGAACGGAAACGGCGTCTGGAGATTGCAAGGAAAGAGCCGTATTTTGGCCGGATGGACTTTCAGGAGCTTTCTCAGGACGGTCGGAAGCCGGCGGTGCCGGAGCATGTCCAGGCGCTCTATATTGGCAAAGCAGGGGTAGCCAAAAACGGCGGCAACGAGCTGCTGGTCATTGACTGGCGCGCGCCTGCCGCAAGCATGTTCTATTCCTTCACAGGCGGCGACGATCCGGCCGCTTACGAATCGCCTGACGGCGAGGTGACGGGGTACGTCCATCTGAAGCGAAACTTCATGATTCGCAGCGGAGAAATTATCCGCTTGGTGGACAGCTACGTCCGGGGGCAGGAGGAGGGCGCAGTATCGGATGAATTCCTGTTGTACCGGCTGGGCGAGAACAAGGACAATAAGCTGCGGGATATCGTCTCCACGATTCAGGGCGAGCAGGACCGCATTATCCGGGCAGAGCGCGGCAAGGCGCTGTTTATCCAGGGGGTTGCGGGCAGCGGCAAAACGACTGTGGCGCTGCATCGGCTCGCATTCTTGCTCTACCAATACGAAGGCAGAATTCGGGCGGAGCGAATGATGATCTTCGCGCCAAACCGAATGTTTCTTGATTATATTTCCGGTGTCTTGCCGGAGCTTGGTGTCGGCGATATCGGTCAGACGACGTTCAGCGATTGGGCTGTGGAATTGCTTGAGCATGACATTAAGCTGGCTGATCCTTCAGAGACGATGGCTTACTGGTTCGAGGAGCATCGGACAAACGAGGAGCTGGAGCAGGCATCCGGCCGCTGGAAAGGGAGCCTGACGTTCAAGCAGGCGATCGACGAGCGGCTAGCTGAACTGCAGGCCAGTATCGTGCCGACGAGCGAGTTTAGCCCGCTGGACGGCTTTCTGCTGACGCCGGAGACGATGCGGGAGTGGTATGACACGGATTATGGGGAAGAGACGATCATGGTGAAGCGAGACCGTCTTGCGAGCCGAATCAAGCGCTGGCTGGAGTCGGAGCTGAAGCATCGCGGTGTGGCTGACAAGAAGAAACGGTCGGCTGCACTAGCCAAGCTGAACGCCTATGTGAAGCGTATCCCGTCCTTCACCGCTGTCAAGCTATACGCCTCGTTGTTCAAAGGCAAAAACGCGCTGCCTCAAGTGCCGAAGCCCATCGCAAAAGCGACAGCGGAGCGTATTGGAGCAGGTGTGGCAGCAGCGGAGGACCTGGCGCCGCTTGCTTATATCCAGCTTAGATTGTATGGGCTGAAGGTGTCGTTATTCGATCATATCGTCATTGACGAAGCGCAGGATTATTCGCCGTTCCAGCTGGAGACGCTGCGGCTTTGTCAACGCACGACCTCCATGACGATTCTAGGCGATCTGCAACAGGGGATTCACGGCTATGCCGGCATTCAGAGCTGGAGCGAGCTGATGGATTTGTTCTCCGGGGAGGATACCGGATTCTTCGAGCTCAATCGAAGTTATCGTTCTACAATGGAAATTATTGATTTCGCCAACATAATTCTGAGCGGCATGACCGGAGGCGTGAAGCCAGCTGTGCCTGTATTCCGGAGCGGCGATCCCGTGGAGACACAAGCCGTACCAGATAAGGAATGGCTGTCTGAGCTATATGCGACCGTATCGGAATGGCGTAACAAAGGGGAATATGACACCATATCCGTCATTGGCAGAACAGAGCGCGAATGCGAGGAAATTTATAATTATTTGGCGGATCAAGGTCTGAAGGCTTCACTTGTGCAGAGCAAGCAGCCTACTTACGGCGGCGGTCTGACAGTCGTGCCTGTCTATCTGTCCAAAGGTCTGGAGTTCGACGCTGTGCTAATTGCGGATGCAGGCAGTGACAGTTACGACGAGATGGACGCCAAGCTGCTTTATGTCGGCTGCACGAGAGCTCTGCATAAGCTGAAGCTGCTGTATCGCGGGAACAAGTCTTCGCTTATTGCCGGGCGACAAGCATCGTTCTTAGAAGGTAGATGATAGATACAATCCAGCATCCATGATGCCAGGTTCAGGCGTGTTGCCCGTTGCGATTCATTTCGTGAACGGGCATACTGACCTGCATAGAGCCAATAGAAATTCATGCCATCCTACAATAGATGAATTGCCTTAGCCGAAATGGTCCATTCTCGGCGTTTTTGCGATGACCCTTGTCATAAGCCGACTGTTGCTTGCTCATTCGCGCGTCCCTTTCCGTTTCAGTATAATATAGGAAATATGTTGAGATTGTCAGCCGAGAGTGAGAGATTCCTAGAGAATGGTAGTTCAACAGAAACGATCGATTGCTAGCAGCACTTATTTTTTGGTGATCCTGCTCGCCGTTGTGTTATTGATCGCGGCCTCTGCGATGAAGGGCAGCTTGAAGGAGTCTTCGCCAATTCCGGCTGAAGGCGTATTGCAGTTGGAGAATTGGAGCCTGCAGAAGGATGGAAGAGTATCGCTCGCGGGAGAGTGGTCGTTCTATTGGGACGAGCTATTGACCAGCGGAGAGCTTCAATCACGCGAACCTGAACTCCATGCGGGTACGATCGTACGCGTGCCGCAACCTTGGAGTCATTACAATCTGAATGGGCTTAGGCCCCATCATAAAGGATATGCGACTTTTCGGCTAAAAGTAGAGTTGCAGTCCTCAGCTGATGTGCTGGCTTTAAAAATACCGGTTCTGCCAACCGCATACAAAGTGATGGCGAACGGAAAGACGATAGCAGAAGGCGGCAAGGTTTCCGATGGGGAAGAGAACGCCATCGCAGCCTATCTGCCCCAAACGGTCTTCTTCAAGCCGCAATACACTGCACTTGATCTGATTGTCCACATCTCCAACTATACGGAACGGGACGGAGGCATGGTGGAGGCGCTCGAACTCGGCAGCGCGGAGCATATGCGGATGCTCAGAGACCAAGAGCTGGCAGGAACGATGTTTTTTCTCGGTTCAGCCATCATTATCTCACTGTATTATTTCTATTCCTGGATCATGTACGGCTTCGTACTGGCTGCGTTATACTATAGTATCCTGTGTATTCTGGCTGGGATCCGTATGCTAGTTATTGAACATATGTTTATCTTGCAGCTTGTTCCCGGCTTGTCGGTGAACTGGCTGACCTTTTTGGATTCTCTCTCGCTGTATGGAGGCATTGCGATTACGATCCTGTTTGTCCATCAGTTATTCCCGAATGAATTCAATAAGAGTGTTATGAAGATGCTGGCATGGACGGGTATTCTGTTCAACCTGACTTTGATCGTAGTGCCGCTTCACTTGTACCCGGCGATTCGGTTAGCGTTTTATTTCTATGTGTTCGTGATAGGCGGTTATGTGCTGTATATGCTCATGCATGCCATCAGGCGCGGCAGGGAAGGGTCCATTGCCCGGCTTATGGGATTGGTGCTATGTGTGCTGGCGCTCTTCCATGATTATTTGCTGAGCCGCAATGTGACTATGTTGTTCAATAAGCCGATCCTGTATTATGTCATTTTTTTATTAATTTTTATGGAGACAACCGACTTCTCCAGGCGGTTTCTGGAACCGCGCTTGCCCGCGCGCATCCGCTCCCCGGATCATTCCAATCAGGAGAAGGAATTTCCCTTAGCAGCAGAAGGGAGCTCCAACAGCGCAGCGCCGGAACTTGCGGCAGTGAGGACGGATCAGGGAAGCGGGACGACACTGCATATTCTCGTCGTGGCCGAAGACTGCTGCTCGCTGCGAATGATTCATGATACACTGACGGACGAGCGCTATCATGTCGCATCGGTGATGAACGGTTCGGAGGCGCTCGTGTATATCGATCAATTCCGCAAGCTGGATGTGATGCTGCTGAACGGATCGGTTCCGGGGATGTCCGGCATCGAGCTGGTTCGCCGAATTCGATCCAGATACAGCCATGCGGAGCTGCCGATCATCATGATGAGCTTCAAAGAAGGTGTGACAGATATGCAGGAGAGCTTTCGGGCAGGTGTCAATGATTTTCTGCTGAAGCCGTTCCATGCCCATGAGCTTCACGCACGGATCGATATGTTTCTAGAGATGAAGCAGCTCGCAGAGTCAGCCGCAACCTCCAATATCGCTATGCTGCAGGCTGAGATCAAGCCTCATTTTTTGTACAATACGCTGAACACCGCGCTGTCGCTCACGCTGGAGGAGCCGCAGAAGGCGCATGACCTGCTGCTGAAGCTCAGTTCCTACTTGCGAAACAGCTTCCAGATGAAGGATACGAGCAAGTTCATTGGCCTCAGTGAAGAAATCGAGCTGGTGAAATCTTATTTGTATATCGAAAAGGCCCGATTCGGTCATCGTCTGCAAATTGAATATGATATCGACGATTCATTGGATATTACCGTACCACCATTAATTATTCAGCCCATCATGGAGAATGCGGTTAAGCATGGTGTGACTCAAAAACAGGAAGGGGGAAAAGTTAAGCTGACGGCCAGAGCCGATAACGGATACCTGATAATTATCGTCGAAGATAACGGAGCAGGTATGGCGCTCGAACGGGCAGAGACTTTGCTGCGATCGGATGCGAGGTTAAGCGGAATGGCCTTAATGAATATTCACCAAAGGCTGCTGCTCATCTATGGGCAAGGCTTGAACATATGGAGCGAGCTTGGGAAAGGGACCAGGGTCGAGATTCGCATCCCGGAGCAGGGAACGGACTGGTCGTGAAAAGAAGATGCCGGATTCCTTTTCAGTTTGCTTTCAGCCAAACGCCTTATAATGAAAATAGTGCTGTCGAACTATGGCGAATGCCGTCAAAATGGGCAGTAGAGCGCATGCATTACGTTTAAAGGGGTAATCAGATGCAGCATTATGGAGCAAGATTATCGGATCACGTCCCGAAAATAGCGGTTGGCACAGAAGATGAGGAAAGCTATAAAATTGCAAGATTCATGCTTTTGCTGGCCGGCCTTGTTGTAGACCAACTTAGATTCAATCGCTCAATCGGAGGCGGCGGCCAGGTCGTAATGCCTCCGTTCGGCAAGACATTAACGGATGAGCTTGGCGAGTGTATTCTTCACTTAATTCGTGAGGCCAGCGTGCAAGACGTGGAGCTGCCGCTGGTCGTTACCATGCTGAAGTCCGGCAAGAGACAGCCGATATCCGTCAGAGACGCCTATGAGCCGGGGTATTATTGGGTAGACATCAGCGACTTCACAACCGCTAAGCCGCTCATGTACTCCATCTTTGTGAAAACGTATGTCCACTCCTGCGATGCAAGCAGTCTCGGGACGGATCTGACGCGATAATTGCGACTGCCCGTATGAAGGGCCGAGGAGGTGTGCAAAGCGCAAAATCGCATCGTGGGAGCATTCCGGGATGCTCGGCACGCCTATTAGATCGAATATTCGGATTGGATGCGGCAGGGGGTTGTTGAGGTGAAGAAATGAAGATCAGGGTAGGAATTGTAGATGACGAGGCTCCGGCTTTAAAGCGCATTTGCAAAGTGCTCTCCGGTTATGACAACGTCTCCATTGAAGGCATACATACGGATCCGGCGATGCTGCTTATGGAAGCAGAAGGCGGGAAGTTCGATCTGGTGCTGCTGGATATGGAGATGGCCGTCATGCATGGATTGGAGCTTGGCCGGCGGATCTACGCCATTCAGCCAAAGGTGCAGATCGTATACATCACCGCCTTTCAGCAATACGCCCATCAAGCCTTCGATGTTGAAGCGCTGGATTATATTATGAAGCCGGTCACCAAAGAAAGCATGGGGAGAGCCCTGAACCGGTTCGTAGCCCGTCAGGCGCTTACCATGCCAAGCAGAACGATGAAAGCGGTTATTAAATGTTTCGGCTGGTTCAGGGTCGAGACGGAACATGGCGTTCTTGTCAAATTTCGCAACTCAAAATCGAGAGAATTGTTGGCGCTTCTCTTTATTAACCGGGGTTCCCCGGTCAGCAAAAGCAAAATCATAGAAGCATTATGGTCCGGCAAAGATGTCGAACGAGCGCAGGTCAATCTTCACTCCACCGTCTATCAGCTTCGCAAGGATTTGGAACAGCATGGATTATTCGACATCGTAGAGCAAGATAAAGGTGAAGGCGGCAGCTACCGACTTAAAGCTCCGCCTCTTCGTGATGAATGGACCCAATTTACCGATTTATGCGGAACTTATCGAACGGATCAACATATACGTCACGCGCGGGAAGCCGTGCAGCTGTATCAGGAGGGATTTCTGAAGGAGCATGATTGGGAATGGGCAGCCGCAGCGAAGCTGAAGGCTGAATCTGATTTTCATGTCATGCTGGAAGCTGTTATCCGATATGAGCTGAGCGGCGGACATTATGCTGATGCGCTGCCGTATCTGTATCAGATGGTTGCCTCTAATCCCTATCACGAAGAATATCAGGCCCGAATTATTGCCGCGCATCTGCTGGAGCATGATCCTCTGGCTGCTGAAGCGCATTATGATAAAATATCCCGCTTATTCCAAGAAGATTTAGGCGATCCGCCTTCCTTTACCCTTCGGCAAGTAGCCGTTAACCCGGAAAAGTATATGCATACATAACGTGAGGACCTGGCCGCTGGCCGGGTCTTTCTTGCATATGCGCGTGCACGTCCGATCTCGGTTGCTTGCGGTGGATTTCAGCGTTCTTTCAGTCTCAATCTCTATAATGAATACAGAAATGTCGAATTATGGCGGAGGTTTCCAAATAATTAGGAAGAGAGACATGGTTATGGACTCGCGATACACCATTCACCAATCGAAGCTCCCGAATGATGATCTGATTCAATGTTACTGTGAAGCGGTCCGATACGGCTGCGATCCTTACTTTATCCGCATATTGGCGAATACGATTACGGATCGCGGACTGGTGGTTCCAGAGGAAGGCGAATGCGGACATGGCAAGTTAGCTGACCCAATCGGCAGCCGCATTCAAGACGGACCTCGTTTCTAATAATCGAGTATCCTCCACGCGTTCGAATGTGCTAATCTATAACAATGACACCAGCAATCGTGGAGGAATGATAGACGTGGATTTTCGCATGCATTATTTATCTTTTTTTGTTATTCATACCGATGGCGAGCAATCGACGGCCTCGTCGGGCAGGCGCTTTAAGCATTATCAGACGCTGGATGGCGACGATTACGAGCAGAGTGAGCTTAAAAGTTTCCTGGATGACGAATTTATCCGGATTGTAAAACGGAAAGTAGAGCGCAATCCCAATACGGCGAACGCCCCGACGAAGATCGGCCGCTTTATGGTCGAGCCGGGCTATGAGCTTGGCAGCAACCAGAACTATAATCTGTTCCAGCGACTGAGAGACGCGGATTCGAAGGATCGATTCCTCGGCATAACTGACGAACTGGTCCGCATCTATATGGATACAAGCGCAGTGCGCGGCGGCGCATTCATCATTGCGCTGTCCACGCTAAATACGTATTTCAATGAGCCGTTTCTCTTTTTGCTGAAATGCGATTTTGAGCCGAAGATTGCCCGTATCTCGGATGAGCGCAGTCTCATCGCGCAGGTGGATATGGCGATCAGCGCACGCAGCATCAAGTCGATTCAATATCCTCATATGCATGAAGAAGGTTCGCTTGATCATTGGGAGCTGAAGATTCATCAGGCATCCCATGCCAGGTACTTCGAGGATTTCTTGAAATACGTCTCCTACGAGAAGCCGCTGCCTGAAGTGATTGGCGAACAGGTCGTAGAGATGGTGCATCAATATATTGCCGACAAGTGGCAGGATGAGACGAGCACGGAGCGAAGCGAGGAAGTGAACGCGGTAGAGGTATGGGCTGCGAGCGAGAAGCGCGACCTGCAGGAATGGTGGTCGCAGGAGCAGGTAGAGCATGCTTCAGCGGCGCTCGTGGAGCAAAAGCCGGATTTGCCGTTTTCCTTCAAGCTGGGAGGAGTGACGGTGAAAGGGCTGCTGTCGGACTTCGGTGACAGCATTCACTTCGCCAAGCATAACGGAAAGTATGTAGTCGTCATTGAAGGCGACGGCTTCCAGTTCGAGAAGGGCATGTCTCCTGTCGAGTTGCTGCAGCCGCGCGAACTGTCGGAGGTGCTGCCGATTATCGGGACGAGCCGGCCGGCGGAAGAGGACGCCGCTGACATCGATAGAGGCGGCTACCGGACGAGCGATGGAGAAGATGATTCTCCGCCTTGGTAACGCAAGAAGATAACGCTAGACACTGCCATGGAGTATGAGGGTTTCCAATACGGGCAAGGCTGTATAAGTGGAGAAGCCGTGTAGGCTTCTTCGCCTATCTATGCCACCTGAAGGGAGACACTCCATGGCTCTTAATCTTATTCTTTTTGCGCTGCTGCTCCTGTTTACGGCATTTTTTGTTGCGACGGAATTTGCGATTATACGGATGAGAGCGAGCCGTGTGCAGCAAATGGTAGACGAGGGCATCAAAAACGCCAAAGCGATCCAGCAAGTAACGACACATCTGGACGGCTACCTGTCCGCCTGCCAGCTTGGCATCACCATTACGGCGCTGGGACTCGGCTGGCTGGGCGAACCGACGATCGAGAAGTTGATTCATCCTTTGTTCGATTGGGCGGGCATTCAAGGCCAGCTTGCGACCGCTCTCTCCTTTATCATAGCCTTTATGCTGGTGACCTACTTTCATGTGGTGCTGGGGGAGCTTGCGCCGAAGACGGTCGCTATTATAAGATCAGAGAAGGTGAGCCAATTCACGACTCCCTATATCATTCTGTTCTATAAAGCGATGTTCCCGTTCATCTGGCTGCTGAACGGCTCCGCGAACAAGCTAGTGCGGCTGCTGGGCTTTCATCCGGCGAGCGAGCACGATGCTCATTCCGAAGAAGAGATACGCATGATTCTGTCGGACAGCTATGAGAGCGGGAAGATCAACAAACACGAATACGGCTATGTGAAACGTATATTCGATTTTGACGAACGGCTCGCGCGTGAAATTATGGTGCCAAGGACCGACATGGTATGTCTGTATATCGAGAACAGCAAAGAAGAGAACATTGACATCATCAAGAAAGAGCAGTATACGAGATTCCCCGTCGCCAAAGGGGACAAGGACAATATCATCGGCATTCTCAACACCAAAAATTTATTTCTACACGACTTTAACAACAGCGACGCAACAGAGTTGAAAAAAATCATTCAACCGCCGCTCACCGTGCCGGACGCGATGCCGGTCAATCAGCTGCTGCGCATGATGCAGCTAGAGCGGACTCACCTGGCCATCCTTCTCGACGAATATGGCGGAACGTCCGGACTCATTACGATTGAAGACATGATCGAGGAGATCGTAGGTGACATCCGTGACGAATTTGACGAGGATGAAGAGCTGGAGATTGAGAGACTGGAGCAAGAGCATTATCTGGTAGACGGAAAAGCGCTACTCAGCGAAGTGAATGAAGCGGTGGGGCTTCAGCTTCACAGCGACGAAGCGGACACGATCGGAGGCTGGCTCTACATGCAGAAGCCCGATCTGCCGGAAGGCCAGAGGTGGAGCTACGACAACGCGATCTTCGTCATTAAGGAACGTGACGAGCATCGCATCCGGAAGATTGAAATTTATACCGATTCGGCCGAAAGTGAAATGAGCCAGTATGGACATGCATAAGCTTTAAGAGAGGCCGGACTGCCGTGGCAAATGATTGGGGAGAGTGAGCAAGATGGAAGACATTATAAAAGTGATTATTATGGGCATAGTGGAAGGCTTGACGGAATTCCTGCCCGTATCGTCGACGGGACACCTGATTCTGACAGGTGAGCTGCTGAACTTCAAGGATGAGTGGGCCAAGACGTTCGAGGTTGTCATTCAACTCGGAGCTGTACTCGCGGTGCTTGTCCTGTATAGACAAAGATTCGCCAAGCTGCTTAATTTCAATTTAAAGAAGGGCAGCGGTCTAAACGCGATGCATGTCGCATTAGCCATGCTGCCGGCATCTGTGCTGGCTGTACTGTTGCATAGCGTGATCAAGAAACATTTGTTTGGTCCGACAACTGTGTTGGTTGGTTTGGTCTTAGGCGGTATATTAATGATCGTAGCGGACAGGTCGAAGCGGAAGATTGTAGCAGAGGAGCTTGACGATATTACGTACAAGCAAGCGTTCATCATTGGCTGCTTCCAGATTCTATCGCTCTGGCCGGGCTTCTCCCGATCCGGTTCGACGATCTCCGGCGGTATGCTGGTCGGTACAAGCCAGAAAGCGGCGGCAGAGTTTACGTTCATCGTCTCCGTGCCGATTATGGCGGGCGCGAGCGCAGTTGACCTGATTGGCAGCCGTGAGCATTTGACAATGGGGCACATGCCCCTGTTCCTGATCGGGCTTATCTCTGCTTTCGTTGTGGGGATGATCGCAGTTGTCACCTTCATCAACATGATGAAGAAGCTTCGTCTGAGTTATTTTGCATATTACCGTTTCGCGCTTGCGGCATTATTTTACTTTATCATTCTGTAATTCGTCCGTACAAAGACAGATAGCCCGGATTTACGCTTTTGCAGCGTGAATCCGGGCTTTCTGCCGTTTATGAACGATGAGTCATCAGTTGGGTTCGCCGCTGCCTGGATAGGCCCGGCTTTGCGCGACATTCTGCTCGTGACGCAGCAGCCATTCCTTGCGCCACAAGCCGCCGGCATAGCCCGTAAGCGTGCCGTTCGAGCCAATGATGCGATGGCAAGGAATGACAATGCTCAGCTTGTTCCTGCCGTTCGCGCTGCCGACGGCGCGGACAGCCTTCACATTCCCGATCTCTTCGGCCAGGCTTTGATAGGTGCCGGTCTTGGCAAATGGAACACCCTTCAACGCGTTCCATACTTGCGATTGAAAGGCCGTGCCTTCATGGCGATAGGGAAAGGAGAAGTCCCACCGCTGGCCGTTAAAATACTCCTCCATTTGCTTGGCGCATTGCTGCAGCGCAACCGGCGTATCGGAATGGCATAGATAGACATGCGCATCCCGATCGGGAAAAAGAATCGAGACCACCTCCGTGTCAGTCCCGACAATCTCCAGCACCCCAATAGGGGTATCCATATCCAGCTTATACATTGTCATTGTGTCCGTTCCTCCTGTGGCGACTGTCTCGTCTTCCGGTATTCGGCAGGCGAGCTTCCCTTGACCTGCCGGAACGCCTTATAGAAGCTGGAGGGACTATGAAATCCGGTCTCATAGCAAATATCCAGATTCGACATTTCGGTGTACAAAAGCAGATGAGCGGCCCGGTCTATCCGGATTTTTTCCAGAAAAACACGTGGTGTAACGGCAGTCTCCTGCTTGAACAACCGCTCCAAATGAAAGGCGCTCAGACCGACATGACTGGCGATATCCCGCAGCTCCAGCTTTTGCTTATGATGCCCGATCAGAAATTCTTTCACCTGGCGGACAACACCGACATTCGGCGAATGCTGGCTCTCCGGTCGGCATCTCTTGCAAGCACGGTAACCGGCCTTCTCCGCGTCGTCCATATGACGGTAGAACGCTACATTGACTTTCTTCGGTTTACGGGAACGGCATGACGGACGGCAATAGATCTTGGTTGTTTTCACAGCGGTATAAAACAATCCGTCATAGCTGCTGTCGCATGCAATAATGCGCGACCACATTTCTTCAAAGGATAACGGGGTCATTGTTTGGCCTCCTGCGTCTCCTGTCTTGTCTTATTACGATATCATCTTATCAGGGCAAAGGGGTGCGCTTCGTCCTCATTCTTGCTCTTATGGTCCCGGAAGGGCAATGAAACGAAAGACATCCGCAGCTGCCCCTTAGGGACGTATGCGGATGCCTTCATTATTCTGCGGTTCTAATCACGCAGCAGCTTGCGGTCTACAACGAATGGGCCAAACGGCAATACAGAAGCGGCACAAGCGGCCGCAAACTTCCAGAATGACCAGCGATGCTTAAGCGTAACGTGAATAACAGCCAAAATATAAAGAACAAACAAAAGACCGTGCAAACTGCCGACAATTGCAACCATCCCAGGCGAATCGGCCCAATACTTGAGCGGCATAGCTATGAAGAGCAGGATCAGGAAGGATAACCCCTCCAATATTCCGATCACCCGTAGTCTGCCAATTGCGGTTTTCAACATGTTGTACCTCCGGTTCGTCATCTCATGGGCTTGGTTCTCGCCGCGGGGCAAGACCCTCCCATAGCAATTCTACGATTTCGGAGGAGGTTTGTTCCACAGTTTGCAAATCGTTCACAATCTCCTTGCGGTTGCGTACAGTCATCATTGCGGTGAAAACATGAGAGAGCAGCATGGGATCGTTCCTGACGATTTCACCTTCGTCCATCGCGCGCTGAAAAACGCTTGAGAGTAGCTTGTGAAGCGCTTGTTCACCATCGCGAATGCGGATGACTTGCTCTTCGGCAAGTCCAAGGGATGCTTCTCTCATCATCGACTCGAAATCGATATGGGCATTGCGCATATGACGGCTAGCGACCTCCAGCAGCCTCTCCTTAAGGGTACCGGGACCATTCACGATCTTAGCAGTTTGGTCATGGGCGATTTTCAGCACGAAGAGAAGGCATTCCGTGAAGAGCACAGCTTTGTTGCTGAAATAATAATAGACGCTGGCTTTCGTAACGCCGCAGGCTTGCGCTACGCTCTCAAGCGATACTTTCTCAAATCCCTGTTCCATGAACAGCTGCGAAGCTGTACGCAAAATTTGTCCCATCGTTGGCGGGATGCCGGTCGCTTTTGGACGGCCTGGTCTGCGCTTGGGCGGTGTGGGTTGCAAATGCGTATCCTCCATTCAAAAAAAATTCAAATCTATAGGTTGATTAATTAACCTTCGGGTATATATAATTAATTCATCGCAACACTTTTATTATAACGTTAAGTTGGAAGGAACGAAACGGAGGAGTAGAGAATGTTCAACAAGTTGGCATCATTTTTTGCGGGAAAGTACGCCAGGTGGGTGACGATCTCAATCTGGGTCGCTCTAGCGGCTATCTTAACCATCGCCTTGCCTCCCGTCGGGGATCAGGAGAAGAACAATGCGCCCAATCTGCAGGCGGATAGCCCGTCTGTCCTTGCGGACGAGATGATTAAGCAATATTTCCCGAGCGGGGCGGGCGTTCCCGCACTTATTGTATGGCATCGCGAAGGCGGGCTTGCCGATGCGGATTATGCGGCGATTCAAGCATTGACCAAAGAGCTGGCTGAGAATCCGCTTGAAGCGCAAGGAGAGCTTGTTCCGTTGCACTTAATGCCGATGCCGGCTCTGCAGCAATTCGCTTCGGAGGATAGGTCGACGCTTGTGCAGCCAGTCGCTTTCGCTGAGGCGACCGAGACGGAGTTGCTGAAGGAAAATATGGAGAAGATCAAAGAGATGGCGACGGCAGCTGTCGGCTCCGACCCGTTCGCAGTTCCGATCGAGGGAGCATCTGACCTTAGCGCTCGTATTAGCGGCCCGGTCGGCATCTCGATCGACGCTACGGAGCTGTTCCAAAATGCTGACTTTGTCTTAATGGCGGCGACAGTGCTTCTAGTGTTGGTGCTGCTGCTCTTGATCTACCGTTCGCCAGTGTTGGCCTTTATTCCGCTTGTTGGAGTCGGATTCGCTTACGCGGTCACAAGCCCGCTGCTTGGCTGGATGGCAGGCGAGGGGTGGATTACGGTAGATTCGCAAGCGATTGCGATTATGACCGTACTGCTGTTCGGTGCAGGTACCGACTATTGCTTATTCTTCATTACACGCTTCAGGCAGGAGCTGACGAAGGAGAGCAGCCGCTCCATTGCACTGGTGCGTGCGTTCAAGGGAGCCTCCGGCGCGATTGCGATGAGCGGCTTCACTGTCGTGCTTTCCTTGTTCGCACTGCTGCTCGCCAAGTATGGTGCCTATGACCGCTTTGCAGTGCCGTTCAGCCTTGCCATCCTGATTATGATGATTGCCAGCCTGACGCTAATCCCTGCGCTGATGTCGGTCATTGGCAGGAAGTCCTTCTATCCGTTCATCCCGCGTACGGAGGAGATGGAGAAGGAGCGGGCGGCGAAGAAAGGGAAGCCTTATGAGGCCAAAGCAAAGCGCAAAACGATTAGCGACAGGGTCGGCAAGCTAGTTGTAAGCAGGCCATGGACCGTAACGATTGCCTGTATCGCGGTGCTTGGCGTATTGGCTGCCAGCTCGACCGGCATCAAATATACGTACGATCTGCTTTCTTCCTTCCCGGAAGATATGCCGTCGCGTGAAGGCTTCACAGTCATTCAGAATAACTATGCGCCTGGCGAGCTTGCGCCGGTGTCCGTCGTAGTGCAGAATGGCGAAGCAGCCGATCTTGCAGGCAAGCTGAGCGCTGTGAAAGAGGTCGATCATGTCTCTGAACCAACGGTGAGCGAGGTTGATGCCGCATACTCGTCATACAGTGTGGTATTGAATGTCAATCCGTATTCACAAGCCGCGATGGACGCGATTCCGCATATTAGAGATGCTGCGGAGCAGGCATTGACCGATGCGGGGGCTGCTGATGCGCAAGAAAAGCTATGGATCGGCGGCCAGACGGCTGAGCAATATGACACCAAGGTACTGACGGATCGGGACAATCGTGTCATTATGCCGGTTGTAATCGGGCTTATCGCTGTTCTGCTGCTGCTGTATCTAAGATCTGTTACCGCGACGATCTATCTGATTGGAACCGTATTGCTGTCGTATGTAGCAGCGCTCGGACTAGGCTGGCTCATTCTTCATCATTTCATGGGCTTCGACGCGATACAGGGTGCGATCCCGCTTTATGCCTTCGTATTCCTCATTGCGCTAGGCGAGGACTACAACATCTTTATGATCTCCAGCATCTGGCAGAAGCGAAAAACGATGCCGCTGCTGCAAGCGATCCGGGAGGGCGTAAGCGAGACAGGCAGTGTCATTACATCTGCAGGCTTGATTCTGGCAGCAACTTTCGCTGTACTTGCTACCTTGCCGATTCAGGTACTCGTCCAATTCGGCCTTATAACAGCGATTGGCGTATTAATGGATACGTTTATCGTAAGACCGTTTCTTGTTCCGGCCATCACGGCAATCTTGGGCAAACGCGCTTTCTGGCCTGGCAAAGCTGTGACTGTCGAAAAATCGAAGCAAGTTCAATATAAGTAATAAAAGCGCATGCCCGGGGATACTTACGTGATGATAAAGCCGGAAACCCCCGGTTGGCGTCGTTTGTAAAGGCAAGGCTCACTGCGGAAATATCGCAGCGAGCCTTTTTTCGTCTTGATGTAATCAGGATGATAACCATTTTTTTGTAACTTTTTTCGTTGTTTGAACGTCTCTCTAATAAACCGTGATGGATAGAGAAAGAGGAGGGTACACGGATGAAAACTGGAAAGTTAGTATGGATAAGTATCGTGGCTGCGGTACTGCTCGGGAGCTTCGCGATCGGCCCCGAGGGGGCAAGCGCATGCAGCTGTGCGTTTCCGGGCAGCGTCAGCGAAGCGAAGCAGAACAACGATGTGGTGTTCGACGGTACGGTGAAGGGCAAAAAAGAACCTGTGCGCTTGTTCTCCAAGTCATCAGCTGATCTTGTAACATGGACGTTCGAGGTGCATGAGATATGGAAAGGAAAAGTGTCGCCGACGATTGCGGTCACCTCTGCCCAGTCCGGCGCAAGCTGCGGCTATGAATTTCAGGAAGGGTCCAGGTATATCGTCTATGCTCGAAATTCGGGAGATTCACTGGAAGTCAGCTTATGCAGCCGAACCGCTCTTCACAGCGCAGCTGGGACGGACTTGGCTGAGCTCGGCATAGGCAGTGTGCCGCCGCAGCCTGGGGCGGGACAACATGTTGGAACGGCGAGCTCTCTATGGTGGGCGGTGTGGGTAGGTGCTGCCGCTATTCTTCTTGTGGTCATCATCATCATGCGTCAACGTAAGAAGAGAAGGCCGACGAGCATGTAAGGCCAGTGCTGCCGTCAGCATGTGCGCTTCGATAGATCATTAAATCAGAAACATAGCTACAATGGTCGTGACGACCAGGCCGATGACGACTGGCTTCAGGTTGCGTCTGGCCAGCTCAAAGGGGCTTACTCCACAGATCGCAGCAGCGGGAATGAGCGCCCACGGGACAATCGTGCCGCCGCCAACCCAGATTGCAGCAACTTGACCAAGCGCCGTTAGCGTAGCGATGCCAGAGCCGATCGCATGGCCGAACAGCTGTGCGATGGAGCCGGCAAGCGAGATGCCGGAGAAGCCCGAACCATCAAGCCCTGTGACTGCGCCTACAACTGCTAATGTGACGGAGCCGACAACGCCGTTGACCGGCACTTCATGCGCCAGTGCAACGCCCAGGTCGTTCACGATACCATTCGAAGCCTCAGGCAGCTTCTCGCCGAACATCGCGAAGAAGCCGGCGTCGCCCAGGTAGAAGAAAGCGGCGATCGGAATGACAGGCCCGAACACACGGAAGCCGAACAGAAAGCCGTCAATCAGATACCCTGTCGCTTTCTCCAATCCTTTTCCCCGATGGGCCATCATCGTGATGACTAGCATGATCAGGATAGAGGTGCCGCCGATCAGCGCGGTAGCGTCCCCCCCTTGCAGGTTGAAGGCGAACATAGCCGCTACGTTCAGCGCATAGAGAATTGGAATGATGATGGCCAATATTCGCTTGGCAGCAAGAGACAGCACATCGTTTTCTGCGTCGTCCCGCTCTGCCGTATGGCTCCCCGTGTCATTCACCGGCTCAATCAACCCGTCATTCCATCGTCCTGTCCGCATATCGCGCTTCATCAGCCAGAAGGCTGTGACCGTTGTGATCGCTCCCATTACAATGACTAGAGGGATGCTGGCTTGCATGACCTCGTTAACGGGTATGCCTGCAGCAGCGGCAGTAAGATTAGGCGCTCCTTGAATAATATAATCGCCGGATAGCGCAATTCCGTGTCCGAACAGGTTCATGGCTACGGCTGCTCCAAGCGCGGGCAGGCCTACGCGGAGCGCAACGGGAAGCAGTACGGCTCCGATCAGAGCGACAGCAGGTGACGGCCAGAAGAAAAGCGAGGTCACCATCATGATGAGGCCGATTCCCCAGAAGGCCAATGAAGGCGTTCTCATGAATTTGGCGAATGGTGCAATCATGACTTCATTAATGCCCGTTCGAATCAGAATCCGGCTCATGGCAACAATAATGGATATAATGAGAATCGTACTGATTAATTCCTTAATGGCATAGATAAAGCTGTTGAATATTCCACTGACGGAACCTTCAATCGAAGCAGTGGCCAGAATGCCAATACCCAGAATGCCTGCGATACAGACAAGCGTGGTGTCTCTGCGCATGATCATAAAGCCTATGATCGCCACTACAAAGACGAGATAAACCCAGTGAACCGCAGCTAACTGAATAGCCATACGCGATCATCCTCCCAGATGCAACGTAACCGGAGTACCGGCTATCGTACTGTAATGTATGCAGGGATGGACATAGGCGTTCACCTGGATTGTACCTGATCATGAATCCGGTTGCGCCTACTGGTAGGCTATGCTATCCTACTAACGATATGGACGAGATGCGTCTTGTACAGCAAGAACGGAAAGGATGACCAAAGAATGATCACGGTAAACATCATGGATGCGGCGATGACCTATTCAAAGGGAGACGGCTACGTCGGAAAAGTACACTTTAGTGTTGAAGGGCATACGCATGATTATGAGATTACATTGCATAGCAAGCGCGGCACGGAGTGGGGCTACGGACTTTTCTTTTTGAACAAATCGGGGAAAGAAGAGCAACTGGAACAGGTGGAGGACGAGCTGGAGGAGAATGACGAATTATTCGATCAGCTGGTTCAGGCAGCGAAGGACAAGCTGGCGCAATAATGATGAAAGCCCATGTCCGAGAGGATCGTCCTCGTGACATGGGCTTCTTCGTTCGGCATAATGCCGTTATGCGGAATGATCGATAAATTTCTTTTTATTCTTGCTCTTGATGTAGCGATATGTGATATACCCAGCTGCGACAACACACAAGAGGATCAGAATCCATGTGCCATAGGATGAGATTTCGTTGGAGAGATCTTGAACCTTGTCCCCGACAAAAGCGCCGAGGATGAAGTAAACCATTGTCCATACAAATGCCGAAGGATACGCAAACAGCATAAAGCGCATAAATCTCATTCGGTTAAGTCCCATCACGTAAGGGGTTACATGGCGCAAGAACGGAAAGCATAAACTGATGCTAAGCGCATAGCCGCCGTATTTCTCGCTGAGCTCTTCCGATTTGTCGAGAAACTTGGAAATGTTTTTCTTTCGGCGAAACCAGTTGGACAGCTTGGCGCCCGAGAATCGGCCGATGCTGTACCCGAACGTCATGGCAGAGCAAATGCCCAGGAAGGTCATCAAGTAAGCGGGAGCCGGTGACAGTGCGCCGGCAGCGGATAATGCACCGCCTGTCATGACGACGGCTTCGTTCGGAATGGGCAAGCCGATTAGACCGAGACAGAGCACAAGGAACAGGGCTACATAGCCGACCTGCTCGATAATGGACAGCAATAAGTCATAAGCCATTTTAGAAACACGCTTCCTATTCTCCTATAGTTTCGTGAGTATGGGAATCTAATGTACAAGAGTAACACAAATCGGACGGATTTCATATCTTTCATACGCGCCGATGATTTGAACGTTTCGAATTTAACCTTTTCGTAACTTTTTCCTGTCGAAGCAACGCTATAATTAGGGTTAGCTTACGTGCAAGATGAAGGAGCGAAGGGGAAAATGTTGAAATTTGGACAGAAAGTAGCAGCTTTGCGAAGCTGTGAATCCATTACATATACGATATGCTTATCGATGCTTGGCGATGAGACTGCCGCTTGTGAAGCTGCTAAGCGGGTTCTTGCCGAATTGTTCCAGGACCCGGAATTTTGGAAAAGGGAGGAGCCGCAGCGCCAGAGCTACATTATGCGCCAGTGCTTCGGCTTCTGCATGATTCCGAAAGGAGGCCTGTGCTCGGAAGCGGCATCGACCTGCGTGTCGTAACGAAAGGACTTATACCCTATGAAGGAAGAAATAACAGAATCATCACGTACAAAAATTACAGTCGCTCTATTCGTAGCGACTTTTCTTGCTGCGATTGAAGGCACGATCGTGGGCACAGCTATGCCCAGCATTACAGGCGAGCTGCAAGGCGTCCAGCAGTACAGCTGGATCATCTCTATTTATTTGTTGGCAACGGTTATTACGACGCCGATCTACGGAAAGCTGTCGGATTTGTATGGCCGAAAGAGAATGTTCATAATCGGCGCGCTGATCTTTCTGGCCGGATCGATGCTGTCGGGCATTGCACAGTCCATGACCGGGCTGATCTGGTTTCGCGCGCTGCAAGGGCTTGGCGCTGGGGCGCTCACGACGATTCCATATACCATTATAGGTGATTTGTACCCGTTCGAGAAGCGGGCCAAGGTTCAAGGCTGGATGTCCAGTATTTGGGGGATTGCCGGTATCTCGGGTCCGCTGCTTGGCGGTCTTCTTGTCGATTATGTATCCTGGAGAGCGATCTTCTACATGAATTTGCCATTTGGCATTGTGGCCCTTATCATGCTTTCTCTTGCCATGAAAGAGAAGCTGGAGAAGAAAAAACGCCATATTGATTATCCGGGTATCGTTGTATTCAGCGTTGGCATGTTCTTTTTCCTCTATGCGATGTCTCTTTTGCGGGGAGAGGGCGGGGATACGCAAGGCGGCTGGGGAACGGCGGCGTTATTTGGTTTGTCCGCCGCGCTCCTTGCATTTTTCATCTGGATCGAAAAACGTTCGCCTGAGCCAATCATTCCGCTTCAGCTATTCCGAAGCCGGCTAATCTCTATGGCGAATCTGATCAGCTTCCTGTTATGTGTCATTAATGTAGCTGTTATCTTCTATTTGCCGCTATGGTTCCAAGGAGTATACGGCAAGACGGCTACCTATTCCGGCATTTTGATGATCCCGTTGTCCATTGCTTGGCCGCTCGGCTCGATTCTGGCGGGCAACCTGATTGCCAAGACGGGATTGCGCATGATATGCATCATTTCAGCCTGCTTCCTGCTTGTCAGCAATGCGGGTTTTGCGCTGGTTAACAGCTCATCATCCATTTGGCTGCTGGTCTTCTATACCTTCCTCTCCGGCATCAGCTTCGGGTTGACGTTGACGGCACTCACGGTTGCGGTCTCCTCGGCAGTCGGCAGGGAGCTGCGCGGCGCGGCGGTTGCAAGCAATAACTTTATCCGTACGCTGGGGCAGACAATCGGTATCACGGTGTTCGGCCTGATGCTGCATACCGGGACCGCGAATGATATTGATCCGGCCGTACTGGAAACGAGCCTGCATCATATCTTCATCTGGGTCGCTTGGCTTTCGGTCGGGGTTTTGCTGCTATCCTTTATTACACCGAAGCAGGCGCAGGAAGAATCGCTCCAGGCCGGCAATCACGCATCATGACGCAAAGCGCAGAGGGGTAAAGACGCCATGGGATTGTTAATGAATGACGAAATCGAGCAGCTTGCGAAGGAATGGCGGATCAAGTCCGTAATCGTCTATCGTAACGGGGAGCTGCTGGAAGACTGGCATGACGGAGGCACTGATACGCTTGGTCCGCTCTATTCGATTACCAAAAGCGTGCTCTCCGCGCTAATCGGAATCGCTCAGGCTCGGGGAGAGATCGGCAGCATTGATCAGCCGCTCGGCGATTATTTGGACGTATTGCTGCTCGATGAGCAGTCGCGTCGGAAGATTACGATCAAGCACTTGCTTACGATGACGCCGGGCTTCGAATGGCCGGACTTCGACAAGCCCTATAAGGAAATGCGGGCATCTGCCGATCCTGTCGCTTATACACTGGCTAAGCCGGTCATCCATGAACCTGGTCATGCGTACACCTATAATTCTGGCGGATCCCATCTTCTGTCCGCCATTCTGACGGCGGCAACAGGTAAATCGGCAGTGCACTATGCGAAGGAGCGGCTTTTCCAGCCGCTAGGCTTCGAGGCAGCCCGCTGGTCTGAGAAAAACGGGATCAGCGAAGGCGGTACAGGGCTATCTCTATATGGGCATGACTTGGCCAAGATTGGCATGCTGTATATGCAGGGCGGAAGCTGGAACGGGTCGGAGATTGTATCTCCCGCATGGATTGAAGAATCCGTTGCCCTGCATCACCGCGGCTTGCTGCATTATGAGCCGCCAATCTACGGCGGCTACGGCTATCATTGGTGGATCTCTCCGGAGTCCTTTAATGGATGCGCCGATTGCTACTTTGCATTCGGCCATGGCGGACAGCACCTGATGAATATCCCTTCAATGGGTCTGACCATTGTTATCCGGAAAAAAATTACGAAACGCAATGATGCCAAATGGGCGAGAGAGCTGATCTTCCGGTATCTGGTTCCCATGGCGCTAAAGTAAGCTCATACATATTCTATTGCGGCGCCGCATTATAATGGCCTTTCTTTTAACCCCACCCTAACCTTCAACAGCCGCGTATTTCTGCATCTCATGCATACGGATGCTGTCCCGATTCGCTGCGGACAGCATCTACATATGCCTGCATATTCTACCCACCATCTATGATAAAGCAATTCTTGATTCGATCTGCCCGTAATCCTAATACGGGACTCGTGCAGACGACGCCTGTTACCGATAGAAAGGCGGATGATGACAGATGAAAAAACGATTCTGGTTTTGCTTGATTATTTTGATCGCCCTAGCGGGCTGTGCCTCTTCCTCTCCCGATGGAGAAGGCGTCGTATTCGACACAGACGGCAAGCAAATTCTCGTACTCGATTATTCTGCTGAACCGTATCTCGGCATGTCTTGGAATGATATTTTCACGGACTATGAAGGTTCTGCGATCTGGCTGAATGCCTATTCCTCTCGCTTCAAAGTCGGCGACCGTGTTCAATACTGGATGAACGGAGGGGTTAATGATTCCTATCCGAGCCAGGGGGGAGCGCGAAAGGTAAAGAAAATGGGGCAGGCTCCGTCATCTTCCCCAATAGTCCCTACGACTGATACATCTTCCGTCCATCCGCAGCAGACGTTCACGTTCCCGGACGAGATTAAGCTTGCTTACCGGACGCTTGATGTTGTGGAGCTGGCGGAAGAAGAGCCTGGACCGGATTGGGAGAAGCTTCAATCGTTGGCTTTTGGCATGGCGAATCATGAAGCTGTGGAGCTTCATATCTATAACGCTGAGGCGGACGGGGACGGGACTGCCGCTGCTGTACATGGCATTTTGCAATGGAAGGACATGACTGATCCGCTGCTTGATCTTCTTCCCGGCATGCAACTGGATGCGCCGAGTCGATGCATCGATCTATGTGTGATGCAGCAGCTTGTTGCGGGTACCGAGGGAGCTAAGTTTCTGGGCAGGCTTCCGCTGATGGCGGCAGGTCCCGGCTTGTACAAATATCTTCTTGTCGACGGGAATGACGAGAGTCAAATATATTCTTTCGATGCTTGGGGCAGGCTGCAAGAGGCCGATATGGACCGTGACGGCATAAAGGAGATGGTGCTGGTTTTCGAAGGGCTGGGCAATCATTCCCCGGATCTGTTTTTCCTGCGCTGGCAGAACGAGAGAATGGAAATCAGCCAATCGTTTCTGGAAAGCCTGTCTGCCGATCAAGGCTATCTGGCGGAACTGAAGCGACTGGATGATGGAGCGAATGTGGTGCGTGTCTACGATTTGTCGAACGAAGCGGTCTATTCGGATTATCTAATGAAGAATGCGACAACGTGGGAACGCATCGCATAAACATCTAAATATGAAAAAAATAGATAGATTATCTACTATTCCTTTCAAGACGTGAAAATGTATAATTATTAAGCGATTGATGTTGTATTCTATTCATGATTAGCGGGGTTAAGCGAAATGCGAGAACATAAACATGTGACTCAACGGGTTCAAGAGATTGTACCCGTATTAAGGGAAACGCTTACCGGACGTTATGCCATAGCGCTCGGCGGGTCGTATGCCAAAGGATATATGGATGAGTATTCCGACCTTGATTTCTATGTCTATACAGAAGGGGTCAAGCCGCTGGAGGAACGCCGGTCGCTTCTCTCCGCCATCGCCGATGCGGATCAGTCCTGTTATATCGATGAGCGTATCGATGGCACGTTATGGGGCGGCTGCGCGGATTTCTACTGCAAAGGAATGAAAATCGAGACAAGCGTAAAATCCATCTCGGTCTATGAACAGGCGATACAGGATTGCCTTGCAGGCAAAATTTTTGTGGAGCCGACGTTCTGGACGCTGAGCGGGTATTATAATTATATTTGTTTGTCGGAAGTGAGCTTTGTACAGCCGCTGGTAGATAAAAAGGGCATATTGGCAGAGTGGAAGCGGCAAGTGAGAGTTTATCCTAACAAGCTTAGGGAAGCGATCATCCAGCAATTCTGGTGGAAATCAACGTTTTGGCTGGACAATTTTCATTATCTGAGCGCGATCGAGCGCGGAGACTTTGTCTATGCGTCAGGCATCGCCCAACAAACCTTTCATTCTTTGCTCCAGGTGTTGCTGGCGGCCAATGAAACCTATTTTAAAGGCGATAAGAAGATCGGGAAGCAGTTATCCGAACTAGCCTTCTGCCCGGAGCCGCTCATCCATGAGCTGGATTTTCTGCTTGGCGCTCATCAGGAGATAGCGCTATTAAAGCGTCAGCGGCAATTGCTGCTAGAGATTACGAACGCAATAAAGGGTTATTTGACCGATCGGAATTGGATTTAGGCGAGGAGCTTAATAGGATACAGAACGCTTAGCCAGATGACGGAACTATTTATTGCGATGATGCGGTACTCTATGTCAGAATAGAGAGAGACACGATAAGCTGTTGCTTATATCATACTAGAAGAATAGAGGAACGACGTTGAAATTCAGACCATGTATCGACCTTCACGCAGGGAAAGTGAAGCAGATCGTAGGCGAGACGCTTAACGACGCCATTATCGAAAATTTTGTATCCGCCCATGATTCCGGTTATTATGCCGATTTGTTCAAGAAGGACGCATTGACGGGCGGGCATGTCATCATGCTGGGCCCAGGCAATGAATCTGCCGCAGAGCAGGCACTCGCTCGTTATCCAGGCGGCCTGCAGATCGGCGGCGGCATCACGGCAGACAACGCGGCTGCTTATTTGGAGAAAGGCGGGTCGCATGTTATTGTGACCTCCTATATTTTCCGCGACGGGCAGCTAAATGAAGATCATCTTCGCCGAATCGTATCCGAAGTCGGCAAGGAGCGCCTGGTCATCGACCTAAGCTGCAAGGAGAAGGATGGCAAGTGGTTCGTTGTAACGAATCAATGGAAGCAATTCAGCGACTTCGAAGTGAATGAGGCGAATATTCGGGAGCTGGAAGGATACTGCGACGAATATTTGATCCATGCGGTAGATGTCGAGGGCAAGCAGAGCGGCATTCAGGAGTCGCTTGTCCGTGATCTGGCGCAATGGGTTGCGATTCCGACGACCTATGCGGGCGGTGCCCGGTCGATTGCTGATATGGAGCGATTCTTGGAGCTATCCGGCGGCAAGCTGGATTTGACTATCGGCAGCGCGCTTGATATATTCGGCGGCAAGCTGCCTTATGAGGAAGTTGTTGCATTCAGCAAAGGATTGCAGCAAGCCTGATTCCTATAATGAAACAATACGACCGGCAGCAAGTATGTCGGTCGTTTCTTATTCACATGCACATAGGGAGGGAAGCGCTGATGAGATCCTATTGGATTTGGCTGGCCATGCTGCTAACAGCATGGGGACTTGCTATGTTCGGGCATGGGGAGTCTTTGCCGAACATGCCTTGGCGCCTGTTGATAGGTGCAGTGGGCATGGGCGCTTATTTCCTTGTTCCCCTTGCCGGCCGAGTACCTGTCGTCCAGCTGCTGCTGCTTGCCTTGCTGGCAATTGCAGCCACCGCCAGTCTATGGCCGGAGCCGGGAGGAGAGCCGAATCCGTATACGCTGCTGCTCCTCGCTCTTATTGCGGGGAAAGGGGCGTACCGGCTGCCGCTTGCCAGTGCTTGCTCCATTGGCGTAATAAGCTGGCTTGGTGCGCTGCTGCCGACGTTTGCCCGGCTCCCGGGTTTTTCCGTTTATTTTATAACTTTTTTTGGTTTATTGGCCGGTGCCGCTTTTGCGGCATTCCGCCTTACATATGCAAGCGAGCGCCATGAGATCGCACGGGGAGAGGCACTCCTTGCGGAATATCGGAAGCTCAGGCGGCTGCTGGCAACAAACGAAAAAGCCGCAAGACAAGAAGAGCGCGCGCAGGTGGGCCGCGACATTCATGATTCGGTAGGCCATAAGTTGACAGCGCTGCTCATGCAGCTGGAGGTGTTTCGGATGGGGACACGGGACCCGGATACGGCTGAGAAGCTTGGTCACTTGAAGGAGCTGGCAAAGGAGAGCCTGGACGATACGCGCAGCGCTGTGAGAGCGCTCAAGGATGACGAAGTCGGCGGTCTGTCCGCGGTAATCAACCTGATCCGAAGGCTGGAAGTGGAGAGCTTCCTGCGTGTCAACTTTAATCTGCGGCACGGCGCGCTTACAGCGCCCTTGACCCCGGCCCAGTCGGTAGCGCTCTACCGGGCAGTACAAGAATCGCTGACGAATATGATGAGGCATAGCGGAACGAAAGAAGCGGACATTATTTTTGAGGCGCCGGGAGGAGGCGTATTCCGGTTCGAGGTACTGCATCCGATCCAGCAAGCCAAGCCTTATCGGGAGGGCTTCGGCCTCCGCTCCATGAGAGAGAGAATCGAGCAAGCCGGCGGCAAGCTGGACATTATCCAGAATGAAAAAACATTTATCGTAAGCGGTACACTGCCGCTTGTTGCAAAGGAAAGGGGCATGGCATGAATCGAATCTTATTGGCCGAAGACCAGGCAATGGTGCTGCAAGGATTGAAGATGATGATTGAGACCGATGCTGGGCTAAAGGTAACGGGCGAAGCCGCTAATGGCAAGGAAGCGGTCCAGCTTTGCGAGAACGGCATCTTCGATATTGCCGTGCTCGACATCCGTATGCCCCTTATGGATGGTCTCGAGGCGGCAAGAATCATCCGTTCGCGATGGCCGTCTATGAAAATTCTGATACTGACTACCTTCAACGACGACGATTATGCGATGGAGGCGCTGAAGAGCGGAGCGAACGGCTATATGCTGAAGGAGGCTGAGCCGGAAGCGCTGCTGCGCTCAATTAAGAGCTGTCTGGCCGGCGGATTGTCGCTGCAGGAGGATGTAGCAGCCAAGGTCATTCCCCGGCTGCTAATGAACGATCGCCAGCAAGCGGAGGTAGACCCCGCAATTACGCCAAGGGAAAAAGATATAATCAGGCTGGTCGGCGAGGGTCGCAGCAATGCGGAGATTGCAAGCGAGCTGTCCTTATCGGTCGGCACGGTCAAAAACCATATTAGCGTCGTGCTCGACAAGCTGGAGCTTCGCGATCGAACCCAGCTCGCCATATACGCGATCCGACATCATGTGGTCTGAGTTGCATGGATACACGCAAGCGGATGGCCGGGCTGTCTACAGAAACATGACGGAAGTCATGGTTAAGACGCAGCTTCGTGACGGAAGACAGTGGGGACACTGTCTTTCTTGCTTTACACTGAATGACAGAAGCTGCAGCATAATAGCTTACTCTATACCGGATGGGAGAATTGGATCATGCTGGAAGCAGTAGAGCTGCGCAAAACGTTCAAGGGCAAGACCGTTGTGGACAACATCAACCTGTATATGGAGAAGGGTGAGGCTATTGGGTTGTTGGGACCTAACGGTGCGGGCAAATCCACGACGATATCCATGATATCCTCGCTGCTGTACCCGTCAAGCGGAGATGTACGGCTGGAAGGACGGAGCGTCCTGAAGACGCCAGGCGAAATTCGCCGCATGATAGGCGTAGTGCCGCAAGAAATCGCATTGTACGAAAAGCTGTCCGCCTATGAGAACCTGCGTTTTTTCGGAAGCATCTATAAGCTGAAGGGGAAGCATCTTGCGGAGAGAATTGCCGATACCCTGGAGCTTGTTGGATTAACTGAGCGTCAGCATGAGCTGATTAAGACGTTTTCGGGAGGGATGAAGAGGCGCATTAATATTGCGGCGGCGCTGCTGCACGAGCCGAAGATCGTCATCATGGATGAGCCGACAGTCGGGATTGATCCACAATCTCGCAATCATATTCTCGATACGGTCCGCAAACTGAACCGGGAGAAGGGCATGTCTGTCCTGTACACTAGCCATTATATGGAGGAGGTGGAGCAACTGTGCAGCCGCGTATACATTATGGATCACGGCCGGCTGATCGCATCGGGGACGAAAGAAGAGCTGCTGCGCATTCTATCCGGTGAGGAGACGATGGTTGCTCAGTTATCCAAGCCATGCCCGGAGCTGGTGGAGGAGCTGCGCCGTCTGCCGTTCGTCAGATCGGCGGAGGAGACGGAGGATGGCGTCAAGCTGATCGTCACCAAGCAGAGCGGCATTCTGACAGAGGTCGTTCAGGCTGCGGAGCGAAACCGCGTGCAGATCGTTCACTTCCAGGTCCATACGCCAAGCCTCGAAGATGTGTTCTTGCATCTGACCGGCCGCAAGCTGCGGGATTAGGAGGAGATGCAGCATGTTTCCTTATTTGAAGAAGGATCTTCTGATCTTCTGGCGTGACCGCAGCGAAATGCTGGTCGTGCTGCTGGTTCCTGTCGTGCTTAGCGTCATATTGGGTTTTGCGCTGTCCAGTTGGATTGAAGGAGAACCAAGCGAGCGGTCGGTAAGCATCGCGCTGGTGGTCGAGGATAACGAGGAGTCGGCAATTGCGGCATTCAGAGATACGGTCCAGACGCTTAATCGAGATGAAGAGTGGAAGGCAAGTGTGCTTCATGCGTCGGAGAGCTATCCATTGATTGAAGGATTGCGGATGACGTTCGCCAGCGATGAAATAAAGGAATGGATTCATACCGTCGAGACCAGTACTGAGCAAGCATCTGAGCTGCTAGAGAAGAAGGAAGTGTCAGCTGTTCTGACGATACCATCCGGCTTCTCGCTGCAGACGCTTAAGCGCGCATGGCTGGAAGAAGGAGACGGCGGCACTGTCGTCGTGACCGCACCTGACCATTCCATTAAGCTGGACATGGTGATGGGAGTAGTGGATCGCTATGTGCGAGAAGCGAATGTCGGGATGGGGCTACGTTATGTGCTGCAAGAGGCACCTGGGCAGCAGCAGGTGAATGAGGGTGACCTCTCATTGCCGAAGGGCGGTGTTGAACTGCTCGATAGCGTGAAGCCGCTGACCAGTTTTCAATATTTCAGCGTCTCCATCGGCATGATCTTTACGGTGTTCATCGCGGCAACAATTGCTCTTCATGCTTCAGGAGAGAAGCGGGAGCGAGTGATTGAACGGATACGGCTTAGCGGCAACAATCCCTTCCATTATCTTGGAGGCAAGCTTGTCGCATCGTTTATGATTGCCTGTATGCAATTAACTAGTGTGCTAACGATATGCCACTTTGTCTTGGGTCTGTTTCATGGCAGATCGGCTGGATTCTGGATTGGCATTGCCTTAATCATTATGATGTTTTCATTTATGGTCGCATCCATGGCGTCCGTCTTCACCTCCGTCATGTTCCGCATGAGCAATGTGGATGCGGCGAATGCGTTGTTCAATCTTCTATTAATTATGATCGGTGTGATTGGCGGCGGATTTGTCCCGCTGTATGTGCTGCCTGAATGGCTGCGCTCTATCGGGGAATGGACGCCCAATGGCCACGCGCTCACGATGGCGCTTAGCTGGATTCAGTATGAGGATGCTGGCAGGTTATCTTCACAATTGCTGTTTCTGTTCATCTATGCGATAGTACTGGTCGCTGTTAGCGCATTGGTCTATCCAAGAAGGGGGCGGGCGATATGATAGCTGTATTTTTGGCGCAATGGAGACATGATCGCCGCTCGCCTGCCCTTATTCTGGTCTTTATCGGGATCAGTATTGCGGCTACGCTGTTATTCAGCTCGAATATGAATGGCACTCCCGAATATGCGGTATTTCCGGATAAAGGGATCGGTCATGAGGAAGCGGAGCAGCGGGTGCAGCGAATGAATGATTCTGACAGCTTCTCGTTTATGCTGAAGAGTGAGGAGAAGGCGATCCGCGATGTGCGCGAAGGCCGGACACATCTGGCTGTGAGACTGATGGCAGAGGGCGAATATCGGATCGTCACGGCGGGTGAAGGGCTTAATCAATCAATGGTATCGGAGCACTTGAACCGAATCGTTTCGGAGGATGGAAGGCTTGCGCATGCAGCGGGCCTGACTGGCAAAGAAGGAGCTGCATACCATACATTCGAAACCTTTATGGCCAGCCCTCCGCTGCATACCAATGTAGTCCGTCCGGATGGCAGGACGCTTGTCGGCAACGATATGAGCATACAGCTGTTATTTGGATTTACGTTATTTCTGGCCATGTTCACGATCGGCTTCAAAGTCAATTCGGTCATGGAAGAGAAAGCGTTCGGTATCTGGAAACGGGTTATCTTGTCCCCGGTCACCAAAACCGGCATGTATATGGGCCACTTGTGCTACAGTCTTATTATCGGCTTGATTCATTCGGTGACTGTCTTGTTGTTCTTCGATCTAGTCCTTGGCTATGATCTGGGTACTCAATATGGACTTATGCTGGTCATCATTATGCTTTATTCCGCAGCTATCGTATCGCTTAGCATGCTGCTAGCGGGAGTCGTGCGAACGCCTGAGCAATTTCAGATGCTCCTGCCTGTGGTATTGCCCATTATGCCGCTCATGGCGGGAATCTACTTCCCGCCGGGTTTGATGACGAACAAGCTGCTGCTGCTTGCCGGTGAATTGCTGCCCATCACGCATGCGGTACATGCACTGAAGCAGGTAGCCTTGTATGATGCTGGCTGGGCAGAGATTCTGATGCCGGTGGCAAAGCTTGCGTTAATAGGCGTGATCTGTATGGGGATCGGGATTAACCTGGTTGAGCGGCGCAAGGCGTAATGATCTTTTTTCAGCAAATGAAACCCCTTCGGAGCCTTGGTGCTGCGGAGGGGTTTGTTGCGTTATGATTGGTTCTTTCTTGATTGCTCAAGAAGATGTATAATCGTGGAAGCGCATAGCATACAGCCCAATCGGCATCGCCGTAAGAAAGGAGCCGCTAATGGAATTTAAAGGAGCCGTACCGATTCTTCGCATTTTTGACGAAGACAAAGCGAAGGAATTTTATCTCTCTTTTCTGGAATTCAGCTTGGATTGGGAGCATCGTTATGAAGCCGATTTCCCCTTGTATGCTCAAGTGTCCAAGGGCGGCTGCGTGCTGCATCTGTCTGAGCATCACGGTGATTGCACGCCTGGATCGGCCATAAGGATTGAAGTGGAGAATGCAAAGGCATGGCAAGAGCGCTTGTTAGCCAAGCAATACGGTTATGCGCGTCCGGGCTTCTCGGAGGAGTGGAATGCGGTCCAGGTCACAGATCCGTTCGGCAATCGGCTGCATTTTTATTCAGAGAAGAAGGAGCAGGACAAATGTTGATGAACATAGCCAAAGAAGTGGCGGTTGCAGCCGCTTACGAGGCAGGAAGATATATAAAGGAACGATTCGGTTCGATCATCCGAATAGATGAGAAAGACGAGCATGGCGATCTGGTGACAGAGGTTGATCTTGAAGCGGAGGCTATTATTCTGGCAAAGCTTCGCAGTGTATTCCCGGACCATGCGATCCGGTCGGAAGAAGCGGGTGATGACGGCAAGCAATGCGAGTGGCAATGGCTCGTCGATCCGCTTGACGGCACCAATAATTTTGCGGTGGGGCTGCCTTTATTCGGCATCTCGATCACGCTTATGCGGCGGCGCGAGCCGGTGCTGTCCGTCATCTATGAGCCGATAACCGATCGGTTGTACACAGCAATCGTTGGAGAAGGGGCGAATTGCAATCAACGTCCGGTGTCATTGAATCCGGCACGAGCTTTCGTCAAGGCGAGAGTCGGCTGGATTCAGGGCCATGCTGTTCAGCAGCGCGATGAGGCTGTACAGCTTCGGCATTATATCGATGTGCATACGAAACGAATGATGCGCCTATGGGCGCCGACGCTGCAATGGAGCATGCTCGCAAGAGGCGATCTTGATGCCATTATGGTCTATCATTCGGAGGGCGAGGACTTGTACTCCGGCATTCTGCTTGCGATGGAGGCAGGGGCCGTTGTGGTGGATTTCGAAGGCAATCCGTTCTCAGGCTCGGCCGATCAGCCTTGTCTGATTGCGTGCCATCCAGAGCACATGTCAACCTTTATGAGCATGGTGGCGGAAGGCATGAAGCGTTAGTCCTGACATAGGATAAAGACCAACAGGAAGGAACTGTATGTGATGGAGCTACTGCGGGAAATCTATGAACGTGATCTGGGTCTTAGCGGGCGCGACGCCACCTCGCGCAGACATGGCGGCAATTTCTGGATGCGCCGGGCCGTCAGAGGCATTATCTTTAACACTCGATATGAAGTCGCGTTGTTGCATAAGAAGGACGGGAACTATTATAAGCTGCCTGGCGGCGGCATCGAAGCTTCGGAGACGATGAAGATGGCGATGCAGCGTGAGGCCAAAGAGGGATTAGGCGCGGAAGTCGAGCTGACGGATGACATTGGCCTCGTGATTGAATATCGGGATGAACGGGAGCTGCTGCAGTTCTCATACGGGTATGTTGGACAAATTCGGACCAATGAGAGTGATCCTTCCGTGGAAGAGGCTGGGGCATCGCTCAGCTGGCGCTCCTTGAAAGACGCCATCCAGCTCATGGAGAAGCATGAGCCGGCCACCTATGAAGGACGCTTTATCCATGAGCGCGATTTATGCTTTCTGAAGCAACTACATCGATAAGGAGCCATACATCATGACAGCAGCGCTTCTAGGCAGCTTTATCTCTGCAATGGCAACGGTGCTTGGCGCCGTGCCACTCTTGTTCGTTCGATCATTGTCGGAGAAGTGGAAGGACATTCTGATCGCCTTTACAGCCGGGATCATGGTATCGGCTTCCACATTCGGCTTGCTGCCGCAGGCGCTGAACGAGTCCGGCTTAATCCCGCTCACCATCGGATTGATTATCGGGGTGGTCGTGCTTGATCTGCTGGAGAAAAACATTCCGCATATCGATATCGAGCAGAAAAGGGGAATCAGCTCCTTCGACTCCAAGTCGCTGCTTGTTGTTATTGCGCTATTTATACATAACATCCCTGAGGGCCTTAGTACCGGATTCAGCTATGCCAGCTCCAATGAAGGTTTGGGACCGATGGTTGCGATAGCCATTGGCGCGCAGAATATGCCAGAGGGACTGGTGCTGGCCATCTTCCTCATGCAATCGAGAGTGAGCAAGCTGAAGCTGATGCTGATCGTGACGCTGACGGGCCTTGTGGAGGTTGTATCCGCAATTGTCGGATACTTTGCCGCCAGCTATGTTGAGATGCTGATCGGTTACGGTCTAGCCTTTGCTTCCGGGGCGATGCTGTTCATTGTCTATAAGGAGCTTATTCCGGAATCGCATAGTCACGGGTTTGAAAGACCGGCAACCTATTCCTTTATTGCCGGCTTGCTTGTAATGATCTACATCAGTTATTTCTTCGGCTGATGCCGTGAACATAGAAAAGGAGTGCTGCCGGCTTAAGCCTGAGCGGCACTCCTTTTCTGCGTTACAGATTAATTAGCAGGCTTCTCGTTATGGCGGACTTGCTTGGGAGACGCTTTCGTGTCGTCAGCCAGTTTATCGCCGAATTGATCCAGCCTGGACGGGCTTGCGGCAGGACCGTCATTGTCGGGCTTGTTGTTTCTTCCGGACATGCTCTTCACCTCCATCCGTATAGGATGAACTGGAAGTGAAGGCTTATGCATGCTTCGGGAAACGGATGCATCACACCATTACAGATTCATGTAGTAGATGACGGTTGCGTCGAATCCGCCTTCGGAGGAGCGGGCAAATCCGGGGATGCGCCCGGCTTCTGTATAGCCAAGCGACTTGTAGAGCTCGTTGGAGGGATCGCCAGCTCTCGTATCCAGAATGAGCAGACTTCTGTTTTCCTTCTTGGCTTGCTCGTGGGCCGTATGCATCAGTGTTCTGGCGATTCCATGCCTGCGCGCTGTTGGATGGACCATCAGCTTGGCGATCTCCGCCCGATGCGCAGCATTCTTCTTCATAGCAAGCTGCAGCTGAATCGTTCCGACTATTCTGCCGTTCAAGACAGCTGCCCATAAGAATATGCCGGGTTCAGTGACGCTCCGCCAGTATTGCTCAGCTTCTTCACGCGATAGAGGAGAGAGGAATCCAATGGAGGCGCCGTCTTCTACGACGTCTTGCAGCATGCCCGACAGCCCGGCGATATGTTCGGGAGTGAGCTGCGGCAGCAATTGAATCAATGGTGATGTAAGCATGCGTATGGCTCCTTTACCCATGATAATGTCACTATTCATCTACTTCTATTATATGAGCCCGAATCGTTTCAGAAAAGTGCCGGCTGCCTTTGATTTTTCTTTCTTGCTTGAGCTTTCCTCCGGTGTCTTCCGTTCAGCCACAAACGCCTCCAATTCCGCTTTCCTCTCCTGCTCCTCTACCCGGTCCTTCCATAGTTGACCTGGAACATAATCATGCCACAGCATCGTCACCACTCCTGTTCTCCTGTATATGAATCCCATTATGCACTCGCAAAAGGGGTAGAAAAAGTGTATAATCGAAGATGATTATTTCCCCTTTTACATACTAAGGCCTCTGGCGGAGGAGGGCATCGTCATGATTAGTGAAGAACGGTATTTGATGATGTATAGCAAAGTGGCAGAGTCAGTCGGCTCGGGCAAGCCGATCGAAGTATCGCTGGAGAGCCTCGCTGAAGCGCTGTATTGTACGCAGCGCAACGTAAAGTTTATCGTTCGCAAGCTGGAGGAGGAAGGGTTCATTCATTGGCAAGCGGGCCGCGGCCGCGGGAACCGCTCCAAGGTGACCTTTCTCTATCCGAAGGAGAAGAAGCTACTGGAGCTGGCTCAGTTCTATGCGTCAAAGGGCGAATACAAGCATGCGTTCGAGCTGATTGAGGGCTATGGGGAAGGTACGGGAGTGCGGCATCAATTCGTGGAATGGATGAACAGCCACTTCGGATACAGAACGGAGCTGATCGATGATCTGGAGGCGGATTTGCTTAGGCTGCCGGTCTATCGTCCGATTCTGACCCTGGATCCGAAGGATTTGTATTTTGCTTTTAGCGCGCATATGGTTAAGCAACTGTTCGATTGTCTGGTCAAGTATGACCGCGAGACCAAGAAGATTATCCCTTCACTTGCACATGCGTGGGAGCATGACGAGGAGGGAAGGGAGTGGACCTTCCATCTGCGGAAAGGCATTGCATTCCACCATGGGCGCGACCTGGAGGCAGATGATGTCATCTATTCCCTGGAGCGACTTAGAGGCAGCTATGCTTCGGGCTGGTTCGTGCGCTCGATTACGGAGATCGTGAAGAGAGGGCCGCGCACCGTAACGATCAAGCTGGAGAAGCCCAATTGGCTGCTGCTCCGCTACTTGTGCTCGCCGGGCATGTCTATTGTGCCGCATGATCTGGTCGAGCAGAATGAACAGTTTTGGCAGCGTCCGGTCGGGACGGGACCGTTCCGCTTCGTGGAATGGACAGCAGATCGCTTCATTATGGAGGCCAACCCGCATTATTTCCAGGGCAGGGCGCATCTGGACGGGGTCATTATCGTCACGATGCCGGAGGATACGGCGGCTTTCGCGAAAAACTGGGATCAACTGCTGATCGATCATGACTCCAAGGATTTTAAGCCTGCGCAGGGTTGGAAGAAGGTCGAAAACGTCTCGAACGGCTGCAGCTTGCTCACTTGGAACCGCTGCAAGAGCGGGCCTCAACAATCGCCGCACTTCCGCAAGGCAGTCGATCTCTTGATTGACCGCTATCGGATGGTTACCGAGCTTGGAGAAGATCGGATGCATCCAGCCAGCGGTTTCTATCCGGGCGAGGAGTCCTACAAAGGAGCCACCTGCCAAAATGTAGAGAGAGCAATAGAACTGCTCAAGCAATCCGGTTACCGGGGAGAGCCTATCAAGATTGCGACCTACGGTATCCATGAGAAGGATGCGCGCTGGCTGCAGCGGGAGCTGACCGCGCATGGCATTACAGTGGAGGTCATTCTGGAGAACTGGATGAGCATTCGTGAGCGAAAGGTGTTGTCTGACGCGGATTGTCTATTGTACTGCGTCGTATTTGCCGAGGATGAGGTATGCATGATCGAGCTGTTCGAGCAGACGGGGAATTTCTTGCGGGAGCATCTGGACCCGGAGCTGCTGCAGTGGGTAGAAGCGAAGATTGATAAGGCGCTGGCGTCCAAGGAGACGGATGGGCGTTGGAGAGAGCTGATGGATATTGAGCACAAGCTTCGAGATGAGACGCATGTTCTGTTCCTGCTTCATAAGAAATATCAGATGTACTATAATCCGCATATTAAAGGTATCGGTGTGAATTCGCTGGGCTGGATCGACTTCAAGGACATTTGGCTGGAAAAAGTATCGGGTTAATGTATATGCGCTATTGATCGAATTAGATGATCAAAACTTATAAAGAATGATCAAATTGATAATCAATATGATCATTCTTTTTATTGCGAAAAGGGGGGATAGACCTCTTATGATCGACAAGCTCCTGTTTATTTCTTTTAAATGTAAGGAGAATCAATGGACTGGGGGTACTTAAAAAGGGAAAGGGACCTCTTTTTGTCGATTAAAGAGGAATTAATCGTTGAAACGGCAATGAAAGGGTTTACAATTCATGAAAAGTTGTTTATGATCATTTTAAGATTTATATTGATCAATTTATGATAATTATTGATTTGAATTTGATTGATGTGATATTATACAAACAAGGAGATTGATTGCCATGTCAACTGAAAGAGAGAAGCAAATCATCAGCTTATTGCATGAGAATTCGCCGCTTACCGTTGAAGAGCTTGCCGGATTTCTCGACGTATCGGAAGTGACGGTACGGCGCGACCTGGTCGCGATGGAGAAGAAAGGCGTCATCTCAAGACGGAGAGGCGGGGCTGCGCTACCTGATCAGGGGGCAGAGCCGTTGTTCGTCCAGCGGGAGAAGAAGAACCACGACCTGAAGCGGAGGATCGGCCAGTACGCGGCTGACCAAATTCGCGAAGGGGAGGTTATCGCTCTGGATGTAGGAACGACGACGGCCGAGCTTGCGAAAGCGCTCGTCAAGAGGAGAGGCATCACCGTATTTACTTCTTCCTTCCAGGTGGCATCCATCTTGTCCAAGAGCAATCTCCATGTGTATATGATAGGCGGACTTATTCGTTTTAATGAAATGTCGATGGTAGGCAGTGTCGCGATCGAATCGATCAAAAAATTCAACTTCGACCGTTATTACTTAGGCCTTGCTGCAGTGAATAAGGAACGCGGCTTAACGGATTACAGCGTGGAGGAAGCGGAAGTGAAGCAAACCTTCATCGCCCAGTCCAAGGAAGTGATTGCACTGGTGGACCGCACGAAAGTTGGCGAGTCCTCCCTGCTCAAAGTATGTGAATTTGATCAATTAAGCGAAATTATTACGAACCGAAGCGATGAGGAAAGTGAGCATCCGGTATTTGACCTCGGCTTCCAAGGGAAGATTACACTTGTATAGCCTTTAGAAACAGGAAGGATTCGTGAAGCCGACTGAGGGGGGACATCAGATGTCATACGTACTCGGCATTGACATTGGAACATACGAATCCAAAGGGGTGCTGGTTGACCGAGAGGGCAAGATCATCGCGCAATGCGCCGTCCCGCATAAGCTGGAAATCCCGCATCGAGGCTGGGCCGAGCATGACGCGGAAGCGACGTGGTGGCATGATTTTAAGCAATTGTCGCAAACGCTTACCCATATGGCGCGAATGAAATATGGCATATCGGCGGATGAGATCGCGGCTGTAGGCGTCAGCTCCATTGCTCCTGCTGTTCTGCCGATCGACATAGAAGGGAATCCGCTTCGTAAAGCGATTCTGTACGGCGTCGATACAAGGGCAGAACGCGAGATTGCAGCGTTGAATGATGCGATCGGAGAAGAGCGCGTGTTCCAGATTGGCGGCCAGTCACTCTCATCGCAGGCAGCGGGACCGAAGATCAAATGGATCAAGGATCATGAGCCGGAGGTTTACGAGAAGACATACAAGTTTTTATGCGGCTCCGGCTATCTGGTCTACAAATTGACGGGACGATGCGTAATCGATCGTTATACCGCTGTCAACTACGCACCATTGTTTGACATCCATACGCTGGAGTGGAATGACGAGACCGTCTCCTGTACGACGGAGGTCGATAAGCTTCCGGATTTGACATGGAGCACGGATATTGTTGGAGTTGTTGCTGCGCGAGCTGCAGAAGAGACGGGATTGGCACCGGGTACACGAGTGATAGCCGGCACAGCGGATGCCATGGCGGAGGCCATTAGTATCGGCGCTATCCATCAAGGCGATCTGATGATGATGTATGGCAGCTCCACCTTCTTTATCCTGACGACGGACCGGATAATGAAAACCAGAGAGCTATGGCCCAATGTCCATATCGTGCCGGGGGCCAATACGCTGACTGGCGGCACGGCGACAGCAGGTTCGCTTACCCGATGGTTTGTCGACCAATGTCTGGGACGTGACAAGGGAAGCGGGGAAACGTCAGGCTGGTCGGTGGAGCAGGCATACATCCATATGGCCGCACAAGCGGAACTAAGCCCGCCTGGTTCTAACGGATTAATCACGCTGCCGTTCTTCAGCGGAGAGCGAACGCCGCTTCATGATGCTTCAGCCAAAGGCATGATGTTCGGCTTATCCTTAAATCATACAACAGCGGATATGTACCGCTCGCTGCTGGAAGGCATCTCATTCTCTATACGCCATAACCTGGATGTCATGAGGGAGCTTGGCGCATCGGTTGAGCGAATCGTATCTGTGGGAGGCGGCGTCAAAAATAAGCTATGGCTGCAAAGCGTTAGCGATATCTGTCAGGTGCGTCAAGCGATTCCTGAGGTTACAGTTGGCGCCGCATATGGAAACGCTTACATTTGTGGACTGGCATTGGGCTGGCATGATCGGCTGGAGGAAATCGACGAATGGGTGAACATCATCCGTTATATTGAACCGGGGTCTGATCATCGGGATGTGTATGAACGGCATTACGCCATCTATCATCGCTTGTATGAGCGGACGAAGGATCTGATGAAAGACTTGTAGGACTTGTATGTATCAAGATTACAGAGAAGACAGTCAGATAAGCTTGGGAGGCTAGCGAATGGAAGAGCAAATGACCTACATGAAAAAGAGATTGCAGGAATTAACCTCGCTTGCGGCAGTTTCCGGTTATGAAGATCCGGTGATCCGGTATGTGACAGATCAGTTGAAGTCGACAGGGGAAGATGTTCAGGTCGACGCGCTCGGCAATGTGACGGTACGCATGAACAAGATTGAAGGCAAAGAGCCGTTCCGTGTCATGATCTTCGCCCATATGGATGAGTTGGGCCTTGTCGTAAACAAGATGGAGGAGGGCGGCTTCCTTCGGGTGGAGCGGCTGGGCGGCATTCCTGAGAAAAGCCTGGCGGGCCAGACCGTAATCGCGGAGGCGAACGGCCGGACATGGCAAGGCATTATCGGGACAAAGGCACATCATGTGACACCTTCAGAGGAGAAGTACCGCGTCCTGCCCGTAAGTGAAGTATTCGCAGACTTCGGGTTCCGGTCGAGGAAAGAAGCGGAAGATGCAGGCTTCGAGGTCGGCATGCCTGTCATGTACGCACGCCAATACTTCGATAACGGCTCACGCGTATTCTCCAATGCGCTCGACAATCGCGTGGGGTGCCTGGCTCTGCTTGAATTGGCAGACCGGGTGAAGGGTAGCGAGCTTCCTTGCGAGCTCTACCTCGTCTTCTCGGTCCAAGAGGAGTTCAATCTGCGCGGCGTGCTGCCGGCAGTGCGCCGCATTAATCCGCATCTGGCGATTACGCTTGACATTACGATTGCTACGGACACGCCGGATCTGAAATCGAAAGGTGATATTGCGCTAGGCGGCGGCCCAAGCATCGGGATGTATACGTTCCATGGCAGAGGCACGCTGGGCGGCTTGATTCCGAATCCGAAGCTGGTCAAACATATTAAGCAAGTGGCTGCCTGCCGCCAAATTCCGCTTCAGCCCGCCGTATTTATGGGCATCTTGACGGACGCCTCGTTCAGCCAGCTGGAAAACGACGGCTTGCCGATGGTCGATCTGGGCTACCCTGCGAGATATACGCATGCGCCGGTGGAATCCGTCGATCTGGACGATGTGAGCAAGCTGATTGAACTGCTGGAGCAATTGGTGCACACGCTTGACGGCAATGTGGACTTCAGCAGGGGATAATGACGCGTCGGCAAGCTCTAATAGAAGGAACTTAATCAACAAGATGAGATAGACACATTCTGGGGAGGATGAACGATATGACATGGTTGAAGGATGTACTCGGTACGGAGAAAGCGGTTATTGCGATGTGCCATTTGATGGCATTGCCCGGAGATCCCTACTTCAATAGCGAAAAAGGGATGGACTACGTCGTAGAGATGGCCAGAAAAGACTTGAAGGCGCTCCAGGACGGCGGGGTAGACGCCGTTATGTTCTCCAACGAATTCAGCTTGCCGTACCTGACGGAAGTGAAGACGGAGACGGTGGCAGCCATGGCCCGTATAGTCGGCGAGTTGAAGCCGGACATTCGAATCCCATTCGGCGTGAACGTACTCTGGGATGCAAAGAAGTCGCTTGATCTGGCAGCGGCAACCGGAGCGCTCTTCATCCGCGAAATCTTCACCGGCGTATATGCCAGCGACTTTGGCCTCTGGAATACGAACGTTGGCGAGACAGTGCGCCATCAGCAGCGAATCGGGGCCGGCAATGTTAAGCTGCTGTTCAACATCGTACCGGAAGCGGCAAAATACGTTGCGGACCGCGATATCGAAAGCGTCGCCAAGTCGACCGTATTCAACAACCGCCCTGACGCCCTGTGCGTGTCCGGCCTGACGGCAGGAGCGCAGACCGATTCGCAAATTTTGAAGAAAGTAAAAGATTCAGTCCCGGAGACGGTCGTGCTTGCCAATACAGGCGTTCGCCGTGAGAATCTGGTTGAGCAATTATCGATTGCCGACGGAGCCGTAGTCGGAACGGCCTTCAAAATAGACGGAAAATTCGAAAATCATGTGGATCAGGCAAGAGTGAAAGCTTTTATGGATGATGTGAAGGCGTTTAGGCAGCGGTAATTCCGCTGCTGGACGTTTTGACATAAAATTTAAATCATCTTTAGGGGGAAGCAATCAATGGTCAAGAAACGTTCGATGTCAGCAGTTGCTATGTTACTTATCTTTTGCATGGTGATCCTCACCGCTTGCGGCGGAAGCAATTCGGGAAGCAACAATGGAAGCGGTGGGACGAACAACGGCGGCAATGAAGGCGGCAAGAAATACAAAATCGCTACCGTTGTTAAACTGACCGGTGTAGCCTGGTTCGATCGGATGGAGGAAGGCGTAAAGGAATTCGGCAAGACGACCGGACACGATACGTTCATGCAAGGTCCTCAGAAAGCGGATGCGGCTCTCCAAGTGCAAATTATCGAAGATTTGATTGCCCAGAAGGTGGATGCGATTACGGTGGTTCCGTTTTCCGCGGAGGCGCTTGAGCCCGTGCTGAAGAAAGCCCGCGACAAAGGCATCGTCGTCATCACGCATGAAGCGGACGGTATGGTGAATACGGACTTCAACATAGAAGCATTCGACAACCTGGAATACGGCGCATTCCTGATGGATAACCTGGCGAAGGCTATGGGCGAGGAAGGCGAATATATGACGACAGTAGGCAGCTTGACAACCAAATCTCACATGCAGTGGGAAGAAGGCGCTTATAACCGTCAGCAGGAAAAATACCCGAATATGAAAGCGGTTGCCCGCCAGCTGGAGACGAATGACGACCAGAAGATTGCCAGCGAGAAGCTGCGCGAGACGTTCAAGGCATTCCCTAATCTAAGGGGCTTCCAAGGCGCATCCGGCAACGATGCGGCTGGCGCGGCGCTGGCGATTGAAGAGTCCGGCCTGATCGGCAAGGTGAACGTGGTCGGCACTAGCGTTCCGTCCGTATCGCAGAAGTATCTGGATAGCGGCGCGATGTCGATGATCGGTTTCTGGGACCCGGCTGAAGCGGCGAAAGCAATGAACTCCCTAGCTGTGAAGGTGCTGGAAGGTAAAGCAGGCGAGATCAAAGAAGGCTACGACCTGGGCGTGCCTGGCTACGAGAAGCTGATTGTGAAGGACGGCAAATATTTGTATGGCGCTGCATGGGTGGGCGTTACGAAAGAAAATGTAACCGATTACGATTTCTAGGAGAGGGTGACCCGAACATGCCTAAAGCCCTGATTGAACTGAACCATATTAATAAATCGTTCGCCGGCGTCCATGCCTTGAAGGATGTGTCGCTGCGGATCGATTATGGCGAAGTCCATTGTTTGGCCGGGGAGAACGGCTGCGGGAAATCCACTCTGATCAAGGTCATGTCCGGCGTTCACGCGCCGGATCATGGCGAGATAAGAATCGATGGAGAACTGCGCAGTCAGCTGAACCCGATTGAAGCGATCAATTCCGGAATTCAAGTGATTTATCAGGATTTCTCAATCTTCCCTAACTTGACGGTAGCCGAAAATATCGCCTTGAACGGCGAGCTTGCCGCGAGGAAAAAATGGATCAATTGGAGCAAGATGCGCGTAGCGGCGCGGCAGGCGCTGGATAAGGTTGGCGTTGACCTGGATCTGAGTGCGAAAGTGGAGCATTTGTCTGTTGCCGACAAGCAGTTGATCGCGATCTCGCGGGCGCTTATGCACGAAGCCAAGCTGATCGTTATGGATGAACCGACCACCGCGCTTACTCAGAAGGAAGTACGCGCTTTATTTCGTGTCATTGAGGGATTGAAGCGGGATGGCATCTCGATTTTGTTCGTAAGCCACAAGCTGGAAGAAGTGTTCGAGCTCTCGGAGCGAATTACGATTATGCGTAATGGAAAAAACGTCATCTCCGAACGCGCGGATCAATTGAACCGCGAGAAGCTGGTCTATTATATGACCGGGCGTCAAATTGACGAAAGCTATTATGAGATCGGAAAGCAATCAGGCATGCCGCTGCTCAGAACAGACAACTTGTCGTTAAAGGGCTGCTTTGAACATATATCGCTTAGCATTCATCCCGGTGAAATTGTGGGCTTAACGGGCTTGCTCGGCTCTGGCAGGACGGAGCTGGCGGAAGCGCTATTCGGTCTGACTCCCGCAACATCGGGAGGGATCTATCGTGACGGTGAGCCCGTCAGCATCCGGTCCGTTCAGGATGCGGAGGCGCACGGAATCGCCTATGTGCCGGAGGACCGGCTGACAGAGGGACTATTCCTGGAGCAATCGATTGAGCGCAACATGGTTGTCAGCGTCATCGACGAGCAGAAGGACAAATGGGGCATGATCGACAGGCGCAAAGTGAAGTCGACTGTTCGGAGCTGGATTGAAAAGCTGGGCATTGTCGCTCATTCGCCGCTCTCTCCGGTGAAGACGCTCTCCGGCGGCAACCAGCAGCGCGTCGTGCTTGCCCGATGGCTTGCAGCGGGACCCAAACTGCTGATTCTCAATGGTCCGTCCGTCGGCGTAGACATTGGCTCGAAGGAAGATATTCATCAGGTCATTCGGGAGCTGGCGGGACAAGGGCTGGGCGTTCTCATGATCTCTGACGATTTACCGGAGCTGCGGCAGAGCTGCAATCGGGTGCTGGTTATGAAGCGCGGACGAATCATCGGGGAAGCGGAAGGCAAGACGTTCACGCAGGATGTATGGTCGCGGCTGCACGACGCTCATGAAGAAGAGGCAGGGGCTGCAGAGCACAGGGGGAACACCGCATGAGAAAATGGACAAAAACAAGCGAGTTTTATGTGGCGGTAATTATACTGGTGCTGTTCGCCGCTATCGGCAGCCAAAACGGCGCTTTCTTCAGCTCTGCGAATATGTTCGATCTGATTCGGAGCAGCATTGTTCCGGGCATCTTCGTGATCTGTACGATGATGGTCATTATATCGGGCGGCATTGATGTGTCATTCCCGGCCATTGCGACGTTCAGCATGTTCTCGGCTACGAAGATCATCTTGCTGCTGGGCTTTGATGTTCCTGTCTACGCGGCATTCCTGCTGGCGGGCATCATCGGGCTAGGCTTGGGTTTGATCAATGGCTTGCTGATTGCTTTCTTCAAGCTGCCTACGCTGATCGTCACCTTAGGCACCTCATCGATGTTCAGCGGCTTCCTGCTTACCTTCGTTGGCAGCCGCCAAATTAGCAATCTGCCAGCACCGCTGGAACAATTCGGTAAGACATCAGTGATCAAATTTACGACGGATGCGGGCATTACGGTCGGCTTGCCGATGTCTGTCCTTATTACAGCAGCTGTCATCATCCTGGTGGCCATTATGATGAAGTATACGATGATTGGCCGCGGCATCTACGCGCTTGGCGGTGATCCGGTATCGGCAGAGCGCATTGGCTTCAATACAAAGTTCCTGCAATGCTTCGTATACGGCTTCGTCGGCTTCCTGGCCGGCATCGCCGGCATGATCCAGACAACGATGATGAGAAGCTCCAATCCGGTCGATCTGCTTGGCACGGAGCTCCTGATCATTGCGGCGGTGGTGCTGGGCGGTGTAAGGATTACGGGCGGCCACGGCACGGTAACGGGGGCATTGCTCGGTTTGCTGTTGATCGTAACGATTCAGAACAGCCTCATTCTGGTCGGCATTCCGTCTTACTGGCAGCGCTTCGTGATCGGCGCGCTTATCCTGATCGGAACAGGCATCGCCGCTTATCAAATTAAACGTTCGTCATCAAACCAATCATCCATCTTGACCTGACGACAGTCTTTAGGAGGTACTTATGACCAATCAAGCTACAAAACGTACGGGACCGGATGCGTCATACGACGATCTGTCGTTCTCCTTGAAGCGTTGGCTATCCTCGGACGGAAACCTGACCCGGCTGTTCGTCATTATGGTCCTGGTATTCATTACGATGACGATTCTTAGTCCGGGCACGTTCTTGACGCTCGACAGCTTCAGCTCTATGGCATTTCAATTTCCTGTCCTCGGCATCCTGTCGCTTGCGATGATGCTGACGATGGTCTCAGGCGGTATCGATCTATCGATTGTCGGCATTGCGAATTTGACATCGATCCTCGCTGCCATGGTCATGGTCCGGCTTGTGCCGGAAGGAGCATCGGCTGGAACAAGCCTGTTGTATATGCTGCTTGGAATCGTATGCGCCCTTATCGTAGGGGGGCTGTGCGGCTTGCTCAACGGATTTGCCGTTGCGAAGATCGGCATTCCGCCGATTCTTGTGACGCTGGGCAGCATGCAGCTGTTCATGGGTCTTGCTATCGTCATTACGAAGGGGCAGGCTGTTGTCGGATTGCCGGAGCAATTCTCCACAATCGGGAATGGCAGTCTTATCGGCATTCCCGTTCCGCTCCTGATATTCACTCTCTGTGTAGTAGCCGCTTATCTCTTGTTGAATCGCCGTCCGTACGGCATGAAGCTGCAGCTGCTCGGCAGTAACCCGACTGCCTCGCGCTATGGAGGCATCAACAATACGGTAGTTCTGTTGAAGACGTATGCATTTAGTGGTCTGCTTGCCTCTATTGCCGGTCTGGTCATGATTGCATTGACCAATTCGGCCAAAGCCGACTATGGAACATCATATATTCTGCAAGCAATTCTTGTCGTAGTGCTTGGCGGCGTCAATCCGAACGGAGGATTCGGCAAGATCGCCGGCGTCGTAATGGCCGTTCTGACGCTTCAATTCCTGTCCAGCGGTCTCAACGCGCTTCATGTGGGCAACTTCTTTAAGGATTTCATTTGGGGAATCGTACTGATTCTTGTGATGGTGATCAATGCAGTTAGTCCGAGGTTGAAGTGGAAGAGGAGATCCGCGAGATCATCAAGCTCGTCTTCATAGTAATACTGTAACAGGATAAGAGCCGGTCCAATTCAGCCATTGCTGAGTGGGATCGGTTTTGCTTTATGCCCAGCAAGTCGGTATTCAATGTACACGAAATGCCATGCCAAGCGTTCTCTGTTAAAATAAGGAGATCACTATTCTGGCATAAGCGCCAGGGTACGAGTGGGGAGGTTATTGCTTTGAGCAAAAAGCAATGGATTGCAAGATGGAGCGAGGATCAGATCATAGATTTGAACCAGGCGCTGGATGCAGTTACGGGCAAGCAAAACTTGCATAAGAAAGGACGCGCTTTTCCATCGTCTCCCTTCGGCTTGACTGATGATGGACGGGAAGATTATCGTGGATTCACGTTGAATACAACGATTCAATATTTGAAGACGGAGCGAATCGATCTGTCATATGCTTTATTTGCAGAGTCGAGCCTGAATACTTCCGAATTTACGAATTGCTGTTTTGACGGGGTAAAGCTGGATGGCAGATATATGACCAGGCAATTCAACGAGTGTTCGTTCCGGGGGGCGAAGCTGAACAATGCCAGACTTGGCGAGCGCTTTGAGGATTGTGATTTTACAGGCTGTAATTTAAGCAAGGCAATAGCGAGTGATGCGACGTTCATCCGATGCCGGTTCGACGATGTGCAATTTCGAGGTGCGATGTTCATGCACTGCCGCTTTGAGGATTGCAGCTTTGAAGGGGCCAAGCTACATCATAGCTCATTCGCTGGAAGCCGGTTCTCGGGCGAAGCCATCAGGCTTCCCGAATGGGGCAATACAATCATTGAAGGTGTCAAGCTCAATGGGGAGGCACTAGGCGGAAATTGAACTTATTCCTTCAAACAGCTGACTGCTATCCGCTTCTGTATGAAAAAACCAGCCTATCTCAGCGTTTGCTGAAATGGGCTGGATTTTGCTGTCCGTCTAAACGTTAGCGATCGATTGCTTTGGCGGCTGTTCTCTTTTGCAGCAAATGCTTACGCCACTTCATGAATAGGAAGATGGTGAGCGCTGCGCCTACGCCGATGGTAATGTACAGCAAGGATTGCTCTACCCATACCAGCACATGCTTCCACTGATCGCCGAAGAGGAAGCCAATGCCGGTGAACAGGATAACCCATATAGCCGCTCCTGTGTAGGCGTAGAGTGCGAATGTGCGGAAAGGCACACGAATGATGCCAGTCGCATAGCCGATAAATTGCCGTACACCCGGCATCAAAAATGAAAAAAGCAGCAGCTTGTTGCCGTGTTTTTCATAAGCTTGCTTGGTCCTCTCCATATGTACCGGCTTCAAGAACAACCGCTCGCCATACCGGTCGATCAGCGGCTGCCCGAACTTGTATCCAATCCAATAGGTAACGGTCATGCCGATAATCGCGCCAGCATACGCCGATGCTACAGCCGGCAGCCAGTGAAGCACGCCTTTATACGCCAGATAACCGGTATACGTCAGCGTTGTGTTGCCCGGCGGAATCGGGAGAGCGATGGCATCCAGCGGCAGACCGATCAACAACACAAGATAGCCGTATTGAGCAAATAATTGTTCGACGATTGCAAGTAGCTTCAACTGCGATAACTCCTTTTGCTTAAATCCGAGTGGCTTATTGTCGTGCGGCATTACTGGGAGCCGCTTCTACTAAAACAGCGTGCCCATGTCTGCCATTGTTAGCATACCTTACAGGCTGCCTGTGTGATAACCGACCCGCGAAGGGACGGAGACTGGTCTTAGGTCTGGGACGGAAACTAGACCTCCACCAATTGTTGGATTGCGGTTATACCTATAGGATTACAGTAGACGTATTTACGGCGTTGTACGCAGGTCAAAAAAAGGAGTCACCGACAGACTGCGGGATAGGAGCACGGGGCAATTGCTAGAGGATATCATCAACTATTTACTGAATTATGGCGCTTGGGCTTATTTATTCACTCATTCGCAGATGCGGTGATCTTCCCGATTCCCGCTTTGTTTACACAAGTATCATTAAGCTTGCTTGATCCGTCCAATGCGCTGTGGCTGGCGACGATCGGATTCATCGGATGTTTGCTGGGCACACCGCTGGGCTATTGGATTGGAAAAGGGCTAGGGCATTCGGTCATGAACAGGATGCTGAAAAAATCATGGGTCGATGCCGCCAGCAACTTGATTCAGAGAAACGGAGAAGCTGCGATTCTGCTCGGCTCCTTTACGCCGATTCCTTTTAAAGTGTTTACAATCTTGTCCGGCTGTCTGAATTTCCCGTTATGGCGATTGATGGCTTATGCAGCTATAGGGCGTGCGGCCAAGTTCTACATTGTAGGCACATTGTTCTATCTCTACGGCCGGTCCGCCGAAGGAATGGTCAAGGATGTATCGTTATATTTGTTGATAGGAATTGTTCCTATCGTGCTCATTATTATCTATATTCGGAAGCGTAAAAAAAGAAAAGCGAAGCAAGTGGAACTTGCGCAAGAAGGACAACAAGAGCAGCTTGGGCAGGAGATCGGTTCCTAAGCCTGAAGAACAGCTCTCCTCCGTCTGAGGTCGGAGGGCAAAACAATACCTTAGCCTGTTAAGGGATCATCATGGATGGGCTATAATGACCATATTGATAGAATAAGAGCAATTCAGTATCGGAATGAAGACGGCGCCCGGCTCCAAGATGCGTCCGCGTTGGCAGCGTCTCATCTCACATTAGGAGGACGAATAATCATGAAACAAGAGAAAATATTGATTTTGTCCGGGACGCTGGGCGACGGGCATATGCAAGCGGCAAAAGCGATTGTAGAGGCATCGGAAATCTGCAAACCCGGCATGTCGGTTAAGGTCATCGATCTGATGGAATGGATTCATCCCCGGATGCATGTCATTGAACGTTATTGCTTTCTGCAAGGCGTGAAGCATCTTCCTTCGCTCTACGGATTCCTGTATCAAAAAACACGTGAGGCCAATCCGCTCACCGGATGGCTTAAGAAATTCCGCCAATCCAGTCTGCACCGGCTTCTGGAGTTGATCCAGCAGGAGCAGCCGACCGTGCTTGTCAGCACGTTCCCGCCAGCGTCCGCCGCGCTTTCTTTGATGAAAGAAAAAAGGTTGACATCCTTGACCGCTGTGACGATCATTACGGATCACTCGGATCACAGTTACTGGATTCATCCTTATACGGACTTGTATTTGGTCGGTTCGCAAGAGGTTGGCGAAGCGCTGCTGAAAAAGGATGTTCCGCTGCACAAAATCGTAGTAACGGGCATTCCGGTTCGTCCGTCCTACCATAAGTCCAGCTGCAAGAAGCAGCTGCGCGAGAAGCTGGGTCTGAATCCTGATGCTTTTGTCGTCATGGTCATGGGCGGAGGCTTCGGGATGATTAAGGGGAGCTTTATCGAGCAACTAAAATCCAATAAATTCCCATCTCATGTGCAGTTTGTGTTCGTATGCGGCCGGAATGTGAAGCTGCTGCATCGGATGAGCGAAGCGCTGCATGGGCGCGATAACGTCTTACTGAAAGGCTATATCGACGGCATCCAGGATTGGATGGCTTGTGCGGACGTGCTCATTACAAAGCCGGGCGGCCTTACAACTTCCGAAGCGCAGGCGCTCCAGCTGCCAATGATGCTATTCGAATCGACGCTTGGCCAGGAGCAAGATAATGCCAATTATTTGACTCGCAAGGGCGTTGCGGTATGGTGTCAGGATGATCGTCTTCCGGAGCAGCTTCAGCAATTGATGAACAATCCTGCATTGCTGCAAACGATGAGAGAGAAGGCGGGAAAAAGCAGGCAGCAGCATGCTGCAATGCTCGCTGTCAGGCAGATTATGAGCCTGTCTGCGCCTGCTATGAAGTATGGGTATGTCTGATGCTTTGATCAACATAGGGAAGATCAGCAATTAGTGAGCTGTGTGATGCACCAAACCTTCTGGATTGACGCGGTTCCATATTTCATCTACGGTCTGCTCAGGTGTCAGTTTAGACGTATCCAGCCAAAGCCCCAGCTTGGGCGTGTCCTCTTGAAGGAGACGATTCAATCCTGCTACGGTCCAGATGCCGTAGCCTTTTTTGCCTCGCTGCGCTTCTCTTCGGGCAAGCTCTTCTTCATCCGGCGCCAGCACGATCAGGTAGACCGGACGGCTCTTGATGCGGGAGATAAATGTCACGAGCGCAGGTCCAACGATGACGTCCTGGACGACAACGGCAAATCCCGCCTCGTAATAGACATCAGCGGCTGACGCTGTCAGACGATACCTCAGGTCAAGCTGCCTGAGCGCCTCATCCGACGGTTCGGGAAGCATCTCCTCCCGGCCCTTCACAATCATTCTTCTAAAGGTATCTCCGCGCAAATGAACGGCTCGTTCCAGACGGCGGGCCAGGAGCTCGGCTACGGTCGACTTTCCGCTTGCCATGGCTCCTGTAACGATATAAATGCCCCTTTCCATATCTGTATCCTCCTTCATTCCATGATTACGGCCCTGGTGGGATTACCGCTCACATTCTTATTTTCTATTGTACAATACATCCAGTAAAAGGAAGTGCCAAACAGAATTGGGGACATCTGATGGGATGCCTTCTTTTCAGGCTGCCCGCGGCATGAGAAGTTCTTTAAATCTTCATAGTTTTGTGATTGGATGCTGAACAATGACCAAAAAAATCCACTACAATGAGAGTGGTGCTATCATAGTGTGATTAAAGCTGCGCCACGCCCGTTTCTGTTACATACATCACTTCTGAGCATAGGAGCAGGAAACAATGAAAAAATGCCCGTTCTCGGCTATATCAAGCCAACTGATGGGGAATAAGAAGCCGTTCGAGCTGCCGGAATGGCAGGAGACGGAAGTGCTGAGGACGGCGACAATTGATATTGACGATCCGGTTATTCTGAAGCAGCTAGAAATGATTGAATTAACATTGGATGACATTCGGCTGGCCCAGTCGTTACAAACCTTGATTGCCAAGCATATCGATACGATTGTAGCTGCGTTCTATCGTACGATTACGAATGTGGATCAGTTGAAAAAAATTATTGTGGAGAATAGCACAATCGAGCGTCTTCAATTGACGCTGAAAGCTCATTTGATTGAGATGTTCAGCGGTCATATTGACGAGGATTTCCTGATGAAAAGGCAGCGCGTTGCCAGTGTTCACTACCGGATTGGACTGGAGCCGAAGTGGTATATGGGCGCTTTTCAAAACTTGCAGGATACGCTCCTGAATTTGGTCTATCGTCATATCGAGGATCGGGACGAGCTTATGCGCATAAGCACGGTTATTACGAAAATTCTTAATTTCGAGCAGCAAATTGTGCTGGAAGCTTATGAGAAAGAAAATTTGCGTCAAAGAGGGCTCCAGTATGAGCGGGTTAAAGCGGAATTAAAGCATAAAATTACGATTGTGAGCGAGGATATGACAGTCATTGCGGAGCAGACAAGGACATCCGTACAGCATCTGATTGCCAGCAGCAGCGAAGTGAACGGTTCCGTCCAGCGCGGGGCGGAGGCGTCTAGACTTACGCAGGCGCTTGCAGCGGAAGGCCAATCCAAGCTTACGGGATTGGAGAATCGCATCGCATCCATACTGCAGCGGACAAGCTCGATAGAAGATGTGGTGAAGCAATTGAACCATTCTGTGCAGGATATCGGTCATGTCGTAAATCTGGTACAGGATATTGCGGTACAGACGAATCTGCTGGCGCTCAACTCCGCGATTGAAGCGGCACGGGCGGGTGAGCACGGACGGGGATTTGCGGTTGTCGCCCAAGAAGTGCGCAAGCTGTCGGATCAGACGAAGCAATCCGTCAGCCAGATCCATACATACATCATGCAAACCCGTGATTATTCGGAGAAAGTGGCGGCTTCAATCGCTGACGTTCACCGCATCGTGCAGGAGAGCAAATCGGAATCCGAAGCGACTGAGGTTTCTTTTCAGCATATTGTACAGTCCATGTCGAGCAGTCTCGACAATGTTGAGATGGTTGAGAAGGGGATGCAGGCGCTAGTGCAGTCGATTGAAGAGATTGGACAGGCTACCGATAAGGTAGTCAATTCGGCGGAATCCCTGCATCAAGCGGCACAGCTGGCGTAAGTGCGGGTTGGGTCATTGGATAGATGTGTTATCAATAAGTTCAATCGCAAGAAGCTGCTTCCACAGAGCTTCTTTTTGCTGATCAGAAATATTGGATTAAAGTCAAGGATTGGTGGGACGCTATACACGTACATTTTGGGGAGAAATAGAGCGAAAGGAGTATGAAAACTTTGCTGAAATTTTTATTGAAATGGCTTGTAAATGGAGCCATTGTGGTAGCGTTGCTGCTTTATTATTCCGAAGCGTCGTTTTGGGGAGCGGTATTGGCTGCAACAGGACTAACGGTAATGGCTTATGTCATAGGCGATCAGCTGCTGCTTCGCTTAACCAATAACCTATTCGCTACGATTGCAGATTTTCTGTTAGCTGCTGTCTATCTTTATGTGATATCCGACATGTTCAATTGGACGTTAAGCATGGGTGAAATTGTGACCATCTCGTTGATTCTTGGATTGGCTGAATGGTTCTTTCATCGTTACGTGTTTAATGAGGAGCTTGAGGTTCCTGCCTAACTATCCGCAAAAAAGGAGCGTTGTATGTGTATTATTACAAAGAGGAATTGATTAATATTATTGAACCGGATCAGCCAGATCCGGCAGCAGCCAAAGTGTTGCAGGAAGCATTAGGCGGACAGTTCGGCGAGATGCGCACCATGATGCAGTATTTTTTCCAAAGCTCGAACTTTCGAGGCAAAGAAAAGCAGTTCCGTGATTTGTTAAGAGGTGTATTTCTGGAAGAAATCGCTCATGTGGAGCTGGTCCAAAACACGATTAATCAGCTGTTAAACGGCGCAGGTGATTCTGCTCCCGGAAATGCTGGCGTAGATGGCGCACCTATCGATGAGGCAATCAAGCACGCCAACCCGCATCACTTTATTATGGGTGCGCAAAGCTCGCTGCCTGTCGACGCAGGCGGGAATCCATGGAACGGGTCATGGGTGTACAGTCACGGGAATTTGATTAGCGATATGCTGAACAATGTTGTGCTTGAATCAACCGGTGTTCTTCAGAAGACAAGGATTTATGAGATGAGCTCTAACAAAACATTCCGTGAAACGCTTGGTTTTCTAATTGTAAGAGATAATGCGCATCAGAATGCATTCGCCAAAGCGCTGGAAACGCTAGGAGTGGAGTGGGGGAAATTGTTCCCGATTCCGAATTACGATATTAATAAATATCCGGAATGTCGGAAGTACGTTGATTTGGGTTATCATAATGTTCAATTCAACTTCCGACTGGATCAGACTCGCATAGCTGAAGTTTTGCGAGGCCAATCGCCTAGCCGCAATGGCGGGGAGTATACGGTAACTGAGCCGCCTGCGGGATTCCCTGTGCCGCAAATGCCGGAAATGCCCAATGAGCATAGCCCCGGATTAGTGGATATGTACCGATAGTTGATAGAAGACGAAACCCGTTGCCCAGTGGCAACGGGTTTTTGTCATGATCAATCAAAATTGACACATGAACCAAAAACCATTACGATAAAATTAGTACTAGGTACTAAAAAGTTCTGATCAGTGTGGATCAGAGGAGGTACAGGAAGATGCAAGGACTAATGAATGGAAAGACCATTGTTGTGATGGGTGTGGCGAATAATCGCAGCTTGGCTTGGGGTGTGGCAAAGGCATTGCATACGCAAGGCGCCAAGCTCATCTTCACGTATAGGAAGGAACGCTCCTTCTTGAAGCTGCAGGAGCTGCTGCAGGAGAACGGAATAGAGCCGCTTATGTGCGTATCTTGCGATGCGAATGATGATCCCAGCATCGAGGGCGCGTTCAGGGAAATAAAAGAGAAGACCGGGGTTATTCACGGGCTTGTTCATTCCATCGCCTTTGCGGACAAGGAGGACTTGAAGGGCGGCTACATTGCTACGACGCGAGAGGGCTATACGCTGGCCCAGCATTCGAGTTCTTATTCGCTGGTTGCAATAGCAAGAGCGGCAAGTCCAATCATGACTGAAGGCGGAAGCATCGTTACCCAATCCTATATCGGCGCTGAGCGCGTCGTCAAAAACTATAACGTTATGGGTGTCGCCAAAGCGGCGCTGGAAGCCAGCGTCAGATATTTGGCGGAGGATCTGGGGAAACTCGGAATTCGGGTCAATACGATATCGGCTGGGCCAATTCGCACCTTGTCTGCGAAGGGCGTATCCGGCTTCAACGACATTATGACAACGATCGAGGAGAAAGCGCCGCTTAGACGCAATGTCGACCAGGACGAAGTGGGGGACGCGACGCTGTTCCTGCTTAGCGATCTCGCGCGCGGCATTACCGGAGAAGTGCTACATGTCGATGCAGGCTATCACATTATGGGGATGTAGCGCGAGCTGCCTCCCTTTTTTTATGTAGCTTATTGCGATGCAGATTAGGAGGCAGTGCGGGAGATGTGAACGCATTATTTTGAGAGTCTAACCATTGAGCTGCAGTTTATTGAGGTTGCTTTTGAAGTAGTTGTATCCAGAATTTGCAATCATAGCTACAGCAGTTACCATTAGCATGTAATCGATCGGAACATTGGTGAGATAGGAAAACGGGTAATTGCCTAACAAGACAGCGGTAATGGCAGCCACCTCGGGGCCGATTACATAAGCTTCCGGCATGTGCATGGCATCACCCTTTCTGTTGGCGGCAAGTCGAACAAACGCCTGCAATACAATGCTTTTGTTAGAGGAGAATGGCTGTGAAAGAAGTAGATATTGCCGCAATTAGAGCGGGTCAAGCAGGTCTGGCTGTCGGCTATGAGCTGGTGCGGGCGAATCGGGACGTGCTTCTACTTGATCAAAGCAGCTTCATCGGCGAAAGCTGGAAAAATCGCTATGATTCGCTGGTATTTCATTATTACCAATCGAGGTGAGTTGGCCGCCAATCAAGTCGTTGTTACGACCGGACCGTTCCAGCAGCCGTTCCTTCCTGAATTTCATAATGGGTTATTTCCCGATATTGAACAGCTGTACAAATCGGCGTATAGAAACCCGGATCAATTGTTCGGCAAAAAGATTCTTGTGGTAGGAGCAGGCAATTCCGGCGCTCAGATTGCGCTTGAGCTAGCCAGAACGAAGCATGTCTTCTTGTCAGCTTCTCATGATTCGGTATTTCCCTAGGCGCGTTCTGGGGCGAAGTATGTTCTGGTGGTACGATATGTTGGGCTTGCTGGGCAAGGGACCGGATAGCCGAAGGCTTATGGCGCAGAAGGACCATCTGTATGGCTATGAGCTGAGGAATGCGATCGAGCGCGGCAATCTGGAGCTTCTTCCCCGGACGACAGGGGCGGAGGGGAGGAGGGTTAAAGTAGAGGTAGGCAGGATCGTCGAACCCGATACTATCGACTGGATTTCGATCCGACTACAGCTGGATCAGCATACCCAAGGCGTTTAGCGCTGGAGGAGTCATTACTCAAGACCGTGGCGTGAGCCCTGTTACAGGTCTCTATTATGCCGGCGCCTTGGCAAAGCTCCCGCGGTTCGACCCTCATCGGCTGGGTTGGCCGCGACGCGAAATATATTGTGGAACGGGTTTGCAAGGTGGAACGGAAGGTTTGGGTGGGGGAAAGGCTAGAGGTTAGTCTATACCAATAATTACTATATGATCCCGTAGCACTGATTAGGTGCTACGGGTGTTTTATTTCTCAGGATCTCAGAACAGGACTGATGCAGATCGCGCATTTTATATGACATTTTTGCCGCTCTCATCAATTGGTATGAACGGCATAAGTCATGTCTTAGTTGGTATCTGATTTGACATCTCCCTGCGATATTCCGTCGGAGACATCCCGTTCCATTTTCGAAATTGCTTGGTAAAGAAGAGCGGATCGTTATAGCCAACAGAGGAAGCAACTTGAGCGATGGTCAGATCGCCTTCCAGCAGCTTCTCTGCCTTTTTCATCCTCACTTTGAACAAATATTGCATAGGCGACATGCCTGTTGCCTCTTTGAACAGCCTTGTCAGATGCGAACGATGGTAGCTTAGCGTTCGTGCAATGCCTTCTATGGTCAGCGGATGTGCATACTGCAGCGTCATGAGACGAATCGCCTGATCAATACGACGATAAGGCAGTGGATGGCTCCGCTCTTCTTGCTCCCGTTCTGCTCCCTGTTCTGAACCGCTTTCTGCCCACAACGTTTTGCCCAGCGCATGTAAAATAAGCCGCAGCCACCCCGATGCCTCAAGGTTGCCGAGTGCCGACCGCTGATTGCCCTCCAAGGCGGCACGCAATCTCTTGAAATGACGTTGCATCCTTGATTGTCGACATCCTCGAATGACCGCATGATCCGGCGTTATCCCTACTTCCGAGAGAGCTAATTCAACGAGCTCCCCCGAGAAGCCAATCCATATGTACTTCCAAGGACGCTCCATGCTCGCCTGATATTTCACAAGAATATCGGGGAAGATGACAAAGGCATCGCCAGCCCCTAACTTATGTGTCTCTCCCAGCGTCTCGAATGTTCCTTCTCCGTCCAATACAACATGGATTAAATAATAGTCATGAACAGCCGGTCCTATGTAGTGGCCCTCTCGCGGTTCTCCCTCTCCGCTGAATAAAAGGGACATTTCTCCCTTTAACGGAGCCTCGTTAATTGTATTGGAGTGTTGGTAATGTGTGGCATCCAATGTTCATTCCCCCGTGCATTGTTTCTCTTCATTGTAGCTAATCATGCAACATTACTCCATACTATGTCTTCTTCCTTCCATATGAATCAACGGTTTCAGAACTTATACTGAAAGTGTTATGAGGAGTACAGGAAATCACTATTAGCCATATGAGGAGGACGTATAACCATGTCCAAAATTACTTTTATCGGAGCGGGAAGTACCGTGTTTGCCAAAAACGTGCTCGGTGACGTAATGCTGACACCAGCTCTGCAAGGGTTTGAGATCGCACTGTTTGAAATTGATGCCGAGCGACTGCGTGATTCCGAGATGATGCTGCTTAATATGAAGAAGAACTGCGGCAGCACATGCAGCATTAAGTCTTATTCCGACCGCAAAGAAGCGCTTAGAGACGCCAAGTATGTCGTTAACGCCATTCAAGTCGGCGGATATGATCCTTGTACCATTACGGACTTCGAAATTCCGAAGAAGTATGGCTTACGCCAAACGATCGCCGACACGGTGGGCATCGGCGGGATATTCCGCAATTTGCGTACAATTCCGGTCATGCTTGATTTTGCACGCGATATGAATGAGGTGTGTCCGGATGCCTTGTTCCTCAACTACACGAATCCAATGGCCGTGCTCACGAATGTTTTGAATACGTATGGCGGTGTGAATACAGTTGGTCTATGCCATAGCGTTCAAGTATGCGTACCAGGCATTCTTCATGACCTTGGCATGGAGGACCAAGATGTAAAGTGGAAAATCGCAGGCATCAACCATATGGCTTGGCTGCTTGAAGTGAGCAGAGACGGCGTCGATTTGTACCCGGATATTAAACGCCGTGCAGCAGAGAAGCAGAAGGAAAAGCATCATGATATGGTCCGCTACGAAATGATGCTTAAGTTCGGCTACTATATTACAGAGTCTTCCGAGCACAATGCCGAGTATCATCCATACTTCATTAAGAAGAGCTATCCAGAGCTGATCGACCGCTTCAACATTCCGCTGGACGAATATCCGCGCCGCTGTATCAACCAAATTCAGCATTGGGCTGAGATGCGCGAATCGCTCGTTCACGACAAGAATCTGGAGCATGTGCGCACGCATGAGTATGCATCTTATATTTTTGAAGCGATGGAGAGGGATGTTCCATTCAAAATCGGCGGCAATGTCATGAATACGGGCCTTATTACCAATCTGCCGAAGGAAGCTTGCGTAGAGGTGCCATGTCTGGTTGACCGCAACGGCGTAACGCCAACTTATGTAGGCAATCTGCCACCGCAATGTGCTGCTTTGAACCGAACGAACATTAATACACAGTTGCTTACGATTGAAGCTGCAATTACAGGCAAGCGCGAGCACATTTATCATGCAGCAATGCTTGATCCCCATACGTCAGCTGAACTGTCACTGGATGATATTGTGGCCATGTGTGACGATCTTATTGAAGCACATGGCGATTGGCTGCCTAAGTATAAATAAGGAGTTTACGGAAGAAGAACCTTCTGAAATCGTTAAGAGTGAACTGACCCCGTAAGAAGGACACTTTGGAAAAAGTGACTTTTTGCGGGTTGTTTTGTGTTTTGTTGGCTGCAGGTATTTTCTCCTGATAGAAAAGCGAGAAAAAGAATCTGAAGGTGGGTGATTCATCAAACAGTATAAATATATGTATATTTCAAATGGTCTTCCTGAAATATGTTAAGCTAATTGACCCATGATTATAACTATTCATATTTTTAATGGTAAGCGCTAAATGAATTAGTACATCTCAATAGCTCTGGCTTCATTTTAAAGAAATTCGATTATGGTTATGATGTTAACGGGAACATCAATAAAAGAGTAGAGTTTGTTGACGAAGGTGTAACAGAGTCGTTCACTTTTGCCTACGACCATATGAATTGAATATTGACTTCTTCAATATTTAATGAGACTTATACGTAAGATGGAAGAACCATTCGAGCTTCATTTAGCCACAGATAGCTTTCTAAATATGCTGTCAAGCAATGCGAATTATTAATATGCTTCCTTCAACAGACTATCGAAGTAGATTATAAATATGACGAAGGTGGCCGGCTAACCGGAACTGGTATTACGATGTTTCATATAATAATGCTGGTGTTCAAGGAGGTAAGTATGGAGATGGTAGGCAATTGAATAAAGTTAGAATTGTAGTTAACATGACAATCAGATAATAACAGCATTCCCTATCTGATGTCCCTATAAGGAGATAACAATGATTGAGAGATTTGAACACAAAGTTGATTGGTGTGAAGTGTGTGGACAAGGTTGGGTAGAAATAAAAAGAAATAGTATTTCCAAAGATATTAATTTTAGATGCTCGGAGTGTTTTGTGGAATATGATAGTTACGAGCATATAAATAAAAAAACACTTCATGGAAAAGTGGATTACTCACCGATATCACTAACTGAACAAGAAATAATAGTGGAATTTGGTTATTAAAGAATGGGAAAACTACAAATTAGTTAGAAATGACCGAAAGGTTATAAAAATTTGGTCACGTGAAAAGATGAAATTTGAGTCAATAACGTTTTAAGATATTATCATAGCCTTAAGGGTTTGCACCCTTAAGGCTTAATTTTTCTATAAAAATCTTGAAAAAGGAAGAAGCATAAAGTTCGATATTGCACCTCGTTAGTTGTTTTTTGTAGATAATGTTATACAAAACTAAGTTTATGTTGATACAGTTGGTTATATCATCATGATATATTATAATCACAATGCGAACTTGTTACCATGAATATTACTATGTTAACTTAGTCATTTCATTATATAATAGGAATTAAGAACTAATGGCAGGCCATCAAGCGCCTAAGCGAGACAAAGGAGCGTAGTGGAATGAGTATTACGAACCGCGGAATCCATATTGGACCGCCACGATTCAAGATAGCCGTTCATGCGGTCATTTGGCTTGCAAAGAGCGGTGGTGTGTTATCCAGCGCCAGAATTGCTTGCCTGGTCAAGTCGCATGCGACCTTCATGCGCCGAGTGCTGCAATCGCTTGCCACAGCCGGGATCGTCGAATCCAAAGGCGGGCGAGAGGGCGGTTATGCTCTACTTAAATGCCCGAATGAGATTACGCTCGGTGATATTTATTACGCTGTCAATCGGGAAGCCTCGGAGATCGAATTGGAGATGCAATGCGGCGATGCGGGGGAGCAGCTGGATATGGAGCTTGAAAAAATCCTGTTCGAAACCGAACAACATACCATCAATTACTTGCGAAAATATACAATCGATGATGTAGCCAAACGAATTGATCATTGCACGCTTTGAGAAGCGCATTTGCCCCACGGCAGATGCGTTTTTTTCATTCTAGATGAAATTATGATGAAAATGTGACGAAAAATCTGTTAATAACGATAAATAAGCTACTTTCCTTAAATTAGTGTGCTTCTATTAGTTGCAATTAGAAAAACGATGCTTTATAATGTGCTTTGGATAGGCACATTATAAGGATGAACTTAGGATGAAGGAGCAAATAACCATGGCAAACGTTCTATTTATTAAAGCTAACAACCGCCCGAGCGAGCAAGCGGTAAGCGTGAAGATGTACGATACATTCCTGAAACAATACAAGGAGGCTAACCCTTCTGACTCGGTTTCCGAGCTGGATCTATTCCAGGAGCATCTTCCATACTACGGCAACGAGGCGATTACAGGAACGTTCAAGCAAAACCAAGGCTTCGACTTGACGCCTAGCGAGCAAGCGGCAGCGGAGACAGCGAACCGTCTTCTGGAGCAGTTCCTGGCAGCGGACAAAATTGTCATTGCATTCCCGCTTTGGAACTATGTAGCTCCTGCACCATTGACCAGCTACATGTCGTACATTGCGCAAGCAGGCAAAACATTTAAGTATACAGCAGAAGGTCCGGTTGGACTTGTCGGCGACAAAAAAGTAGCATTGCTGAATGCTCGCGGCGGCGTATACTCTTCCGGTCCAATGGCTGAAGTGGAGTCCGCTGTTAGACCGCTTCTCGGTGCTTTCGGATTGTTCGGCATTAAACCTGAAGTGGTCGTAATTGAAGGCCATAATCAATTCCAGGACAAAACGGCTGAAATTATTGCAGACGGATTGGCTGAAACAGCTAAAGTTGCGGCATCATTCTAATTTTGCCTGAATGTACGGACTTCTTTATGCACTCATAAACCCAAGATCAAAAAACCGCGATTTTCGCGGTTTTTTTGTTGTACATTGGTAAAGAATAACTATAGCTATGTTGTTGTTAGACATCAGCGGGCTGCAGACCTATAATAAAAATCAACGAAACCCGAGGAGGCTGTTAGATATGAGAAACTTGAACATGACAATCGTTCGCTCCAGAAACTCAATATGCTTCGGCCCCTATAGATCTATGCATTCTATTAGCTAAAAAGACCGTCGTTTGTTGCTCGTATTCATCATGAGCAATGGATTTAACTTATTTTTAAGCTAACAGCCGCAGGAGAGCCGAAATTAGGCTTACTGCGGTTTTTTGATGCCGCCGCAGGAGTATTTCCTGCGGTTTTTCGTGTTTATTTTTAACTAAAAGGAGAAATGAAATGACTACTCAACTTACAGATTTGCAAGCATTCGGCTGGAATGAACAATGGAGCAATAAAAGCGCCGCCTGCTCCGAAAAGCTCGGAAATGCAGCTCCAGCAAGGGTCATCGCCCAATATTCACATGCCTACAAGGTAATCACATCGACTGGTGAACGACTGGCGAATGTATCCGGCCGATTCGAATTTCAAGCAACGGGCAAGGGAGATTTCCCTGCTGTAGGCGACTGGGTTATGGCCGATATGCTGGATGAAACTCCGCCTCGGGCTGTGATTCAAGCTGTCTTACCCAGACAATCGTCGATGGCGCGCAAGGTTGCCGGATCGATCCCGGATGAGCAAATTATTGGTGCCAACATGGACTATTTGTTCATTACATTAGCTATGAATGGCGACTTTAATGTACGTAAGCTGGAACGGTATCTGATTGCCGCTTGGGAGAGCGGAGCAACGCCTGTTGTCCTGCTTACGAAGTCGGATCTGTGCGAAAATCCCGAGCGGTATATAACAGAGGTGGAGGATGTTGCTCCGGGCGTAGCTGTGCATATGGTTAGTGCTTTGGAGGATCAAGGGAAGGACGCGCTACTGAGCTATTTGAAGCCTGGCAAAACGGTTGCTGTAACGGGTTCCTCGGGAGTCGGCAAGTCGACACTTCTGAACTGGCTGGCGGAGGATGAATGGCAATCGACTTCAGGCATTCGGGAAAGCGATGCAAGAGGCAGACATACGACGACACACCGCGAGCTGTTCCTGCTTCCAAGCGGCGCGTTGATGATGGATACGCCGGGTATGCGGGAGCTTCAGCTTTGGGATTCCGAGGAAGGCTGGCAGCAAGCTTTTTCAGATATTGAAGACTTGGCTGGCCAATGCCGATTCCGCGACTGTAAGCATGAGGGGGAAGCGGGCTGTGCAGTTCAGGCAGCCATTCGCAGCGGCGAATTGGATGGCGACAGATACAGCAATTACAAGAAAACGGAACGCGAGCTGGCAAGACTAGCCCGGAAGGAGAATTCCACGCTGCGGCAGCGAGACAGGAAGCAATCGGCGTCGAAAACTTCCCGATCGCGCGGCCATAGCCGGAGCATGATGGAGGATTGGGGGGACTGATTTCCATTCGAATTGACTCGCAAATAGAGGATTTTTGGAAGAAAAAGACGAATAAGGTTATTTAATCGCTTGGTTATGTCCAATTGTTTGCTTTCATGGCATCAATCAGATAGATCACCAAATCTTGATGAGGAGTGGCATGACCATGAAGGAAATTATAATCGGAGCGTCCTTCCATTCAGAAGACGACGAAAGCGAGCTAATCGAGCGGGCGCAGAGCGGCGACCAGGATGCCTTCAGCGAACTGGTTCGCCGCCATCGAGCGAAAGCCCATAATTGGGCGAAGAGTCTTGCTCAGGATCCGTATCTTGCGGAGGATATTGTACAGGAAGCGCTAATGAAAGCTTTTGTACATCTCGGGACGTTAGTAGATGTCACTCGTTTTCTTCCCTGGCTTCACCGCATTGTGCGCAACCAGGCGATGATGAAGCTGCGGCGAGGCGGAGCGTATCGTCATGAGCAGCCCTTCACGAGCCTGGCAAAGCGCTCCTCTTCCAACCAAGTGGACTGGGAAGATGTGGAGAGCATCATGACTTACATGATGAGCGTCAGAATACAGGAGACGGAGTCTGCCTCTAACCCGGAGGAGCAAATCGTCCGCCAGGAGACCATGGAGACGATTCTGAATCTTTTTACCTGTCTTAAGCCGCGGGAACGCGGTATATTCGAAGCTTATTTCTTCCGGCAGCTCTCCCCGCAGGAAATTGCGGCTTTGTTCGATATGACCATGAGCAGTGTCTACAAATCGATTGCAAGAACACGGCAGAAGCTTCAGCAAGAGCGTATTCGCGTGTATATACAGGAGCATTTGATCAGGCGAAGAGACGAGAAGGCCACTTCCTTTCGATTACTTGGACGACCGAATATTTACACCCAGCGGATAGGGGACAGTCATTTTCTAGGAGCGAGACCTTCGGTTACGTATTGCTTATGGGGAATGCTGCAGTATACAAATCAAAAGAACCTGTCGCTTGCGGAAGTGAATGCGTTGACGGGTCAAGCGTTCAGCCTCCATATTATTAAGGAAACCGTACATATCGGAGGTCCGTTCACACTTGCTGGTGATCCATCCTTTCATCGACTGCTTACGAACTTAGGTTTTGAGTTTAAAGTGCTGACTTATCTTCCGGCGCAGCCGAATATCGTTACGGATGTCATTCAAACGGCACAAAAATCGATTGATCGCGGACTTCCGGTTATGGTCTGGGATCTGTTTCATGCGGAATATGGCATGGTTTATGGCTACGATGATCATGAGCAGAAGCTGACTGCGCTCGATAAGCTTCAGGAAGGCGAAGTGCCATATGAGCAGATTGGCAAAGGTAAAACATCGGAGATCGGACTTATCGCCATTCAAGAGGAGCGTCCTGTCGATCGTAAATCCGCGCTGTTGCGTCTGCTGGATGCCGTTCTTGAGTATGGGTATTCGGAGGAATCACGTAATTCGGGCGATGGCGCGCTTGTGCGCGGGTTTTCCGCCTATGATGCATGGATGGAGGCTTTTCGTGGAGACAGGATTGTCCCGTTCTTCAATGCCTACAACGCAGCGGTATACGCAGAGCTTCGCGGCTTCGCCAGGGATTTTCTTCAAGGTCTGTTGGATGAGCCGGATTTTGAACAGGACCGTGAGTTGTTAGAGAGTGCGTGGACTTGCTACAAGTTAACGGCCCATGCGTTGAATGAGCTATCTAACTTATTCCCATTCCCGATGGGCGGTGATCCGAAGAACGAGCAGGCAGTCCAGAAAGCCATCTCCTTGCTCCAACAAGCCAAGGCAGCGGAGCAGGATGGGTTCATCGTATTAGCGAAATGGCGGGATCGGTTGCAAATGCTGATGTACTGATTCATGGTGTTTTTTCAAACGCGTTTCTTCTAATGAGCTGTCCGATTATATACAATAGAGTTAATTGTTGGATCTATTTAATTATTTCAACTTTAAAAGGAGATAGGGGGAAGATGATGAAGATCGTGTCCAGGCTGGCGATGCTGCTCCTAGTTCTTATCTCAAGTGTGGGATGTGTCGCCTCTAACTCTTCCAATGATAGTGTGAAAATTAAAGCGGAGTTTGCACCAATTAATGAGGACGCTTTTCTGGCGGACAGTATGCATCAGGACTTGGATGGCGACGGGGAACTGGAGCAGATTCGTATGTACATTGATCCGGCACCTGTCGAGGACCAGAGTAAGCCCGGCCAATACTTGTGGAATGAACGCCATCATTGGCAGCTGGTCGTTAAGCGCGGCGACGATACCTATTTTTTATACAACAATTATTTGAGCGGTAAGCTTAAGTTTTGGATAGAGAACCGCGGCTCCCATAAAGCCATAGTATTGTTGGAGGAAGGCAAGGGGCTGCGCATGGATAGCTTTACATTAAATAATGAGAAAATGTTTGAAAGAAGAATGGATTATCATCAATATGATTCTGTACTCGTGAAGAGCTCCACCACATTCAAATAAATTGTTCGATACACTATCGACAAATTTCTCCAGAAGTGTTACGATATCGTCAATGAATATCTACTAAGTCGATTTCGGAAGCACCGAGCGGATAGGGATTTATTTTCCTATGTGTTTGGTGCTTTTTTGCGTCTATGATGAGCGCTTTGTTGATTTGGTAGAGATTAAACATGAGAGAATTTGCGCTGATGATTGACAATGATGGAACAATATGTCGATATATAAGGGTCAGTGGTTTTCTCTTAGGTGTAACATGCGAGGTTGAGAGCATATATCATTTTAACGATTGGAGTGAATGACATGAAGAAGATGACGTATGTAGTAGCTTTTTTCCTATTAATGAGCGTACTGATGGTTCCCGCTGCAGGTGCCTCAGGCAAAGTGCCGCAAATCAAGATTAACGGAACTGTATTCGTGACACCCGCTGGAGAGCCTCAGCCTTATATTAATAAAGATTATCGCACAATGGGTTCCGTACGTCTGGTCGGTAACGCGCTTGGCGTGCTTGATGACCATATCGAGTGGGATGACCAAGCCCGTACGGTGACCATGGAGAAAAACAAGACGGTCATCGTCATTACAGTAGGGCAGCAGGAGCTCAGAGTGAATGGTAAGACGGTTACCATGGACACCGTTGCGGAGTTGAAGAACGGACGTGTGTTTATACCGTTGCGCTTTATTGCGGAGTCACTTGGGGCTGGGATTGATTTTGATGATAAGACGAGGACAGTACTGATTACGTCGGATGATCCTTCGGTGGGGAAGCATAATTTGAGTGCATTTAAGGAATTGAAGGTTGTCACGAATTTCCCTATTATTCTGGAAGCTGCTGGTTTGAAGTTAACTGTACATGATGTTTATTTGTATAAAGCAGACTCAAAGGAAGCAAGGGATCTCCATAAAAAATATAATCTCCAGTATTTTTCTCGCGCAAAGTATATTGTAATGAGCAAGATCACACTGGAGAATACATCCAAAAAAACAATTAGATATGATGGGCTAGACTTAAATGAAAAAGTTGGGTGGTTTATAGCTACAAGTGAAACTAATGGACGTTCACTAAACTCTAGTTCTATTACTTATGGAACGATGAATAATACCGAAATACTGGATGGTTGGATTCTTAAACCAGGTGAATTAATTATGAGCACTAATGTTCAGATTGACTATTTAAGTGAGAAGTCATTTGACACGATTGGAGTTTTCTTAACTTATAATAATGTAACATCGAGTGAATTAATTGCGGTTGGAAAGGAATAACTGCATTGAAGAAGACATTAACTTTGATCTTACTATTTAGTGTTTTATCGTCTCTTCTTTTAATTACTAACCCCACTGTAAATGCTAATACGACTTTGCAAAGCACCTATTTTATAGCGGATTCATCATCTGATAAAGAGGCTCAAATTGAACTTGCAATTGAGTGGCCCAAAGAAGCCGGAACTATTATACCAAGTGGCTATTCTCTAAAAGGTAAAGGCAGAATTGTTGCGTTTAAATCAGATGCAAATATTAAAACAATAAATGTCGTGATCGCAGGAGAAAAGAAACAAGTTAAAGAAACAGTCAAAGGCTTTGACTCTGCATTCAATGGAAAAGGCATGGTGTTTGAAAAAACTCCAGGTAATGCATTTTGCCGGTATAGTGATGGTCGGAAGTGGCAGATAAACAGTTTCAGTACCGATACACATTCTCAATTTAGAAAAGACTATTTTCGGGAGGCAGCTGCTTCCCTGCCAACGTATTACCCACCATATGAGCAAATGGCAGAAATAGTGGGATACATAAATATAGACCTCAATAATCACCCTGCAGTATGGCTCAACAATAAAGGTGAAACTGTTGATGCAAAATTCGTGAAAAAAAATACGGTCATTATTCCGCCTAAAACTCATTCATCTTCGATGAATAAGCATACTGCACTAGGATTAAAGGATTATGACCCGAAAAATCCAAGATTGGCGTTACAGTACAAAGCGGAATTCTATCCATTCTCAGATAAGAACCAAATTCCAGCATCTAAACCAGAGTTTTATACGGGTCATGCCCAATGTTACGGTTATCCATTCAATTTGCAATATTATCTTCAAGCAGAAGCAGAATATGAAAACTATACTTACGGCGGTACAATCACATTTAATTACGCCAAAACTGCAACAGCTTATATTTCAGGAGAAGTACAACCTGATCCTAATAGTGTTCGCTTCGAGAACAAGGATGTAAAAGTTAAGGTTACCATTAATGCTGAAATATCAGACATTAAAGATCCCGGAGCAATTGATTACTACGATGTGTATTTAAACAACGAGCTCGGTGATCAAAAGTTTGAAGCCAAAGCGATTCCTGCAAACAGAAACATGAAGATCAGTAAGACCTTTGATTTTGTCATACCGGCCTCTAGGATGACAAACAAGAACTCACATGATGAAGTGTATATTGGGCGTGTAAGAGCTTGTTATAAACCAAGCTCGTATTATGTTGATCCTGTAAACGGTAAATGTATGGACACGGGCAAAATTCATGCTTCCACCAATGTGTACAAGGAGAAAGCGCCTGACCCGCCTGTTAAGGGCTTGGGGCCAGTTGCCATTATCAATGCGCCAACCGAGGTCATGCTTGGTGACGATATCACACTTGATGGTACAAGCTCCTACGATCCGGACGGCACAATTGAAAAGTATGTATGGAATACGCCGAATGCGATCGGCAGTCTTTTTGATGTTCCTGCTGGAGAAATCTATTACAACAAACTTGGTCCACAGAAAGTACAGCTTTGTGTTTGGGATAATGACGGTGAGCGAGACTGTGCGCAGCATAGTCTAGTCGTTACTGAACCATTCGTTAAGGCCAATATCTTTCAGTCTGGAACGCTTAAAGAAAATCGAAAAGTTACTTTTTCCGAATTTTCTTTTACCTCATCACGTTATCCGGTTGTCGAAAGTAAAACCAAATGGACAATTAAATCGTTGTATGATGATATACCTCAGAGCATGATCAAATATAGCGGCAGTTTAAATGGCAGGAGCAGCTTTGATGTGCTATTTAAGCAGCCTGGGGATTATATCGTTAGTATCAGTGTCGAAAATACGGCTGGTTACAAGGACAGCACTTCGCGCATTGTGACCATTAAACCCGACCTGCCGCCTGTTACGGTCATATCGGCTGAGTCCATGATTGAATACCGTGATCCCAAACATATGAATAGAGCGAAGTTTGTATTAAAAGACAATTCTTATTCTCCAGATGGAGACATTGTTGCCTGGGGAAAATGGTATGTTATCTTTGATGCTAATAATGACGGAATATTCAGAGAACAGCGCAAGCTGATTTACGAAGGCGATGCAAAGGAAGTTATCTATTATGCCGATCATGTGGGAAAGTATCAATTTCATAAAGAAACGATAGAAGAATTTGGTCAGGAGACTATTCCGGCTTTTGTTACGGCAGATGACCGTCGTCGAAGCCAAACATGGGAATGAAGGAGATCATATGTACAAACCACTTGCCCAAGAGGGCCTGATTAAACGCAGGCCCTTTTCTTTTACACTCATACTGATATGGATATTAATCATTACGCTTTTTTTGCCTTCCGTAAGCGCGAGCCCTATAGATACAGAGGTCAAGAACTTAGCTCCATTCGTCGACTTCGAAGTGAAGGAAAAGAAGAAAGTAGACGTAATCGTGGATGTAGGCAATACCAAGTATAAAAAGAATGAGGTGCAGAGTCGGGTGAACGAGTTGCTTATCCCAGCCCTGCAAGCATCCGGCGTCGATTATAACGTCATAGTCGACGAGTCTAACGAAGGGAATAATGCCATCTATTTTACAGGTAGTAATGGACAGCCTGGTAGTCGCACTTCGGATTTATATAAATACGATTTGATCACGGATGAAACTTCTTTAGTCGTAGCAGGAGCCGTAGAAGCTGGAGGCATGGTGTTACCTAATGGTTTGATCCTTATGAACTATCATCAGGGTTATATGGGGGTACTAGATCCTCAAAGTAAACTTTTTAATTCCGTACCCAATACAACTGAATCTTATGGCGATTGGGTAGTTGCACCGGATGGTAATATCTATGTTTTAACCGGCGGTCATCCGATTTGGTCAGGAACTTATCGTATAAATTGGCAAAATTATAAGGTTGATCCGAATGCTAGTTACAATAAAGTTACTTTTCCGGACTCTGAGAGGATAGTCTCTCAGTCACCATCTGAAAATTCAAAGAACCTAATTATGGGCAAAAACAATTATTATTATCAATATCACTTCTGGAATGAAACGAGCAAAAGCTTATATGTTCTAAAAAACTACCGGACACCACAACAGCAACAGATATCTTTAGGAAGTTCGAATGTAGATAAATCGATGCAGCTATCGCGCGATGGTTTATTTTTTTGGTCGGTAAAAACACCGGGAAATTCATCTTCCACGTACGATATATGGGTTTACAACCAAGAAGATGATTCTAAGACCAAGATATTAGAGAAATTGCCTTATATCTATGATTTTCGGGCTCTGGATGATGGTCGGTTATTATTGATGTGGCCGAAAGAGGTGTTTGTTGACTTCACCAGAACATATTGGATTATGGAGGATGTTTACGATCCCAACTCTCTTCGTCCAATTTCGTTTCAGTATCCTGGTTCATCTAACATGGTAAGTATAAACAGTATACAAGGCTCAAATATTATTTACAGCCATGGGGATGATAGAACCGGTTACGGCCTTAGAATACTAAATGTTGATACAGGTGAGGAAAAGAAAATTGCTAACTTTAGACTCAATAGTATTCTGAGATATCCTCACTGGTACAATTCGAACACTCGCACGATCCAAGATATTATCGCTGAAGCTCCATTGAGGCCTGATGCTGAAAAGATTTATGTGCGGGTAGACGACATTTCCCTGAACACCATTGCCCGAGCAAGTGGCATGGGCGAAATTGCGGCATTGCTCACGCAACACAATATGTCCTTCATCGGACTTGGTACACCATCCAATCAGGATCAAATCTATAGGCTGCTGGAGAACATTGGCCACAACGGAACCTTCTTCAATAACGGGAACTTGAAAACGGCTTTCTCCGATCTCAGCAGCTTCATCACCGACCGGAGAGAAGTCAACTTGCATGTGATTATCGGTGACACGCCTTATACCGAGCAGGAAATCCGCAATCGATTCAACCAACGCCTAATCGACCTGCGGCTTGCGAACATTCGCGTGAACATGCAGGTCATCAAGGCAGATCGGAAGAACCTGCAGGAGCTGCTATACCTGGCTCATTGGGATTACAACAAGAACAACTATATTGCCTATGTCCATAGTCCGTTGATGCCAGCGCTGGACGATGAACTGGTCTATGACGATACCATTACAACATTGAAAGAGTATAACGCTCACTTCTTAGGCATTGGCAGCATGACGAATCGAACGACCCTCAATAACATCGTCGCTTCTAACAATAAATGGGGAGCCTTCTATGACAACATTAATTTAATTTCTGCTGTCACGAGCACGATAAACTACATCAAGGGTACGGCGATTACGAATGTCAAAAAGCTAACTAACTATATCGTACTGAATGCAGATCCAGCCACAGGGGAGTATTCATCAGAAATTGCCGTTCAGACGTATTACGAGGATGCCGAATCCGATCCGAAGCGAACGGAACGCTGGCGAACCACGCATGACCCGAATATTTACGAGAACAACATGGGGATGCTCGAAGGGACAGGCCAATATATGCTGGAGCCGATCAAGCATTTTACGAAGGTCGGCATGTATGAAATCGTAGCCCAAGTACAAGACAATCCCTCTGCGAATCCGCTATTTGATGAATATCGTCAGTGGAGCAAGGATTCACTTTCGCGAATGGTTGTGTACGTGCATCGTGCGCCTGTGGCCGACTTCAAGGCCATTGTTGATCCAACTCGCAAGCTAACAATTACAGACTTATCCTATGACCTTGATCGTTATTCCTATCCCGATCGAGGCGTTATTCAAAAGGTATGGAAGTGGAAGCGCGTAGACGATGCCGGTTGGACAGACGGCCAAGCGTCAAGCGTGCTAAATCCGAACACAGATTATTTTATTTCTTTAAGAGTCAAGGACTTGGACGGCGCGTGGTCGCCGGAGACGATTCGTTTCGTATCCACGAATCCATTTAACAGGCCGCCGGTTGCGCTCTTTACGATTGACAACAAAACAATATCCTTAAACGGTACGGCGACGTTCTTGGACCAATCTTATGACCCGGACAACGATCCGATCGGGCAAAGGGTATGGACAGTGAAGAAAGGCAGCGTACAGCTTTATCAGGGTTCCAACAAACCGTCAAGCACGCTCATTAAACAGTATGCAGCGCAGCAAGGTTTACCGGCTCTTGGCAAATACACCATCACGCTCCGCGTAAAGGATCACCCGCGCGTGGCAGAGCCTTTGTGGTCTAATACATATACGGACTTTATGGATATTGTGAACCATCCGCCAATTGCGCAGTTCGATTCGCTAGAGCCGGTTTATCGGGACGATCTGAACAAGGCTATTAACCGTACTATTAACCCGGACAGGGACGGCGATCCTGTCAGCTATCAATGGACGCTCATTTATGGCTCTAAGGAATTTGCAATGGGAACAACCAAGGACTTGTCATTCCGGATCCGCGATCGAGGACTTGGCAAAGCGGCGGTCGGCACATGGATGCTTCAGCTCAAAGCTTCCGACCCGCATGGAGCTTCGACCTACGAAACCCATTCCTTCGATGTGCTCAATCATGCACCGGTATCGGCCATTACGAGCGGCACCTGGACAGGCTATATCTATGAGCCTTATACGTACACGTCTACACGAACAGATAAGGACACGGAAGACGTTGCCAGCCTGAAGTCTTACTGGAAGCTTACGGCACCAGACGGCCAAATTCGATCGTTTGATAAGCAAAATATATCGATCACTTTTGACCAAAAAGGTAAGTACCTGCTTGAAAATTGGGCAGTCGATCAACTGAGCGCGGTGAGTGAAATTGAATCGAGAGAAATCCATATCGTCAACCAAAAGCCGATCCCTGGATTTACGATGATGCCAACGCCTGCCTTTATCGATACGATTGTAAGGATCACCAGCACAGCAACGGATATGGATGGTTATATTGACAAGCATCAATACTTTGTAACGCCGCCAAATGGTGCACAGGGACCCTATACGCAGCTGGCCGACTTTGATCGCGTCTTTGCCTCAATCGGACAATGGCATATTCGTCAAATTGTTACAGACAATGATGGAGCGACTGCGGAGATTACACAAAACTTAACGGTTCATAATCGACCGCCAAGCGTTGTGATCACAACGCCAACCGGCGCAACAAGCGCGACAGCCACCGAGTTCAATACTTTAACGCCGCGTATCATTTGGCAGATGAGCGATCCGGACGGCCATACCGGACAACGGTATCGATTGCAGATCAAGCGTGAGAATGGAGCGCTCATCTATGATACTCAATCGGTTACGGCGTCGAGGAATTACCATGACGTACCATCAAGTGCAGGGCTTGCAGAACATACAAGATACCGGGCAGAGGTGCAAGTGTATGACGGATATGATTGGAGCCCATATTCAGCGCCAAAATACTTCTATATCGTATTGAATCGACCGCCGACAGGCGATTTCGATTGGTCACCTCAGCCTATCTATGAAGGAGATACGGTGACTTTCAAAACTAATGTCAGCGATGAAGACAAGGATGTATTGTCCATTCAGTACGAGCTCACCAGTCCCTCAGGCACTAAGCTTCCTTACAGCTATACCTTCAATCATACTTATCCTGCTAACGGGCCTGTTGTACGATTAAACCAGCTCGGGACATGGTCGATGAAGTTAACAGTTAGCGACGGGAAAGCAGCTCCTGTCATCGTTACGAAAACATTACAAGTATTGCCGCTAGGCGTTACTGGGGCTGTGGAGCATACGGATCTGTGGAATGAGCATCGCCAAGCCTTTAATATAAAACAATCCGGCAACAAGGAGTCACCGCGAGGTTACCATGTATTCTGGGCAGGAGAGAAGTTTATTCTCGAAGCGGGCACGACAGCTACGGGAACAGCCACAAGAGCGGAACGCGTTGAGGTAACGATGGGTGCATTCCGGACAGAGCTGAGGGCATCCGGGAATATCCATGTCAGATGGAAGGGCGAACTATGGGATTCAACCTTCGAGAACCTGCCGGACGGCACGCTAACTTTCGTTTTTATGGCACATTACAACAATGGAACGGTGAAGAGAGAGGAGATTGACGTCCAAATCGGGGGCAATATGAATGGCTATCTCCAAGTTCATCGTGTAAAGTGAGGGGCACATGCTCATTCTAAGGTTTGATACAGCCGCTCAAAATATTAGCTATTAAGTTAGCCTGCACAACTATATGATCACGTCAACATAAGAAGCCCCGCTTGAATAGCGGGTTTCAATGTCCTTGGGATGGGTATTCTTGTCTGCGTTCATTTGAACAGTTTATTCAGTTTGAACTATAATGGACAGTACACACCTGATCGAATGACCATGCTGCATGGGAATGACAACATCATACGCGTATGTGAGCGAGAAGAGGACGGTTGGCTTATGTTTCTAAGAAGAGAAAGTTTACGGGAGTATATGAGGCTGTATCCGGTGATCAGCATCATTATTGTAATTAATCTGGTTATGTTTGGCCTATTGGAATTGTCGGGAGGCTCTACGCAAGTCGAGACGCTGTACCGATTCGGCGCAATGTTCGGCGGAGGGGCGATAGAGCCGGAGCTATGGCGCTACATCACCTCGATTTTTCTGCACATTGGCTTTATGCATTTGCTTATGAACAGCTTCTCGCTATACGTTTTTGCGGCACCGCTGGAGAGGATGCTGGGTGTGTGGAAATTCGCCGTGCTCTACTTGGCCTCCGGTATTGTAGGCAATATCTTCAGTTATTTCCTGCATCATGATTTGTATATCGGGGCGGGGGCATCGGGAGGAATCTATGGCATCTACGGCGCGTACTTGTTCCTGTCGCTCTTCAGAAAAGATGTACTGGATGCGGATAGCTCCAAGACGGTCACGATTATTCTTATTGTCGGTATTGTATACTCCATAATTGTACCGAATGTGGATTTGTATGCCCATGTGGGGGGATTCGTTGGCGGATTCGTATTCATGGCGATTCTTAGTACAATTATTAAAAGAAGAGCAAGGCGTAATGGCATGTAACAAGCAGGGCAGCCTGCATTTATTTTCAGAGAGAGCCGCATGTATGACGTTGCGGTTCTTAAAACAAGGAGCTCCAAGCGCAAGCGCGCAAGGAGCTCCTTGTTTTCGTTGTCACGACAGATGCTATTGCAAATAATGAGGGTCCTCGGAAATTTCACTTAACGCGATACCGGCATCGCGTCCGGTTGTGCTGCCGAGCGACAGATCGCCAAGCGTAATAATACCAACCAGATTGCCGTCTTCCACCACAGGGAGCCTGCGAATTTGATGCTGAGCCATCAAATCTGCTGCAGCTTCTGCATCTTGATCCGGCGAGATGGTAATCAAAGAACCGCTCATGACGTCCTGCACCGGACAGGAGCCCGGACGTTTCTGCGCATACCCCCGAAGCACCAAGTCACGGTCAGTTACGACTCCGATAATTTTCTTGTGGTCTTCTGTCTCGACTACCGGTACGAATCCGGTATCATTCTCAGCCATTATGACTGCAATTTCATGGACATTGTCTTGCAGGGTTACCGTTTTACATTCGGTAGACATTAAATCCCGTACAGCTTTCATGAACATAGCTCCTTTGTTTCGATTCAACTATTGAGACATCCATGATCCCCCAATGGCAATAGGGTGCATCAGGAACGCTCAGATTATCCTTCGAGGTACAAGTCGATAAGCTTAATGTCCGCGCTTTCCATGTTTATTGAAATGCATAGGCATTACTTCCAAACATAGGAAATAAATGTTGATCATCTTGGAAACGCATACATTTTCCGTAGAAATGCTTCTATAGCTTCGGCGAATCCATTTCTATAATGAAAATGTATGGCAAGCAAGGCGGTGCCTGCTACTTGTCTGAAGGGAGGAGGAGAAGGATGGATATAGCGATACAGTGAACCCAATAAATTGTAATCGCTTTCAAACCTGGACATAGGATTCACCCTTTCTCGCATCTAAAAAAATGGAGGAGGAATAAAATGCGGACCAAGTATGTTGCATGGTCGCTTGTTGCAGCCTTGCTATTAACAACATTGTTCCAATCGATTGGACCGGGCGAACCGGCGGAAGCAGCAGGAGGACCTAATCTGACGCTAGGCAAAAACATAACGGCAAGCGGCCAATCTCAAACCTATAGCCCGAATCATGTAAAAGACAGCAATCAAGGGACGTATTGGGAAAGTACGAATAACGCATTCCCGCAATGGATTCAAGTGGACCTCGGAGCAAGCACAAGCATCGATCAGATTGTGCTGAAGCTTCCGGCGAACTGGGAGACACGGACGCAGACGCTCGCCATTCAAGGCAGCACGAATGGATCTAGCTATTCGACGCTCGTCGGTTCATCGAACTATGTGTTTAATCCGTCTGTAGCGGGCAACTCCGTTACGATCAACTTTGATGCCACAAGCACACGGTATGTCCGCCTGCAAGTGACGAACAATTCAGGCTGGCCTGCGGCACAGCTATCCGAATTCGAAATCTATGGCGCAAGCGGACCGACACCAACGCCTACTGCGACTCCACAGCCGACAGGCTCGTATCAAGCGGAAGCGGCTGCCTTATCCGGCGGAGCCAAAGTGAATACGGATCATACCGGTTACTCCGGAACAGGCTTCGTCGACGGCTATTGGACTCAAGGGGCGTCTACAACCTTTACCGTTCAAGCGCAAGCGGGCGGCAATCATAATGTGACGCTGAAATACGCCAATGCAAGTGGTAGCGACAAGACGCTTAGTCTCTATGTGAACGGCACGAAGCTGCGGCAAACCAGCCTGCCTAATCTCGTCAACTGGGATACATGGGGCAACAAGGTGGAGAGCGTCAATCTGAATGCAGGAACGAACACCATCGCATACAAATATGATTCAGGCGATTCTGGCAACGTTAATCTTGATCAAATTACCGTAGAGGCGGCCAGCTCAACGCCAACTCCGACATCCACGCCAACACCAACACCAACACCAACGCCAACAGCAACACCAACGCCAACAGCAACACCAACACCAACACCAACACCAACACCAACACCGACTATAACGCCAACCGCGACGCCAACGCCGCCTCCGGGCAGTAATATCGCGATCGGTAAGTCCATTACTGCATCCTCCAGCACATTCACATTTGTGGCTGCTAATGCCAATGACAACAGCACCGACACGTATTGGGAGGGAGGCAGCCATCCGAGTACGCTGACACTTGACTTGGGAGCGAACCATGACATTACGTCCATTGTGCTTAAGCTGAATCCATCGACGGCATGGAGCTCGCGCAATCAGACGATTCAAGTACTGGGACATAACCAGGCTGCTACGACGTTCAGCAATCTGGTATCGGCTCAGTCTTATTCATTTAACCCTGCGTCCGGTAATACAGTGTCGATCCCGGTTACAGCAACCGTGAAGCGTCTGCAATTGAACTTCACAGCGAATTCCGGCGCGCCAGCCGGACAAGTGGCTGAATTCCAGGTTTTCGGTACAGCATCAGCAAACCCGGACCTGGTTATTACGGGCATGTCCTGGTCGCCGGCATCTCCGATAGAGACCAATGCCATTACGCTAAATGCTACAGTCAAAAACAATGGCACAGCTCCTTCGGGAGCCACGACCGTAAATTTCTACCTGAACAACACACTAGCGGGCTCTGCGCCAGTTAACGGGCTTGCAGCAGGGGCATCGACAACGGTGTCGCTGAATGCAGGCAATCGGACTGCGGCATCTTATTCCGTTCATGCGAAGGTGGATGAGAACAATTCAGTCATCGAACTGAATGAATCCAACAACAGCTACACCCATTCTACACCGCTTGTTGTTGCGCCAGTCGCGAGCTCCGATCTGGTCGGTACGGTATCCTGGACGCCAAGCAATCCGGTAGCGGGCAATACTGTGTCATTGACCGTCAATTTGAAGAACCAAGGCAATATGGCTTCAACTGGCGGCGCCCATGGCATTACAGTAGCCCTGAAAAATCCGGCGGGTTCCACACTTCAATCGTTTAGCGGATCTTATAACGGTGTACTTGCTGCTGGTGCATCCGCAAACGTGACCTTGCCCGGGACTTGGACAGCAACACCAGGCAACTATACATTGACCACTACGATTGCAGCCGATGGGAATGAATTGCCAATTAAACAATCCAATAATGTCAGCAACACGAACCTGGTTGTCTACTCCCAGCGCGGAGCCAGCATGCCATATACCCGTTACGACACGGACGACGCCACGAGAGGCGGCGGGGCTGCTTTGCAATCCGCACCTACATTCGATCAAGCGTTGACCGCATCGGAAGCTTCTGGGCAACGTTATATCTCCCTACCTTCGAACGGCTCCTATGCTCAGTGGACGATTCGGCCGGGAGAGGGCGGGGACGGCGTAACGATGAGATTCACGATGCCGGATTCGGCTAATGGCATGGGCTTGAACGGATCGCTGGATGTGTATGTCAATGGTGTCAAAGCCAAGACGGTGCCGCTCACATCTTATTACAGCTGGCAATACTTCTCCAGCGATCATCCGGCCGATACGCCGGCTGGCGGCCGTCCGCTCTTCCGGTTCGACGAGGTTCATTGGAAGATGGATACGCCTTTGCAGCCGGGAGACACCATTCGCATTCAGAAATCCAATGCTGACAGTCTGGAGTACGGCGTAGACTTCCTGGAGATCGAATCCGTACCGGCGGCTATTGCCCGACCGGCCAATTCGGTATCCGTTACCGACTTCGGTGCGGTCGCGAATGACGGCCAAGACGATCTTGCAGCATTCGAAGCTGCGGTGGAGGCGGCTGTCTCTTCCGGCAAAATCCTGTACATTCCTGCCGGTACGTTCCATCTCGGCAATATGTGGAAGGTAGGCAGCGTAGCCAATAAAATCAACAATATCACCATTATGGGCGCGGGAATCTGGCATACCAATATCCAGTTTACGAACCCGAATCAGGCATCAGGCGGCATTTCATTCCGCGTGACTGGCCAGCTTGATTTCAGCCACATATATATGAACTCCAATCTGCGCTCACGTTATGGGGAGCAAGCGATCTACAAGGGCTTCATGGATAACTTCGGCACCAACTCCAAGGTGCACAACGTATGGGTAGAGCATTTTGAATGCGGCTTCTGGGTAGGCGATTATGCTCATACACCGGCAATTATAGCAAGCGGTCTGATTATCGAGAACAGTCGTATCCGAAATAACCTAGCGGACGGGGTTAACTTCGCGCAAGGCACCAGCAATTCCACTGTACGGAATAGCAGCATCCGCAATAACGGCGATGACGGTCTGGCTGTATGGACGAGTAACGTAAATGCTGCGCCTGCAGGCGTGAACAACACGTTCTCCTACAATACAATCGAGAACAACTGGCGTGCAGCGGCTATCGCTTTCTTCGGCGGCAGCGGTCACAAAGCGACCCATAATCTGATCGTCGACACGGTCGGCGGCTCCGCGATCCGAATGAATACGGTATTCCCGGGGTATCACTTCCAGAACAATACCGGCATCCTGTTCTCGGATACGACCATTATTAACAGCGGCACCAGCAAAGATCTATACAATGGCGAACGAGGTGCCATCGATCTGGAAGCGTCCAATGATCCGATCAAAAACGTGACGTTCACGAACATCGATATCCTCAACACGCAGCGCAGCGCCATTCAGTTCGGCTACGGCGGCGGCTTCGAGAATATCGTATTCAACAATATTAATATTAACGGCACTGGCAAGGACGGCATCTTGACCTCGCGCTTCACGTCACCGCATCCTGGTGCTGCCATCTACACGTATACAGGCAATGGCTCCGCAACATTCAACAACTTGACGACGAATGACATTGCGCATCCGAACGTGTACTTGATTCAAAACGGATTCAATCTGACCATTCAGTAATCAAGCGGGAACGGCAAGAGGAAGGGCTCATTAGAGCCCTTCCTCTTTCGATTGTATGGGAAGCTATATTCTCTTACCGGACTATGGTTAAATGAAAGTATCCGCCATTGTCGCCATTCTGCTTCTCGCGGCAGATGAAGAGACGATAGCATTCATCAAGCAATACGTTAAGGAGAAGACTTATGATTCGATTATTATCACCCGAGGAGATGGATGCCATCTTGGCTGTCATGGACAGAGAGAGGCACTTTTTATACTACTCTTATCTTACTGCGCGCAGAGCACGTACAGTTCAAGTTGGTCATTACTCCGCGAATGGAGAACTGCTAGGCGTGCTGGCTTACTTGAGAGGCATGCCCTTTCACGCCTTTTCCGTCTATCCGGTGCATGAATCCTTCCGATTGAAGCCGCTTATGATCGACATGTTAGAGAGGTTGAAGCTGCCACAAGAGGCGGTCGGGAGTTGTATGGTGAATGCGGAAGACAAGCACTTGTTGGAAGAGCAGCTGGAGATCATAAGCCCCGCTACTCCGATTATACTGATGAAGCATCGTCACCCGGAGGCGCTTCCGCCGGTTGATGAGCAAGTTGTTCGGCTTGAGCCGGAGAGCTACAACCGGATCGAATCGAGGCTGGCTGAATGGAACACGATGGCATTTACCAGGGAAGAGCTGCAGTATCCTTTTTACGGTATATGGGCGGGTCAGGAGCTTATCGCTCTGGGGGGTTATCATATTTACTCAGAGGACTATGTGGAACTGGGCAATATCGGCACGGATGCGAGCTGGCGAAATCGTGGATATGGCAGGAAGATATGCGCACAGCTGACACGTACGGGCTACGCGATTAGCGAGCACATTTATTTGAACGTTGTCGAGGATAATAAAACCGCGATTCGCCTATACCAATCCTTGGGATATGAGAACGTATGCCGTCAATACATCGTACCATTTAAGCTGTGAACGATAGAAAGTGGAGAAAAGTCGGTATCCGTAGAAGCAGAGCCTCGGCTACCTTTGTTACTGCCATGTCATCTGGATATTCACAGCGGGAATGGACAAGCTATTGCCAAATGAAGCCAGATGAAAGGCGGACATCAGCAAATGGGCAGCGGTCTTCTCCACCCATTCCCCAAGCGAAGGCAAAGGGAACGGTATAGAGGCATATTTTTCATATTGGGGCTGAATGCTGCAACGGATTCCTTTGCGGTGGGGCTGTACGAAGGTCGTACAATCGTACCGATGGGAGCCTTCCTTCGTGGCTTGAATGCAAGGGATAAAGAAACATTGAGGCAAACTATTCAGCAAAATCAAATTCAGTCTGAAGGAGCGTTCATAGCTGTCGCACCGGCCATCTGTGTCGAGTTATCCTTCCAAGCCGTCGAGCAGCGCGAGCTGATCGATCCGGCTTTTATCTCGTTTCAGCTGGCCGTACCTTCTGCGGAATGCACATGGGATAAGCTCATCAGGGATAATACGATCGTCCACTCCGAGGTTCGGATTACGCATCCCGAGAAGCTGGTATGGAAGGACCTTCATATCGACAAAGAGGGCTATCTTGCCTATCTCATTCAAATCTCGCCTTATATGCTGCCGTTTCTGCAGAACCGGACATTAACGCTAATTCGCTATCCGCAAGGGATACCGGGGGAATCGTTTTTCCAGAAGGATTGCCCTGATTATGCCCCTTCCTTCATTGCTACCGAGCGAGAAGGCGACAAATCGTATATCGTCTGCAATGATTTGTCCACGTTATGCTGGCTTGGCAATCAACTGGCGATCGAATATCATATTCCGTTTCAAGCGATTGGAAACGATCGTCCGCTAGAAATTGTGCTTGATCTGGATCCGCCAAGCCGTGAGAAGTTCCAGTTGGCGGTGAAAGCGGCTACGGAGATGAAACGCATTTTCGATTCGTTCGGAATTATCAGCTTTCCCAAGATTTCAGGCGGAAAAGGTCTGCAAATTCATATCCCTGTATCATCGAACAGCCAGTTGACGTATGACGATGCCAGAGTGTTTACGTCCTTTTTAGCGAATTATTTGGTCGAGCAGTTTCCGGACGATTTTACCATTGAGCGATTGAAGAAGAACCGGGGCGGAAGATTGTACATCGACTACATTCAGCATGCTGCGGGCAAAACGATCATCAGTCCTTACTCGACGCGCGGGAACGAAGATGCGACTGTCGCCACACCGCTTTATTGGGAGGAGGTTAATGAGCAGTTATCGGTACGAACCTTTAATATTCCGTATGTTCTGGATCGACTTACTCGCGTAGCCTGTCCGATGAGCGATTTTTTCAAGCAGGAGAACAAAGGACTCGAACAGGTCATTGCCAAGCTGAAGGAGCGGAGCATCGTCCGCTCATGACGGTCTGCCGGATGGGGATGAAACCTCTAATCTTGCATGATAACCGCAAGTATTGCGGTTTTTTGGTATGCCATGCAGCAGGATATCGCTGAACTTCTGTGCAACAATGATCGCTAATCGAGTATAATGGGTTAAAAATCTTAGTCGGGTGACGGTATGAAAAATATTGTTTTTACAGGGGGCGGGTCTGCGGGCCACGTCACTGTGAACATCGCTTTAATACCGAAGCTTGCGGAGAAGGGCTGGTCTACAACCTATATCGGGTCGAGTGACGGCATTGAAAGACGGCTTGTCTCCGAGCTTCCGCAGGTCAGCTATTATCCTATATCCACAGGCAAGCTTAGAAGGTACCTATCCTGGCAAAACGTGAAGGACCCGTTCCGAGTAGTCAAAGGTATCTTCCAAGCCTACCGGATTATAAAACAGGAAAAGCCCGATGTTGTGTTCTCCAAAGGCGGGTTCGTCTCCGTGCCGGTTGTCATGGCGGCATGGATGAATAAAATACCTGTGATTATTCATGAATCTGATATTACCCCGGGACTTGCGAACAGGCTGGCCAGCCCGTTCGCTACGGTCATATGCACGACCTTTCCGGAGACTGCGCAGGCGATCGGAGAGAAGAAGAGCCGTTATGTAGGAGCTGTAATCCGCGAGAGTTTAAAGAAAGGCTGCGCGGAGCGCGGACGGTCGTTCACCGGACTGCCGGATAACGGTAAGCCGTCGCTTCTCATTATGGGCGGTAGTCTGGGGGCCCGGCGAATTAATGAAGCTGTGCGCCAGGCCTTGCCAGAGCTGACGAAGGCGTATCAGGTCATTCATATATGCGGGAAGGGCCAACTGGATCAGAAGGTTGTGAGTTCGGAGTATCGCCAATATGAATATGTGAATGAGCAACTGCCCGATATATTGGCCATGAGTGATTTTGTTATTTCGCGGGCAGGCTCCAATTCGATCTTTGAGTTTCTATATTTAAGGAAGCCGATGCTTCTTATTCCGCTTACCAAGCAACAGAGCAGAGGCGATCAGCTTCTGAATGCGGCATCGTTCGAGCGAAGCGGGTATTGCAAAGTGCTGCTTGAAGAGAAACTAAATTCGGAATCGCTGCTGGCATCCGTGCAAGACATCTCCCGCAACAAACAAACCTATCTACGCAGCATGAATCGCTATGATGCACAAGATGCGTTGACGACCGTCTATAAGATCATTATTGAGACCGCAAAAGGCTAACAGAGTGCAATCATACGAAGCCCCTCGATCATTCTGTCGTGCGGCTTGACGGTTCCATTCGCTTCATGTAAAGTAATGTAAATTAACTTGGGATTGAGGAAGGATTGGAGCATGCCCGAAATGTAGTGTCCCTTGGCAACGGGTATTGAGAAGGGCAGTTCTCTCTTCTAGGTCATAAGCCCTGACTTCTGGAATGGAAGCAAGTCGCAAATTCCGCCCTATTCGTCGTCCCATCCTGCAATGAACCGCGAGTGATCGCGGTTTTTTTGATTGCGAATGAAAGGGGATCGTCTGTTGCGTCTGTTATTAGGTATAATAGGAGACATACAAGTTCATGGCATACGCACGGAAAGAGGAGGTCTATTCTTTGACTCTGCAGCAGTTGAAATATGTGATAGAAGTGGCCAATCGAGGCTCCATTAATGAAGCGGCCAAGCGGCTGTTCATCTCCCAGCCCAGCTTGTCCAATGCGATTAAGGATCTGGAAGAGGAAATGAATATTTCGATCTTCGAGCGTACCAATAAAGGCATCTCGCTCTCCAAGGAAGGCGCGGAATTTCTCAGCTATGCCCGGCAGGTGGTGGAGCAAGCCGAATTGCTAGAGAGCCGCTATCTGAATGCGAAGCCTTCTCCGCAGCACTTCTCGGTATCCACCCAGCACTATGCCTTTGCCGTTAATGCATTCGTAAGCTTGGTGCAGGAGTACGGCCAGGACGAATACGAGCTGGCTCTGCGCGAGACCAAAACCTATGAGATTATCGAGGACGTCAAGAGCATGCGCAGCGAGATCGGCATTCTGTATTTGAATGAGTTCAACGGGAAAGTGATCAACAAGCTGCTGAAGTCGGCCAATCTTCAGTTCACCAGCCTGTTCACGGCGAAGCCGCATATTTTTGTCAGCATTAAAAATCCGTTAGCAAAACAATCCAGCGTTAAAATAGAAGATCTGCAGCCTTACCCGAATCTGTCATTCGATCAAGGCGAATACAACTCGTTCCACTTTTCCGAGGAAATTCTAAGTACACTGATTCATAAGAAGAGCATTCGGGTGAACGACAGGGCGACGCTGTTCAACCTTCTGATTGGCTTGAACGGATATACGATCTCTACAGGCGTGCTCAGCTCCGATCTGAATGGCAACGAGATTATCCCGGTCCCGCTGGATGTGAATGAAAGCATTAATGTAGGTTGGATATCCCATAAGAACGTCGCTTTGTCCAAGCTGGGCACGTCATATGTAGAGGCACTGAAGCAAGCAATAGGGCAATAGCCATTCGTTAAAGGGGCTGTCAACCCCTATGCGCTTTGCTATAGCTATTGGCTATAACTAGTCATAGTATAATCCAGTTATGCTATATCCATAAATCCATGTTATCTTTCTTGTAACAATTCATTTAGGGGTGTTGCGAGAATGGTGAAGAGCAGTGTATTGGGATATCCGCGCATCGGAGCGGATCGTGAATGGAAGAAGGCGCTTGAGGCATTCTGGGGAGGCAAGCTGGAGGAATCGGCATTCGAGAGCCAGCTTCAAGATATCCGGTTGAATCACCTGCGCAAGCAGAAGGAACAAGGCATCGATCTTATTCCAGTAAATGACTTCAGCTATTATGATCATATCCTGGATACTGCGGCAATGTTCGGCATTGTGCCGAAGAGATTCCCTTACGAGGGCGGCGCTGTACCGCTTTCGGTATACTACGGCATGGCTCGCGGTACGAAGGAAGCGACTGCAAGTGAAATGACGAAATGGTTCAATACGAACTATCATTATATTGTGCCTGAGCTGGATGGCGCTACGCCTGCCCTGACGGAGAACAAGCCGCTGAACGCTTACCGTGAAGCGAAGGAGAAGCTGGGCATTGAAGGCAAGCCGGTCATTGTAGGCCCGCTTACCTTCCTGAAGCTGTCGAAAGGTTATGAAGCTTCCGAGACTGACGCATGGCTGGATCGCTTGGTTCCGCTGTATGTACAAGTTCTGACAGAGCTGGCGCAGGAAGGCGTACAGTGGGTTCAGATCGATGAGCCGATTCTGGTTACAAATGTGGATGAGGCGGATATTCAGCGTCTTAGCAGCATTTATGAGACGATCAACAGGGCTGTTCCTGGTTTAAACATTTTGCTGCAAACCTACTTCGAATCGGTCGACAACTATGAAGCGATCGTTCAGCTTCCGGTTCAAGGCATTGGCCTTGACTTCGTACACGGCTTGAAGGGCAATCTTGCAGCGATCAAGCAGTTCGGCTTCCCGTCGGACAAGGTGCTGGGCGCCGGCATTATCGACGGCCGCGGCATTTGGAAAGCGTCGCTTCGCGAGAAGCTGGCACTGGCACAGGAGCTGGCTGGACTCGTGTCCGCAGACCGATTGATCGTACAATCCTCTTGCAGCTTGCTGCATGTGCCGGTAACGGTAAGCAAGGAAGCGAAGCTTCTGCCTGAGCTGAAAGGCGCCCTTGCTTTTGCAGACGAGAAGCTAGTCGAGCTTGTATTGCTGACGAAAGCTTTGACTTCCGGAGAAGCTTCAATTGCCGGGGAAATCGCACAATGCGACAAAGATTTACTTGCCCTTAGCGAGTCTAGCCAGCGCAACCGCAATGATGTGAAGCAAGCAGTTGCGGCCATTAGCGCAGGCGAGCCAAGCCGTGTGCCGTTCGCGGAGCGTCATGTTGCGCAGCAGAACAAGTGGCAGCTTCCTATTCTGCCTACGACAACGATCGGCAGCTTCCCGCAATCCGCAGAGGTTCGCAAAGCTCGTCAGCTGTGGCGTAAGGGAGAATGGAGCGAGGCTCAATACGAAACATTTATCCAAGAGCAAATTGACCTTTGGATTAAACTTCAAGAGGAAATCGGACTGGACGTTCTGGTACACGGCGAGTTCGAGCGTACAGATATGGTAGAATTCTTCGGTGAGAAGCTGGCCGGCTTTGCGTTCACACAGTATGGCTGGGTTCAATCCTATGGCTCCCGTTGCGTGAAGCCGCCAATCATCTTCGGTGACGTGGCATTCGAGCAAGCGATGACGGTTGAAGAGACGAAGTATGCGCAATCGAAGACAGCTCGCCCTGTCAAAGGCATGCTGACAGGTCCGATTACGATCATGAACTGGTCTTTCGTACGAGACGATATTACACGCGAGCAGATTGCTTATCAGCTGGCTTATGCGCTTAGACAAGAAGTAGAAGCACTTGAGCAAGCAGGCATAGGCATGATCCAGGTGGATGAGCCGGCTGTCCGTGAAGGCTTGCCGCTGAAAGAAGAGGATCAGGCCGCTTACTTGGCATGGTCGGTCAAGGCATTCCGCTTGACGACGGCTACAGTACAGCCTGAGACACAAATTCATACGCATATGTGCTATTGCGAATTCCATGACATGATCGGTTCCATCGAAGCGATGGATGCGGACGTTATCTCCATTGAGACTTCCCGCAGCCATGGAGAGTTGATTCACAGCTTCGAGGAGAACACGTATGAACTGGGCATCGGTCTTGGCGTATACGACATTCACAGCCCGCGCGTTCCTGGTGTTGGCGAGATGACCAATATGATCGACCGCGCGCTGCGCGTACTTGATCCGAAGCTGTTCTGGATCAACCCGGACTGCGGTCTGAAGACACGCGGCCAGGAAGAGACAGTAGCATCCTTGCGCAACATGGTAGAAGCTACCCAGATTGCTCGCGAGAAGCATGCCGTACAGGCATAATACAAGTTCTATTCATCAGATATAGAGAACGATTGGATAGGGTTCATATAGAGGAGCAGACGCTTGGGCGTTCTGTTCCTTTTTTTATTTCCTTTTTACCGTAAATAATGATAGCTTTATCTCATCCTTCACACGAAAACAGCTATTGTGGTAATATGATTTAATCCATTTCATGGGTTAGCTCATCAAGGATAGGAGAGGCCAACATGTCCCATTGCTTAACGCCAGCGCAGCAGCTGGCAATTGATCATATTGCCGCATACGCGCAATCCCGCAAGGGCGATGCGGCGTCGGTCATAAAAGAAGTTCTTGCGATGTCCAATATACCCGGCGAGACGCTGGAGCAAGCAGTGGCTAGTATAAATCAATATGCGCGTGTCGCCTTGCATTTTCATCCCGACCGGCTGAATCCGGCCATGAAGAGTATTGCGGAAGCGCTGCTGGAGGAAGGCGTCTATAAAAGTCAGTTCGAGACGCTTCTATCGAATGGAAGTGTATCCGCCTATCCTGGCGGCCAAAGGGATATCTGGGAGGAGCGTCTGTTCGGAGGGGCTTATCAGACGAAAGGGACGACGAATGCTGATCGGCCTAAGTATGGAGCGCTAAACCTGATGCTTCATCCCGATGGTCCAGCTCCCCGATTCGGCTCATGTTATTTTCTATTGCGGCCGAATGTTACCCGCCGCTGTACGTTCACGTATATGGATTCGCATCAGGAGCCGGAGGAGAAGGGGACTTGCGAACAATTCAATATGGTATTGGCCGCTTTGTTGAAGGATGCCTTTCATAACGAGTGTGCCTTGGGGGAGAGAGAATTGACACCTGGCAAGCTGGTGGAGCATCTGATTCACAAGCTTGGCCTTCCATTTATCGAACTGTCGAAGAGACCCGCCATGCGCAATTTGAATCACTATATTGAAGCGCAAGTACATGGGGCCGTTTCATTGAAAGAAGATGCGGATACGCTTGTCGCCGACCCATCCTTTAAGGGTACGAAGACGGGCGAGCTGCTGGAGCGCATATGCCGCCTATATGACATCAGGCTGTATTGGCACATGGGATTTTCACTGAAGGCTGCGGATGTACCCTCTAATTTCCGAGGACCGGCGATGCCGTCCTTGGCCCAAAGAATTGCGGTGAACGGAAGGATCGATGCGCATGCCATCGGAGCGGCGGCAGCGGAGGTTGTTAGGCATCCCGATGCATGGAGCGATCGGGGTAGCGCCAAGGACATGCTGCAAGAGCTGAAATTGCTCTGGCATGTGCTGGTTCGATACGGCAGTCCTACTTCGTATTAGTTTGTGCGTGTCGGTCATAACGTTTCGGATTGCGATCAACTGACTCCCAGCTCGATTTAATAGATAAACGTTAACGACATTAAGGACAATTCAACTATTATTAGTAAAAGGGGACACACCATATGACTTATAAAATTGCAGCTTATCAAAGCAACATGCACGACCAGTTGGTCGACATCTGGCACCGGTCCGTCCGCGCGACGCATCATTTCCTGACGGAGGAAGATATTGCGTTCTTTTACACCATGGTAAGCGGAGGAGTCCTAGCCGCTGTGGAGATCTGGACGGCGGTTGATCAAGCCGGGAGTCCGCTAGGCTTTATCGGTCTTGACGGCAAGAAGGTCGAGATGCTGTTTGTCGATCCTCAAAGCCATGGGCAGGGAATTGGCAAGGCTCTGCTTACCCATGCCATTGAATTAAAGGGCACTGATTTGGAAGTTGATGTGAATGAACAGAATGAAGGCGCCCACGCGTTTTATATCAGATTCGGCTTCGAGCAGATCGGCCGCTCGCCGCTGGACGGTTCGGGAAAGCCTTATCCGCTGCTTCATCTGAAGCTGCGCACCCGCGAGGACAGCAATAGCTAGAATCTCAACAGCTTGTTAGACTATGCCGCCTATCAGAAAAATCGTGCCGACGATGATAAGAACAATACCGCCAGATCGGGTCATCATCAGATAGCCTTGACTAGGCTCCGAGTCGTCTTTCACCTTCCAGCTTTCATTGATATACCATGCAAAATCCGGTTTGACGAGATAAAGGATGCCAAATGCAATAAAGATCAAACCAATAAATACGTACATTTGATCAACTCCTTTATAGATAAATACACGCACAAGACAAGGATTAGGTCTAATATGTTCCTTTTTTTGAGTGGACTATCCGCTAGAGAGCCGTCTACAGTTGAGAAGCTTAGGCGGTTGTTATTTTCTGTAAAATTTTGGGCTTATGAAAGAGTCAAGGTTACAGCTATAATAAATGCATCCAAATGATAGTAGAGAGAGAAGGGACATTTGCTATGCCGAAAGCGGCACAGATGACGATTATTATTCCGGGCATAATCCTGTTCGTATGTCTATTCGCGATGATGCCAGTCGTGCTTCACTTCGGTTCCGGCGACGGCGGGCTGCAATTTTCATGGGGACAAGGCTTCCAGAGCTTCAAGGCATACGTTGCGGGTCTAGGAACAGGGGAATCATTCACCTATTATTCGGGCAAAAACGAACATCACTTCTGGGATCGCATTGGCAGCTATTTTCTCACTTCATTTTATTATGTAACGGCTGCAAGCATTCTGGGTACATTGATCGGCATATTCGTCGGAATCTATTTTGCCATCTCGAAGGCGGGGTGGGCGAAGAGCCTTGCCGATTTTGTCGGCGCGCTTCCTGATTTTGTAATCGTGCTGCTCTTGCAATTTATCATTGTGCTTATTGCCAAAGCAACCGGCGTTGTCTTGTTCGATGTAGCGACATTAAGTGCAGATGATCCAGCAGTCGTGCTTCCGCTGCTGGCGATGATTATTATTCCGGCAAATTATATGCTGCGCAATGTGGCCATGCAGATGAAGCTGACGCTAACGGAAGATTATATTAGCAACGCCAAAGCCAAGGGCTTGGGCAAGCTGTATATCATTTTCTATCACGGCCTGCCGAATGTGCTGCCTTATGTGAAAGGTGATCTGCATAAGCTGATGGGCATTGTGATGGGCAATCTATTTATCGTGGAATACCTGTTCAACAATAAAGGCGTGTCGATGCTTATCTTCGCTCATGCCTTCGTTGGAGGAGAGTATCAATATGACATCGTCGTAAACGGATTGTTGTCATTCCTTCTCCTCTATGGGCTAGGCTACAGCTTATTGAGAGTCTGTTTATTTGCATTGGGGAAGGTGTTTGAGCGATGAACAAGACGTTGCTTGCAGGCTTGATCATTACTGGAATGATGATCTTCATCGGTCTCTTTGGTCCGCTTCTTGCTCCGCACGGGCTGGAGGATCAGCTGAAAATTGAATACATAGTGGGTGAGGACGGGGAAGGCATGGTCATTGCGCCTCCCGTTGCTCCAAGCGCAGAATACCCGCTGGGGACGGATAAGAACGGTTATGATCTCTTGACGAAGCTCTTGCATGGCGCCAAGTATACCATCTTCCTTGCGATTGGCATTGCGGTCGCTCGGGTCGTTATTGGCGGATTAATCGGCTTGATGCTGGGCTATTACGGCAAGCAGGGCACGGAGAAAAAAGGCAATTCGTTCTGGAGTATGCTGAACGGGATTCCGATCTTTCTAATTGTATGGCTGATTATGATTGGCATCTCCATTAATCCGAATGCATCTTCATTTATGATGTCGATGTTGCTAGCGGTTGTACTGCTTGTCATCGGCGTGCCGTCTGTGGCTTCGACTATAAAGGAAAAGACAATGGTTATTCGCGAGAAGCAGTTCGTTCAGGCTTCCGAATCGCTTGGTGCGGGAGGCTGGAAAATTATTCGCTCCCACCTGCTCCCGCACCTGAAGGAAAGCTTCCTTATATTGATTGTGCAAGAGATCATACTTATTTTGACGTTGTTCGGACAGCTGGCAATCTTCCATATATTCGTTGGCGGTACAACGATGTATCCTGATCCGTTGGAATACTACAGCCGCACGAACGAATGGAGTGGGCTAATCGGCCAGAACCGAATGAACTTCTATGCTAATCAGTGGATCTTCTATGTGCCTCTGGCTGCTTATGTTGTATTGATCCTTGGGTTCCATCTGGTATCCCAAGGTCTTGAGAAGCGGTACGGCAAGATGTTTTCCAAGTTCTCTCATCTATAATCTGATCTGTGAAGGCTGGTGATCTATTGGATCATCAGCCTTTACGTATGCATTTTCTACATTTGCAGGTTGCCGGACATCCGTTCGGCAGCCTTTTTTATTTTAATGTGAAGGATGCGAGATGCAACATTTTATCCTCTCTTTGAGTTTATTGGTATAAGATGTAAATTGAAACGGGCGATGGGAGGCGGAGTAGTTGAGGCGTCAATGGATCATGGCTGTCATGTTAATCGGATTGTTGATATCCGGTTGTACTTATGAGCGTGAAGTATCGGTCACAAATGAATCGCTGCTGGAGACGGAATCAACACGATTACGCGCACAGCTTGAACAGTTACAAGCGGAGCTCCGTGCGTCCGAGAAGAATGCCGCGGCATGGAAGGCAAAGCTCGAAGCGAATCAAGCAACGCCCTCCGTAACGGAGCAATATCCGAAGCTGGCATTTTTGGCGAGCCTTCCCGAAATGGAGAAAATCGAGATAAGAGATGAACTAGGCTCCGTTTTCATAACGGATTCCGATGTTCTATCTTCTGTGTCGCATTTATTTGCTGTGCAGTCAACGATACAACCAGGCAGCCCGCCAATGCCTGATGTCGAGCCGGTAGAGTTAGTGCTGACCACCGATCAGGGAGTTGTACGCGCACGAATCATCCAGCGCAACATCATTCAATTCGAGGAGATGTATCCCAACGAGTATTATGTAGCAAACTCAGACGTCTATCTATTAGCAAAAGCTTTTATGCACCGGCCGCAGTATGTCCCAGCTGAGCAATCCACGACCTTGAAGATGATCGACAGTGGGCTTATGAGAGTGGACGCAGATGTCTATCTCACCCATCCCGGCAGGATGTTGGCTATGGCAAAGGCATTCTTTTACTTGGAAAATAAGGCTGTTGAAAAGCCTGTTGATCCGGCAATGCTCGAGATGGCACTCACGTTTTACTATTACGGCGAGGAAATTAAGCTTCATCTTTACCGGAACCACGCACAGCTTCTCGATGGGGAGCAGGAAATCTGGTTTGAACTGCAAGAAGGTGATTTGGCGTCCATGAAAAGCATTATAAATGCAGGCTGATGCAGAAATGAAGGAAAAGAGGTTAATGATGATAATGAAAAAGTTGTTCTACGGTTTTCTAATTATACTGCTCGCAGGATGCGCTGACCCTGAAACTGAAATCAATATTCCGCATTCACCTACTCCATCCAATACAACAATATCTTTGGAATCGGCACTGCCAATGCCGAGCAGTCAGCCGGATCTGCCTGTTTTTACAGAAGCAGAGATGCTTCAATTCGAACTGCTGAGAGCGGATTGGACCAAGGAACAGATGGAGGCAGAAGTGTTGGAGAAGGAAGTGAATGAATTAGCCAGTACGACGGTCTACTCCGATGAAAACATATCGTATACTTACTTGGATTGGTTTAAAACGCTAACGCCAGCTGTCGTAGATGTTTTTGGGGATATATCTGGTCCGCGAGGTTTGCGGGTAGGTGATTCATTTGAGGAAGTGATGACATTATTCCCTCAGGATAAGGATTGGAAATCCGATCCCCTTGGCTTTTTTTATGGAGATGTTGACAATGAATATGAGCAATTAGATTATGCATTAACGGGATATGTGACGGAATATGAAGCTGGTAATGAAATAACGCTAGTTGTTGAAGGCGGTTTTCCGTTTTTGAGAGTGTTTTTTGAGGATGACATCATGACTCATTATACGTTTTATTTGATATCAGCCCATTAGAAGAAATGAAATCTCCTGACTGGCGTTAGAGGCATCAAGTGAATCGTTGTGGTACGATAGAGTTCGAAGTGAAATGAACGGAACAGCGTGCGCAGCGAGAAGAAGGAGAGGATGTCGTTGAAATTCCGAAAAGCAGGGAAGGAAGATGTGCGGGAGATTGTTCGCCTCCTGGCTGATGACGAGCTGGGAACGAAGCGGGAGCGGTACGAAGACCCGCTGCCAGAGGTTTATTACGAGGCATTCGCAGATATGGAAGCGCAAAGCGGCAACCATATTTTGCTCGCAGTAGATGGGGATGCAGTATTGGGCTGTCTCCAGCTTGTGATTATCCCTGGTTTAGGCAGACAAGGCATGAAACGCGCTATTATAGAGGCTGTTCGGGTTGACCGGGCTTATCGGGGACAAGGCATCGGACAAGCGATGATGAAGGAAGCGATTGAACGGGCAAGGCAAGAGAACTGCCAATTGGTACAGCTGACAACGGACAAGACGCGAAGCGACGCTCACCGGTTCTATGACCGGTTAGGCTTTGTGGCGAGCCACGAAGGCATGAAGCTGTTTTTGTAAGAGGAATCGAGGCTGCCGAAAGGAATTAAGCAATGAAACTATTAGTTAGCTCCTGCTTGGCAGGCATGAAGGTACGATACAACGGAACGGATGCGCTGGACGCTACGATCCAGACCTTGGTAACAGAGGGGACGGCGGTGACCGTCTGTCCTGAACTGCTTGGCGGCTTTGCGACTCCGAGGGAGCCGGCAGAGATTGAAGGCGGTCTTGGCGAGGATGTGTGGAAAGGAAACGCGAAGGTCATCGAGAAGTCGGGCCGAGACGTGACCGAGCTATATGTGAAGGGAGCGCTGGCGACGCTGGAGCTTGCCAAGCGGCATGGCGCGACACATGTTGTCCTGAAGGAAGGCAGCCCCTCCTGCGGCAGCTCCTTTATCTATGACGGAATGTTCCGCAACGTTAAGCAGCCGGGAGACGGCGTGACGACAGCGCTGTTAAGACAGGAAGGCTACACCGTTCTATCCGAGCATGACCTGGCCGAATGGCTGACACAAGAAAACTTCCGCGCATAGCTACGCGGAAGTTTTTTTCCGTTTTGCCCCCTTGGATAGGGTGAAGCGACCACCATCAGTACGATTTGTCCCCTTAATAGACAGCTAGCAGCAGACCTATGAACGGACAGAGAACCGCAACGGCAGCGAGCCAGATGAACGAACCGCGGCGGTTGTTTTTATAGCTCAGGATAAGCAAGCTTAATGCCGTGACTCCCACGGCGAGAAGGGCGAGAGAAGGAAGGCTCCAGTGCCAGCGCATAGACATCAGCGGTACATCGCCGTGCAGCCAGGTGAACAGGAGGGACGGTACGGGATCTTCGAATTCACCTTCATGCGGAGGCTCTTGCATGCCCATGTACGCGGTTATAGCCAGAATAGCGACGGCGATAACAGTCTCTGCCCGCAGCCACCAGATCAGCTTACGCTCATTCGTGCCTTGATCCGTCACTTTCGATAGAAAGCCGTTCATAAAGGCGAGCAGCAGGAGCGGCAGAAAAACAAGGTGCTTGAGCAGAAGCGCTTCGCCATAATTGATTCCCCACGAACGAATATAGCCGTCCACCAAAATGTACATCATGGCGAGTCCGGCAATGAGGATCAGAATCATGCATCCGATAGCCATCGGCGTGTACCAACGGACGAAAGGCTTCCAGTTCAAGGCTCCTCTCGTATACCAGGCGACCAGAATCAAGACGCCCAGCCAGACTGATACGGCTCCAACGTGTACAGATTGGTAGACAAAGCCCCAACTGGAGAAGCCAGCAGGGTGGCTGGCCCAGCCGTGAGCCAGCACAGTCAGCACCCACAACACGGCAAGCGGCCATTTGAAGTGATGAATCTTGGTCTGGAACAGCTGTGTGATGACATACATGCCCGTCCCGCCGATCAAGATCCAAATCCATGCGTTTCCGTACTTGTAATCTTTCAGCACAATAAGCAGCAGCTCGTAATAAGGCATGGTTTCTGCAAATTCACGCAAAATGAAGCTGGTACGCAAGATGGACATAAACGAGAAGACGGGAATCGCCAATAATCCATACTGAAACAGGTCGAACGGTACGATTAATTGCGGCTTGGAGCGATCCGCTATGAACAGGAGCAAGATATAGCCGCCAGTAACGGCGAAGGATAAGTAGAGCAGCGTCTCAAAAAAGTAGATATACACGTCATCAGCTCCGACGGAAGAATAAATGCCAGAACTAATCTTATCATATCGACTCTTAAATCAATATATGTTCATATAAAAGTTGTTTTTTTAGCCGAGTATTCTGTGATAAGCTGTTTATATCCATATTTATCTAACCAATTGTAACCGGATTTGAGAGAGTCATAAGATAGGGAGCTGGATGTGCAGATGCTGCAATTGAAAAAAATCGTAGGAAACAAATGGGTGCGAGGGACGTTAGGTTTTCTCTTGGTGTTAATCATCGCTTTTGCCGTGTTGCTATACTTTCTGGCGAACTCGGCCCCGGTATCCTATGCAGAGGGAACCGTTGAGGCCAAGTATGCGGCACCAGGCGAATATCTGGTAGATACGCTGGAGGTTAAGGATGCTCAAGGAGCGTTGCTGTACAAAATTTATTACCAGCCAAACTCGCAACAGGCACATCCCCTTATTGCATGGGGCAACGGGACAGGGGCGCTGCCTGCCAATTACGATGAGCTGTTCCGCCATTTAGCATCCTGGGGATTTGTAGTGATAGATACGTATAGTACAACGACCGGTACGGGTCATGAAATTGCCAATTCAATCAGATATATGCTAGCCCATAATGGCGATTCAGCAAGTCCTCTGTATAAGCGTATCGATCCGGATCAAATTGCGGTGGCAGGCCATTCTCAAGGCTCCACCGGCGTTATTAACGCTCATACCAATCATGATGTCGGGGTTGCTATACGTACCGTGGTCTCGATTGCATTGCCTGATTTAAAGTGGTGCGACCCGGAGGACATCTATGATACATCGGCACTGAAGGTTCCATTTTTCATTATGGGGGGAACCCGGGACTTTATCGTATCGCCGACCTCATCCAATAAGCTGGCGCTGGAGAACGCTAATCCAGACATACCGGTCATGATGGCTATGGCGAAAGGGGCGGCACATACCGCCATCGAGGGAGACGGCGGTAAACACAGAGGTTATTTGACAGCATGGATGAGGTATCAGCTTATGGATGACCGTGAAGCGATGGCCGCTTTTGCCGGGGATGAAGCGGAGATATTACGGAACAAAGACTGGAAGAGTGCACAATCTACAGGACTAGAAGATAGATCATAACCTGAGTAAGCATGACAATTGCAGATGAAAGAGTTGAAGGATTGAGATGAGCCAATATCTATGGATCGAAAATGTGAAAGAGAACGAAACCTACCGAGAGAGCTTTTTTGAGCTGGCCAAGCTTGTGTTCGAATTGGACTTCCGTGCTTGGTATGATAACGGAGGCTGGAATGACCAGTATGTGTGCTATTCTTATGCAGACCAAGGCAAAGTCATCGCCAACGCTTCTATTAACAAGATGACCCTGGTATCGGATGGCAGGATATATCAAGCCATTCAAATCGGCACCGTGATGACGCATCCTGATTATCGCAATCAGGGCTTATCTGGCAAGCTGATGCAACGGATCTTAGACATCTATGAGAACAAATGCGACTTCATCTATCTATTCGCCAATGATACCGTACATGATTTTTATCCCAAATTCGGCTTTCAACGTGTGGCGGAGAGCAGCTTCTCGCTACAGGTAACGTCGCTTGGGCAGTTGCCGGCACCTTCAGGTCCGATTCGCCGGCTGGATCTCCAACATGCGGAGGATCAAGAGCTGCTTCAATCCATGGCAGCGAGCAGAGTGCCTGTCTCGAATAAGCTTGGCGTCATAAGGGATGAGCACTTGCTTACGTTTTACAGCACGTTAGCTTTCCCTGACGACTTCTATTACTTTGAAAAGCTAGAGGCGATCGTTCTTTTCAAGCATGAGGAAAGTGAGCTCCATCTATTCGATATAGTTAGCAGAACCAGCATCGATATCGAGTCTATAGTAGCAAGCTTGATTAATGAGGAGACGAAAATCGTCCATTTTCATTTCACGCCTGATGTGGAATGGAAGGAGCTTCGGGTTGAACCTCTGGATGGAGAGGACGACGCGTTATTCGTCAAGCCTGGGTTGCCTTGGCCTTCGAATCCATTCTTATTCCCGGTCACCTCGCATGCTTAACATTGTGTTAGCCAAGAAAGCTTCCGCTTAAGCGAAAGCTTTCTTTTTTTGTCCCGCAATGGTGATATATCTCACAGCACCGCCGCCGCGAAGCCTCTATACTACAAGGGACAATGAGCTGATTGAACTATAACTGGAGGTGGAGATGATGTTCCATACCCCGTCTAAAACAGTGAAATTGGACCCCAACGATTCTGCAAGGCCAAGCGCATTCATGCAGCTGGCCATTCGACTTCAGACGGAGCATGAGCAATTAAAGGCAAGCTGTGTATCGCTGGGCGAGCTCAGCGCAAGGACGGCAGCCAGCAACGGCGATTACGGCACGCTGCAGATGTTGAAGGAGCTTCGGGCGCAAGCGGAAGAGCTGCTGCAAGTATTGGAGCGCCATGCAAAGTGGGAAGACGAGGAGCTATTCCCTGTATTCTCCCGTTACTACAAGCAGAAGGACGAACCAACCATCTTGCCGTCCTTGTGGGTGCTGGAGAAGGATCATGAGCTGGCGCTGCAATTTTTTGATTCATTCCTGCAAACGAGCCGCACGTTGATCGGTATGCTGATGTTGGATAAGGGCCGTCCGGACTTGACGCTGATGAAGATGTTGAAGGACGGCTGTGACCAGTTGACGCAAGGCTGCTTGATCCTGACCGGACACTTCGAAATGGAGGAAGAGCTAATCTTCCCGCTGGCAGAGGAAATATTGACGGACCTGGACTATTTATTCTCATAAAAAATATTAAAATTTCCATTTAATTGTGATTTATGTCACCGTCTTCTATGCGGCATTCCGTTAAGATGAGGTCAACAAGGAGATAGAGAAACTAAACGGAGATCTCCAAGGAGGAGGAACCTATGGCGGTAAAAGCAAGCCAATTAGATGTTCAGAGTTCAGTTCTTGAGGAAGTGGGCCAACTGGTCGAACGCGCAAGAGCTGCACAGGAAGCCTATCTGTCCATGACACAGGAGCAAATTGACCGTATCGTTCAAGCGATGGCGCTGGCTGGTCTCGATCAGCACATGCCGCTGGCCAAGATGGCGGTGGAGGAGACGGGCCGCGGCGTCTATGAAGACAAAATGACCAAAAACATCTTTGCGACGGAATACATCTACCATAACATCAAGTCCGCCAAGACCGTTGGTGTCATCGAAGAGAACGCTTATGAGAATTACCGGATGGTTGCGGAGCCAGTAGGCATTATCGCTGGCGTAACCCCGGTGACGAATCCGACATCGACGACGATGTTCAAGGCACTGATTGCTACGAAGACGCGCAATCCGATCATCTTTGCTTTCCACCCGTCCGCACAGAATAGCAGTGCAGCCGCAGCCCAGACGCTATTGAAAGCAGCCGTGGCAAGCGGTGCGCCTGCTCACTGTATCCAGTGGATCGCGACTCCTTCTGTGGAAGCGACACAGCAGCTGATGAATCACCCTGATGTTGCCCTTGTGCTAGCAACCGGGGGATCGGCGATGGTGAAGTCCGCGTACAGTACAGGCAAGCCGGCGCTTGGCGTAGGACCGGGCAACGTACCGTGCTTTATTGAACAATCGGCGGACCTGAGGCAAGCTGTTACCGACCTGATTCTGTCCAAGACGTTCGACAACGGTATGATCTGCGCATCCGAGCAAGCTGTCATCATTGAAGAGCCTGTCTACGATCAAGTCCGCAAGCTGATGAAGGACAATGGCTGTTACTTCCTGAACAAGGCCGAGACGGAAGCGGTCTCGAAGCTCGTCATTAACAGTGAGAAGTGTGCCGTCAACGGCGTCATCGTGGGCCAGCCGGCAGTAAAGATTGCCGAGATGGCGGGTATCGAAGTGCCGCAAGGGACGAAGATATTGGTTGCCGAGCTTGGAGGCGTAGGAACGGCGTTCCCGCTGTCTGCCGAGAAGCTAAGTCCGGTGCTAGCCTGCTACAAAGTGAAGACGGCGGCGCAAGGCATTGAGCGGGCGGCGGAAGTGGTCGCTTTCGGCGGCCTGGGCCATTCCTCGGTCATTCATTCGCAGAGTGACGAGGTGATTCAAGCCTTTGCAGACCGCCTGAAGACGGGCCGGGTCATTGTGAACTCGCCTTCGACGCATGGCGCGATCGGCGATCTGTACAATACGAATCTGCCGTCGCTGACACTTGGCTGCGGCTCGTACGGACATAACTCCACCACATCGAACGTAACGGCCGTGAACCTGCTCAATATTAAGCGCGTGGCCTATCGTACAGTCAATATGCAATGGTTCAAGATTCCGCCGAAAATCTATTTCGAGAAGGGCGCTACTCAATATCTGGAGAAGATGCCGGGCATCTCGCGCGTGCTCGTCGTCACCGATGAGATGATGGTGAAGCTGGGTTATGTCGAGAAGCTGGAGTATTACTTGAGAAAGCGGGCAACCCCGGTATCAATCGAAGTGTTCGCGGATGTCGAGCCCGATCCGTCGGTTGAGACGGTTGAGCGCGGGACGCGGCTGATGGACGGCTTCAAGCCGGACTGCATTATCGCGCTTGGCGGCGGTTCGCCGATGGATGCGGCGAAAGCAATGTGGCTCTTCTATGAATACCCGGAGACCGACTTCCACTCGCTCAAGCAAAAATTCCTGGATATCCGCAAACGCGTCTATAAGTATCCGAGACTTGGGGAGAAAGCCCAATTTGTAGCGATCCCGACCACATCGGGCACTGGCTCGGAGGTGACGTCGTTCGCAGTCATTACCGACAAGCAGGAAGGTCATACCAAGTACCCGCTGGCTGACTACGAGCTGACGCCGGACGTCGCCATCATCGATCCTGAATTTGTCTATAGCCTGCCGAAGACCGCTGTTGCGGATACCGGCATGGACGTCCTGACCCATGCGATTGAATCGTACGTATCGGTGATGGCGAGCGATTATACAGACGGGCTTGCGCTTCATGCCATCAAGCTTGTATTCCAGAACCTGGAGAAATCGTATCATACGGCCGATCCGCTGGCCCGCGAGAAGATGCATAATGCTTCGACGATTGCCGGCATGGCCTTCGCGAATGCCTTCCTGGGCATAAACCACAGCCTTGCGCATAAGTGGGGCGGGGAATACCATACGGCACATGGACGGACGAATGCGATCCTGATGCCGCATGTCATCCGCTACAATGCGCAGAAGCCGACGAAGTTCGCTTCGTTCCCGAAATATAGCCACTTCGTCGCTGACGAGCGTTATGCAGAGATCGCCCGCATGCTGGGCTTGCCTGCCCGCACGACAGCGGAAGGCGTGAACAGCCTGATCGAAGCGATTCGCAAGCTGAATCAAGCGCTTGGCATTCCGGAGAAATTCCAGGAGCTTGGCGTAGACCCGGCCGACTTCGAGGCGAAGGTCGATTATTTGGCAGACCGGGCGTTCGAGGACCAGTGTACAACCGCGAACCCGAGAATGCCGCTGGTGAAGGAACTTGCGGACGTGTACCGCAACGCATTCTACGGCAACTTCTAAGAGAACAGGGAGAGCTGCCGATCGCTTTAGGATCGGCAGCTCCTTTTTCATTAACTTCAGATGGGAGGAGCAATTATGATGATGTCCGGCGTAATTTTGGCGGGCGGCAATCACCCCCGCATGAACGGTCGCAACCGGGCTTTCCTGGAGGTGGACGGAGAAATTATGCTTCATCGGCAAATCCGCGAGATGCAAACCTGCTGCAGCGAGATCACGATTGTGACCAACGATCCGCAGCCGCTTCTTCGCATTGTTGACCGGGATATCCGCATCATAACCGATTACTTCATCGGTCACGGGCTGCTGAGCGGCATGCATGCCGGTCTTGCGCTTGCAAGACACCGTCATGTGTGGCTGCTCGGCTGTCATATGCCTTTTCCATCCGCTGACGCCGCCAAGCTGCTCTTGACGCAATTGCAGGAAGGGCTGGACGCTGTTATTCCATGGGTGAAGGGCAAAGCCTATCCGCTGCATGGCGTCTATGACCGGTCCAGCGCCGAGCCGATTGAGAAGCTGCTGAAGGGCGGTTATTCCAGCAAGTCCGCATTACTCAATCAAATCAAGTGGCAGAGGGGCAGTGAATGGTTCTTCCAAGAGAACGGCATTCAGAGCGGATTCGTTCAATCCATTCAGACGGAGGAAGATTATGAACGAATCGTACGCAGCACGATGAAATCGTGTTAGCCTGCTGTGAGCAATGTCATAGAGAAGCATGTGAGAACATCGTAAGATTACCTTATAACGGAGGTGTTTCATATGGCAATGACAGAGAAGCAAATCACGGACCGGTCCGGCACACCTGAAGCCTGGCGCGGATTCGTGGCAGGAAGCTGGCAGAAGGGAGTTGACGTTCCGTCCTTCATCGAACGCAACCTTACGTCCTATGAAGGTGACGAGAGCTTCCTTGCAGGTCCGACGGAGAACACGGAATTGTTATGGAGACAGGTGAGCCAGCTGCTCAAGGAAGAGCGCGAGCGAGGCGGCGTCCATGATATCGACGTCAATACGGTATCGTCTATTACGTCGCATGCGCCGGGCTATATTGATCAGTCCAAGGAGAAGATTGTCGGCTTGCAGACGGATGCTCCTTTGAAGCGAGCGGTACAGCCGTTCGGCGGCATCCGAATGGCGGCAGATGCTTGTGACGCGTACGGCTACAAGCTGGCGCCCGAGCTGGAGGATCTGTTCACGACCATTCGCAAAACGCATAACCAAGGCGTATTCGACGCATATACAACAGAGATGCGCGCCGCGCGAAGAGCGGGCATCATTACAGGCTTGCCTGACGCATATGGGCGCGGACGGATTATCGGCGATTATCGCCGGGTCGCCCTGTACGGCGTGGACCGGCTGATTGCCTCGAAGAAGGAGGAGCTGCTCCAGCTGGAAGTGGACGCCATGACGGAAGAAGTTATTCTGCTTCGGGAAGAGCTTTCCGAGCAAATCCGCAGCTTGGCGGAGCTGAAGAAGATGGCTGCCACATACGGCTTTGATATTTCCGTACCGGCAGAGAACGCGAAGGAAGCGGTGCAATGGTTGTATTTCGCTTATCTGGCTGCGATCAAGGAGCAGAACGGCGCGGCGATGAGCCTCGGCCGGGTGTCCAGCTTCCTCGATATCTATATCGACCGCGATCTGAGAGAAGGCGCGTTGACAGAAAGCGAAGCCCAAGAGCTGGTCGACCACTTCGTCATGAAGCTGCGGATCGTGAAGTTCCTGCGTACACCGGATTACAATGAACTATTCAGCGGCGATCCGACCTGGGTTACCGAAGCGCTGGGTGGCATGGGACTAAACGGCAAGACGCGCGTCACGCGAAACTCATACCGCTTCCTGCATACGCTCTATAATCTCGGACCTGCCCCGGAGCCGAACTTGACGGTACTTTGGTCGACGCAGCTGCCGAAAGCGTTCAAGCGCTATTGCGCCCGCGTGTCGGCAGAGACTAGCTCCATCCAATACGAGAACGATGATCTGATGCGTCCGCACTTTGGAGATGACTATGGCATTGCTTGCTGTGTATCGGCTATGCGGATCGGGAAGCAGATGCAGTTCTTCGGCGCACGCGCCAATCTGGCGAAAGCTCTGCTCTACGCCGTAAACGGCGGAGTAGACGAGAAGCTGGGCGGGCAGATCGGACCTGCTATTGCGCCGATTACGTCGGATGTACTGGATTATGAAGAGGTGAAAGCGAAGTTCGATATTGTGCAGGACTGGCTGGCAAGGCTGTACATGAACACGCTGAACGTCATACACTATATGCATGACAAGTACTGCTACGAGCGGATCGAGATGGCGCTGCATGATCGGGATATCGTACGTACGATGGCTTGCGGCATTGCCGGTCTATCGGTTGTGGCGGATAGCTTAAGCGCCATTAAATACGCGAAGGTGCGTCCGATTCGCAACGAGCAGGGCATTGCGGTAGACTTCGAGATTGAAGGCGACTTCCCGCAATACGGCAACAACGACGACCGCGTAGACGATATTGCAGTCGGACTTGCAGAAGGCTTCATGAACAGACTACGCAAGCATAAGACTTATCGCGGTGCGATTCCGACGATGTCGGTGCTTACGATCACTTCGAACGTGGTATATGGGAAGAAGACTGGCAGCACGCCTGACGGCCGCAAAGCCGGCGAGCCGTTTGCACCGGGGGCGAATCCGATGCATGGCCGTGATCGTAAAGGAGCTCTCGCATCCCTCGCATCTGTCGCGAAGATTCCGTATGCGCACAGCCTGGACGGAATATCCAACACATTCTCGATTATTCCGAAGGCGCTGGGCAAGGCCGATGAAGAGCGCGTCTCCAATCTGGCAGCCTTGCTCGATGGCTACGCCTTAAGCGGCGGTCATCATCTGAACGTGAACGTCTTCAACCGTGAGCAATTGCTGGATGCCATGGAGCATCCGGAGCAATATCCGCAGCTGACCATCCGTGTATCGGGGTATGCCGTCAACTTCATCAGGCTGACCAGAGAACAGCAGCTGGATGTCATCAACCGTACATTCCACGGCGAGGTATAAAGAGGTGTGAACGTCATCATGAGAGGAGCGTGACCCGCATGAAAGGCCGGATTCATTCCATCGAAACGTTCGGTACCGTGGACGGACCAGGCATTCGCTTTGTCTTGTTCATGCAGGGCTGCGCGTTGCAGTGCCGGTTCTGTCATAATCCCGACACCTGGGATACTTCCATCGGACGGCAAGTAACGGTAGACGACATCTTGGAGGAGCTTGAGCCTTACTTGCCTTATTACCGGGCATCAGGCGGGGGCATTACGGTGACAGGAGGGGAGCCTACGCTGCAGGCCCCCTTCGTCACGCAGTTGTTCAAGGCATGCAAGGAGAAGTACGGTCTGCACACCGCGCTAGACAGCTCCGGCTTTTGCGAGCCGAGCCATGCGGCAGAGCTGATGCGTTATACAGATCTGGTCTTGCTCGATCTGAAGCAGATGAACAGAACGAAACACGAGTGGCTGACAACGCAACCCAATGACCGGATCATTGCTTTTGCGCAGTGGCTGTCGGTTCGGAGGCAGCCGATGTGGATCAGGCATGTGCTGATCCCCGGCGTGACGGATCATGCAGCAGATTTGCAGGCGCTAGGCGAATTTGTCGGCAAGCTGTCAACGGTCGAGAAGCTGGAGCTGCTGCCTTATCACCGGATGGGCGTATACAAGTGGCAGCAGCTTGGCCGTGAATATACGCTGGATGATGTACAGACTCCGACGGAGTGGGAGGTCACCCGCGCCAAAGGGATCATCGAGGACGCCAGGGAGCGAAGCTCTTTGCTCGCATAAGGCAACCAGGGAAATTACGGATGCCGCTTCTTCCTTTACCTGATCATAACAGCGGTATCCCTTCCAAGATATAGGGGGTAATTCCCCCGAAAGATCAGTGAAACCCCCGATGTACCCCTGACCCCTCTGAAGGTATGATAAGAATATAAGAACCGCTCGGAGGGAGAGGAACGAAATGGGTATGAAGGTGAGGCAACCGGAAGGACTTGCGCCCCTGCTGTCGCAAGAGAGCTTCGAGAAGCTGCAAGGCATCATGTATGTCAGGCACTTCGAGAAGGGCAGCTGCTTATTCTGGGAGGGCGACGCGGCCAATCATCTCTATTACATTATGGAGGGACGTGTCCGCACCACGAAGTCGGCAGACAATGGCCGGACATTAACTCTATATCTTCATCAAGAGGGCGATTTGATTGGACAGATGGACCCGTTTCTAGATTCGGTGCATAACTTCAGCGCAGAGGTTACGGAGGATGTCAAGGTTGGCGTCATTCAGCGAAAGGACCTTGAGGTGCTGCTGTGGCAGAACAGCGATTTGGCCATTGAGTTTATGAAGTGGATGGGTCTTATGCACAGGCTGACCCAGACGAAATTCCGCGATCTCATTATGTTCGGCAAAACCGGAGCGTTATGCTCGTTGCTTATAAGACTTAGCAATTCGTATGGCAAGGAGATCGAAGATGGCATCTTTATCGATCTGAAAATCAACAATACGGAGCTGGCCGATATGATCGGCGCGACGCGTGAGAGTGTCAACCGGATGCTCAGCGAGCTGAAGAGAGATGGCGTAATTTACAATCAAAGCGGCCATATGGTCATTAAGGATATCGCCTATTTGCGGGAAGTATGCCATTGCGAGAACTGCCCGAAGCAAGTTTGCCGCATGTAGGGCACCAAGGAGGATACGACGATGAGCGAAAAAGCATTTGTGATGATCAAACCAGACGGCGTAGAACGAGGACTAATCGGTGAAATCGTCAATCGATTTGAGAAAAAAGGACTGAAGCTCATAAGAGCCGAGCTGAAGTCTGTCGATAGAGCAGTAGCAGAGGCGCATTACGGTCATCTGCGGCATAAGCCGTTTTTTGAAGAACTGGTGGAGTATATTACTTCCGGACCTGTATTCGCGATGATTATTGAAGGAGTGGGCGCCGTTCAAAACTCTCGCTCCCTAATCGGTCCGACGAACCCGGCGGAAGCTCCTCCAGGCACGATCCGCGGCGACTTCGGTCTCGATGTTGCAGCCAACGTCATTCACGGCTCCGACTCGGTGGATAATGCCAAAGTGGAAATCGAAAGATTTTTCAGCAAGTTCGACTAAAGTGTGTGTCTTCATTAAGAGCGTCATACTAGCGGGAGGTCATGCGATATGGCAACGAACATTAAGCTTAACGTTGTGACGGAGAATATGATCAAATACTGCTACACTTGCCCCGAAGCGCATAAGTGCGATACGGAAGAGAAATGCATCGCGTGTTGGGAAGAGAAAGGCATCATCACAAAAGAAGACCTGGAGGAAACGGTCACGACAGAGAAGCTGCTGAAGCAGTATGCGGAATAGCTATTCCGCATCGTAGACTGGTTGAACGGGATTCATATCAGCAAGCCCATAAGGACATGTCCCCGAAGTCATTTGACGAACAGGGATATGTTCTTTTTGTTGTTCTTCGGATCAGGCTGAGAACAGCTGCCTAAGGAGCAAGCCATTCTTGTCTGTTCACTCTCCATTCATATTTCTGTGATAAGCTCCCTTCAGAGAGTCGGAGCTCCGTATCACCATTTATAGAAAGCTGGAGGGTTAATCATGTCTGCATTCAAGAGTAAGTTATCAATAAAAGGGATTGTATTCGTGTTGTTGTTCGTTTTGGCAGGAGCAAATATAGGAGGCCTATATACGACTGCGTCAGCTGAGGCATCAACCTCGATACAGCCAGTCGTGGAGTCTATTGACAGCTTGCCTGATCTGAATGACACAGCTGAGCTGGAAGCCTTCATCGATGGCATCATGGAGATTCAGATGGCCGACATGAATATTCCAGGCGCGGTAATCTCAATCGTTAAGGATGGAAGAAGCTTGTTTGCGAAAGGGTATGGCTATTCCAATATGGATGAAGGCAAGCCGGTCGATCCCGAGAAGAGTTTGTTTCGGATCGCGTCTACGACGAAGCTATTCACCTGGACAGCCGTCATGCAATTAGTCGAACAGGGAAAGATCGATCTTGATACGGACGTCAATACTTACTTAAAAGAGGTGAAGATACCGGCAACCTATAAAGAGCCGATTACGATGCGGCATCTGATGACCCATACTGCAGGGTTTGAAGATGGAGGCGTCGGTTATCAAATTACGACTGACCCTGAGAAGCTGCCGGTATCCATAACGGAGACGCTGGTCAAGCATAGGCCAGCACGCGTCATGCCGCCAGGAGAGATGATTGCCTATTCCAATTACGGCACGGCGCTCGCAGGTTTAATCGTGGAAGATGTTAGCGGGCTTGCCTACAACGATTATATACAGAAAAATATTTTCGATCGGCTAGGTATGAAATATGCAACGGTTCAAGAGCCAGTCCCTGCCGAATTGGCGCCTTATGCAGCCCTCGGATATGCGCGCGAGAATGGCCGGTATGTGACTAAGCCGCTTACCTTCGAAGGAGGCTTCCGTCCTGCGGGTTCAGGCTCGGTCTCGGCGATGGATATGTCGCGATTCATGATTGCCCATCTCCAGAGAGGACGATATGAGGATGCGAAGCTTCTTGAACCGGAAACGACCAGCCTCATGCATTCGCCTGCCTTTCAGTTCGATGAACGGCTGCCCGGCATGAACCTTGGCTTTTACGAGCTGAGATTGAACGGTCAACGCATTATCTCACATGGTGGCGCTGACCCGTTGTTCAACACGGAGCTGTACCTTGTACCCGATAAAGGGATCGGCATCTTTGTGTCCTATAGCGGCGGAGAGGGAGGAGCGGCTGCTAGCGCATTATCGAAAGCTTTCTTCAATCGTTACTTCCCGATCCAGGAGAGCGAGCTGCCGCCAGTGGCTGTGGAGCTTGAACAGGACTTGGAGAAGTACGCGGGCTCGTATCAGTTTTTGCGCCGAAATCACTCCGATATCGATAAGTTTTACAGTTTTTTGGCACAGATTAGTATTGGTGTTGCCGATAACCGCTTAGTAATTGGCAGCGGAGCGGAGCAACAGCTCTTTGCTCCTATAGGACCGAATTTATTCCAGGCGGTTGGGGGGACGAATCAAATCGGGTTCCGTACGGATGATTCAGGAAACGTTACTCATTTCCTCATGGATTTTCTGTCATCCGAACCGCTTGAACGTACACCGCTTATTAATCGCACGATGTTCTGGCTGCCCTTGTTAGTCTTGTCTTTCCTTGTGTTCGTCACGATCCTGCTGGGATTCATCTACCGGATTCGCGCCAATCAAGCGATGCCGAAGCCAGAGAGATGGACAGAGCGGCTAGCGGCATTCACCTCAGCTTGGGCGCTAATGACTTGTGCGGCAACTTTTGTTATCGTATTGAATATGGAATTGGTGGATCGGCTCAGCCGAATCACGACAGCCTTGCAGGTGTACTTGTTCATGCCGATCTTGCTTGTCGTGCTGGCAGTAGCAATGGTACTGGCTGCGGTATGGGCATGGAAAAAGAAATATTGGACGTTACTAAAGCGAGTCCATTACACGCTTGCGGCACTAGCGGCTATTCTGCTCAGCTTGTTTTTCTATCATTGGAACCTACTCGGCTGGCAGTTTGGTTAACACAAAGGTTTCCTTTCGCTTGAGGGGAGCCAGAAGCTATATTGGAGGCTTGAAGGCAGATGACCAACATTCTGATTGCGGATGACGATGCGCATATTCGCGAATTGCTCGCCTTATTTTTGAAAGCGGAAGGGTACGAGATTGTAGAAGCAAGAGACGGCGCGGAAGCGCTGGAGATCGTAGAGAATACTCATCTGGACATGGTCATTCTAGATATTATGATGCCGCATATTAATGGATGGGATTTATGCAAGGAGATTCGCAGCTATAATGCGAATATTCCGCTGTTGATGGTTACAGCTAAGGGAGAGTCCGGTCAGAAGGTGAAGGGCTTCCAGCTCGGGACGGATGATTATGTGACGAAGCCGTTTGATCCGCTGGAGCTTGTAATGAGAGTGAAAGCCTTGTTGAAACGGTACAGAATCGAATCCTCACAGAGCGTTCAGCTAGGGGACTTGCTGCTCGATCGCCGAAGCTATCAAGTGATGCGGGGAGAGGAGAGAATCAGTCTTCCGTTGAAGGAATTTGAACTATTGTTCAAGCTGGCTAATCATCCGGGACAAATCTTCACCCGCGAGCAGCTGATCGCTCAGATCTGGGGGAAAGACTATGAAGGCGATGATCGAACCGTAGACGTGCATATTAAGAGGCTGAGAGAGAAGTTTTCCGATGAAAAACAGTCCTTTCAGATTGAGACCGCCCGCAGCCTCGGATACCGGTTAGTTCTCTCATGATCAAAACGCTGTATGTGCGCATTATGGCTACGTTTCTTGCCATTATTTTGTTCAGCTTGCTGTCTTCCTTCCTAATCGGCTATTACTTCTTCAAGCAAGAAATTCATTCGACGGGACAAAATGATATGATTGCGGTTGGAGAGGAATTGATGCTTCTCTATGAACAAACGAAGCCGGGTGATCTGGATTCATTCATCCAGCGCATGGTGAACCTGTCAGCTCATCCTATTCAACTTCATAGTCAGTCGGGCGCTGTGAAGTACTATAGCATTGCCGATACCGAACATGTCGGGGTAGAGCCGGAAGCGATAAACGATGTGCTGCAAGGGAATGTGTACCGCTCGCCAGGCAATGGGGAGCCGACCTATATTGGACTTCCTTTCTTGATAGAGGGCAAGCCGCATGTTATGTTCATGCAATTTTCCTCACAGAATGAAGATGTCATGAATCGGATGATGCTGCTCATCTTGCTAGTTGGCTTATTCATTGGAAGTGTCTGTATGGTGCTGGCTGCCCGGTATTTGGTGAAGCAACTGCAAGCGTTGACACATGCGACCAAGCGGCTGGCAAAGGGCGATTTTGATGTTACAGTCAAAGCGGCAGGCGGGGATGAGATGGGGGCATTGACTTATCATTTTAATGTGATGGCGAAGGAGCTTAAGCAATTGGAGCAAATGAGGCAGGACTTTGTCTCGAATGTGTCGCATGAGATTCAGACACCGTTAACTTCCATCAGCGGCTTTGCCACGGCTTTGAAGCATGGCAGTCTTGTAGCTGAGGGGGATCGCAACCATTATCTTGATATTATTATTGCTGAGAGCGGGCGGCTGTCCAAGCTTAGCGACAATCTGTTGAAGCTGGCATCGCTGGATTCCGAGCATCACCCGTTCGAAGCGACCCGCTATCATTTGGATGAACAAATACGCGAGGTTGTTGTGACCTGCGAGCCCCAATGGTCAGCCAAAAAGCTATTGATCGACCTGGATTGGGAGGGTACATTCCCCATCATGGCAGATCGGGATCAGCTCAATCAGGTTTGGATGAATGTGCTCGGCAATAGCATTAAATTTACACCTGAAGGCGGTCATATCGTAATAAGCTTGTCGTACTCCGATGATGAAATCATATTCACGATTGCCGATTCCGGAATTGGCATTGCGCCGGAGCAGCTCGATAAAGTATTCGAACGCTTCTACAAATCGGATCAATCGCGTAATCGCAGTATCAGCGGAAGCGGGCTTGGACTTGCGATCGCCAAAAAGATTGTGACGCTTCACCATGGCAGAATCGCTGCAGCGAGCAAAGCGGACAAAGGCACGACGATAACGGTCCATATGCCTGTACGTCAAGATGATGTCATATAGTTGGTTCCAGAACAAGTGATTGAATAAAGTGAAGAAACCGTTCCTTTTGTAATGGGTGGGTCGAACCTCCATTTAAACGAAGGAACGGTTTTTTGTTGCAGATTAAATTCCTTCAGAGCCGTAGCAAAGGAATCAGGGTACAACAGCGATCGGAAGAATAGTTCTTGGGGAGTTTGTGCAATTAGCTAAGGATTGGTCTTTCTAGGAAAAAGGTTGAAGCTCTGCACGCATATTATCCAGAAAACGGGAAAATATAGTATGAAAAATGATGAGGAGAATCTGCCTTGAAATTAATCGATCAGGTCATCCTGCGCATAGGCCAAGATTCGGACTTCATGCGGTTTCCCACCACGATGGCAGGTGAATCAGTCGTATTGCTCGGCTATCAAACCTTTTTCGATTTTGCTGAGACACTGCGCCATCTTCAAGCTCAATCCGCGCGAATCGCGGATACCGATGGGAGAGATTCGCCGCCCCTCATTCAGGGATTAGGGCAATTTCTTGACGAACCGGATGCGGACCGGCTGGTTTCTCTCTTAATGCGCGGGCAATTGCTGATCTGGTTCGAGGGCAGAGAGCGGATTATCAGCTTCACGCCAACAGCCCGTCTCTTGTCCAGAAACATCGAAGCGCCCATTACCGAAAGCGTTGTGCGAGGCTCGATCAGCGCCTTTGTTGAAGACATGGATACGAATATTGGGCTTATCCGCAAGCATGCAGCTGCCGAAGATTTGAGAACTCAATCATATTGGACAGGAGCGGACAAGCAGAAGCAGATCGTCTTAATCTACCGGGAGAGATGCGTCATCCCTGGCCTGCTGGAGGGTGTAATTCAGAAGCTGGAAGAGAATATCAGCATGAATGTGCAAAACCTGCAAAATCTGAGCAGCATGCTTGGCTTTAATCCATGGACCAGCATCACCAAATTCAACTCGACCGAGCTGCCGCAAGAGGTGGAGATGGCGCTGCAAAAAGGGAAGGTGGTGCTTATGCTGGACCGCTTCCCGTTCGCGCTTGTTGTGCCGAGCCTGCTAACGGATATGTTCGCAGTCGAGAATGACCGGAACTTCCCGCTCCTATTCATGTATTTGACCCGTTTCCTCCGGATAATCGGTGTGCTTACCAATGTCATTATTCCTGGGCTGTATGTATCTCTAGTTTCTGTGAACCCGGACTTGCTGCGAATCGAAATTGCCTTGACGATCGCGAGAAGCCGGATGGATGTGCCTTATCCGTCGCTGGTCGAGACGCTGCTGCTGCTCATCATATTAGAGCTCATTATTGAAGCCAGCATCCGGCTGCCGAAGAGCATCGGACCTACGCTGACGATGGTAGGCGGCATCATATTAGGGCAGGCTGTCGTCAGCGCCAAGCTGGTCAGCAATATTCTCATTATTGTACTGGCGGCGACAACCATATCCAGCTCCACGGTAGTCGGATACCATAATTCGCTTACCATTCGTGCATTCAAATATTTGATCCTGTTTCTCTCTGCCGGATTCGGCTTATACGGGCTGGTAGCGGGCCTTATTCTCATATGCGCTTATATGGCGAGCGTTACATCGTTTGGCATTCCTTATGTACATTTGATGAAACCGAGCGGTGATTCCAATGGCTAAGACAGGACAGGTCATAGCCGTATTTTTACTTAGCCAATTTGGGATCATCTTTTTCTTCTACCCGAGCCAAATTATTGAAAGCGCCGAAAGCAGCCATTGGCTGCCTGTTGCGATGAGCTTCTTTTTCTACCTCATTATGGTCGGAATCTATCTGAAGGGGATAGGCTACTTCGGCGGGCAGAAAAGCATCCTCTCGATTTTGCAGGAAAAGGGCAGAGTTGTTGCGATTGTGATGCTTCTTCCGGTCGCCGTCTATTTTACCGTCGTGTCGATCATTACGCTTCGTGCGTATTCCGAAGTCATCATGTCACTCTTCCTCACCAGCACGCCGATATGGGCGATTATGGCGCTGCTTCTCGGAATTGCGGTGTATATTGCCTATCTAGGGCTGGAAGCGATATTCCGCACGGCATTACTTGTTGTTTTGCTGGCAGCGCCCATTGTCTTGTTCGTTTTGCTCAGCTCATTCCAGAATGCCGATTGGAACTATCTGTTTCCGCTGCTGGACAAGGAGGCCTTGTCGTTTTCGTTCATGAGCCATCCCGCATTCTACAAGAGCTTGCTTGCCTTCAGCGGAGGCTTTCTGTTTCTTGGATTCATCCAGCCGGCAGTAGCCTTCAAACCGTCGAGAGTTCTGATCGCATGCATCTGCATGCTTCCGGTCCTGCTCGTATCGGTTTATATCCCGATTTTGACCTATGGCAGATCGACTGCAGTGCTGTTCAATTTACCCTTTCTGGAGACTGCGGAGACGGTCGAGATTACCTGGCTGATGTTCGATCGTGTATCGATGTTTTTTATGGTGTGTCTGATCTCGTTTATTATGCTGCTGCTTGCGCTTATTATATGGATGACCGTACGTGTGCTGCAACTGACAGTCCGTACGCCGGATTGGGTACCGCTGCTCCTCCTTGCGGTGATGATCTATATAATCTGTCTGCTCATTCCGGATTGGCTCGTGCTGGATCGCTTGCTTTGGTGGAATGCGATTCCTCGTATCTATGCGATTATCATTTTGCCAATTGTACTGTTCGTGATGGGTTATCGGCACGCGAAGAACCAGAAAGCGAGGGAGAGCGGATGAGTCCATATACACGCAGGCGCATTGCGGCGCTGTTGCTGCTAGTTGCAGGTGTTGGGACATTAACGGGCTGCTGGGACAACAAAGATATCAATCACCGTTCACTTCCCGTTGTGATGGGCATCTCCAAGTCCGAAGATCTGTATACCGTTGTGCTGCAAATTCCGGAGCCCAGCCAAAACTCGAATACGGGGACAGATTTCCGGTTTGTGCAGGCAACAGGTAGTACGATCAACGAGATCGTGGATCGAATCGGTGCCAATATGGAAACGCAGATGGATCTGCTTCATCTGAAAGTGATTTTGATTGAGCAGGGATATGCAGAGAAAGGGATTAACGATGCCGTGTCTGCGTTTATGCGAACGAACGTCATTTCTCCGCGAACGATGGCCGTCATCTGTGATGAGCGGATCGAACATTTTTTCTCAAAGATCAAACGGTATAGCAAAAATAACGGCACCATATTGGAGGATTTCTTCCAATTCAATGCCGGATGGAGCCCGCAGGTGGCGCAGTCCCGTATATGGGAGCTGTTCCGAAGCATACACTCGTATACACATGACGAAGCGATTCCGATTATCAAATCCGGCAGCGGGACAGTCATCGAGACGATGGGCAGCGGCATTATCCGAAACGGGAAGATGGTAGGGCGGCTATCCGCGAATGAGACATTGCTGGCCAATATCTTCAATGGGCTGGATGTAAAGGGCAAGATTGAGGTGATGAACAGTGCGACTGTTCAAATTGTAGGCAGCCGAATTCGCAATAAGAGTTCTATGGAAGACGGGATACCGGTGTTGAAAAGCAAAATTCATCTGAAAGTAACGCTTCTGGAGATGAAAGGAAACCCGACAAAAGAGCAGGTCAAAGAACAGCTGCAGACGATTCTGGAGCAACGGCTCACTGGTGTGTTGAAGAAAATGAAGACCGAGCAAGCGGACATATTGGGAATTGGCCAGCTATACCGCAACAAGTTGACACGTGATCAGCTGCAGGCTTGGCGCTCCGATTATTTGCCGCATTTGAAGACGGACATTACCTTTGAAGTATCCATCGAAAGCGAGGGAGACTTGAAGATGGGCGCATGAAGCGGAAGATCCGACGTGTCCTGAGCAAGAGTGGGACTGATCCAGGGATAATTAGAAGATCCCCGGGCCAGTCCTATTGCTGCTGGAGCCCCGTTAATCACATCACGCGTTTTGGAAAAACTGAATAGCTTTCTCTATGTAATGCGACTCACTGGAGGGGACATCGTCTTCCTCGAATACGGCTCCTACAGGGCAAGCCGCTTCGCATGCGCCGCATGAAATACAGAGATCGGGATCAATGAAATATTGATCGTCGCCTTCGACAATGCAGTCTACCGGGCATACGTCTACACATTCAGCCGCTTTTTCCGGAATACAGGGAGAAGTAATGACAAATGCCATGCTTGAATCCTCCTTTGTGGGTATGGGAAGTGACACCATTAATCTTAGACACGAACGCCAACTTAGTCAACATTATCGTTTAAAAAGTTTACTTATTGACTCCTTCCGAAATTACGATTATGATTTACTTATAAGTTTTTATACCCAAACATATAAAAAGTGTGGATTCCATCTGAAATGAGGTTGAGATAGATGATAGAGATCAGTGAAAATGCATCTGAGCAGATTCTGGAGATGCTGGACAATTTGAATCTTGAGCACATGTATCTTCGTGTTGGTGTCGTCGATGGAGGCTGCAGCGGCCTGTCCTACGACCTGCGCTTCGATGATCAACGGACGGAGGAGGACATCTTCTTGTCCATGAACGGCTTTCAAGTGATTGTAGAGTCCAGAAGCATGCCGTTTCTGGAAGGTCTGAAAATCGATTACCAAAGACAAGGAATGACCGGAGGGTTCACCATGGACAATCCGAATGTGAAAGCCAGCTGCGGCTGTGGAGCAAGCTTCCGGACTGCCATGTATAAAGGAACCGCCAAGAAGTGCTAACATCATTGTTTTAGAGAGGAATGCAAGTCATGATCATGGAAAAGGAACAAGAAATAGTAGATATGCTTATTATCGGTGGAGGACCGGCGGGGATGTTCGCCGCCTTCTATGCCGGCATGCGCCAATCCAGTATGAAAATCATTGACAGTATGCCGCAGCTCGGGGGGCAATTGGCTGCTCTCTATCCGGAGAAAAATATATATGATGTGGCGGGATTCCCTGCGGTTACAGCCGGGGAGTTGGTGTCGCGCTTGGAGCAGCAGCTCAGCATGTTCCCAATGCAGGTGCATCTGGAAGAGAAGGTACAGCAGGTTGTGAAAGAAGAAGAACGGCGATTCAGAGTTGTGACAGATAAAGGCGTCCATTATGGCCGTACGGTTATTATTGCGGGCGGTGTAGGCGCGTTCGAGCCAAGACCGTTGGAGCTTGCCGAGGCAAGAGACTATGCGGGCAAGGGGTTGTATTATTTTATAAGCGACCTGCAAGCATTCGCCGGACAGGATGTAGTGATCTGTGGCGGAGGGGATTCCGCAGTCGACTGGTCGCTTATGCTGGAGCCGATCGCGAAGAGCGTTACGCTCATTCATCGCAGAGATAAATTCAGAGCCCACGAGCATAGTGTAGAGCAGCTCATGAGGTCTAGCGTGAAGGTTATGACTTCAATGGAAGTTAAGGGATTATCCGGTGATGAGCGGTTGGAAGGGATGACCGTTGTGAGCAGCAAGTCAGGCGAGGCAATCACGCTACCCTGCGATTCGCTCATTGTGAATTACGGATTTGTGTCTTCGCTTGGACCGATTGCAGAGTGGGGGATCGAGGTTCAGCAGGGCTCGATTCGAGTGGATTCCAGAATGGAGACCAGCATTCCGGGGATCTTCGCGGCAGGAGACATTACGACGTATCCCGGCAAGCTGAAGCTGATTGCGGTGGGATTCGGCGAAGCGCCGACGGCGGTCAACAATGCCAAGGTATATATCGATCCACAGGCGCGATTGTCGCCCGGTCATAGCAGTCATATGAAGTTTAAGTGACCTTTATATAGCACAAGAAAACGGCGAGTTCCCGATCGGGAACTCGCCGTTTCTATCGATTAAAGAGCTTGTTGTCGGAGGCTGTCATTCGTCTTGCAGTCGTCGGAGCAGTAGCCCTCATGCTTCTCCAGACAATCTTCGCAGACCAGATGCTGGTGATGACACAGATCATCAGCGCAATTAATGTAATGATCAGTCGGACTGTCGCAATGATGGCACTTGCCGACAGTGATATCTTCTTCCGTCTGGTTAATACGGACAGAGATGCGCTCATCGAATACATACATTTTGCCATCGAAGAGACGTCCTTGCACGACCGGGTCCTTGCCGTAAGTGGCGATGCCGCCATCAAGCTGGGCAACATCACTGAAGCCTTCATTCATCAAGACGCCTGTAAGCTTCTCGCAGCGGATGCCGCCTGTGCAGTAGGTCAGGATGGTTTTGTCCTTCGCATCTTGCAGGTTATTGCGAATCCATTCCGGGAATTCGCGGAAGGACTCTACCGTAGGACGGATCGCTCCGCGGAAGTGGCCAAGATCGTATTCATAGTCGTTTCGTCCGTCGATAATAACGACATCGTCACGCTGGAGCTGCTCATGGAATTGTTCAGGCGACAAGCGCTTGCCGCTAGTGACATTGGGATCGAGCGGCGTAGGATAGCGAAGCGTAACAAGCTCTTTCTTGGGACGCACGAACAATTTCTTGAAGGCATGCTGGTCGGTTTCGTCGACCTTGAAGACCATATCCGAGAAGAGGGGATGACTGCGCATATAAGCGACATAGGCATCCGTCTGCTCTACAGTGCCGGACAATGTGCCGTTAATACCTTCTTCAGCGATAAGAATTCTTCCTTTGACGCCAAGCTCCTTGCAATAAGCCAGATGCTCTGCGGCGAATGCTTCATAGTCCGTAATGGTGACATATTTGTAGTACAACAAGATGCGGTAAGGCTGGTTTGTTTCCATGTTCAGTACACTCCTCATAAGTTGACGCTTGTTTGATCCAGACAGATGGATTGCTGCGTTTCATTCGTTGTAAGACCAGGTTGCCCTGAGTAGAGCTGCGAATCTATATAATCAACATAGTGAATACTATTGTATATAAAGTAGAAGCGCAGAGCCGGTGTTATCATCTATTGCGCAGGATCGGAGGAGTTCTTCTTCCGAATGCGGTAGACGCATTTCTTGCCTTGCTTGGCCAGGCATTCCGTTCGTTTCACCTCGGCGCCTAGCAGCGATTCGAACAGCCGAAGCTCGCAGGTGCAGGCATGATTGTAGTTATTGGCTACTTGATAGATTGGACAATTATATTCTGTTAACTCATATACATCATCCGAGGTTTTCTCCCAGGTGGCCATGTAACCGTTATTGCTCTGAATCTGGGTCAAGGCTGCAATCTTGCTCTCCAGGTCCTTGCCGTCCAGATTGTGCAGATATCGCTTCTGCAAGGATACTTGCCGCAGATCGAACAGATGATTGACCATCTCTTCTCCGGCTTCTTCCTTGAGCTCGGACAGCAGATCAAGCGCAACGGCGTGATATCGCTTCGGGAAAAAATCCTCGGCTTTCTCCGTCAAGCGATAGACCGATACCGGGCGCCCCATCGGCTGCCGGACTGTCGTATATTCAATCAGCTCTTCCTTCTCCAGTACGGCGAGATGCCTGCGGACGGCCATTCCGGTAATGCCGAGCTGCTCTGTAATATCTTTGGCACTCAATTCGCTTTGGGTTTTGAGCATTTTCATAATAATTTCTCGTGTGGATAATTCAAGTTCCTCTTTCATTGCCCCTTCACCTCCCGCATCAGAATAGGCCCCAACATAAATAAGAGTAGGGAGATTGAAATAGAGTCCTTAGACCTTATCCACGTGAACCTACATCATCTATATTATATATAAAAGATGAAGCTATGTATACTAAAGAGCGGTCAACGTTCTTCTATCTCCGTTTGTAAGTTATGACAATTGTATTTGCTGCGTTATGAAGCAGAAGAGATGTGATTCCATTAAGGCTTAATGTCTATATTTACATCTCTCGAATACAATTGTATGTTGATTATAGATTTCATTTATGAACAGCGATAATTCCTTATCACGATAAAGGAGTATGGCATATATGCAGGTGCAGGTGAACAACTATATAAGAGAAGTTCTATCGTTCAAGGCTCCAGCTTAATTCAATTAATGGCATTAACTTTGTTCTGAAGATTTGCGGAAATACCTTTCATTCCCTCTTGATATCTTCGTAACCCAAGTGATTCCTTCGCGTATATAGTGGTGAGCATGATCCGGCGGTCGGCCAGGGCAGAATAGCCAAGACCGGCCCTCTATGGAGCGACCTCATCTGTCCGAATGGAACAAGTAAATCAAATTATCATAATAGAAGTTGAGGGAACCCACTGTATGAATGAGACGTTAATGGATGATGCCGATGCATGGTATCGGCGGGCGGAGCAGAAAGCCGCCCACTATTTTGCCGCCTTACACAGGCAGGTGACCGACAAGTTGTATGTACCTGCACTTACAGAAGATATTCGACATTGGAAAAGAAACCCGATCCACCAAACGGTGATGTCGCTAATGGCAAGAAGCGCACGCAAGCCGGACTCCCGTCACGATAACCGTTATATTCAGTGGTTGAAGTATACGGGCAAGCTGGATGATTATTTGGATCGAAGCGTCTCCTATATCTATATGAGAGATTTGGGCCAGGCGCTTGATTCTCCGAAGACCCAACAGAAAATACGCAGAGTAGTTAATGACGTTAAGAAAAGGTTAATCAGCTCCTCGAAGCAGGGCGAGGGAGGACAAGCAGACGAGTTCAGCATGGCAGTCTTGTATCGCTGGGCTCAGAAGGAAGGCGTCGAGGATGCTGTGATTTGGGTTATGGATAAGCTGAAGACGGTATCTTCAAGATTGCCGGAGGAGATGAACGCGGATCATGCCTTGCGCAAGCTGATCAAGATCATCGTCGGAGTCGTCCTGCATGTTACAGATGATCTGGATGAGGAGACCGATCCCGCCGAACGTTCCAAAAGGCTTGATGAAGCGATAAGGCTCGGCTATTCCTATGGCCTGACCTATCCGTTTATCGATGATTTGCTGGATTGCGGGCTCCTTGATGTGAATGAGAAGCAGCAATATTCCGAGATGATTCGCCGCTCGATTCTAGAAGGAACGGTCCCTGAGCACTGCGATTGGTCAGGGTCGAATCGGGAACTTGTGCGATACGTTCATGCGGAGCTTCGCGAAGCATTTAATTACATTAAATATTATCAAAAGCCGGACCGATTACAGACGTTCTATGAGCAATCCTATGTGTTTTTCCAATCTCAAGATAAGGATAGACGCAAAGAAATGGCGAACCCGGCTTACACGAATGAAGAGCTATATTACCCCATTATTCTGAAATCTGCCTCTTCGCGTTTAATCGTCAGAACCGTTCTAAGCGCCTCCGAGGATGAAGGCTTCGACCAGCATACCTTCTACTACGGCATCTATAATCAACTGGCGGATGATTTTGCCGATGTATTCGACGACATGCGAGACGGTGCAGTTACGCCGTATACGTATTACCTCACCTATCGTGACCAGCGACCGGATTTGATTAATCCGTTCGAATTGTATTGGACCGTCATTGCTCATCTGATCCATCATGTCTACCATGGCCACAGCAAGACGAGGGATATCATGCTCGACCGGGCGATTAACGGGCTGAAGCGCTGCAAAGAGAGGATCGGTACTGACAAATATAACGCAATGATGGACATCTTAGCATCCGGCAATCCGGAATTCAACCGTCTAATCCAGCACATGGTACATAAAGCGGAAGACGTAGACTTCTACGATAAGCTGCTGCGGGACCGGCTGATTGATGTGTTGAAGCGTAATCGAGAGGAGAAGGAGGCATTTCACGAAACAGTTGAATCGGTGCGGGAGGAGATCAACGACCAGCTGCTAATCTCCGCCGACACGGATATTCCGCCAATGAAGACTTCGCTTATTCACGCTGCGAATTACAGCCTTGAGGGAGACGGCAAGCGACTGCGTCCTGTATTGGCCTGGGTGATGGGTGTACAAGTGTATGGGCTGCTGCCATCTTCACTTACGCCGCTTATCCGTTCACTCGAATATATGCATACGGCATCCTTGATCTTCGACGATCTTCCATCTCAGGATAATGCGTCTGTTCGAAGAGGGAAGCCTACCCTTCATCAGGTGCATGACAGTGCAACAGCGGAACTGACGGGACTGTATCTGATTCAGAAAGCAACGCAGGAGCAGGCTTCTCTCACAGGTTTCGATCCAAAGGCGGTATTGTCACTAATGAGATATTCCTCCCAGAAGGCGGGAGAGATGAGCATGGGCCAAGCGATGGACCTGCAGTTCAAAGGCATGTCGCTGACACTGGAACAGCTCCGGGCCGTGTCCTATTACAAGACGGGTATCGCCTTCGAAGCTTGCTTGGTAATGCCTGCCATTCTGGCCCAAGCAGATGATGCCGAGATGGAGAGGCTGAAGGTTTTCGCGTATCATGCAGGTATTGCTTTCCAGATCAAGGACGATTTGCTGGATACAGAGGGAGATTCGCATACCCTTGGCAAGCCTGTCGGCAAGGATACGGACAACAATATCTCCTCCTTCGTCGCCATCCTTGGCCTGGATGCCGCCAGAAGAGAGATGTGGGATCATTATTGCCGAGCTACGGATGCGCTTAGCGAAATGGGGCGGCCGAGCGGTTTTCTGAAGCAGCTTCTGCACTACATGGTGAGTCGCGATCACTAGGTACCGGTTCGTAACGATACCAAAGAACCTTCAACAGACCTCATCAGGTGTTGAAGGTTCTTTTATGTTGTAGCTTTATGAGATGATGACGAGGGAATCGCTAGTTCTTGCGAAACGTTTTGCTGTCAATCATGACGGTCAGGCTGACCAAGGTGACGAAGATCGTTGCGCCCATATCGGATAGAATGGCGATCCACAGCGTTAGCCATCCCGGAATCGTTAACAGCAAGGCAATGACTTTTAAGCCTAGCGCGACGATTATGTTGAATTTGATGATCCGATTCACACGCTTGGCGATCGATACTGCTTCCGGCAGCTTGCCCAAGTGATCCTGCATCAAGACGATGTCTGCTGTCTCAATCGCGCTGTCTGTGCCTTTGCCCATTGCAATGCCTAGCTGCGCGGATGCAAGCGCAGGGGCGTCATTGATGCCGTCACCGATCATAGCGACTGTGCCTTGTGCGGACAGCTCCTTCACCCGATTGACTTTATCTTCGGGAAGCAGCCCGCCGTAATAGTCGGAGACGCCGACAGCTGCAGCTACCTTCTCCGCTGTCTTCGGATGATCGCCTGTCAGCATGACGGTATGCTTAATGCCAAGCTGATGCAGCGAGGCAATGACATTGCGGCTTTCTTCGCGGATCTCGTCAGAGATGCCGAACAAGCCAAGCACCTGCTGATCGTCAGCGACCAGGACGAGTGTCAGTCCGTCTTCCTTCATGCCGTTAATCCGGGCTTGAACAGAATCCGGTATGGACAGATGGCCAATGCTTTTTTCATTGCCCAGCCAATAGCGCTGTCCGTTGATACGAGCCTGTATGCCGCTGCCGGATAAGGTTTTGATCTCTTCCGTCTCTGGGAGGGCAGCTCCTTTGCTCTTGACTTCCTTCATGATAGCTTTCGCTAACGGGTGGGAAGAGGTGCTTTCGATAGCCCCGGCAATAGGGAAGAATCGTTCCTCATCATACACCTCAACTTGCGCGACATGCGGTTCGCCTTTGGTCAACGTTCCCGTCTTGTCGAAGGCTAGCGTGTCAATCTTGCCAAGTTGCTCCAGAAAGACGCCGCCTTTCACGAGTATGCCATTGCGGGCGGTACGCGTAATGCCAGACACGATGGCGATTGGCGAAGAAAGGATAAGCGCGCAAGGGCAGCCGACAATGAGAACGGACAGTCCTTGATAGAGCGAGCCCATCCATTCACCCTGGAAGAAGAGGGGCGGTACGACCATGACAATCGCAGCGATGAGCATAATCAGTGGCGTATAATACTTGGCGAATTTATTGATGAATAGCTCAGTAGGTGTCTTGGTCTCTTGCGCTTCCTGCACAAGATGTAATATTTTAGCCAGGGAGGAATCCTTATAGGCCTTCACAATACGAACAATCAGCAGCCCTTCATTGTTGATGCTGCCCCCATAGACAAGCTCGCCTGTCTCTTTCTCCACCGGCAAGGATTCGCCTGTAATCGCGGCTTCATTCACGGAGCTTCTGCCATCCGATACGATGCCGTCGGAGGGGATCTTCTCACCGGGCTTGATCTTAACCAGATCACCAACCTGCAGCGAAGCGATGGGGACGATCCGCTCTTGTCCATGCTCCAGCTTGATGGCCTCCTTGGGCGCTACTTGGAGCAAGGTTTCCATGGACCTTCTTGCTTTCTCCATGCCATAGCCTTCAAGCAATTCGTTCAGGCCGAACAGTATGGCCACTAATGTGGCTTCCTTCCATTCGCCGATTGCGACAGCGCCTATTAATGCGATGGTCATTAAGGTATCGATATTGAAGGTAAGCTTGAACAAATTCTTCAAGCCGCGAATGAAGGTGGTATAACCGCTGATGACCGTGGCCAGCAAAAAGAGAAGAATGATGGCTTGTTGATCCAGCAAGCCTTCCAGCAGCAAAGCGGCAGCATAGATGATGCCAGAGCCGATAAGCAGCTTGAGCATTCTGGAATTTCCTTCTCCATGCGAATGGCTATGGTCATGGCCGTCATGACCGCCATGCTCCCCCGAATGATCGTGGTCATGCGGCTTGGCGATATAAGCGCCGTCCGATTTCAGAATGCGATTCACATCGGTCATGGACACGTCGGGGTGAAGAGTCAGCTTTCCGGAGTTGTAGCTTAGCTTAGTGTCTTGCCCATGCTCCAGCCCTTTAATCTCATCTTCAATCCGCTGGGCGCAGCCAGCGCATGAAAGTCCTTTAATACGATATTCATTCATAAGGCAACCTTCTCTCAAAACAATGTATGAATACTTACTCATATATTATGTGATTCCACAGCATAAGTCAAACCTAATTTACCCAATTTCGACGGATACAATCAGTCCTTTGCACAAAAGAACAGGTACATTACTGTATGGGCAAGAGCTCCACATTCGTGCATATCCACAACCTGGTTGGACATACTGGAAGAAGATTACTGTTGATGAATGGGAGCTTCGCGTATGTCCAATCAAGAACCGCGCCAGGTACAGGAACCTTGCTATGACCGCCATGACCCGTCCGCATTTGTCGATTGGCTTCGGGATACGCTGCATAATCCGCCAGATCTCACGATTCATTCGCTAGTCGTAAGTCCGGATATTTCTTGCTACTGTGTGTTTCTGGATACATTGACCGATAAGAACAAGATTGAACAGGAATTGCTGTCCTTCTTGACGGATACGGATTCATTGGAAGAGGACCATTCGCCGGAAGACAGAATGGGTGTGATCCGAAACCGTCTCCCGTTCAGTTCAATTGCCTGTACCAAAGACCCCAAGCTATGCGTGGAAAGTCTGCTTAAAGGCTTCTGTCTGATTGTGTTGTCCGGTGCTCCGGAAATGATGCTGGTTCAGATCGCGCAGAGCAGCAAACGGGATGTGTCCGAGCCGCTCACGGAGTCTACGGTGCGCGGTCCCCAGCTTGGCTTTACGGAAGAGCTGGGCAGCAATCTGTCGCTGCTGCGCAAACGGATCAAAAATGTGCATCTGCACATTGAACAAGTTGTTCTCGGCACAGAAACGGAAAATCATGTGTCGTTATTATTCCTGGACAACCTGGCATCGGACGAGGTTGTAGAGGAATTCCGCAGACGCCTGCATGCCATAAAAAGCGACAGCGTGCTGGATAGCGCCTATGTGGAGGAATGGATTCAGGACCGTACATTTTCACCGTTCTCCACGCTGCTAAGCACGGAAAGACCGGATGTCGTGACGGCCCATCTATTGGAGGGCGGGGTTGCGGTATTAGTGGACGGCAGTCCGATCGCCCTTGTAGGCCCGATTACGCTGTTTCAATTTTTTATTGCCCCTGAAGACTACTATCAGCGGGCAGATATTGCGACGCTGCTGCGCTGGGTGCGCATTCTGTCGTTTATGCTTTCGATATTTGTTCCCGCCCTTTATGTGGCTGTCGTGTCCTATCATCAGGAGCTGCTGCCGACCTCGCTGCTTATCAGCATTGCCGGACAGCGGGAGGGCGTTCCTTTCCCGGCTTTTGTAGAGGCGACCATTATGATGGTCACCTTCGAAGTGCTTCGGGAGGCCGGGCTGCGGATGCCGCGCATCGCCGGGCAGGCGATCTCGATCGTCGGCGCGCTGGTGCTCGGACAAGCGGCTGTCACGGCCGGACTAGTGTCTACGGCTATGGTGATCGTCGTGGCGATAACGGCGATTGCTAACTTTGTCGCTCCATCGTACAGCTTTGGCATTACGCAGAGACTGCTGCAGTTTTTTTATCTGATGATGGCCGGCGCTATGGGATTGTTCGGCGTGTTATGCGGTGTGTTATTCACCGTCGTTCACTTGGCTTCGATTAAATCTTTTAATGTCCCGTATCTGTCTCCTGTGGCTCCTGCGGTTTTGTCTGATTGGAAAGATGTGCTCGTCCGTGTGCCCCGTCCATGGATGAGGAGCTATCCGCAAACGAATCAGACGAAGGAAAGAAGGAGGGGGCCATGAGAGCGGCGCTCCGGAGGCTGGCGCTGGCAGGACTTGCGATATGCTGTCTGACGGGATGCTGGGACCGGACTGAAATTAATGAACTGGCGATCGTCGGTCTAGTCGGCTCGGAGGAAAATAAGGATACCGGCAGCACCATCGTTTATTATCAAATTGTCAATCCGCTAGCGTTCTCCCAAGAATCGGGGAGAGGCGGCACATCTCCGGTCTACACGTACAAGATCGAAGGCAAATCAAGAGGCGAGATGGGACATAAGTCTGCCGAAAGCGTTCCACGCAAGCTATTCACAGACCACTATCAGACCCATATCATTACGGAGTCGCTTGCCCGCAAAGGGCTGCGGCAGTTCGTTAATTTCTATGAACGGCAGTATAACCGGCGTTCCAGCCTGCTGCTGTTTGTCACGGATTCGAAGTTATCCGATGTCATGATGACCTATACGCCGCTGGAACAGCTGCCGGGCCGCACGCTGAGATCGCTTGTGTACAACACGAATAAATCCACCGGGCGAATCAGCTTAAAGTCGAGGGTAAAGGACCTGGTGGAGAACATGGAATCCAGCACCTGTACCGTGCTGCCGATTATCAGCTTACGTGATGACAAGCCGTTTTTGACGACCAAGCGCTTTGAGTCCATTGAAGCGAATCGCAGCAATTTGGTCTTAAGCGGCGCCGCCGTATTCAAGCAGGATCGGATGATCGGGAAGATCGGGCTGCGGGAGAACGGCTTCTACAATTTATTAAAAGGCGAGACCAACAGCTTTTTTCAGTCGATCACCTTAAACAAGATGGACATTGATTTGTCCGCCAACAAAATCAAAGTGAAACAAAGCATGGCGTTGACGGGCGGAGTGCCTGTATGGAACGTATCGGTCACTGCTAATCTAGCGATTCATAATAACGAGCAGAACGAGAAGCTCTCATGGGAGAATCTGTCCCAGCTAACGGATCAGTTCAACCGCGAGGTCAGCGAGACAGCAGGGCAGCTGTATGAGAAAGCGCTGAAGAAGGATTGGGATCTGTTTGGCCTGGAAGACAAAATCAAGAACAAGCGAGGGAAGGCATGGAAGACGATCCAGGGGAAAGCAGATGCCTGGAAGGAGACCAAGCTTAATCTGACCATCACCAGCTCGGTGAACGATGTCGGAGAGATTATTAATCCGTATGAGGGAGGACTGGCTAATGGAAAACAATAGCATGACGGTATGGCAGTTTTTCGTCCTTACGCTTTCCTTTCTGGCCGGGACCTCCTTCTTCTTCTTGCCGGGCGGCCTGATTGCAGTAGCCAAGCAGGATGCCTGGATGGTTCCGATATGGGCCGGCGCCATAGGCATCCTGGCGGCCTTGCTCTGGCTGAGGCTTGCCCGCCAGCATCCGGGCATGTCCATTATTCAGATTTGTACTCAGGTTGCAGGCAAGCCGATCGGCAGTTTGCTGGCTATCATGTATATCTCTTATTTCATTCAGCTGTCGGTATTCATCACCCGCAATGTGGGGGACTTTATGAAACAAACCTTGATGCCGATCACGCCGCTTACTGTATTCCATGTCATGTTTTTGATTATTACGGCTTATGCCGTGATGAAGGGAATCGATACGATCGCCAGATCGTCCGAATTGCTGTTCATCATTATGGCGATTACCTTTATTCTAATCTTCTGCATGGCGCTGATTGAGTGGGACTGGAATCGGTTCCAGGGCAGCTTTCGCATGAACGTTTGGGAGACGGTGAAGGAGACGCGCTACATATTCGGCTTCCCATTTCTGGAGTCGCTGGTGTTTTTGATGTTATTCCCATTCGTGCAGTCTAAAGTGAAGCGAAGCTTTATTCTGGCGATTGTGGTAGCGACGGCGATGCTTAGCGTGACGACGCTTTTTACAATTGGGGTACTCGGTGTGCCGCGCGCTTCCCATGATACCTATCCGCTGTTCGTTATTGCGCAGGAAGTACATATCGGGACATTCTTTGAGCATCTGGAATCGACGGTTGCGCTAATCTTGCTTGCCGCGATCTTCATCAAGCTCTCTATCGCTTATTATTGCTCGGTGCTGGGCTTATGTCAGCTGTTCCGTATTTCAAGCCGGTTTTGGGTGACGCTCCCCTTAATCCTGCTTATATCTGGACTTGCGCTCGGCTATGATAATGTGGTCGAAAATATCGAATTCAGCCAAAGATATGATTTTGAATACACGTTGCTTTACAGCGTGTTCATTCCGTGTCTGCTGCTTGTAGTCTCATGGATACGGAAGGGCAGGGGCAAAGGGAGGGAGGGGTCTGCTTCATGATGTGGTTTATCTTCATGTTTCTGGTCATACTTGGCGGATCTCTGACAATTATGATCAGACAGCGCGTCGCAACAAAGGAAATCGTGCTGGTGACAGGTCTGCTGCTGCTCGGCTTCGCCGATTGGATCAGCATCTTCATGAATCATAAATTCAAGTCGAGCAAGGTGATTGCGCTCCTGATTGATTTGGTCGGGCTGTAGGGTAGTTTGTCAGCTTTTCGGGCATATCCAAATTTTTTCAAAAATAATAGTACACAAATAGTAGAATTTGCATTATAATAGAATTATTCTAATACCTCAGCAGAATTCCGAACGGGAACCTATCCCAATCCGGTAAGATTCAGCTTGTTTCGACCCCACATTTTCCGCGACTATCCATCAGTCCCACTTCATTTGAACCGATTAACGCTTCAGCATCCGTCCTTACTTCCGATATGCCCTCATCAAGACATTGGCTATACAGTTTTATTTAGAAGGAAGCCATTCAACCGACTCCGTTTTTTGCCGTGCCCAGCTTCGCAATATTTGATCCCTCACCATAATGACAGCGCTTACAATATATGCTTGTGATGCTTGTCATATTAGCTGTGTATTTCAACTCGGTTAGTGCATTGTTCATCCCGTGCTACATACTGCTACCCGCGCTTGCGACCAAGCGTACGTGCGATGAACCCGTCTCAACTCGATTGTGCAGGGGTTACTATGCGTATATAGGCTCTTTATGAGTTTATATAAATCGGTTGTAAAAGGGGGTTGGTCTATTTCGTTATGTTTTCCCGCTAGGTTTGGCCGCGACATAGAGAGGAGGCAGCCCGCTACAAGCACTCCATGATGTGTAAGAGATAGGTGGACACCCATACCAACCTAAACCCAAGGAGGTAATGTGATGATGGTTCAAGTCCGTATGAATTCGACTCTGATAAAGCGCGTTCTGATGGTTAGCGGTGGTCTCTTGCTGTTATTTGCCTGTATGCTTGCTTTTGCCAAGTCTGCATCTGCCCATGGTTATGTCGATAATCCGGCAAGCCGGGCCATTCAATGTAAAAACGGTCTGAATACGAATTGCGGTCCGATTATCTATGAGCCGCAAAGCCTTGAAGGACTAAAAGGCTTCCCGAATGCAGGGCCGGCTGACGGCAAGATTGCCAGTGCGGGGCTCGCGGCCTTCTCCGCCCTCGACCAGCAATCGGCGACTCGCTGGAACAAAGTCAATATGACAAGCGGCACGAATACGTTCACTTGGAAGTTCACGGCGCGTCATGCCACGACGAGCTACCGTTACTTCATCACAAAGCCGGATTGGAATCCAAATGCGCCTCTGACTCGCGCGCAGCTGGATCTGACGCCGTTCTGTACGGTTAACGGCAATGGACAGCAGCCTCCGGCGACGCTGTCGCATACTTGTAGCGTTCCAGCGAGAACAGGCTATCATATTATTCTTGCGGTATGGGATATTGCCGATACGCCAAACGCATGGTATATCGCCATCGATGCGCAATTCGGCCCATCGGACACCATCGCTCCAACAACGCCTACGAACCTGACAGCGGGTACAGTGGGCATTACGACTGCTGCACTTTCGTGGGGAGCTTCCACGGATAACAACAGCGTAGCCGGTTACGAGATCTACTCCGGCTCTAACCCGTCGCCAATTGCTACTGTTCCGGGCAATCAGACCAGCGTGAATGTGACGAATCTGCTCGCCGGCACGACGTATAACTTCACGGTGAAGGCCTTCGACGGATCAGGCAACCGCTCACCAGCGAGCAATAGCGTTACGGTGACGACGGTTGCGCAGCCGATCGACAATACGCCGCCGACCAACCCGACAGGACTGCATGTCATGGGTACGCCGGGCTCCAACTCGGTAACGCTCATGTGGAATGCATCCACAGATGCGAACGGCATTGCCGGCTACCGGATCTACTCTGGCAACACGGTGGTCGCTACAGTGGTGGGAACGGATACGGAAAAGCTCGTGACGGGCTTGTCGCCGAACACATCGTATACGTTCACCGTCAGAGCCTATGACCCGTCGAATAATGAGTCCGGCAACAGCAATTCCATTACGGCTACGACGGCTCAGGGCCCAAGCGCGACGCCATGGGCGCCGAACACGTCGTATGCGGTGAATGCACTGGTTTCCTATAACGGAAAAGTCTACAAATGCATCCAGGGGCATACTTCGCTTACAGGCTGGGAGCCAAGCAATGTACCAGCTCTCTGGCAGCTGCAGCCTTAGAACGTCTTCATAAATAAGAAGGGCCCTCATTCCTCCCTCTGGAGGAGCGGGGGCTCTTCGCTTATGCAGAAGCCTATACAGGCATAATTGCGACAAGGAATCAAATAATAACCATCTAGGCTTGGTTTGGCAGCATTGCTATGCAAAGGAGCAGGGGTATGGAACTGTTTTTGCTTGTATTCATCATGCTTGGTTTTATCGGATTGTCGAATGTGCTGAACCGATTTGTTCCCTTTATTCCCATTCCGCTCATACAGATTGCGCTTGGCATGGCGATCGCGCTAACACCCGTCGTGGAGCATCTGGAGCTGAATCCGGAGCTGTTTTTTGTGTTGTTTATCGCTCCTTTGCTCTTCAATGACGGTAGACGGACGCCGAGGAATGAGCTGTGGCAGCTGCGGGCGCCGATTCTGCTGATGGCCCTTGGCCTCGTCCTGGCAACGGTGCTTGTCGCAGGGCCATTCATCCACTGGCTTATACCGGATATTCCGCTTGCCGCAGCGTTTGCGCTGGCCGCCATTCTGTCGCCTACCGATGCGGTTGCCGTAGGCTCGCTGGCAGGACGCATCCGGCTTCCGTCCTCCATTATGCGACTGTTGGAGGGCGAAGCGCTGATGAATGACGCTTCAGGTCTGGTTGCTTTCAAATTTGCGATAGCGGCTGCCGTTACAGGGGAGTTCTCAGCAATTGGCGCGACAGTAAGCTTCTTTCTTATTGCGGTCGGCGGCTTGGCGGCAGGCGCTTTGATGGCGTTCCTGATCATATGGCTGCGCGTCTATCTGCGAAGGCTGGGCATGGAGGACGTCACCGTACACATGCTCATTATGATCATGACGCCGTTCCTGATTTATTTGGTATCGGAAGAGATCGGTGTATCGGGCATCTTGGCCGTCGTGGCGGCAGGCATCGTCCATGCGATCGAGCGGGATCGCCTCCAGGCGGCTTCTGCCGAGCTAAGGATCGTGTCGGAAAGCACATGGACCGTTATTTTGTTTATTCTAAACGGCTTGGTGTTCGTCCTCCTGGGGCTAGAGGTGCCGAGCGTCGTGTCTGTTATTATTGAAGATGAGGCCTACCGAAATGGCATTGTTATAGGGTACATTCTGCTTATAACGGCGGTTCTGCTTCTGTTGCGATTCATATGGGTGTACCTGTTCGCCTCCGGACGGAAGCTGCAGGACGCGCTGCTCACATCGCTGTCAGGCGTACGAGGCGCAGTAACACTGGCTGGCGCATTCTCAATTCCGCTAGTCGTAGCGGGCGGAGCCGCCTTTCCTCAGCGTGATTTGATCATTTGCCTGTCCGCGGGCGTCATTCTGCTGACGCTAGTCTTGGCCAGCGCGATGCTTCCGGTTCTTACCCGCAATCCGCAGGCAGAAGCTGCGGAAGAAGAAGGCTTCTCGGAGAACCAGGTGCAAATCAAGGTGTTGAAAGCGGGCTTGAAGACCGTGCGCGATCAGATGAATGATGATAACCGGGCTGCAGCGTTGTCCATCATGTCTCAATATCAGCAGGAGCTGCAATGGTTAAAGGGCAAGGAGCAGGGGAATTTCGCAGATATTCAGAAAAAGACAGTGGAGATGAGACTGCTCGCCCTGCGTGCAGAGGCCAGAACCGTACGCCGCGAGCTGGAGCAGGGAGAAATAGATGAAGAAGTTGCCGATGTATGCAAATATGCGCTTAAGCAGACGGAGGTGGCGCTGACGAACCGGCTTAAGTTCATGTTCTCCGCCGTGATGCTTACTGTACGTCATTTCATCAAGAAAAGCCTGTATCCCGGACGCAAACCCAAGTGGACCAGGGAAGAGCTGGAGCAGTATAAGGAGCTTAAGCTTCAATCCATCCATGAAGCGGTAGAAGAAATTAAAGCCTGCACCGACGACACCAACCGCGCAGCGGCCATGTCCGTTATCGCCCACTATCGGCAGATCGAAGAGATGCTTCGCTCGGAGCAAATAAGGCCTTCCATGAATGACGAGCTGCAGGAGCAGAAGAAGGAGCTGCAAGCGAAGGCTATTCAGAGCGAGCGCAATGTCATCCAATCGCTTTATGAGCAAGGGGAGATCGACCGCTCCATGACCGGGAAGCTTCGCATGTTCATCAACTACCGGGAAGCGAGCTTGTTCGAACATGAGACGATGGAGTCTTAGCGGTCCTTACCATAAGCCAAACTACGGCGAAACGAAAGTTCCGGGAATGGATACGACGCGTGCTTTATGATAACGTCCTATAGACGATTTGAAAATTGTCTTCAATAATGGCGATAATTCCGATTGGATATTGAGGCAAAGGGCTGCGATAATGATTGCATGTGCAGCTAATTGTGAGTTCAAAATGAATTGGCAGGCGTATGCCAATGATCGTGAAGGGGGTGCTCGACATGAGCAGACAATCGGCAGTTATTGTAGGTGCGGGACCAGGTATCGGGCTAAGCGTGGCAAAAGCGTTCGGCAACAATGGCTATCGGGTAATCCTGGTATCGCGCAATGCAGAATCACTGCAGCAGCTTGTAGGTAATCTGCTTGCATCGAATATTGAAGCATACGGCGTACAAGGAGATGCGGGAGATACGGAATCTATTACGGCTGCTTTCCAGAGTATCAAAGCAAGTTACGGCGCGCCTGAAGTTCTGGTTTATAATGCGGCGGCGCTTCAATCCGGGCTGCCGACCTCTCTGACGCCGGATCAGCTAAGCCGGGAGCTGACCGTCAATGTGTCAGGCGCTTTGGCGAGTGCGTTGCAAGTAATTCCTGGCCAGGAAGAGCGGGGCAAAGGCACGATCCTGTTCACGGGAGGGGGCTTTGCCCTGCATCCGTCTGCGAAATATGCGTCCCTGTCGCTAGGAAAAGCCGCTTTGCGCAGCTTGGCCTTCTCTTTGGGAGAGGAGCTGGCGCCGAAGGGGATTCACGTAGGCGTCGTCACCATTGCCGGATATGTAGCGAAGAATACGTACTTCGACCCGGACCGTATTGCCGAAATCTATTGGGACCTGCATGCCAATCGGCTGGAGCATGAAGTGGTCTATGAGGAATCTCAGGTGTCCTGATCGCAGGAGCGAGCTGTCCCAAAAGGAGGCGCTTCATTGATCGAATCCCATATATGCTGCAAATGAACCTTCAAAACCACTATGAATGTGGGATGAAGGTTCTTTATTGCGCAAAATCACGTATGAAGGGGAGCGAAATCCTGAATCGACGGTTGGGCATCCTCTTATGTTGCCATGCGTGAATGAGGAAGCAGTCTATATCTCTGCCAAGAATGAATTTGGCATTGCATTGGCGCCCCGATAGCTGCAAGCCTAGAAACTCGGCTTAGAGCAGATGCAAGCGGCGCTCCGAGGGCTGCAAGCCTAGAAACTCGGCTTAGAGCAAGCGCAAGCGGCGCTCCGAGGGCTGCAAGCCTAGAAATTCGGCTTAGAGCAGGCGCAAGCGGCGCTCCGAGGGCTGCAAGCTTAGAAATTCGGCTTAGAGCAAGCGCAAGCGGCACCCTGAGAGTTACAAGCCGTTCTTTGCATCATTTCCTTCAAGTTGTTCTGAACAAAGTGTTTTTAGTCAGTAACAGACGAGGATAAGCCTCACTAGCCATAGGATTTCCATTTGGAGTGAGGAGTGAGACATAAAGTTGAGTATAGATTTGCTGGAGTGCTGAGTTATGAAGGAACATCTGAGCTCAAGACTACAATTGAGGAAATCATGGCTTTTGCCTTCTTTGAGAATCATAGCTCTGGCCACAGTCGAAGATCATGACTCTTACCTTACTTGAGGTTCATAGCGCTTGCGTCAGACAAGGACCATGGCTCTTACCTTAATTAAGGATGAAGCTTCACGTGAGGCGGAGGATTGAGGAAGTGATAGGATATGCCAATGCTGAGCAGTTTTTGAGCTTGTTTGCGAGTTTTTGATCGTGGAGCTTCCTGCTGGTTCATTCTTTGATCCAGACGGTTTTACAGAAGCACTTATTTTATTGTATATTCTATAGAAGGGAAAGGAAGAATTCCCCAAATACACCTGAAAATTTCCTCGCATCATAAATAAAAAAGACAGGCGTGCGGCTGAGCGAGTGACCGCGCACCTGTCTGATTCAAACTTCATGAATAGGATTCAATCACAATAAGTGGAACATTCTAACCTAATTCGATCAAGCTTAATGCATCAAAATCATTGTTCCATTAGCAAGTGAGGTTGCTGCCTGTGGAAACACCCAGTATGTTGGCGAAGTTCGTAAAGTAGCTGACACGGTTGTTGACGGACTGCGGACTGCCGCCGTTGCATTCAATCGATCCATTGATTGTGCGGATCGTCTCGCCGAAGCCCACGCCATTGACGATCGCGTTATGCGAAGTCATCGTGCCGGCGCCTGTTTGCGTTACCCAGAACCAAAGTGCGGTTTTCCACGCGACAGAAGCGTCTTGCGCAACCAGATCCGGGTTGCTCAGCAGCGGCAAGCCGAGTGCTGCGCCCGCAGCGCCATAGTTATAGTTCCAGCTTAGCTGAATCGGGCCGCGTCCATAATATTGCTTGCCAGGAGCACAAGGATATTGTGCATGCGAGGCACAGTAGAAAGGATAGTTGGCGGTGTTTATTTCGACAATGTGTTGAAGATGGCCGGTTTCTTGAGCGACGTTGCCCAGGAAGGCTGCAGCTTCCCGTTTCTTAATGGTGTCGCTGCCGGTATTGGTGAATGCAGGGAAAGAGGATAAAGCGGCTACTAAGCCGGAGTACGTATAGAAGGAATTGCGGTTAGGGAACATTTGATTGAATTGAGCTTGGGAGACGATGAATCCGCTTGGATTGGTTGTGCCATTAGGCGTACAGTTCTTGCTGGCGCTTTGCGGAGAAGTAACGATCGGTGTCGAGTTGGCGTTCTGAGCGGATACCGTGTACGTATAAGTGGTTCCATTCGACAATCCGGAGTCGATGGTCGATAAGCCGTTCACCCATCTGTACCAGGTGCCGTTCCGGAATACATCGTATCCGGTCGCGCCGGATACCGAATTCCAGCTTAGGCTGCAAGTGGCGCTAGACGCGCTGACGTTCAGGGTTGGAGCGGATAAGGAGCCTCCGCCTCCGCCGGAGCTTGGCGTACACGTCTTGCTGGCGCTCTGCGGTGATGTGTCGATCGGAGATACGTTGGCGTTCTGCGCGGCTACGGTGTACGTGTAGGTCGTGCCGTTGGATAATCCTGTGTCGGCAGTCGATGTCGTGCTTACCCATCTGTACCAATTGCCGTTCCGGTAAATATCATAGCCTGTTGCACCGGATATGCCATTCCAGCTTAGATTGCACGTTCCGCTTGAAGCGCTGACATTCAATGTGGGGGTAGCTAAGGCGCCGAAAGCTGTAAGCGAATATAAGGGGATGGTTCCTATCACGATAACGATGATTAACAGAAACTTGACCATACTACTTTTCATTGCAAATCCCTCCCAAAAGTGATGTTGTTGTCGGACGATCCTATCTAAGCTGAGTGAAGCTTACCTCGCTCATAACGGTTCGTTCTGAATCACTCCTTTCGCAGGAAGAATCTATGAAGTTAAAGCGCTTGCACTTCAATAATAATTCATTGTTTTTATGTTATCAATTGTAAATTATTGATTATATTCACTTAACTATATTAAACATAACAGTTAATCATATAAATGCTCGTAATTTCAATGTGAAAACCATACTAGGGGGAGTGCTCGTGATAGAATTAGTAGAAGTGAAGGTTGAACAAGCCGAAGAGCTGCATGCGATGCAGAAACGTACCTTTCTGCCTTTGCTGAACAAATATTTGGACGATGATACAAATCCGGCAAATGAGCCGCTGGAGCGCCTGATCGATAAAATTCGAAATGGGCGTTTTTACAACATCTTGGTTAACCGTGTCATCGTGGGGGCGATTCGTATCGTCCACCGTCAAAACAGCGCATGGATCAGTCCGATCTTCGTGCTTCCGGAATTCCAAGGACAGGGTATCGCTCAGCAGGCGATCCGATTGGCGGAGGGATTGTTCCCCGATCATAAGGTGTGGGAGCTGCAGACGATTCTGCAGGAGCGGGGGAACTGCCGATTGTACGAGAAGATGGGTTATAAGCGCACGGAATACAAACATTCCATTAACAACCGCATGACCTTGGTCGGTTACATGAAGCGAATCGGTTACTCGTAAGCTGCATGGACGACAGTCCAAGCATGGCTTGCATGAAGGTTCCCGGAATGGCCTGACCTATTGTAAGATAGGGAAGAGTCTACATACTGATTTCAATGGGGGAACGGAAGATGGACGCTCAATTCTATTTGCAGAGAATCGGATATACTGGAAGGTTGGACGGGAGCGCAGAGGCGCTGGCGGGACTTCAGGAACGTCATCTGCAGGCTGTACCGTATGAGAATTTGGACATATTGCGAGGCAAGCCGCTTTCATTGGAGCCGGAGAATCTCTATCATAAAATCGTGGAGCAGGGACGCGGCGGCTATTGCTTCGAGCTGAATGCGCTTTTTGGATGGCTGCTGCGCGAGCTTGGCTATGACGTGACAAGCTGCTTCGCCCGATTCTGGAGGGACGAGACGGATCTGCCGCCTAAGCGCCGGCATCATGTTCTGTTGGTAAAGGCAGGAGACTCCCGCTATCTATGCGATGTGGGAGTAGGCGGAGTGGTGCCGAGGAGGCCGCTATTGCTGCAAGAAGGGCTGGAACAGCCGCAAGGCAGCGAATGCTATCGCCTGGATCGGGATGCTGAATTCGGATGGTTCTTAATGGAGCGGAAGGATGGGCAGTGGTCTCGTCTGTTCTCTTTTACAGAGGAACCGCAGCTCGCGAAGGATTTCCTCATGGCATCGTTCTGGTGCGAGCATGCGCCGGAATCCATATTCAGAACTGTCAAGATGCTTGCCATCCAGACAGAGGAGGGCCGCAACACGATTGCGGACGGAGAATTCCGACTGTTCAGGAAGGATGGCGTACAAGCCTTTAAGCCGGGCAATGAGTCGGAGTACACGGAGGCGCTCAAAACTTATTTTGGCATTGTACTGAATGATGAGCTCTCGAAATAATGGTGCAGCATAGCTGAGATATGAACATTCTTTGGACCGCATTCCGATGCGGTTTTTTTGTTGCGATAAAAAAATAGAGGAAGTTCATAATTAATTTAACATCATTAAATACTTATAAATACTTAAACATACGTGTGAATTACTTAAAAAACATGGTAGAATGTGTGTAAAGTGAGGTGGTTGGATGTATCAAGAGGAAAGGCTGCTTAAGATTCTTGGATACTTGAAGGAGCATCACGCCATAAGCGTGATGGATATTTGCGCTCTGCTGGACATCTCCCGAGATACCGCGCGAAGGGATATTGTAAAGCTGGTGAAAGAGGGGGTTGTCATCCGAACGCATGGCGGAGTCGCTTTGCCTCAATTGAAGAGAGAAATAGCGACTTACCAGGATCGATTAATCGAAGAATCCGATCGCAAACGTCTCATTGGCAAGGCAGCCGCGGAACTGATTCATAACGGGGAGACTGTTATCCTGGATGTGTCGACGACCGTGCAATGCCTGGCTGAACAATTGAAGGCGGCTGAGTTAATAGCCATTACGCATTCAATAGATATCGTTAGCATTCTCTCCGGAAGAGAGGATATGCAAGTCTATGTGCTCGGTGGTTATTTGCATGCCAGGGATCGGCGGCTATATGGTCCGTCCGTGTTAGACAAGCTGAAGGAGATAAGAGCTGACAAAGCGTTCATTGGGGCATCTGCGATCCACAATGATGGCTTGTACTACCCTCATGAAGATGATGTTTCTCTTAAAAAGGAGATGGCGCGGCGATCCGATCAGGTCATTGTAGTGGCGGATTTCACCAAATTCAATCGCAAGTCGGTCTATCGGTTGGATTTTGATTGTATAGATATTTTGGTAACGGACCAAGCCGTCCCTGCCGAAATCCATGAAGTATTGGATCAGAAAAACATTACCGTGATTGAATGCAATGGCAACTTGAATGAGGAGGAGAACCAGCATGGATCTTAAGATAATTGAGAATGTCCGTATACCACTTTCCGGTGATGAGGTTCAGGCGGCTGCAGTATGGATTAGGTCCGGGAAGATCGCAAGGGTCGAGCTCGGCGAATCAACACGGCCTAGTGGCGAATACGAACGGATTGACGGCAACGGCTGCCTGCTTATTCCCGGCATGATTGATGTTCATATCCACGGAGCGAATGGCTTCGATATGATGGACGGCAGCGAGGAGAGCATCCAGGAAGTGTCGCGCGCATGCGCTGCAACAGGATGTACGTCCTTTTTGGCAACCTCTGTAAGTTCATCCATGGAAGACTTGTTAGCGATGATCCGCAGTGTCAAGCGTGTCGTTGGGAATGAGACTGGTGCACGAATCGCCGGACTGCATCTGGAAGGGCCATACTTGAATCCCAAGCGTAAAGGGATGCAGAATGAGAAGTTTTTGCGTCACCCCGATCTGGAGGAGATGGAGCTAGTATTCCGCGAAGCTGAGGGACTGATCAAGATGGTGACGATCGCGCCGGAATTGCCCGGAGGGATGGAGCTGATCGCTTACCTGAGGGAGAAGGATGTCGTTATCGCCATTGCCCATTCGGATGCTACTTATGAGGAAGCGAAGCAGGCGTTTGAAGCCGGTGCCAGTCATGTCACGCATTGTTTTAACGGAATGCGTCCCATTCATCATCGCGACCCTGGGGTCGTCGTAGCCGCTTTTGAGGAAGCGCATGTCAGCCTGCAAGCCATCGTGGACGGCATTCATCTGCATCCTGCAATTGTTCGTATGATGCATCGCTTGAAAGGGGCTGACGGCATGGTGCTCATTACGGATGCGCTCCAAGCGATGGGTCTTGGCGATGGTGAGTATATCTTCGGCGGGCACCAGGTTCAAGTCGTCGATGGCGTAGCGAGGCTAAAGGATGGGACGCTGGCTTCCAGCACCGTCACGATGAATGAAGCGCTCAGGCTTGCGGTTGAAGCCGGAATTCCGTTAAGCGACGGCGTTCGAATGGCTTCGGCAACGCCGGCAAGAATCTTAGGACTTGATAATCTAGGGAGCCTCGCCACCGGATATGATGCCGATCTGGTCTTGCTGAACGATCGGTTCGAGGTGGAGTGGACAATGATCAATGGCGAGCTGTTCCGGGTCTGAGTTCGTGAGGAAGTACGACCAGAATCCGGATACAACTCCTTCTTATATCAAAAAAGACGCATATGCGATTCCATACGCTTCAGCAACCTTCGCAGGGCAATAATAATAGTTAGGCAGGAGATGTTCGTCTCCTGCCTTTTCTGTTATCGATATGAAGTTTATTCCGCTAAGTCTGCTTTCCCATAATCTTCGAATCTTTGGGAAGGAACAGGGCGAACAGACCGAGCAGCGGCAGGAAGGCGCATACCTTGACCATCAGCTCTACACTGTGCGTATCCATGAGCCAGCCCATGACAACGGAGCCAAGACCAGCAAGGCCGAAGGAAAGTCCGAAGAACAAGCCGGCAATTGTGCCGACATGACCCGGCAGCAGCTCTTGCGCATAGACGATGATCACCGAGAATCCGGACATCAGGATCAGACCAATGGCCATACACAGCAGGATCGAGCCTGTTGGTCCCGCATAAGGGAGCAGCAGGGAGAACGGCGCTGTGCCCAGTATGGAGAACCAGATGATCCGCTGTCTGCCGAACCGGTCTGCTAGCGGCCCGCCAAGGAATGTTCCGACCATGCCGGCGAATTGAAGGGCGAAGAGCGCCAGCTGGGCCCGTTCAAGCGGGAGCTTGTACGTATCCATGAAGTAAAAGGCGTAGTAGCCTGTCATGCTGGCCAGATAAACGAATTTGGAGAACAGCATCATGATCAAGATTCCGAGTACAAATGCGATAAAAGACTTGCTGAATCGCTTAGGTGCAGCGGCTGATGTGCTCGCTTTGCGCTTGGCGACAGCGGCTGCGGAGGTTTGCTCGCGGTACCATCTGCTAATCCGGTATTGAATCACAATGCCGATGGCGGCAAGCAGCGTGAACCAAAGAAAGCCGTATTGTCCCCGCGGGCTAATGACGAAGGCGACCATGAGCGGAGCGAGAGCCTGACCGGCATTGCCGCCTACCTGGAACACCGATTGAGCGAAGCCTTTTCCTCTGCCGGCTGCCAGATGGGCGACGCGGGATGACTCCGGGTGAAGGACAGAGGAGCCTACTCCGATCAGAGCAGCTGCGAGCAGAAGGAAGCCATAGCTTGGAGCGACAGCGAGCCCGATCATGCCTAGCAGCGTGAATACCATGCCGAGCGGCAGCAGAATGGGGATCGGTCTCCGGTCCGTATAAATTCCGATCAGCGGCTGCAACACAGAAGCTGTAATATTCAGTGTGAATGCCACCCAGCCGATCTGGACGAAGCTTAGCTGGAGCTGTTCCTGGAAGATGGGGAAGACGGCAGGCACGACTGACTGCATCGCGTCGTTCAGCAGATGAGCCATGCTGACGCCGAGCAGCACGGTCATCGCCGTTTGGTTGGCCCGCAGGGCCGTTGCGGTTTGCGACATGATTCTCAACATCCTATCTCTGTAGATTTAGATTTCATCATAGCGGATAGAGGTTGCCATGCGCCTCGCAAAAAATGCTTTCTATTCGCGCAATAATTGCTATAATTACTCCAGGGTGAGTGCCATGCAGACACAAATGCAGATTAGATTGCCGAATATCGAGCTGTACAAAATAGAAAATGAATTTGTTAATATCCCTCATGCCCATCATCATGAATATCAAATTACCGTGCCGATCAAAGGAAGCTGCGAGTTCTATTACGAGAGCCGGCCAATGGAGCTGCGCGCGGGCGAAGGGCTGGTCGTCCATCCAGCGGATCGCCATTGCTTCCAGATGAGCAATGATTCAGGCATTATTATTGTTATTGCAAAGGAAAAGCTGATTACGCAAGCATGTCGGGAAGAGCAGCCAATTCAGAGGCCGTTCGCGCCTGCTGCGATACTGACTTATTTTCAGAGATGCGCGTCCCGGTTCATCACGATGGACCATATGGATGCATTGGCCGTGGAGGAGACAGAGTCTTTGGCACTTGCCGAGCTTGGGGCTATGCTTGCGTCAAAGGGAAGACTGAATGCTGAACCGGCGTTAAAGGCGGAGCGGGCAACGGATTGGAGCATGATGCAAGTGCTCGACTATATCCGTACTCACTATACGGAGCAGTTGGAGATTGACCAGCTTGCGGCCATCGCGCTTCAGAGCCGATATCATTTCATCCGCTCATTCAAGCTGGCTACGGGAGTTACGCCCTATCAGTATGTGCTCCGCCTGCGGGTAGAGGAAGCGAAGCGGCAGCTTCGGGGGAGTACGCATACCGTAACGGACATCAGTTATATGGTTGGATTTTCCAGCACCAGCCCATTTTATCGGGTTTTTATGAAGTTCACAGGCATGACTCCTGAGCGATTTCGGGGGATGTAAGGTTCGTAAATCGGATGTTGGGGCGTCTAAGCGAGCATACGGGAGCAACTTTTCGATCATCACTTCTCTGTGCGGCATTTTCAGGAAATGGAGAGAATTTTCAATTTTATTGTCGTCATATGCGGTTTTTCATGTTTTTTCATCTCCGATATAATAGATAGGAAATATAGAGGATGGTGATTGGACATGACTTACAAAGAAGTGTTGGGCCGGAGAAGTGAACTGTTGAAGCGCAATATCTACCGAATGATTTTGAAGGACAACCGGCAAGGGCTCAGCGTGAACGAAAGCAATGTCTATCAATCCATGCTGAAGAAATTGCATCACAACGAGAGCGCATTGCAGACAGCGAGAAACAAAGACGCGTAGAACCACAGAAGAGAGCAAGATCGCAGCAGGATGCTGCCAGCCCACGGCGATGAGCCGCGGGCTTTTTATTTTTTGCCGCAAAGTTTGAGCTGGGAGAAGGGATGAGGCCATTCTTCTATTGTGCTGGGGACATATGTCCTTTCCTGCAATTGTCTCCTTATCGTTAAATAAGAGGTAGGATGTAAGAAGGGAGAGCGGAAAATGAAAGGCGTAATCTATGCGGTGCTCGGTGGAGCATTCTTGACCCTGCAAGGGACAGCTAACGCGTCGATTGGCGAACGGATCGGCACATGGCAAGCGGCGACTCTTACGCAAGGAACGGGATTTATAGCCGCGTTGTTGATTGTGCTGCTGCTCGGCGACCAATCGTGGCGCAATCTGAAGGAGGTCAAGCCGGTCTATCGCTTCGGCGGGGCGTTTGCTGCGTTTATCTTGTTCAGCAACATTACAGCCTATCACATGAATGGCGCGGCATTGACTGTGGCATCGCTGTTAATCGCGCAGATGATCGCGACCTTGATGATGGAGAAGGCCGGCTGGTTCGGAGCAGCGGCTGTCGTTCAATTGCGGGGAACACAATGGGCCGGCTTAGGATTGATGGTTATTGGCATCCTATGTCTAACCTTGTAAGCTGCCGCTGTATATGGAGATGAAGGAATGATGAGCGGATGAAAGCGAGCCATAACGAAGAGAGAACGGAAGCCTATATCCGGCAGTTTCAGCTTGCCGATGTATTGCCCGAATTACTGCAAAAACATTTGATGCTGTTCCGTTTTGGGCCGGAGGAGGAACTGTGCAAGCAAGGGGAAGAGCCTCAGTACATTCATTTCCTTGTACAAGGTAAGGTGAAGGTCTATACAACCTCGTTCGAAGGGAACACCTTACTGGTCGCTTTTATGAAGCCTCTAGGCATTTTAGGCGAGATCGAGGGTGTCCGGGGGTGGGACAATCTCAATACCGTGACGGCAGTTACGGAAGTGGAGACGATTGCCTTCCATAAGCGCTGGCTGAGTGAATTAGACGGGGAAGCCCGATTTTTGCGGTTTCTGCTTGATAAGGTTACCGAAAAGTTTTATTCGAAATCCTTGTCGCTCAGCTTCAATCTGCTTCATCCGGTAGAAGTCAGGCTCGCCAGTTATTTGTTATCCGTTACCTCATCAAGCGGCGAAGGTGCGGAGGATGGGGTGGCGATATCGACTATGAAGGATACGGCAAGCCTGCTCGGAACGAGCTACCGGCATATGAATCGGGTGTTGCTTGGCTTCATTACTGATGGATTAGTGAAGCGGGACAATGGAATGCTTATCGTGAGGGACCGTCAAGGCTTAAACCGGGTAGCGGGACGAAATATTTATGAAACTGAGGACAGGAGAGATAGGCCATGATTTGGGGAATTGTAATGGCAATGGCGGCAGGCTGCTTGATCAGCGTGCAGACGATGTTCAATAACAAAGTCAGCCTAGCCGTAAGCTCGCATACAACATCGGCGCTTGTGCTGGGCATGGGCTTGCTTGCATCGTTCGGAATGGGCGTATGGATGGAAGGACGGGCGTTCTTCGATATTGGCACCATACCCATGTGGTACTGGTTCAGCGGCTTGCTCGGAATCGGCGTTGTCACATGTGTGGTGAACGGGGTCAAGCAGCTTGGCGCCAGCTACGCGATTGCGATTGTAATGGCATCCCAGCTGCTCTGCGCGTTGTGGTGGGATTCGCTGGGCTGGTTTGGCTTGCAGGAGGTCCCTTTGACCCCGCAGAAAGCGATCGGCGCTGTATTGCTCATTGCCGGATTGGTGATGTATAAGGTCAAGTGGCAGCGAAGAGAACCAGTCAACAAGGCGGAGCAAGCGAATGCTCAGACTGCCAATGGTTGAATCCCGGTTGAGGATATGGTAATATGGCTGTAATTTAAGGATTGGAGTGAAGAGGATCGATGTAGGATTTCTTGCGCACGATACGAGACAATAAAACAAGATGGACCGAACGGACAACATCGCTTGTTTTATTTTTTGTATGCAAGAAAGACTGCATCTTCTTCACTCAAACGGGATACCTCTATTCATTTCTGGCGTTGGCTGGCTGGATAGGGCTGTATGGCTTGATTTGAGCTGCGAGAGGGCGTCTTTCTTGCAGCTCTTATTTTTTTATACAGGGAGGGCATCCTATATGTCATTAATTCAAGTATCGAACCTGACGTTTGCCTATGATGGCAGCTACGACAATATATTCGAAGGGGTCAGCTTTCAGCTCGACACCGATTGGAAGCTGGGATTCACAGGCCGAAACGGGCGGGGGAAGACGACGTTCCTGAATCTGCTGCTGGGGAAATACGAGTACAGCGGCACGATATCGGCCAAGGTAAGCTTTGACTACTTCCCGTTTCACGTTGAAAATCGGGACCATATGGCGATCGACATCGTCGATGAGATCTGCCCGGATTACGAGTATTGGAAGCTGGCGAAGGAGCTTACGCTGCTGGATGTCTCGGAAGAGATCCTGTACCGGCCGTTCTCGTCCTTGTCGAACGGCGAGCAGACGAAGGTGCTGCTTGCGGCCTTGTTCCTGAAGGAGAACAGCTTCCTGCTCATCGACGAGCCGACGAACCATTTGGACATGGGCGCCAGACAACTGGTCAGCGATTATTTGAAGTCCAAGCGCGGATATATACTGATATCGCATGACCGGGCGTTTCTGGATAACTGCGTTGACCATATTTTGTCCATCAACCGGACCAATATTGACATTCAGAAGGGCAATTTCTCCGACTGGTGGGAGAACAAGCAGAGGCAAGACAACTACGAGCTGGCAGAGAATGATAAGCTGAAGAAGGATATTAAGCGGTTGTCCGAAGCGTCCAAGCGTACGGGCAACTGGTCGGATGAAGTGGAGAAGACGAAAAACGGCACCCTAAACTCCGGCTCCAAGGTGGACAAAGGCTACATCGGGCATAAAGCGGCCAAAATGATGAAGCGCTCCAAGTCGATGGAGCAGCGCCAGCAATCGGCGATTGACGATAAATCCAAGCTTCTGAAAAACCTCGAAAGCTCTGAAAGCCTAAAGATCGCACAGCTTAACTATCACAGGGACCAGCTGGCCGAATTCGATCATGTGTCGATTCAGTACGGTGACCGGACGGTCTGTGAGGATATCAGCTTTGGTATTGGGAGAGGCGAGCGAATCGCGTTATCCGGCAAAAACGGCTCCGGCAAGTCCAGCCTGCTCAAGCTGCTGCTTGGCGAACCGATCACCCATACCGGCACATTCCGAGTGGGGAGCGGACTGAAGATTTCATACGTCTCGCAGGACACGTCGCATCTTGAGGGCAATCTGACCGATTACGCCAGGGAGCATGGCATTGATGAGAGCCTGTTCAAGGCAATTCTCAGAAAGCTGGACTTTTCCAGATTGCAATTCGAGAAGGATATTTCCGCATACAGCGGCGGTCAGAAGAAGAAGGTGCTTATCGCCAAAAGCCTGTGCGAAGAGGCGCATCTGCATATATGGGATGAGCCGCTGAACTTTATCGACGTCATCTCCCGCATGCAGATCGAAGAGCTGCTGTTGGAATACGAGCCGACCATCTTGTTCGTCGAACATGATAGAGAGTTTGTAAGCCGTATTGCAACTAAAATTGTAGAGCTTTGAGGGACGGATTTAGTCGATTAGAAATGGGTTCTAACGAATCAGCATTGCCGTTCGTTCTCATCTAACAACATCTGGAACAGAGGACATTCTACAGGGGTGTCCTTTTTTTAGTAAATTTGTGTGCTATAGCAAAAAGCTATTGTGAGTAAAAACATGAAGAACCAGCATCTTAGCTGGTTCTTTTATTTATTATGCCGTGTATACGTCTTTGAATCCGGTTTCCTTTCTGGTAACCGGACGTTTGACTCATTGTTCCGGCAGCGCTTAGGCATGTAAAATAATAGGGGATGCGAACGCTAATACATATTTTGTGTAGCTAAGTGTAAGGACATGACGAGATTACGGATGAAGCTCGTGGAAAGGCGTGGGATAATGAACACATTGCAGGAAGAAGCATTGGAAGAGATGAAAACCGCGATTCATACTTGGTTTGACGAACAGGAAAATCGAACGGACGTGGAGAGCGCGGTCAAGCGCACTACACTGCAAATAGGCATCTTTAACGAGGTTACGCTGGATTACCGGCCCGGCAGGTCTAACGTGGACAGTTTGAATTTTGGCTGGGATGCTGCGGACAAGAAGCCTACGCAGGCTTCACCTTTTACGAGGGAGCAGGTGGTGCATGAAGTTCAGCCGCTGCTTGCCGAATTCGTAAAGAAGAAGCTGGACAAGCTGGTGACGTCGCCACTCATCGACTACCGGTTCACCATGCAGGGCAGCTTTGCTTCGACAGACGGGACTGTGGAATTAGTGGTGCTGGAAACCGTAAATGCAGAGAAGAAGAGGCAGCTTCTGGAGCGTATTCATTCCTACATCGAGCAAAAACTGGAGCAGAGTTCCTACCCGACCAAGCCGCTTGAAACCTTTTTTTTGACGCGACATCTGCTCGATCCGCAATTATTTCGAGAATTGGAAGTTGGAAAGGTAATTGCGATATTTGACCGAATTCAGGAGCTTAACAAAGAACGGACAAAAGCGCTCTCAGAGCATCGGAGCAATATGATCCAGGCTTTGACCGATTGGGCCGAGGATGTATTCTTGCCGCGTTACATCGAGATTACCCGTTCCGAATACAGGACTAATGTATATGTTATCAAGCCGGGTGCTGCTTTGGAGAACAAGGATGAGCAGAATCAGCCTATCGACCTTTTGTTGTACGGTGCGGTAATGATTCTTCGTTATGAGCCGAACTATAGCAAATCAAGGGGTCAGACGTACCTGGAGCTTGCAACGCAGCTTGGCAGCAGCAAAGCCGGTCGCATGCTGAAGGAAGGCAGCGACAGCTTCTCGCCTGAGGATGTGCATATGCGTCATGAGTTGGCGGAATGCAAGGCTAATGATGTATTTTCGCTCATTACGGTTGTGATCCGCAAGGAGGAAGCCCGTGCGTACGAGCTGGCAATATCGTTTATTCTCTCCTTGCTGCGTAAGGGTTTCCCGAAAAGCTACAAAATTAAGCTGAAATCCAGCGTAAGAGAGGTATTGCCTGTGAAGGGGCTTGCCAAATCGGATACGCATCGTTTCTTTGCGAATGCGCTGGCTTATTCCGAGCTGCATCCGTTACTGGAGGAATATGCTCGTGCGGCGATGCAAGAGTATGAATGGTATGTGGATGCGGAAAGCGAAAAAAGCGTAATGCCAGGCAGCTATGCGATATTCGGTCTTGGACTTTCGGATGAACGGTATTTTCCGCTAGTCGAGGATTACATGGCGCTTGTGGATGATGAGCATCAACTGGCACACGACAAGTTCACGGCCGTATTTGCCGAAACACATGGGATAACCGAACGCTCGGCTCCTGCTCTGGTTGCCTGTTTGCGGCGTTCCCACGATTCGTTGAAGCTGAAGATCCAGCCGGAACTGGAAAGCGATGACAAGCTGTTCATATTGGTGCAGCAAATTGAGGCGCTGACGGATTACGAAGCTGAACGGGTACTGTACCCGATCTGGGGCAAGGCGGACAAGCTGGCTGCATGGGCACGCAAGGCGCAAGAACCGCGCAAAGAGCTGCTGCTTCGCCTGCTAAAGGCGACGGGTAAAGGTTTGTGAGTAGCAGTGCCATTTTTATCTAGGAGGGATTATGTTGCAGCAGCTCTTTAACGAATTGATCAAGCAGGACGTTAAGCCGTTTCTTTTCAAGCATGGCTTCGCTAAAAAAAGCTTGAATTACTATAAGGGGACAGAAGGCCTTATCTACCTATTCAACTTCCAAAAGTCCTCTGGAAATTCAGTGGACAATGTGATGTTTTATGTCAATTGCGGGATCTATTCAGCGGATTTGGCACAGCTGCAAGGGAAGCCGATATTGACATCACCCCAGGAAGCGGAGTGTCACTTCAGGGCAAGAATCGGGGAAATTGCGGAGTCTGCTCCGGACCGTTTTGCGATTACGCCTGAGACGAATATGGATGATGTAAGAGAAACGTTGTTAAGCGCTCTAGAAGAAGTTATCCCCTTCTACGATACAATGACAAGTGCCAGAGCGATTGTTGATTATTACACTGCAGGTCCATATTTGCATCTGGGGGAAGAGAGCTTTCATGTGCTCTTGCAATCCAATGATGTTGCGGCAGCTAAGCAGTATTTGAATGCATTGCAGGAAAAACACGGTGCGGAAAACCGTTGGACCATCTTTGAAAAGAAGTACGAGGCCATCTTCAACCAATATGGAGTGGCATTCGAAAAGCACATGTAAGTAAAGCAGGACAACTTGAATGAAAGCAGTTATAATGGATAAGTTATTCAAATGAGCATGGACGGTAAAAGGGGAGCTAATGCAGATGATACAAATCACAATTCCAACGCCAGATGTCACCATACACAAGCAGAAAGAGCCTGAGCTAAGCCATATTTACGGGTTTACGGATTTCCACCTGATTTCGAGAGAAACGGGAGGAATCTTCATGTTCTATAATGATCAGGATGAGCTCCTGTTCGTAGGCAAAGCACGTAAGCTTAGACCGCGAATCAAAAAACATTTTGAAGACACGGTATCCGTCATGAAAAATCACAGGAACGAAGTCACGAAGATCGAGGTATGTATCGTGGAGGACCCTGTCCATAGAGAAATTTATGAAACGTATATTATCAATGAACTGAAAGCCAAATACAATATAGAAAAAGTGTTATACAAGTAACGATCGTTTACACCTTTGAGCCTCCTGTTGGGGGCTCTTTTTTATAGGCATGGTTTAAAAGGTTGGCATCGCATGAAGCCAACCTTTTTGTGTTTTTTGCAGGTGTACGGTGAGTAAATTAGGGGGCTGTCTATCAATTATCGTTGATTACTCCTATAGAAAACGCTTATCTACTTGACTATAATTGGAATCGTGCTTTGTTTCCAGAATTGGAGGTTGATTATGAAAATCGGGATGACATGGAAGAGAGTTCTTTTTATAATCGCTGTTGCACTGACTGTTGGGTTGTTGTTCACCTATTTAGCATCAAATCCCTTTTCACATTCTGCGAAAATAAAACGACAAGCACCCATAACGCTCTCATCTGAAGAGAGGACTGAAGGGGGAAGTGAAATGGAATCTGAAGCTTTAGATGAATTGCGGGTTGGCCAAAGCCGCATACTTTCTGATTCCGAGGTATTATCTTTGTGGGACGGAATAGATCCGCAATTTTCACCAGCCAATGCCGTAGCCGCCGTACAAAGCGCACTGTCGCGAGAGAAATATGAACAATTGTTTCCCTACCGGATTGGTACGAAGGAATGGCATACATTTGCCGCTGACCAAGCTTATTACGATGCAGATCAAATCGACTATTACTCTTATGACAACTTGATTGCGGCCATTACGGATGTCGCTAATATCAAATATAAGGTGGAATACAGAGAGGATGATACTGCCAACAGCCGCGTATTTCGCCTGGACAAAGAAACAAAGACAGAAACACTGATCTACCAAAACGTTAACTTTCATACACTCCCCAATAAGAACGTTCCGATTTTGTCGCAAACGGTTGATTTTGGTTCCTTTATTAAAGAAGGGTCTGACTTGAACCGAAAGCGAGAGCTTGCGGCATTTCTTGCCAACATTGCACATGAAACGGGCGGAGGTGCGCCAACATCCCCTGGAGGTCCGCTTGCATGGGGACTGTTTTGGAATGAAGAAATTGCTTATATAAACACTAACACGGTCAATTATGTTGAAGAAAATGACAACTTTCCGCCAGCAGCAGGCAAATCCTATCATGGGCGTGGACCGATTCAGCTAAGCTGGAATTACAATTACGGATTGATTAGCGGAATTATCTATGGCACCAAAGATACGCTGCTTCAGCAGCCTGAGCTTATTGTTAATGACGGCAAGCTAGGCTTTATGACGGCTCTCCTGTTCTGGATGACACCTCAGCCTCCCAAGCCCTCCGCTCATGATGTGATGGTGGGCAGCTGGACGCCAACTGAATCTGATCGTTCGAAAGGAAGAACAGAGGCGGGATTTGGAATTACCATTATGATTATTAACGGCAATCTGGAAGGGAACCTCGACGAAAGCGACCGACGCATCGCTCGACGAGTTGGGTTTTATCATAAAATTACATCACAAATGGGGATATCCATAGAGGGGGAAAAAGTAAACACTGCAGGTATGAGCCCATTTTAAATCAAGGACAATTATGCTGGAAACGGCACAGCGACAGTCCTGGACAGAAGAAGGTCCTGGATTGTCGCTGTTTTTCGTTTTTATATCGCAGCATAATTCCTGTTCAGACCAAATAATTAATTGATCAATTAATAAGTGATTGACCAATTACTAATTTCGTCATATGATAAGGACATTCAATTGAATCCAATAAGGGAGCTGATGGGGATGAAGAAAGCAATTGTGATTGGTGCAACAGGGGGCACGGGCGCCGCAATTACGGAAGAGCTGGCGAAGCAGGGCATTCCGACGATCGCATTCGGGCGTTCGCGCACGAAGCTGAATGAATTGTCGGCAAGCATAGGCGAGTATGCGAACTTATCCTTTGCAGAGGGGGATGCTCTGAAGCCAGAAGATATTATTGCCGCAGCCCAGGATGCGGATGTGTTGTTTCATTGCGCGAACGTTCCATACAACGAGATGCAGAGCAAGCTGCTCCCGCTCGGGGAAGCGATTATGGAAGCGGCGAATCGGCTTGGCATTAAAGTTGTAGCGATTGACGGCATTTATCCGTATGGCAGGAGACAGTCGGAGCGGGTGGACGAGAATCATCCGAAGGCGCCGCATACGAGAAAAGGGAAGACCAGATTGCAATTCGAGCATATGCTGTTCGACAAGAGCCGATGGACCCGGTCGAGCGTTATCATTGCGCGATTGCCAGACTATTACGGCCCAACCGCTAATGCCGCTTCCTATTTGGGCTCTACGCTAGAAGCCATTGCGGCAGGGAAAATGGCCTTTTTTATCGGCAACATGCGTACTCCCCGCGAATATGTCTATCTTCCGGATGCCGCTGCAATGGTCGTAGAGCTTGCCAAGCATGATCACGCTTACGGCCAGAACTGGAATATTCCTGGCGCTGGTCTGATCTCGGGCCGCGACATTGTGCGTATTGCGCAGCAGGCTAGCGGAGCTTCCAAAGCCGTCATTCCGCTTGGACGGATAGGACTCTCCCTCATTGGCATGGGCGTCCCGGTTATGAAAGAAGTCGTTGAGATGTTATATTTGACCGAAGAGCCAGTGGTATTAAACGGAGAGAAGTATGAGCGGCATATCGGCCCGATCCGGAAGACCGCGTTCGAACAAGGCATCGCGGCAACGATAAAGGAGCTGCAAACCTCTTAAGCGTGGAACATATTCGGTAAAAACTTATTTTTAAGCTTAAAAATGATTGGTCAATCAATAATAAATTCCTTCTATCGATAATTGCGCTGGTCTAATGACATATGATTCGATTTGACGGCAGCTTCGTAAGCTGTTATGGTGTTGATTGTACGTATTCTTATGTTTTGGAAGGAGGATGAAGTGATGTGTGAAGTTGTAGATGTGGTTGTGAACCTGTCAAAGAAAGCGATTGTCGGCATGGTTCACCATTACAATAAACAGCTACCGGAACTTTATCCTCCTATAGATCGTCGCCATTAGCGCTCTTTGTCATAAGCAAAGTGTTCTTCGATGTGACGTATAGTTGGTTAATGCAAGATGCAGAAAAGCACCGGTTCGCTGGTGCTTTTTTTGTGCTTTCTCCGAGCTAGAGGGAGATTAAGATGAAGCCAACATCAAAATATGAAAAGATTCAACACATCCTGCAAAGCTTGAAACAGCCAGGGTATCGATATAAGCAAATTACTGAAGCAATTTTTAAGCAGAGGATCGGCGAATATGAACAGATGCATATGCTGCCTCAATTCTTGCGGCATGCCTTAGTGGAACAACTGGGCAACCGAGTGTCCTCTGTAACCCCGGTTTTGGAGCAGCGATCGGAGCAGGCCAGCAAGTTCTTGTTCGCGATTGCGGGCAATGAAAGAGTCGAAGCCGTCAGATTAAGCTACAAGAGCGGATGGGATTCCTATTGCATATCTTCTCAATGCGGCTGCGGATTCGGCTGCCGGTTCTGCTCTACCGGAACGATGGGGTTGAAACGTCATCTGACCGTTGACGAAATGACCGACCAGCTCCTGTACTTTCATTTGAACGGGTATGCTCTGGACAGTGTATCCTTTATGGGCATGGGAGAGGCGCTCGCCAATCCTAATCTGTTCGAAGCGCTGAAGGTGATGACCGATCCCCGGTTGTTTGGATTAGGCCAGCGCAGAATTACGGTATCCACCATTGGCATCCTGCCGGGAATGCAGCGGCTTAGACGGGAGTTTCCGCAAGTGAACTTGACGTTCTCGCTCCATTCGCCGTTCGACGAGCAGCGAAGCGCTCTTATGCCGATCAATGAGCGGTTTCCAATACGCGATGTCATGGAGGAACTGGATAAGCATATCCAGGAGACGGGACGCAAAGTGTACATTGCCTACATCATGTTAAGAGGAATGAACGACGGGGCCGAGCATGCCGAAGCTGTGGCAGAGTTATTGAGAGGAAGAGGAACATGGGAGCACCTGTATCATGTTAATCTGATTCCATATAATGCAACGGAAGAGACGCCTGACTATGAGCAATCCGACCGCGAGCGGGTCCGATCCTTTGTGCAAGTGTTGAAGGCCAGGGGCATTCAGGTTACGGTCCGAACGCAATTCGGCTCGGATATTCAGGCAGGCTGCGGGCAGCTGTATGGCCTGGAGCCGTCACCTTCATCGTCGGAATAGTGCTGTATGGCATGCTTTTGGTATACTTTAGTAGGGTACCTTGAAGTCTAGCTTTGCGGATTCACGCCGCTATTGAAGGTGTAGAGTGTTCGCAGCGGCTTCAAGGGGAGAGGATGTGGTGATCCGAATGAAACGATTGTTCGGGATCGGCAGCGGGATGATCGGAATAACGTATGCCGTTCTGATCATTCGCGGAATCGTGCGGGAAACTTTAACCATCAGCAGCGGGTTGTTATTGACACTCATTGCTGTCGCTGCCGTATTGTTGTTATATGGGCTGACGCAATGGATTAACCATCTTCTTGACAAGCTGTACAAAAAGCTGCTGCGTATGATGAAGTAAAGTGTGAAAGTTCACTAAATTGTAATAGTAGACGGGCTATACATGTGCTGCAGTTTGTCAGCATGTGCATAGTCCTTTTTTGCGCCCGATAGGACCGCCAATACAGCGGGAAAAGGGTGAAAAGATAGGAATGGACGGATGCGGGCCCGGCATACTTTACTAGGAGGCTTTGGATTATGGCGGCCTATTCCGTAAAAAGGAAATCGGCGTCTCCGTGTAGAAGGTATTACGATTCCATCATCATTAGCGAGGTAGATCATGAATTTTCTAACAGAAGCATTTATCGATCATCTGGCCCCTAATGCAGGGGCGATGAAGAATGGCCGGGATCTGGTCAAGAAGAACAGTTTCCAAGTGTTGCGTATAACGGAAGACCGCTCGCTTCTATTCGGCGAGTGCAAGGGCAGCGGCAAACAACCGTACCGCTGTTCGGTCGACTTCATCCAGCAGGAGAGTCCCGTATCCCGCTGCTCCTGTCCAAGCAGACAATTTCCATGCAAGCATGCGCTGGGCTTAATGTACGCCTTTGCCCTCGGGAAGCCTTTCGAGCAAGCCGAAATTCCCGAGGATATCGCGGAGAAGCGGGAGAAGGCGGAGAAACGCGAGGAGAAGAAGAAGGAAGCCGAATCGGCAGAGGCGAGGGGAGATGCTCCCCCAGCCAAACGGAAGGTGAACAAATCCGCGCTGACCAAAAAAATAAATGCTCAAATGGAAGGATTAAGCCTATTGGAGAAGCTGGTGCTGCAGACCGTACAGAACGGGCTGGGCGGCATTGACAAGCAAACGCTGCGTCTGCTTGAAGATCAAGCGAAGCAATTAGGCAATTATTATATCCCAGGCGCGCAAGCGGAACTGAAGGAGCTGGCGCTGCTGCTGACGGAGGAAGATAACCGGGAAGCGGCATATACCCGGGCTATGGAGCAGCTTATCCGTCTCTATGCGCTTGCCCGGAAGGGCAGAAGCTACTTGGAGCAGCGTCTCGCTGATCCCGATTCGCCGCAGGATACGGAGACGGCGCTGGAGGAATTGCTGGGTCATGCCTGGCAGCTGGCCGAACTTAGGGAGCTGGGCCGGGTGAAGCGGGATGCGGAGCTGCTGCAATTGTCCTTCCTGTCTTACACGGATACGGCGCGCGGCGAATATGTAGATGCCGGATGGTGGGTGGATCTGCAAGACGGCAACGTACATATTACCAGGCATCTTCGCCCTTTCCGCGCAGCTAAAGCGATTAAGGAAGAAGACACCTTCCATGCAGTCATACAAACCGAAGAGCTGTTCATCTATCCGGGGGACGGCAATGCCAGAGTGCGCTGGGAGAAAACGAAGCAACGCGATGCCTCGAATGCGGACTATAGCACGGTGAAGTCTCTTGCGGCAGCTTCGTACCCCGATGTGGTGAAGGCCGTCAAGAACGGGATCAAAAATCCGCTGTCGGACCGCAATCCCGTCAAGCTGGTCGCCTTCGAGGCGATCGAGAAGACGGAGGAGGGTTATGTCCTTCGCGATGCGCAGGGCAAGTATCTTCCTGTGGCATCGACCATGATTACCGCTCCCCAGCGCCTGGAAGAGATTCTGCCGCTGCTGCCGGCGGACGATCTGAAGAAACAGGCTGCGCTAGTCATGTTCCGGCATGATGTCGATACCGGACGCCTGGAAGTCCAGCCCATGAGCATCATCACGGAGCGCCGAATCATTCGGCTGCTGTACTAGAGGAGAGAGAAGATATGAGTGTAGATCTGTTGCTTAACTTGCAGCAAGAGGTACGCCGTCTGTTTGTTGCCGGCAGCGCACTGGCGGAAGGCGACTTGCGAATATCCAAATTAGTGCCTTCTTTAAGAAGGATTGGTGAATCCGCACCTGTGTTCAATCGGCTTGCGGATGCGGCGGAAGGTTTGCTGTCCGCGCCTCGCGCTGATAGTCCGGCGAAGCTTCTGGAGCTGTCGACGCTGCTCAGCGCAATTCTTCATACGCAAGGCAAGACGGATGTGCAAGGAACCCCGCAGCCTGTGGAAAGCGAAGGGCTCCTATTACCTACCGACTTGACGTATCGAAGGCTGCATCCTTTGCTTACGGCACTTACCACGAAGGGTCAAGGACGTCTGGAGCAGCTTCGCCAATCCTACGAGGACCGCAGCTTCCTCGATTTGCGCGTAATACCGGCGATCTGCGGTGCGCTTGACGATGTGTATGCCGAGATTCCCGAATTCGTACAAGAGAAGATGATCCCGGAGATCGGCCTGCCAGCCGTTCCCGCTTTGCGCACGGGGCTTAATCTTCAAGGGGGCAAAGGGGATGCAAGAAGGCTGAAACTGCTGTATCGATTGCAAGGCGAGTTGGTGCTTGAGCTTGTGAAGGAAGCGGGGAACTCCGGGGCGTTTGAGCTTAAAGTTGCCGCGATTGAATTGCTCGGCGGCTATCCTGATCAGGAGGAGTTTCTGCTGGAGCAGAGCGCCGAGAAGCGCAAAGAAGTCCGCCAGGCGGCTTTCTTCGCCCTTGCCCGCTTGGGCTCCCCAAGGGCAATCGATCGCTTGCTCGAAGCGGCCAAGTCGAAGGGCGGAGAGCTTGTCATCGATCCAATCAAGGCATGTGACGAGCTCTTGCTTCATAAGCGTATCCTCATAGAGGCAGATGAGGAACTAAGCCGTTGCCTGGAGCTGGAGGGGAAAGAGCGCGTCACGGCAATCGGGCAGCTGTATACCTATATCCGATGTCTGGAAGGGCACGGAGAGCAGCTTGCGGCAGAAGCTCTACCGCTAGTGAAGCGACTGCTTCATACGGAAGCATTCATCCAGGCCGATACCGAAGCTGTTCAAGAAACGGCCGCGGATTTGCTGCTTGAGCTGAACAGCGAAGAGGCCGATGCATTCGGCATCGAGCTGCATACCCGATACAAGCGCAAATTTATCGCTTACAGCTTCCGTGCTGCATACAGACGCTTGTCGCCTTCCGAGCTATATGATCGTTATGCCCCGGATTTGAAGGGGCGCTCTGCTTCGGCCAAGAGTTTGCAGAACGCCCTGCAATCCATCGTTCATGAGCAGTTATACGAGGATGGAGAAAGAATCTATGCGGTATCAAGCAGCGCTTGGGATGCGCGGTGGGTCCATCTCTTTGCCGAGCAGGATATGACGGAGCTGGTTTGCTACTTCGCCCAGGGTGAGGATCGCGCCATTACCTCGTATTTGACCTCCAAGCTGGAGGAACGCGCCAGAATTAACGATTATCAGACGCTTAACGTGTTGACGACCTTGTTCCGCGTCGGCTATAAGAAAGCGCCTGAGCTGCTGATGGAGCTGCTTCGCAGCCAGGGTCAGCGTATGTTCTATTATATGGACATCCGGTTGCAGCGAATGATTGCGTCATTGCCGAAGTCTTATGCGCCAGAGCTGCGCATCATTGCCGAGGGCTTGGCCTATGATTCCGTAAAACAATTAATGATAGAGCTCATCGAGGCGCTGGAAGCTGCGCCCGATGATGCGACAAGCGAGAGAGGGAGCGGAGTATGGGAATGGATCAAAAACAAAATGTCTTAAGATTGCCGGCGGAGAAGCTGTATGCACATGAGCTGGAAGCGCTTCGGGAAGCGGACGAAGCGGCAGAGAAGCCGGCGGGCTGGCAGCTGTCTCCCCGCGCTGTGCTGACCTTTATTACAGGCGGCCAGGCGGGAGACACCGTCATTACACCGAAGTATATCGGCAACAAGCGATTGGTCGAGATGGCGATCGCCACCTTGCTGACGGACAGAGCGCTGCTCTTGATCGGGGAGCCGGGCACGGCGAAGTCTTGGCTGTCGGAGAACCTGACTGCTGCCATCCATGGCGATTCATCCAAGGTCGTGCAGGGGACGGCGGGAACAAGCGAGGAGCATGTCCGCTATTCATGGAACTATGCGTTGCTGCTGGCGCAAGGACCTTCCGATCAGGCAATCATTCGCAGTCCTATTCTTCGCGCTATGGAAGGGGGAGGCATCGCCCGCTTTGAGGAGATTTCCCGCTGCGCATCCGAGGTGCAGGACGCGCTTATCTCGATCCTATCGGAGAAGACTATCTCGATTCCGGAGTTGGGGCGCGAGGTTTCTGCGGAGCGAGGCTTCTCCATCATTGCGACGGCGAATACCCGTGACCGTGGCGTCAACGAAATGTCGGCGGCTTTGAAGCGTCGCTTCAATATTATCGTACTGCCGGCTCCGTCCAGCATTGAGACGGAAATCGATATTGTGCGCAGACGTGTGAGCGAGATATCCGCAAGCTATGAGCTGCGCGCTTCGCAGCCGGACGAGGATGCGATCCGCAAAGTGGTGACCATCTTCCGCGAGCTTCGCAGCGGCGTGACGCTGGACGGCAAGGAGAAGCTGAAGTCGCCAAGCGGCGTCATCTCGACAGCTGAGGCCATCTCTCTCTTGACCGGAAGCATGGCGCTTGCCGGCAGCTTCGGCAATGGCCAGTTGACCGACGAAGATGTAGCAGCAGGCTTGCAGGGAGCGATCGTGAAGGTTGATGCGAAGGATCAGCAGGTGTGGAAGGAATATCTCGACAATATTATGAAAAAACGGGGGTCCTCATGGCGAAGCCTGTACAGCGCTTGTACGGAGATGAACGGGTGAGTGAAGCTTCGGGGCCTCATTACTTCGGCATCCGGCATCTCTCGCCGGCAGGGTCGTATCATCTGCTCGCCTTGCTGCAGACCGTGAAGCCGACTGCGATCTTGATCGAAGGGCCAAGCGACGCGGGGGAACTGGCTGCTCAACTGACGTCTCGGGGCGTTGTGCCTCCGGTGGCTTTGCTTGCCTATACGGATCAGCTTCCTGTCCGTACGCTGCTCTATCCCTTTGCCGACTATTCGCCGGAATATCAGGCGCTCAAGTGGGCCAGGAGGAATAACTGCCATGCGGAATTCATCGATCTGCCTACGGAGGTCTCGCTGGCGCTCGCCGATCGGAGACGCGCTCCGCAGGCGGAAGCCTCTGGAAGTGATGAGCCGCAATTATCAACTGGTAGCTTATACAGCCGGATAGCGGAGCTCTCGGGAGAGCCGGATTATGAATCGTATTGGGAGAGGCACTTCGAGCATAATCTGCAGCCGGATGCTTACCGGCGCGCCATCTTGCATTACTCGACCGAGATGAGAGTCCTTACGGAGGGCGAAGAGCTTAGGCTGGCACCGCAGGAATCAGCTTACAATGAGATACGCGAATCGTATATGAGGCGCAAAATTCATGAAGCGGTTGCGAGCGGACATCTGCCTGAGAAGATTGTAGTGCTGAGCGGAGCGCATCACACACCGGCGCTTGCGCTGTCGCTGCCGGCAATGACCGACGAGGAGCTAGCCAAGCTTCCGCGTGTGCCAGCGAAGATGACGCTGATGCCTTATTCCTATTACAAATTGTCCTCACATTCCGGCTATGGCGCCGGCAATCAGGCGCCAGCCTATTTCGAATTGCTTTGGCGCTGCATACAACAAGGCGAGCTTGCCGCGCTGCCTGCGCTGTATCTGTCCTCCGTCGCTTCCAGGATGCGCGAGGAGGGAACCTGGCGATCCACGGCTTCCGTCATTGAAGCTGTGCGACTAGCAGATGCTTTGGCAGCGATGCATGACGGCATTCGTCCCACCTGGCGGGACCTGCGGGATGCGGCAACGGTGCTGTTCGGCTACGGCGAATATTCGGTCGTGGCAGAAGCGCTGGCGCGGACGGATATCGGAACCGCGATCGGCAGCTTGCCGGAAGGCGTCAGCCAAACCCCGGTGCAGGATGACCTGAACCGCGAGCTGAAGCGGCTGAAGCTGGAAAAGTACAAATCGCTGGTGGCAGCCGACTTGGAGCTGGACCTGCGCGAGAATCGAAGAGTGAAGTCGGAGGAGTCTGCTTATCTCGACTTGAATCGATCCGTCTTCCTGCACAGACTGGCTGCGCTTGGCATTCGCTTCGCCCGCAAGCAAAACGTGAGGCAAAGCGACGCGACTTGGGCGGAGCACTGGGTGCTGCAATGGTCGCCGGAAGCCGAGATTGAGACGGTGGAGTCGACGCTTAAGGGCGAGACGATCGAGCTGGCTACCGCATACGTCATTCACGAGGAGCTGCTGGCATGCGCGGATATTGCGGCAGCCGCGAAGCTGATTCGCCGCTCATGCGAATGCGGGCTGCCGCAGGTGATGGGACAGGCGACAAGCGCGCTGCAGCGGCTTGCGGTGGATGCAGGCAGCTTCGAGCAGATTGCTCAGACGGTTCACGAACTGTCTGTCATGCTTCAATACGGTTCCATCCGCAGAGTCGATACGGCTGCGCTGATTCCGATCATGCAGCAGCTCTTCTTGCGCGGAGCGCTGATGCTTCAAGAAGCGGCAGGCTGCAATGATGACGCGGCGGCTGGCATAATCGAAGCCATTCATCTGCTGAATACAGCTGCGCTGGAGCATTATGAAGATTTGGATGATCAGCTGTGGATAGAACAGCTGCGCAGGCTCGCAGAGCGTGACGACCGCAATGCGAAGCTGTCCGGCTATGCATTCTCGATCCTGCTGGAACGCAATGCGGCCGGCGAGGAGGAATGCGCGAAGGAAGTTTCCAGAAGGCTGTCTCCCGGCATCCCTGCCGATCTGGGGGCGGGTTGGTTCGAGGGGATATCCATGCGCAATCGCTATGCGCTGCTGTCAAGAACTTACTTGTGGCGTCAGCTGGATGCCTATGTCGGGTCGCTGGAGGCGGAGCCGTTCAAGCGGTCGCTCGTATTCCTGCGCAGAGCGTTCGGTTCGTTCGAGCCGAGAGAGAAGGCTGCAATTGCCGAGATGATGGGTGATTTGTGGGGAGTCAGCACAGAATCGGCCGGAGTCGCGCTGCAGCAGCCGCTTAATGAACAAGAGAAGGAGAGTCTCGATGAACTTAACGACTTTGACTTTGGAGACTTGTAGACGATGACACAGCCTGATCCGGAACAAGTCAAACGATGGCGCTTGATCTTGGGGGCGGCGGCTGAAGAGAAGCTGCAGGCGTCACGGGGTGCCGGAGCGGACACGCCTTGGCTGAGCAGCGAGGATCTGCTCATGGATGAAGCGCTGGCGGCGATCTATGACGGCACATCAGGCGCAACGGATGCAAGCGGCGCCGGTCAATCGGGAAGCAGCGCCTCCCGCGCGAGATCGGCGGGTCTGGGTTCTTCTTCTCCGAAGCTGGCCAAGTGGCTGGGCGATGTGCGCACCTTCTTCCCGCCCGACATCGTATCGGTGATCCAGTCGGATGCGGTGCATCGCAAAGGGCTGACGCAGCTTTTGTTCGAGCCGGAGCTGCTGTCTCAGGTGAAGCCGGACATCGGCATGGTCGCCACCTTGATGTCGCTGCGGGGACAAATTCCCGAGCGTACCAAAGAGACGGCGAGAACGCTCGTACGCGAGGTCGTGGATGAGATTGTGAAGCGGCTTGCCCAAGACTTGACGAGAGCGGTGACCGGCGCGCTCAACCGCCGGGCGCATTCGCCGCTTCCTTCCATGACGGGACTCGACTGGGCGACTACCATCCGTAAAAACTTGAAGCACTATGATACAGAGCGCAAGCTGCTTATTCCCGAGAAGGTCTACTTCTTCGATCGTGCGCGCAAGAGCAAGGAATGGACCGTCATTCTGGACATCGACCAGAGCGGTTCCATGGCCAATTCGGTCATCTACGCATCGATTATCGGCTCCATCTTTGCGAGCATGCCTTTATTGGATACGCGGGTGGTTGCCTTCGATACGGAGGTCGTCGACCTGAGCGAGCAATGCGCGAATGATCCCGTGGAGATGCTCTTCGGCATTCAGCTTGGCGGGGGTACGGATATTAACAAATCGATTACCTACTGCGAGCCTTTCATCACGGAGCCCAAAAAAACGATGTTCATTCTCGTCTCGGACTTGTATGAGGGCGGCAATCGGACGGAGATGCTTCGCAGGCTGAGAGAGATGCATGAATCCGGCGTCAAAACGATCTGCCTGCTCGCACTGTCGGATGACGGAGTACCGTCGTATGACGAGGACGTGGCGAAAAGACTGGCTCAATACGGCATCCCTTGCTTCGGCTGCTCGCCGGATAAGCTGCCGGAGCTGATTGAGGGCGCGTTGAAAGGCATGGATCTTCAACAGCTTGCCGAACGGGTAGGACAAGGAAAACAGGGGAAGGTTTAAGATAAGCTGCACACGGCGAAACCGTGGGCAGCTTTTTTGGTGCGTTTAGCAAGCGTTCTTCGGGTGTCATGCGTTAAGCTCCATTAGAATAAGCCGATCCAGCCCGATACCGCTAATCAAGCAGCGTTCCTTTTGGTTGCCGAGCATGATTTGAGTCCAGTCGACAAATCCGCCATCGCCAATTTCAGTTCTCCCGTGCTGATTCGTCATAAACAACTTGAAGTTGATTCCCTTGTAATAGCTGTTCGTCTCATTCGGTTCTTGTACCGTTATTGAGGCTTCCGGCAATTGTTCTTGGATGATAGCGGCCATTCTCGTTAGAAATCCGGCACCGTCCGCATAGCCGCTGCGCTGCTCCAGGACGACCGACAGCTCGGCGTGAAAGCGGGAGCGGAACAGCGCTTGATAATAGCCCAGCTGCTTGCCAAGCAGGTTCGCTTCACATTGATAGGAGCCTCTCGCTTTGCCAACCGACACCATGCCATATATGCCGAAATGGGCGAAGGAGCCCGGTCCATTGAATTGCTGAGCGCGCACGACGCGATGCGTGGAACAGAGGTGGGCGCCCTCGTCATGGCTTCCGATTCCTTGCTTGATTCGGTCAGCCGCAATCGTTGCCATCATATTCGTTGAATCGGCAAGCACCTCCGTGCCTCTGGAGGCGGACACGATCTTATTCTGGTCGACCGTGCCATAGCTGGAGCAGTTCCCGAGGGGAGCTACCGGAGACAATAGAACAGGCTGAATGTCATGCTGCCTGGCGAGGCCAAGCAGCTCTGCTTCTAGCTGATGATAAGCGACCGGATCAAGCTCGCTTGGCTTCGAGAAGCGGCTGCCGGCATAGCTGCGAAGTATATCGGAGGGACGCAGCGAATCGGTCCTCATCCGATAGACTTCAAGCATAATGGAATTAAAGTCGGATGGAGAGAGCCTCTTCAGCTTCTGTAGAAGATCATCTCCAAGCTCGTGTTTAATGCGGTTAATCGGCTCGCTCATGGGTGTACTCCTCCTTCATTAGGTGAGATGGCGAATCGGTGCTGCTGAGCTCTTTGCAGAAGCAATTTCCAGAGATGACTGTTCAACAGTCGCTTTTTTCGTTACAATGATTGATAAAGATTCTCAATTAGGTTATTAAGATCAGATCACTTATACATCAGACGCATAACCAACTGGAGGTGAGCTTATATGGATTCTAGCGTGGTATCCCGCATCTATCAACAATATTTCGATGAGGCGCTGTTCCGGCAGGAGGATGGACGAACCTATCTGTTCCAGAAAAATACGGAGCTTGGCGCGATATACCGGGTCACCACGTATAGCGGCATCGAAATTGTATATTCCGACTTGCATTGCGGCAGACCAGGTCCGATTGCCTTCTCGGCAAGCGGGCAGATGATCGAGCTTCAATTCACGCTGGCCGGGGAGCGTCACGCAGAAGTGTCGGGTACGGAATATTCCCTTCCAGACGGGCAAGGAGCTTTTGTGTTCCTGCAGGACTTTGAGGTTCACTTCCATACGCCTGCCAAAGGGCCGTACGTCACCTTTGCGCTTGGCATTCCGGTATCGCTATTCCACTATGCGGTTCAACAGCTGGCGGCTCATCGCAGCAACAGTCTGGAATTCAGACGAATGGTCGAAGGGCAGACGCTCAAAGCGTATGCATTCCAGATCGACAGTTATATGCTGGCGATGATCCAATCCATGATCGTCAACCTGAAAGGGACGGACACCTCTCCATTGCTGCTGGAGGCATCCGCGCTGGAGATGCTGAACAGGCTGCTGCTTCAAGTATTCGAGCTGTCCCCGCTGCCGGAAGGCCTATCTCGTGAGGATGTTCGGAAATTGCATCATGCGCGGGAGGTGCTGGAGTCCCGTCTGACTGAACCGCCTTCGCTGCTGACGCTCTCCAGAATGATCGGACTGAACGACTTTAAGCTCAAAAAAGGATTCAAGGCGTGCTTCGGCGCCACAGTATTCGATTATTTGCGGGAAGTCCGATTGAATCGCGCCATGGCTATGCTGCGCAATCAAGAGGCCAATGTCACGGAAGCAGCCGCATCTGTCGGGTACAGTAATACCAGCGCTTTCGCAGAGCAGTTCTGCAAGCGATTCGGCATGAAGCCCTCCACTGTCAAAAAAATGCGATAAAATCCGTCCCACCGTTATTTTTTCCGTACAAAGGCGGCAGCGCAAGGCGAGCTTTCCTATAATTCTTCCTGAGAGCAATTATGGCAAAGGAGAATGGGAGCAATGAACAAAATAAAGGGAAGCTTATTTTTCAGTGTATTTGTCGCGATGCTGGGCATGATGCTCATCGCGCCAATTATGCCGCCGCTCATTCGCGAGCTGGGGCTTAGAGAAAGCCATTCCGGTCTGATGATTTCGTTAGGTTCCATAGCAATGGCCGTCATGGCGCCAATATGGGGAAGAATCAGCGATACGAAGGGACGGAAGCCCGTCATTCTGTTGGGATTCGCCGGAATGTCGCTTAGCTGCCTGTTATTCACGGCTGCACTGTTTGGAGGTCTGAACGGCTGGATGAAGGGCGGCGTTCTGCTTACCCTGCTGATCTTGACGCGCAGTCTGATCGGGGCGTTTATTCCCGCTGTCTTATCCGCCTCCCAGGCTTATATGGGCGACATGACCAATGAGAGCGAACGCGGAGGGGCGATGGCGATCTTAAGCGCGGCGAACGGCATGGGACTTGTGTTCGGCCCGGCCATAGCGGGTGCCTTTACACTCATTGGCTTGCTGTGGCCGTTATACTTCGGCATTGTAATCGCCGCCGCAGCGTTCTTCGTTGCGCTGGTGCTGATTCCAGCGGCAAAGCCTGGCATGCGCGTGAAGGCAGCCAAAGTGTCGCCGCTTCAGCCGGGGCCTCGATTCTATCTCTTGTTCGGGTTGATTACGATGATGGCCATTGTGACGATCCAAGTAATTGGCGGCTTCTATTTGCAAGACCAGCTGGCGCTGTCGCCGGAAGGGACGGCGCAGGCCGTGTCATTCGGGCTGATGTGCTCAGGTGTGGCCATGCTCGCCGTGCAGCTCGTCCAAGTGAAATGGCTGAAGTGGCAGCCTCGGAGAATGCTGGCTGCCGGTTCTGTGTTTCTCGTGATCGGCATGGTCGTATTTCTGCTATCGGCACATATGGCGCTGTATATGCTGGCATTCTTCCTCTTTGGGATCGGCGCAGGCTGGATGATGCCGGGATTTATGGCAGGAGCATCTCTTGCCGTAGGCCAGGAGCAACAGGGAGCAGCCGCGGGATTGGTGGGAGCCGTGCAAGGCGTATCTGCGATCATCGCGCCGATTACAACGGCATCGCTTTATCAGGTCGACAAGCATTTGCCTTTCGTTCTTGTAGCTGTATTAGCGCTCGCAGCTGCCGTCAGTCTATTGTGGATGGCGAGAAAACCGCACGCACCGGCGCTTGCTGCAAAGGATGAAGCGGTGGAACAATAGATCCAGACTGACGGTTGTTCGAAAATAAGAGCGCTCTATAATGGAGCGAAACCAACGATGAAGAAGCCTGGACAACAGGCTTCTTTTTTCGTCTTTTTTTGAAGGAATGGATGAAGTTCAGCTAGGCCATAATCGCAGGTTTGATTCCCGGCATCGTTCGAAGATGCCTGATCCCCAGTTCTACGGAGGTCTCCATATAACCCACGATTTGATCCAAAGTGAAGACTTGCAGCTTCTCATCGAGAACCGATGGCTCGTAACCCATATCCTCCATTACGAGAGGGATAAACGCTTCGACCTCCTGTGACGAGACCTCCTGTAAATCCGCAATGGGGGGACGATGGGAGAGGATCTCTCTCAATTCCTCATGGCAACCGTAATAATCTAGCAATTTTCCGTTCAATAGGCGGAAGTCATTATGGTAGAGCTGCAAGACTTCAGGATTATTCTCCATCCGGTTTCTCAGCCATGGCAAATAAAAGCCTTTCAGCCAGATATGATCCGCAATCAGATGGGTGAAGTAGCCCCACAGATAAGGGTCATTCTCCATCGACTGATACTTATACAGGAATCCCTTGTAATCTATGCTCCTGGAATAATCGCGAATATCGCCTGTGAAAAAATGAGAGGCATCCTTGGGCGACACCGCATCCGGTGCCAGGCTCCCGAGTAAAAAGGATGGCTTGTCCTGAATCTGCAAAGCATCTGCCATTCGATTCGCAATAATCGCGTGCATTAATCGTGAACCCATCTCGTTATCCTCCCAATCGTCATTTTACAACAATATATTACCACTATTTCCCTAAAAATACATAGATGGAATCCCCGGAATGATTGGGCCGGCCCGAATGGAAGGCCAGCGATTATGCTACGTTCAGCATCTGATGGAGCGGCATGCGGAAGATTTGATTCGACTATTGGACAGCGGGGCCAGACTGTACATCTGCGGCGACGGCAGCCGAATGGCACCTGAGGTCGAGGCTGCGCTTCGCAAAGCCTACAGCCAGGTATATAAGAAAGACGATCTGGAAGCGGCCGACTGGCTCCACCGCCTGGAGCAAGATGGCCGCTATGCCAAAGATGTATGGGCAGGCGGTCATGTGCCAGCCAGTCTTGAACTCATCACATAATTGTATCCTTTACCTATTATGGAAGGCTGCCCGCGGGCAGCCTTCTTCTTTGGGATAGAGAACAGGCCTCATGAATACGGCGTAAGGGATGTTTTTTGTAAGAATCGGCGAGCATTAAAGGCGTTGGCATAAAAATATGCGTAATTCTCCATTGTTCTCGCCATCTAGCACTCTTATAATGAACTCAAATGAGAAACATTATCAAAAGATGGAGGGTACATTATGCTAGCAAGAAATACACACAAAGTAATGCTTGGATTGATTCTGTCATTCACCCTGGTACTGGGCGCATGCGGCAATGGGGAGAAAAAGGAGCCCGGGGATAAGCCAGAGACTCGCGTTGTCAGCACGGTTAAGGGGGATGTCGAGATACCGGCGGAGCCGAAACGGATCGTCGCCTTGTACTACCATCATATTTTGTTCGCTATGGATGTGAAGCCGGTCGGCGCGAATCTGACCTGGTGGGGCGGAAGCCCGTTCTTGGCGGAGCAAGAGAAGGATCTGGTTGACGTTGGCGGACCTCCTTCGCTGGAAGCGGTGGCTGCGCTGAATCCCGACCTTATCATTATGAATAGCAATAATGAAGAGAACTACGACGAGCTTGCCAAAATCGCGCCGTCCATCCTGATTCCATACGATGGCAGCCGCAACCCTTATGAGGATGCGAAGCTGGTCGCTGAGGTGCTGGGCAAGCCGGATGCAGCCGAGTCGCTGGAGAAGAAATTCAATGAGAAAGCGGAAGCGGCTCGCAAGCGGGTAGAAGGCAAGGTTACGGAAGATACGACGGCAGCCATCATTCGAATCGAAGGCAAAGGAAGCCAGTTCAGCGTCTTCGGCGACAATTACGGCCGCAGCGGCTGGTCGATCTACCATGGTCTGAACCTCAAAATGCCGGACATCATTAAGACGGAGCTTGTGGACAGCAACGCGCAAATCGTCCAGCAGCTGGCGCTGGAGAGACTGCCTGAATACGTAGCAGATGCCGATTACATCTTCGTATCCAATGAAGGTGAAGGCTTGGATCAGCTGCAAAACAGCGAGGTATGGAAGTCGCTTCCGGCTGTAAAAAACAACAAGGTGATTGAGCTGGACAAAACCTATTTCTTTTTCGACCCCATCTCAATCGAAGGCCAACTGGATCTCATTACCGACTTGATTTTCAGAAAATAGGGAGAACTCGTTGCTTCTACCATAAACCGCCGAGATCGGCGGTTTTTTCATTCTTCCGTGTTAATTAGGCATTGAAAGATCCGGCTCCTTTCGATAAAATGAAATTTATCGTTGATAATCATTCTCATATATTGAGAGGAAGTTGAGCTGCAAGCATGAATGCTTTCCCTATCCCGTTTCGTTCCTGTTTGTTTCATTTAATCGATATACAGATGAATCAAATGATGGCTGGTAAGCGTCACGTCAAATCCTATGCCCAGCATTATATCGTTCTAGGCGTCGTCAAAGGCGACGGAATTTGGCGATTAGACGGCAGGCCTGTCCGGCTCATGAAGGGAGGCGGTTATCTGATCGCATCCGGATCGGTGTATGAGCTTGAAGTTAGCGGCGCATCGGCATTAAGCTACTACCAGTTGGAATGCTCGATAGAGGTAGCTGCGGGCCGTTCGGATGAGCAGCCGGATACGCAGGATTCGAGGATTCTGCACGCTCTGTGCGGCCGCCTGCTGGTTCACCCAACTACATGGATTGCCATGCTTGAGCAGCTCTATGTTAATCAGGCATCAGCCAGCAGGGAGGGGGCGGAGCTGCAAGCGTTCCGTCAGCACATTCGGCTGCAGGAGCTGTTCTATTACGTATGCGAGCGGAGCGGCTCTGATTCGGCCAGAGACCCGCGAAGGCTTGTCGATCAGACGATTGCTTTGCTCCATACGGACAATGGCAAGAAGTACAGTATTCAGGAATTGGCGAGACTGGCGAACTCGGGCGTACGCCAATATAACAATTTGTTCAAGAAAATGACAGGTCGCAGTCCGTTAGAATATATGACGGAGCTTCACATGAATCAGGCCAAAAAACAAATGCTTATCTCCAGCGAGCCGCTAAGCAGCATCGCGCGCAGCGCCGGCTTTCAGGATGTCTATTATTTCAGCCGTCGCTTCAAGCAGATGGTCGGCTTGTCGCCGAAGCAATATATTCGCCAGCGCCGAAGCGAGCTGCGGGTCGTCGCGTTCTATTATGGCGGGATCTTGCTGTCGATGGGGATGAAGCCTGTTGGCGCCAATTTGACCTGGTGGGGCGGCAGCGCTTTTTTGAAGGAGATGGAATCAGGCATTACAGATGTCGGCGTGACCCCTTCCTTAGACATGATTGCGAGGCTGGAGCCGGATCTGATTCTGATGAATAGCAACAATGTGGCCGATTATGAACCGTTGTCGAAGATTGCTCCATCCGTGCTTATTCCCTATGACGGGAATCGAACCGTCTATGATGATATGCGGATCGTGGGCGAATTGATCGGGAGCACGCCGGATGTGGACCGCTATATTGTCCGTTACGAGAATAAGGCGGCAACTGCACGGGCTTTGCTCCATCGGGCGAAGGTGGCCGATGAGAGGACCGTGGCGACGATTATTCGTTTCGAAGAGAAAGGCGAGCAGTTCGCCGTATTCGGCAGCCACTACGGCAGAAGCGGCTGGTCGATTTATAACGGGCTTCGTCTACTGCCTCCCCAACCTGTCAAGCACATGATGGCGCGCGGTATTCACTTCGAGCAGAACATTCCGATTGATCGACTGTCGGAGTATGCAGGGGAGTCCGATTATATTTTTGCCATAAATGAAACGGAAGGGATCGAGCACGTGGAGGGCCGCCCGATATGGCAAGAGCTGCACGCGGTCCGGAATGGTCGTGCCTTCGAATTGGGCTGCGAGAGTTATTCGTATTTTGATCCAATCTCGATTGAAAGCCAGTTAGACTTGCTTACGGGCCTATTGCTCGCCCAGACAGAATGGGCAGCTACTCGTTAGTGTGGCAGTCCAAGCACAGCAACTAGCGGAGCGGCTCTGAATGCGACTCTTCATTGACTAAGAGGCTTGTTGTAACTATAATGTATACAACGGGGTGATCCAATTGAAGCAAATTAGCACACGGTTCTCCATTGCGGTTCATACCCTGTCGCTGATTGCCTATACACCGAATGAGTGTACAGGGGATTATATTGCAGCCAGCGTCAATACGAATCCTGTCGTCATCCGCAGAATTATGGGGATGCTGAAGAAAGCGGGGCTCGTAGAGGTGCGTCCGGGTGTTGGGGGAGCTTCGCTGCTGAAGAAGCCGGAAGAGGTCACATTATTGGATATCTACAGGGCAGTCAATGTAATTGAGGAGAATCAAATGTTCCGGTTCCATGAAGATCCGAACAAGCAATGTCCGGTCGGCCGCAATATCGAGTCGGTTCTGCAAGTGGAAATGAGCGATGCTCAGTCTGCGATGGAAGAGCGGCTCTCGAAGACGACGCTAGGCCAGCTTACGGACAAATTCGAATAAATGAAAGCTCCCGCAAGAGGGCTTTTATTTTTCATATAGTTGTAACTAATATAGTTATAACGATCATGATTACAACAAAAACGATTAATGGAGGAATGAGCAATGAAAATGTTAGTGACTGGTGCAACGGGTAAGTTGGGATCTAAAATTGTGGAGACGTTATTGAAGAAAGTATCGGCAGCCGATCTGGCTGTAAGCGTCAGAAATCCGGAGAAGGCGGAGCATCTGCGGAAGCGGGGCGTGGATGTGCGTCATGGCGACTTTGACCAGCCTGATACCTTGGATGCCGCTTTTGCAGGCATTGACCGATTGCTGATCATCTCAGCTGACGGAGACAATGATGCGAGAATTCGTCAGCATACGAATGCCGTCGCTGCTGCTGAGTGCGCAGGCGTAGCTTTTATTGCGTACACCAGCTTGGCGAATGCAGCCGAAAGCCCGATCTTCCTCGCCCCTGTGCATCGTGTGACGGAAGAAGTCATTGTGAAGACGGGCATTCCGTATTCGTTCCTGCGCAACAATTGGTATCTGGAGAATGAAGCCGGCAGTATTCAAGCCGTTCTAGCCGGGGCGCCATGGGTGACTTCCGCTGACGGGGGCAAAGTAGGCTGGGCCTTGCAGCAGGATTATGCGGAGGCAGCAGCAGCCGTATTGACCGGCGAAGGACATGATCATACCATCTATGAGCTGTCCGGGCCGCTGCTGAGCCAAGAACAATTCACTTCTGCGCTCGGCGATGTACTGAACCGGGAGGTTTCGATTCAGCAGGTGGATGATGCGACTTATGCCGACATGATGAAAGAGGCGGGTATTCCAGACTTTGTGCTGCCGATTCTGACCGGCATTCAGGAAGGCATTCGCATAGGGGCGCTTGAGGTGGAAAGCAGTGATTTCGCGAAGCTGCTGGGCCGTCCCGTGACGCCAATCCGCGAGGCTTTGACTCAACTGATTGATGGATGATTGGAAGCCCAACTAATTGAGGGTATCCAGTTGAATTCCGTCCGCGACTCTACTAAACTGAACATAACTCCCTGTTTCCACTATGTGGACATGTTTGGGGTGTCAGAAGAGGAGTGTGCACAATTGTTTTTGCATTTTATCGTGGAACGCGAGCATAAGGAAGCCTTTCTTGATCTAGCGCATCGAATTGCTTCATCAGACGGATTTATTAATCGAAATGAACGAAATTATATTCAAGGCTGGCTCGTTGAGCTTGGACTTGAAGACTGGACGCCAGAGGCAAGAGCGCATTTGTCGACGGCTGAGTTGATTGGCAACCTGCAGGACGATCGAATCAAGCATATCTTCCTGGCTGAGCTGCTGCTGCTGATCTTTGCAGACGGCAACTTCAATGACGAGGAGAAGCGGATTGCGGATGAGATCCAGCGTCTGTTCGGTTGCGATGACGAGACGTTCGACAAGTTCAGAATCTGGGTGGAGCAAATGAACGCGCTCAAGGTCGAAGGAATGAAGCTGGTGCTTCATACGACGAGCTAACCCCATTTCCAGGAAGCTTCGGCGCAAGTGATGCAGTTATTTTTGAGCAATAAATAGGCGGTACAAGATGAAGTGCAGCGGACGGATAGGACAAGACATTGTCCCTTCTGTCCGCTGTTTTGATTTCGGTAAGCAACAAGCACTTGACCGATACATCCAGCTACATTGTTCACGAATTTGTCACTTATGAAGAGGGTGTCATACCTTCTATAATGACAAAGGTGAACAGAAAGGATGAGGGTCAGTGCCAAGGACGAAGAAAGAAGAATTTTATTTTGGGTTAATGATGGTGACCGGTATGGTCGTCTTTATGACGTCGTACAATTTGATTCGCAGCGATGCGATAGGTGCGCTGACATGGCAAGCGGCAGCGATTCAATTGCTGGCTGGTTTTGCAGTCGCCTTTGTCGTGGAGATGTTTGTGGTGGGACCAATTGCGAAAAAGCTGGCTTTTGCGCTGCCTTATGACAAGTCAAAGAAGCTCTATGTTATATTGTCTCTGGCGTTTTTTATGGTGATGGGCATGGTGCTCAGTATGTCGCTCTTCGGGCTCGGCATGTCTTATTATTTCGGTCATTTGGAAGGCGGATCACTGATTGCCAGCTACTTCTCGCTCTGCTTCCGCAATTTCATATTTGCTTTCCCGCTGCAGCTGATCGTCATGGGGCCGTTTGTACGCTTTTTGTTCAGCAAATTTGTACAGCATCGAGTAAGCAAACCGGTTTTGCAATAGCCGAGCTGCTGACGGAATTGGGCAGAGGATGGACCGTTACACGGCGATTCCCGCTCTTCCATACGTTCCAATGCGCAAGAACGAGGCTGCCCCCAGCAGGGCAGCCTCTTCATCATTTATAGTAAGCTTAACTATACCACGTAATGACCCATATACACGTAGGATGCTCCGTTAGGATGAGTCGGCGCAGTCAACGTAACTTTTAAGTAGTAGGTTTGGTTGGCTTGAACGCTGATCCCGTTATTATGACTAGGAATGACATTATAGTTGGCATCCAGCAATTGAACTTGCAGTGGCCCGCCGTAATTCGTATTTACCACAGTAATGAGCGCCGTGCCGCTTCTGTGAGTCGTAAATCTATGAAGCTTCGTGCCTGGGCCAAAAGGTGTGATTAGACCCGTATGGAATACAGCTCCACCGACTAGCACGTCACTCATCGTATGAGAAGTATCATAAGCAGAAACCTTACTTGTTGGCGTTAAAAGGCTTAAAGATAATAGTGCGATAGCAAGTATGAATGTATACGTTTTCCTCATAAAACATACCCCTTTTCATAAATAGATTAGAAATCTATCTTTACTTTATACTTTATGAAAAGTTATGTAAATATTTACAGAAAAATAGCCATAAAGTTACATGAATATGCATTTTTCAATCTTTTATTCATAACGAAGACCGTTGGATAGCTGATTAAGCTGATCCCAATCCTGTACGACCATTCTTTTTTTCTCTTTTCTAATGGCGCCTGTCCCAATGAGCTTGGTTACTACGCGATTGAGGTGGCGGGGCGTTGTTCCAATTAGAGATGCGATTTCGGCAATGTGCGGAGTTTCCATTTCTTTGCCGAACTCATGCTGGAGCTTGGTTGCGATCAGATAGCTTGCGAATCGCTCCTCGACAGAAGCCAGCAGATTAATTCTTGAAGCCGTCGTACATGTGAGCAGCTTATAGGATAGATGCTTAAGCAGTTCCTGCATTAACAGGTTATTATGCAGCATCTCTGCTTCAACCGTTTGTTTGTTGATGAAAATAAAGGCTGATCGCTCATTCGCCTCGACCTGGGATTGTACCGCTACTTTCTGGATTAATTCAATATCTCCGAAAACGGACAAGGGGCTGCAGAATCTCAAAAGCAGTGCCTTTCCGGTTGTGATGCTGGAGGAGACCTTCGTTCGTCCAGTCACTTGAAAATAAAGACCATCAATTTCATCGCCTTCATGCAAGACGACTTCGCCCCGGTCGTAATCGCGCAGTTGAATCGGGAGTTTAGTGGTCAGCGGGAGAAGACGGACAAGCCGGTGTTCCTCCAAATAGGGTTGAATACGCATCGGATCAATGCTCGTTTTCATCATATTCCTCCGTTTTGGACATTTGTCCTTTTTATTATACTCGGAATTGCTAAGATGAGAGAAAAAATGAAGGAGCAAGACATGGATGAAGAAGATTGTATTTGATTTGGATGGAACCATTTGTTTTTCCGGGAAACCTTTAAGTCCCGCTATGGTTCAAGCATTAGCTTCCCTTGAAGGCCAAGGGTTTGAGCTTATTTTTGCCTCTGCTAGGCCGATTCGCGACCTGCTGCCCATTCTGCCCGTACATATGCATCACTATCCCATGATAGGGGGCAACGGGGCTTTCGTAGCGTCAGAGGGGAGAATATTGGCAACCTCTCCTTTCGATCAAGTAACATTAGGACGTCTTATCCGGTTGATTGTGAAATATGAAGCCGAATATTTGATGGACGGTGAATGGGATTACGCATATACAGGTGATGACACTCATCCGATACGCCGTAATCTGGACCCGGATCGCAAAGCCCGCAATTTGCCGTATGAACAGTTGAATGCAATTGTGAAAATGGTCGTGCTGCGCAGTCTTGATTCACGCCAGCTGCTCGGTGAACTGCATAAGCTCCCTGTAGTCACTTATATGCATGGTTCGGAAGACATCATTGATATTAGTCCAAGAGGTACGAGCAAGTGGAAGGGACTTCAAGCATTGGGTGTGCGTCCGCAGGAATTTATCGCCTTCGGTAATGATGCCAATGATATACCGATGTTCCAGCAGGCAGACCATTCCATATGCGTCGGCGACCACCCTGAATTAAAGCGGATCGCAACCGAACAAGTTGTCAGCCTGGAAGAGAAAGTGATTGAGAAAATAGGGGGTTTGGTGTCTTCCTTCAATAGATGAATTCTATGGAATGATAGAAAGCGCAACATTGATTTCGCGGTGTACAATCGCAATACTTAAGTTCAGACAAGCTATACCATAATCGGGAGGCAATGGGATGGAGAAGTGGATTGATTTGAGCCATGTGATCGAAGACGGATTAGTGACGTACAAAGGACTTCCAGCCCCGGTGATTTGCGATTATTTAAGCCGGGAAGCTTCAAAGGTCATGTATGAAGAGGGGACCGAATTCCAGATCGGGAAGATCGAGATGGTATCAAACACCGGGACGTACATCGATACGCCATTCCACCGTTTTGCAGACGGAAAGGACTTGTCGGAGATGGAGCTGGAGCGATTTGCCGGATTGGATGCGATTGTTGTTCGAGCGTCGGTGGATGCGCCTGCTATTGGAGAACAGGCATTCTATGGGCATGATGTCCGGGGGCGGGCTGTATTAATCCATACAGGATGGGATCGCCACTGGAATACGGAGTTGTACTTTGAGAACGCTCCCCATTTGACGGAAGGCGCGGCACAATATTTACTGGACCAGGGAGCGGTATTGGTCGGAATTGATTCCTTCAACATCGACGATACTTCGGGTAAAGCGCGTCCCGTCCATTCCATCTTGCTGAAAGCTGGCATCCCGATCGTCGAGCATCTATGCAATTTGCAGCTGCTGCCAGACGCTGGCTTTATCTTTCATGCTGTTCCGCCCAAAATAAAAGGAATGGGGACATTCCCGGTTCGGGCTTGTGCAGAGCTCCGGCTGTAATCGGCAATCATGTGTTATGCGCGAGCAGATCATGTGTCCTATCTATGATAGTCATAGAAACGATAATATTGATCTATCATTCCGACCTTTATACAATCAAGATGCAACTGATTGAAAACGCTAAGGAGGCTGGAAAAAGATGAGTCAACTTGTCGCTGATATTCGTATTCCGGACAGTAAGCTTGCGTCTGGCGCGGCGGAGCTGCTTCGTGAGCACGGCAATGATCTATTGTGGAACCATTCGCATCGCGTGTTTCTGTTCGGGGCGCTTCAGGGGAGGAATGCAGGTGTAGCCTTTGATCCAGAGCTACTGTACATTAGCGCTTTGTTCCATGATTTGGGGCTGACCAAAACCTACAGCAGCCCGGACAAACGCTTCGAGGTTGACGGCGCCAACGCGGCCCGCGGCTATCTTCAGTCGCATGGCGTTCCGGAGCAATCGATCCGCCTTGTATGGGACGCCGTTGCGCTGCATACGACGATCGGCATTGCGCAGGATAAGGAGCCGGAGGTGGCGCTTATCTATTCCGGCGTCGGTTATGATGTCATGGGAGAGAACTTCGACAGTTTGACGGAAGAGATTCGGGCGCAGGTGGTGGCGGCTTACCCGCGTAACAACTTCAAGAACAAGATTCTGCCTGCGTTCCTCGAAGGGTTCAATCATAAGCCGGAGACAACCTTCGGGAATATTAAAGCCGATGTATGCGCGATGCTGCTGCCGGGCTTTGAGCGGACGAATTTTTGTGAGTGCGTGTTGCATTCGCCTTGGAAGGAATAATGATAAGACCAGAAATAACATCCACCTTACTGGGTGTTATTTCTGGTTTCGTCATGTGACAGGAGGAGCAGAGGGATGGAGATCAGACAACTGGAATATTTTATGGCGGTAGCGAAGGAGCTTCACTTTACGCGTGCGTCTGAGCAGCTTGGCGTAACCCAGCCAACATTAAGCCATCAGATCAAGGCGCTGGAGGGCGAGATTGGGATGCCGCTCTTCGACCGAATTGGGAGGCGCACTTCTCTGACGGAGGTGGGCCATATTTTGTTCAAGCATGGCAATCAAATCTTTCAAAGTCTCCAAAGCGCCAAAGAAGAGCTGCAGGAGCTGCAGACGCTCAGGTCTGGGAAGCTGTCGATCGGGGTATTGCCGGGCGAGCTGAATCGTCTGGTCTCTACGCTGCTGTTCGCCTTTCATCAGAAGTACCCGGACATTGAAGTGCGGATGATCGGCCGCGATGATGTCGTAAGCGGAATTGTACAAAATGAAATGGATATGGCGATAACGATTGTGCCGGTGCAGGACGAACGGCTGGAGATCGTTCCACTCTATGAAGAGGAGCTGTTTCTGGCGGTATCCGATCAGCATCCGCTGGCAGGGAAGGTATCCGTTCCGCTGGATTGCGTAAAAGACGAATCCTTTATTGTATTTCCGAAGCATTATCAGTGCCGTATGCAGATTGACGCCGCATTCAAGCTGATTGATGCGCCGCTGCGGCCGATAATCGAGACGGATGTGACGGAATCGATTCTAAGTTTGGTGCAGGCGAACGCGGGAGTGTCGATCCTGTCCAAAACGCTGCTGCATATGTGGAAGAACGACCGCATCGCTATGGTCAAGATCGAGAATCCGCCTGTCCGCAGGTCGATCGGACTGATCTACCATAAGGAGAAGTACATCGGCTTTGCAGCGCAGCAATTTATTAATTTGCTGCGGCAGACGATCGTCGATCATGACCTGATTGCGAAATAATAGAATTAATGAGAGAATTTTTTATAAATGTTAACTTCGGCATATACGAAGGTGTTACTTCATGTGCTGCAAGCCGAGTTTCTCGGCTTAGAGCGTGCGGCGCAGCTCATTTCCGCTGTGCAAGCCGAGTTTCTCGGGTTAGAGCGAGCGACGTAGCTCATTTTCGTCGTGCAAGCCGAGTTTCTCGGCTTAGAGCAATCTTTATACTAGTTATTATGTATCCATTGCCGGGGTTATTGGCAAGATCTGTTGCGCGAGATGGCAAAAAGGCAAGAGCTTCTTCAGCAGGGATATGGGCACTAAGCGGTCCTGTTTTTCTGATTGTCATGACAGCTATTTTCTTTTTCTTATTGTGCATCGTTATACGGAGCCCCATTAAGCAGTCGGACCTAGAAATGGATGGAGCAGGAGCTCAAACGTATCAAGCTTGATCTTCATCAGATTACCGAGCTATAGGTTAAGAAAGAATAGAATAGCGACGCTTAGGTTGAAATCATTCAAGATAGAGGCTGGTTCAGGGGAGTTGTCCTGATCCAGCTTCTTTTTTTGTGCTCGTGAAAACGATAAAATCCCTTATTGACAAGTGGCGGAAGTTGCTCTTATTATTTAATTAGTCCAGTGGACAAAATAATTAATTGGCCGTACATATCGTACATAAGGAGGGTAGCTGCTTCCAGTCGTTCCACGCTTGTTGATCGTACGAAGAAGATACAAGAGGAGAGGTCGCTATGAAAAAAACGAAGCTTGTAGCAACGCTTGTCGCATGTTTTCTACTGCTAGCCGTGATGGGCTGCGGCGCAAAGTCTGGCAATGAAGGAGGCGGCAACGCCACGAATGCCCCGACAGCAACGCCTGCTCAATCCGAGGAGCCGGCCCAAGAAGGGTTGACGGGAGATTTCGAGATTCAATACTTTGTAGGCGGTTACGGAGACGCTTGGTGGCTGGAGACGATCGAGCAATTCCAGAAGGCTAATCCGAAGCTGAACATTAAGCAATCAGCCGGAGCGGTCATCAACGAGCAGATGAAGCCTCGCTGGATTCAAGGCGATCCGCCGGATGTGGTCTACATCGATGGAGCAGGCTCCAATCCAAGACAAATGATCGAAGACGATCAGCTTCTGGATATTACGGAATGGATTCAGTCGGCTGTCAATGTAGACGGCGAGCCGATTCTGGATGTGCTGATCTCGCAGCCTGAGGTGTACGGCGGCAACGTCTACAATATCCCGCTTGTATTCGGCGCTTACGGCAACTTCTACGATCAAGCGCTGCTTGAGAAGAACGGCTGGCAGGTACCGACCGACTACGACAGCTTCCTTAAGCTAAGCGAAGAGATTAAGACAACCGGCATTAGCCCTTATATCCATACAGGTGTCTACCCGGAATACATTCATGGCGGGTTCCTGTTCCCGGCAATCATCTCCGCCAATGGCGACAACGCTACTATTTTGGTTGAAATGGGTGAGATGAAGGAAGGCGTCTACCAAAGTGAGCCGGTTCTGAAGGCACTGGAGAAGCTCAGCGAGATCAGCAGCCTTGGATATATTGACAAAGCTTCGTCGGCGCTGAATCATACAGACTCTCAAATGCTGTTCCTGCAGCATAAGTCGGCTTTCATTCCGAATGGATTGTGGCTGGAGGGCGAGATGAAAAACGATACGCCGGAGGACTTCAAGTTCGCGTACGTTCCATCCGTGACACAATCGAATGGCGGGAAATATGTGGCCATTCCATATACAGCTACCATGGCCATTGCGAAAAAGGCGAAAAACGTAGAGGCGGCCAAAGCCTTTATCGAATTCGTATTCACCAAGCAGCATTCGCTGAACTTCGCAGAGAAGACAGGAGCGCTTATGAACGTGAAAGCCGATCTGGAATCCTCAACAGCGAGTGATGTGGTGAAGGGGGCTATGAGCTTCTATAGCGACGGCAGTACGCTGGTAGCTCCGGTTGTCGAGTTTAATCCGGATGTGAAGACGGAGATGAACAATGCGACGGTGGCCTTGACCTTAGGCAATATTACACCGCAGCAATGGGGCGAGCGGGTGGAAGCTGCAGCGGCCAAAGCGCGCAAATAGATTGCATCTTCTGACGAACTGATTGTTGCCGGATTGCCTGTGCTACAAGCAATAGCTGACGTGCGCTGGCCCTCCGGCTCAGGTCGTCACACGAATCTGAAACAAGGAAGGGTCAGAATGATCAATACGAACAAGAGAAAATGGTTTATCCTGTCGTTCCTTATCCCTACTTTTTTGTTTTTCGCCATGTTCACCATCTATCCCATTGCGCGCGGCATGTACATCTCATTGTTCGACTGGTCAGGAAGCTCGGAGTTTATGACGTATATCGGTCTTCAAAATTTCGTGGAGCTTTTCAAGGATCCAATCTTGTGGAAATCGATTACAAACGACTATTTCCTTGTCGCGGGCAAAGTAATCGGCATTGTGGTGCTGGCAACTTTTTTTGCAGTAGCGGTCACGCGCTTCAAGCTTCGCGGAGCAAAGATTTATCGAATCGTCTTTTTTATGCCCAATATTATCTCGGTCGTGGTCATTGGGGTGCTGTGGAGATTTATCTATAATCCGAACATCGGCATTTTGAATTCGCTGCTCTCGGTCTTTACCGACGAGCCTGTAAGGACGCCTTGGCTCGGTCAAGCCGATACGGCGCTCTGGTCTATCCTATGGCCTTCGATCTGGGCGGGGATCGGCTTTTATTTTCTGCTATTGGTAGCAGCTATATTGACCATTCCGACTTCGTTGTATGAGGCTGCGGAGATCGATGGTGCATCGGAAGGCAGGCAGTTCTGGTCCATCACGGTACCGCTGATATGGGAGCAAATCAAGGTGAGTATTCTTCATATTGCCATCACGACATTAAACGGTTCGTTCGTCATGGTATGGATTATGACGGAGGGCGGACCTGATAATGCTACGCAGGTGATGGGCTCCTATCTGTATCAGATGGGCTTCAAGCAATTCCATATGGGTTATGCCTCAGCTATCGGCGTGTTTATTCTTGCGATATCACTGATTACTACGTTGGTTCTTCAACGGTTGCTGCGCCGTGACGAGACACAACTGTCATAGGAGGAAGCGGCCATGAATCCGATCACAACCAAGCGAAGCCATCGAGCTTTAACGATATTGTCCCAAATGATTCTGCTGCTGTGGACAGCAGCGGTATTGTACCCGCTCATATGGACGGGACTCGGCGCATTGAAGGACAATAAGCAATTTATGCTGGAGAAACCTTGGGCGCTGCCCAAGCTGCCACTACTGTGGAGCAACTTTACGGATGTATGGAACCGGTATCATTTCAATGACTTCTTTATGAATTCGGTCGTCGTTACGGCAGCCAGCACATTCCTGGCTATCGTGCTTTCGGCGACAACGGCATATATACTGGCCCGGTTCGCATTCAAGGGCAGCCAGGTCATGTACTATGTCTACTTATCGGCGATGATGATCCCTATGATACTCGGGCTTGTACCGTTATTTTTCCTGCTGAATGATCTGGGGTTAATTAATAATCTTGTCGGACTCATTATTGTGTATACGGCGTGGGCGCTACCTTTCAGCGTATTCGTCATGGTCAGCTTCTTCAAGTCTTTGCCGAGGGAGCTGGAGGAGGCCGCTTATATTGATGGGGCCGGCTATTACCGGACGTTTTTTCAAGTGATGTTCCCCCTCGCGCGTTCCGGCGTCATTACGATTGGCATTATGAACGCGCTGAATACGTGGAATGAATATTTGATGGGCACGGTGTTCGTGAATGATCCTGCGAAGTACACGGTTCCGGTCGGTATAGCCGTAATGCAGGCGGAAATGCAATTCCGTACAGAGTGGGGACCCCTGTTCGCAGGTTTGTTATTATCCATGATTCCGGTCGTTGTCATGTATATCATGTTCCAGCGGCATATCGTGGCGGGTGTAACGTCAGGCGCTGTGAAGTAAAGGGAATCTTAGAGCAACACAGATAGAGAAAGGATGGAGTGTATGGAAACAGCCGCTAGCTGTCCGCAATCGGAGAGCAATACCAGACTAAGCCTGGAAGAGAAGATTGCGAGGATGTGCGTAATCGGAGTACCCGGCCCTTATATAGACGAAGAGACATCGCACAGATTCGGCGCTTATCCGTTTGGCGGGCTGGGGATCTTTCCTCATAACATCGAATCCGAAGCACAGTTGAAGGAATGGATTGCGTCTGCAATCCAATTGTCAGCATCGACGCCTAATCCGAAGCCCCTCTATCTGTCCATCGACGAGGAAGGCGGAAGCCTCTCCAATCTGAAAGACTTCTATCCCTATATGCCGAGCAATCGGGCTGTCGGGCTGGCAGACAACGAACGGATCGCCCATGAGCAAGGAAAGCTGATCGGCAGCCAATTGCATGCGGTCGGCATTCCGATGAACTGGGCACCGGTGCTCGATGTGAATACGAACATTGATAATCCGGTCGTTGGCATCCGGTCGTTCGGCGAGGATCCGAGCACGGTTGCAAGGTTGGGCGCTGCCTATATCGCAGGCATGCATGAAGCGGGAGTGGCGTGCACAGCCAAGCACTTCCCGGGTCACGGCCAAGTTAGCGGAGACTCCCATATCGACCTGCAAACCTGCGAGCTTGATCTGGATCAACTGCTGGCGGGACCGCTCCTTCCGTTCCAGAAGGCGATTGAAGCTGGAGTAGATTCCGTGATGCTTGCTCATATCGTGTTCCCAGCTATTCCGGAATCGCAAGGACTGCCGGCTTCGCTTAGCTATTATTTCGCTACAGAGCTGTTGCGGAATAAGCTGGGCTTTCAAGGTGTCATCTGTACCGATGATATCGAGATGGGCGCGATCAAGAACAACTATGAGCCTGCCAAGATCGGGGTTATGGCTGTCTTGGCCGGCAATGACAGGATTCTGATGTGCCATACGCCGCAATTCCAGGATGAGGTCATGGCGGGTATTGTGAAGGCAGTCAGGGAAGGGGTTATCCCGGAGGAGCGGATCGACGAATCCATGGCCAGAATCGATGAGCTGCATGCCAAAATGGCCTCTTACCGCGCATCGGCTTCACCGGTGCCGCGTGAACAGTGGAAGGAACGCATCCTTGTTCTCGCCAGGGAGACCGTGAAGCTGACGGATGATCTGCAGCAGATGGTTCCTTTGCAGACGGACAAGCGTTACTTGCTCGTCGTTCCGAAGCTGGAGAGACAAAGCAAAGCAGACAATTCCGATGATGAGCAGCTGCCGCTTGCCGGGCTGTTGGCCAGTCGAGGCATTCAGTTGACGGCGATCTCTCTGTCGCAAAATCCGGATGCGGGCGAACAGAAGCGGGTCGCCGATCAAGCAGAAGACTTTGACGCCGTCATACAGGGAACGATTAATGGGCATCTATTCGAAGGGCAAGCGGATTTGGCTCGCGCGCTGGCGAAGCGTAAGCCGCTGCTTGCGGTCATACTGCGCAATCCCTATGACGCGGAGGCTCTGCCGGAGCAGGCAAGCAAGGCGCTGCTATGCTCCACTTCAGATTATTCGTTAACGGCACTGGCCGAGCTGCTTGTTCCGAGAGGGGGGATTGCATGAGATAGAGGTAAGAGGGGCTAAGGAGCACGGCATCACGAATCGCAGATGCAAGTGGATTCAACTGTTGTATTACCTACACTTTTGAGAGGCGGTTGTGCAATGTTAAGTTGGAGCACTCGATCAAGCGTAAGGAAATGGAGTCTGATGGTGCTGGTGATGAGCTTGCTGCTGCTTGGGACACCGATCTACAAAGAGGTATCCTATGCGGCGCCGAGCAATCTGGCAGCAGGCAAATCCGTAACGGCAAGCCAGCCGATCACGGGAAGTCCTTCTCTCGTGACGGACGGCAACAAAAGCAGCGACAATCATGTAGGCGTGACCGAGAATCTGCAATGGATACAGATCGACCTGGGACAAAGCTATTCGCTTACCCAGGTGAAGGTATGGCATTACTTCGCGGACGGCAGAACATACCGGGATGTCATTGTTCGCTTGTCCAATGACGCCAGCTTCAGCAGTGGAGTCACGACAGTATTCAACAACGATACCAACAATAGCGCTGGACTCGGCTTCGGCAGCCATGCGGAATACAGCGAGAGCAGCACTGGGAAGACCATTGACTTCTCTGCTGTCAATGCCAGATATGTCCGGCTATATACCAACGGCAGCAGCGCCAACATCTACAATCATTACGTAGAGGTAGAAGTGTGGGGCGAAGGTTCGGGCGGCGTTACGCCTCCGGTTGTCACGCATGCGCTGTTCAATGACTTCAATTATTCGGGCCCTTACGACTCTAATATCGGATTGCATAACTGGGTTATCCGTACAGGGGTCGGAGCTCCTGGTCCGGCTGGCGCTTCCTGGTCTGCCAGCAACATCTCTTTCCATGACGACGCCTCGCTCGCAAGCAACAAGATTATGCGCCTTAAGGCCAGCACGAATGGAACAGGAGCGGGCACAAGCCAGTCGGAGATTTATACCTCCTCCATGAAATTTAGAGAAGGAACCTATGCGGCAAGAGTACGATTCACTGATGCTCCGATCTCGGGGCCGGATGGCGACGGCATAGTGGAGACGTTCTTTACAATCTCCCCGCTGCGCTACGACAACGATCCGCTGTACAGCGAGCTTGACTTCGAGTTGCTGGCCAACGGCGGATGGGGCGTCCCGCAGCCGGCGATGTGGAATACATCCTGGTATACGTACAGCAATAATCCATGGAGCAAAGACAATTTGTATACCGCGCATGTAGGCAATTATACGGGCTGGCATACGCTGGTGATGGTCGTCTCTGGCGGTGAAGTGAAATATTATTTAGACGGCAGCCTGCTATCTACACATGGCGGCAAGTATTATCCGAGAGCAAATATGTCGATTAACTTCAATCTCTGGTTCATGGCGGAGCAGCTGATGGGCACATCGACACCTAGAACGTATGAGATGGATGTGGATTGGGTTTATCATGCGAAAAACACAGTTCTGACACCGGCACAAGTCCAGGATGTAGTGCAAAACTACCGAAATCTGTCCATCCGGCAAGCGGATAATATTTAGTTCGATGCAAGAAAGGGGAGTCGAATCCGGCTCTCCTTTCCTGAGGATATGCTATGTCTGGCCCCTCTATTATGCTAAAATATAGGAAACATGCAGTCGGTGAAAGGATAGGTTTGGGTGCAGGTGAAAGGCAATCTTCAGCTCATGAAAGAAATAAATATGGCGACTATATTGAATCTGCTCCATCGCGAAGGCATGCGAACGCGGGCGGAATTAACGACGATGACAAAACTGAGCGCTACGACGGTATCCGCATTAATCGAAGAGCTGATTCAGTTGAAGCTGGTGGAAGAGCTGGGCGAGAAACAGACGACCGGTGTAGGCAGAAGGGCGATCTCGCTTCAGATCAACAAGGACGGCGGTTATGTCATTGGCTTGTCCTTTGGCAATCAGTATTTGCGATGCGCAATCATGAATTTGCATGGAGATTGCATTGCGGAGTACAGGACGGAGATCGGGAAGGGCAATGAGCGGATCGCCGGTCAAATCGACGAAGCGCTTAGCTCCTGCATGCAACAAGCAGCTGGCGTCGATTCGTCGCTAATTAAAGGAATTGGCGTTTCGACTCCGGGCATCATTGATTCAAGCGGCGAGACTGTGCTGGTGTCCCGTTACTTGCAATTGAAGCAGTTCAACGTCAAAGCGCATATTGCGGCTTCCTATCCGAATATCCCTGTGAAGCTGGTGAACGACTCCAACGCGGCTGCCTTTGCGGAGTTTTATTCCGGTGCGGCGAAGGGGATCAGCAACATTGTTTATTTGACTATTAATGAAGGTATCGGCTCAGGCATCATTATCGATTCTACTATCTATGCGGGATATCAAGGCACTGCCGGCGAGATTGGACATATTCCGGTCGATCCCGGCGGCGAGCAGTGCACCTGCGGAGCGGTAGGCTGTATCGAGACTGTGCTGACAAGCCCTTATATATTGAAGAAAAGCCAAGCACTGGCCTTGAAGCGGGAGGTCCCAATCCCGGCTACATTCGATGAAGTGCTGGAGCGCTACAATTCAGGCGAAGAATGGCTGAAGCCGATCTTCGACAAGGTGCAATTTGTGACGACCTTTATGCTGGCGAGCGCAGGCAACTTTGTCAGCCCTGAGGTGATGATCATTGAAGGATGGATGAACGGATCGCCACGTTTCATGAGCCAGGTGAAGGAGGCGATCGAAGCCTTTCCGTTCCCGCTTCCGTTCCGGCAGGAGCGCATCATCCCAGCATCCTTCGGAGACAAGGGCTCGCTCTATGGCGCAGCAACGCTGATGCTGCAGCAAATATTCAGCGCATCGGTATTGAAATAATGGAAGACAATTCCCTGCTCAGTTACCCTTAATATCCCATTTCCAATCTGTTATACTGTACATAACATGCAGGAAGTGGAAGGGGTGGTCCTATCGCAAACCAAAAAACAATCGGGCTTGGTACAGTAGCGTTGTTCATTATGGCGCTTGGTTTCTTGTTCAATTACAAGTTTGCCGATGGCTTTATCATCAGCCATTACCTGTTTCAGCTATTGAATCTAAACGTTTATTCTAACGGAGAAAGCGGATTTCATTATCCTTTTTTCGCTGCGATTCTATTTTGGCTGCCGGCTGTTCTCCTGTCTCGAAAGCATCGACGGAATTATGGAGCAACGATAAGTTATAAATTGGGCGGGGTCCTGCTGATTGTAACCAGTGCCATCTCGGTTATGTTTCTAGTGGATTATTTTATTATATAAGAGCACTAACCGTAATAGCCGCGTGAATCGCGGCTTTTTTCGTTTCACAGGATAGTATGGCGGTATTCAAATGGCCGTTGACTTTGCCCTTAGGGGAAGGTGCATAGTAAGAGCTGAGCAAGGCAGTGGCTCGACGGGAACATGATCTTAAAATCAGTGAAAAGTGGGGGGTGACATATGCTCACAATTGGTGAGTTCTCGAAAATATGCGGCGTATCCACAAAGACGCTTCGCTATTATGCGGAGGTGGGGTTGATTCATCCCGAGGTCATCAATCCGGAAAGCGGCTACCGGTATTACTCTATTCGGCAGCTGAAAACGATGCTGTTCATCAACCGCTTGAAATCGTATCACTTCTCGCTCGACGAGATTAAAACGATGCTGGAATGGGAAGCGGACCAGTCTGACGAGAAGCTGGCCTCCGCTCTCCAGCGCAAAGCCTGCGATCTGCAGCAACAGATTGAGGCCTACACCTACACCTTGAATCAGTTGAGGAAGGATACCGACCGGCTGCATAGCGGAATTCCGATTATGGCTTATTTGGAAGGCATTGAAGTTCAACTGGTGGAGACGGGGCCGATGAATCTGCTTTGTACTCGCCAATGGATGAAAGGAGAAGACTATGCGGCTGGTTACGGGCTGTTCTTCAGCAAGCTCTATGAGAAAATTGCGAAGGACAAGCTGACGCTGTTAGGTACGCCAATGACGATTTATCACAGCCCGGAGTTTAACCCATCTGGCAACGATACCGAATTTGCAGTACCGGTGAAGGAGATCGTGACCGGAACGAGAGACTTTCCAGGCGGTTTATGCGCGAGGTCCGTACTGAAGGGCTCCTATGCCGGGATGCCATCCGTGCTTGCCAGGTTAAGGGAATGGGTCGAACACGAAGGGTTCGAGGTCATCAGGTCGCCTTATGACATCTATGTGACAGATCCCATGCAGACAGCCGACCCGGAGGATAATGTGACGGAGGTTTACTTTCCCGTCAGGAAGAAGTAACGGAGCAGCACTTGGCGTTCCAACGTAAATGTACGCAGCATAGGGGGAGTAACATGCCTGACAATGAGTGGACAGATTATAAGGATACATCCCTCCAAAAGGCGGGAGACTCGGCTAGTTTATCGCAATTGGATGGATTAATAGCAGCTGAATATAGCAATATTACCGGCATTGTGGCCGTGAAAGACGGTTCTATTGTGTACGAAAACTATTATAACGGCTTTGGCGTCGGCGATAAGCATCATGTTGCCTCGGTTACAAAGAGCGTGCTGTCTGCATTAATCGGCATTGCGATCGATAAAGGTTACATTGCGAATGAACATGCCGGAGTTCTGGATTTCTTCCCCGAGTATACGCCTTCCGGATCGGAAGCCGACGGACAACGGGAGAACATTACGCTCCGCCATCTGCTTACGATGACGGCACCGTATCCTTTTGCAGATTGGCAGGAGCCGCTGGACCAAATGTGCATGCAGCCCGACTGGATTGGATACACACTGGATATGCTTGGCAAGGGTGGAGAGATAGGAGCTTTCAAATATAGTACCGCTGGCGCTCATCTGCTATCGGCCATTCTTACCCGGACAACGGGTCAAAGCGCGCGTGAATTTGCCAACATGCATTTGTTTGGACTTGCCGGCATGCAGTCGATTCCGAATTACCCGATGAAGGCGTACGGCTTTGACGAGCTGTTCGGCCAAGAGGTAAGAGGCTGGGTTCATGATCCCGGTCATTATTCAACGGGCGGATGGGGGCTAACCCTTACGACACGCGATATGGCGAGGTTCGGCCTATTGTATCTCAATCACGGCAAGCGGGATCAACGGCAGATCATTCCAGAGAGCTGGGTAGCGAAATCCATAGCGATGAATCCCAATCAGTACGGTTATTTGTGGTGGCTGCGCAATGAAGACGGCCTTCGATCCTTCTCGGCCATGGGCGATGGGGGCAATGTGATCTGCTGCTTGCCTGAGCGACATACGGTTATTGCGATATCATCCTCCTTTATGGTGAATCCGCGCGACCGCTGGTCGTTGATTAAGGAACAGCTGCTCCCGGTGATAAAGTAAAATCAGAAAGCCCTTCGACAAGCTGTCGAAGGGCCCTTCAAGCTTAACAATACAAGTTATGAGTAGGAAGTAGGCATCAGATGGACATTATCCAGCGTGCAATTGTAGCTGCTGTACGTGAAGTCGGTAATATAGTTGCCTGACAAATAGCCGACCGGAATTCTCAGCTCCGTGTATGAACCGGATACCGTCCTGGTTGTTTGATAGACTAACGTGCCAGGCTGACCGTATGGATCGGCGTAGTGCAGCTTGATCGTCACATCGCATGGCGTGCTGGAGAAACATAGTATACCGGCTCTCAGGTCATAGTTACCGGCTGGGTTCACGACATGATAACCGCCATCGGCTGAAGCTGTCGCGGCAAAAGCAAAAAATACAGTCAACAATACAACTATCATTTTCTTCATCTTATAACCTCCTTCGAATTTGAACTGCGGGTTAAGCTTAACTGTACCTGCAATTAACCTTCATCCCTCCCCATACCCCGAATTGCCCACCGGATTCCACAAAAAAACCGCTTTCCAGATCCAGAACGAGAGTCAACTTCGTCTCATAACAAGGGAGGATCTGCTTGCGGTTAATTTCTATTATATACCAATTTTGAGGGATAGACATGGGAATATTGGATGTCTCCGCTTGATAGGCCGAACGACTCAAATCGGCGCCCCCTTACGAATGTTTATCTATAAAGATAAGAAATGCGGGGGGACTGCAGTAATGAGTAAGGCATCAAAAGATAAACAAAAGAAAAAACGAATCGGGTTATGGAAAAAAGGGCTAATGCTGCTTGGAGTGGTCCTGCTTCTGCTGGGCGCCTCCAGTTGGGTCGGCCTTCGGATGTTAGTATCGGCCCAGGATGTGACGCGGCTGGATGAGCCGCTGCCTGCGCCTACTGTTATATACGATGATAAAGGACAAGAAGCGATCATCATCTCGTTGAATGAAATTGAGCCAGTCGCCTTCGAGGAGATTCCGAAGCATATGATTAATGCAATAGTGGCTGTGGAGGACAGGCGCTTCTACGAGCATGAAGGCATGGATATATGGGGCATCGGCCGGGCGCTCATGCAGAACGTGACGGCAGGGCAGACCGTTCAGGGCGGCAGTACGATTACGCAGCAGCTGGCGAAAAATGTATTCCTCTCCCATGAGAGAACGCTTAAGCGCAAGTGGAATGAGGTGCTGCTTGCTCAAAAAATTGAGGAGCAATACAACAAGGACCAGATCATAACGATGTATCTGAATCAAATCTACTTTGGCGAAGGGGCGTGGGGCGTTAAACGTGCCGCGGAAGTGTACTTCGGGAAGTCCGTCGGAAGTCTGACAGAGGCGGAAGCGGCATTGCTTGCGGGGTTGGTGAAGGCCCCTTCCGTGCTATCGCCGTACAAGCGGCCGGAGAAAGCGATCGAACGCCGTAACGTTGTGCTTTCGTTGCTCAAGAATCAAGGCTACCTCAATGAGCAAGCCTATGACCAAGCCATCAAAGAGGCGCTCACGCTTCGCGAATCCAGACCGAACCGGGCGGACTCCATTCAATATCCGTATTATACGGATCAAGTCATTCGCGAGGCGATTAGCCAGTACGGCCTGACCGAAAATGATGTTCTGCACGGGGGGCTGCGCATTTACACGACGCTTGATCCTGGCATGCAGCAGGCTGCCGAGAATATATTCAAGAATGACAGCCTGTTCCCGGCAAGCATGACCGATCAGCTTATTCAAGCGGGCGCGATTCTGATCGATCCGAAGACTGGCGGGATCAAGGCAGCGGTGGGCGGCAGAGGCGATCAGCCGTTCCGCGGCTTCAATCGCGCCGTCCAATTGCGCAGGCAGCCGGGTTCTACGATTAAGCCGCTTGCATCCTACACACTAGCGCTGGAGAACGGCTTCCGGCCAGATAGCCGTATTGTAGATGAGCCGGTACGCTTCGGGAGCTATGAGCCAAGGAACGTAGACAACCGGTTTCACGGCAAGGTCACGTTGTATGAAGCGCTGATTCAGTCGTACAATATTCCGGCTGTGAAACTGCTCAATGAGCTGGGCATCGATCAGGGCATCGATGCCTTGACCCGATTTGGCATTCCACTTGAAGCGGAGGACCGGACGCTTGGTCTCGCACTTGGCGGCATGAGGCACGGCGTGTCTCCGCAGCATATGGCGGAAGCGTATGGTGCATTCGCCAATGACGGGAACCGCATAAGCAGCCATGCTATCTCGCGAATCGAGTCAGCTGACGGAACGGTCATTGCGGAACGCAAGGAGGACGAGGGAACGAGAGTCGTAGCACCCGAAGTCGCCCAGACGATGACTGCTATGCTGCAAGGCGTGGTGGAGAACGGCAGCGGCAAGACAGCGGCGATCGCAGGACGAGAGGTCGCGGGCAAGACCGGTACGACCGAAATGCCAGGCGTTGCAGGCGGTGCAAGAGACAATTGGTTCGTCGGCTATACGCCACAGTTGGTCGGGGCTGTCTGGCTCGGCTATGATCAGCCGGACAGCCAGCATTATTTGACGACCTCATCCAAGGCCGCCGCTCTTGTGTTCAAGGAACTGATGAGCCAAGCGCTGCAAGATCAGCCGTCCATTCCGTTCCCTGTCGTGAAAGGGTTGATCCCTGTCAAGCAGGATTCTGCCGCAACAGATGACGGGAACAAAGGCCATAAGGATAAAAAGAAGGAAGAAAAGAAGAAAAGGAAAGAGCGGGAGAAGGAAGAGAAGAAACGTAAGAAAGACCAGGAGAAGAAAAAACGGGAGCATAAGAAAAGAGACAGGAATGACAATGATTGAAGCCAGCGCCTCCGAAGATATCGCTTCTATTCCATTTCTAACCGTTGCGGATTTGAACCTATGGAAACGATTGGGTAGAATAAGAGAATAATAGTTTTCGAAGGGGGCTGCTTTGTACGTATGTATGAGCAATTGGCAGAGAAGCTGGGACGCACGAAATGGATCAAATGGCATCATGGACACGGCGTTGAAGAGAGCTGGATCACCGAAGCGGAAGCGGAGCTGGGATTTGCCCTGCCGCCTTCTTATTGCTGGTGGCTGCGGAATTACGGCAACGGGCGGCTGGACGGCGGAGAGATCCTTTCACTTGGGCCTCCCGAGCATCGAGATATTAATGATAGCGACTTGCTCTATATCCATCGGCTGAATATAGAGGACGAGGACTGGGTCAAGGCGTTTCCGGGCAGGCTGGACTTATATGTGCCGGATTCGGATGAACTGTACTTTTTCGATACTTCATCCGTCAATGATCATAATGAGTTCAACGTTATGCAATATGATTTGATGAACGGAATAATAGATGTGTATGCTCCGACATTCGCGGATTTCCTGGAGCAATTAATCGATCAGTGGGAGTGAGATGAGCGAGATGACCGGATTAAAACCTCTAAAGAATGAGCTGCGCTATCCGGACGGCCGCACAATTATTTGCAAGGCATTGGGGAAGGATCAAGAGGGCGAGTATTTGATGGTGGAGCATCGCATGACCCAGAAGGGGGCCATTAACGGACCTCATTGGCATCCGGTTTTGTCGGAGCGATTCATGATTGAGAAAGGGACGATTCACTTTAAGGTAGACGGAGAAGTGATGGCTGCGGGTCCCGGTTCTATCGTATCCATATGGCCCCGCCAGGTTCATCAATTCTGGAAGGAAGATAACCAATTGCTCGTGATGCGTCATGAAATACGTCCGCCCGGCAATCACTGGCATATGTTCGAGCTGATTCATAAGCTGGAGACGGAGGGACTGATGAATCGGAAGGGCATCCCGCGCAATCCGCTTTGGCTTGGCGCTGCATGGGCGTCTATGGACGGCTATATTGCTGGTCCGCCAAGATTTGTGCAAAAAGTGCTATTGGGTGGCTTAGGCCGATTAGCCAAAGCATTCGGTTACAAAGTGTAAGCAAAATGAATGAATATGCCAACAATCCAAACCGCGCCTCGCGCGGTTTTTTGCTGTTCCCTTAACAGGAGCTTAACGCAAGGCCTCGATCCGTTGAAGAAATAAGGTTCATGATGCTGAACAATACAGTTATCAGGTGTGAACGAGGGACCTATGATGCTGTCTTCATTTGAAATCCGCGTTATCGTCAGAAAGCTGCCAAGACGGCACTCTTAATCAAAACTTGACTGTTAGCTGGCTCCATACGTTAAACTATGGATAAAGATGAGCTGAGGGAGTGAGTAATCGCATGGACTATGTGAAGCTTGGGAATACCGGACTGGATGTATCTCGCCTTTGTCTTGGCTGTATGGGGTTTGGCGTAGCAGAACGATGGATTCATCCTTGGGTGCTTGATGAGGATAGAAGCAGGCCTATATTGAAAAAGGCACTGGAGCTGGGCATCAATTTCTTCGATACGGCAAATGTGTATTCAGATGGAACGAGCGAGGAAATCGTTGGCCGGGCATTAAAAGATTACGCCAATCGGGATGAGATTGTCATTGCGACCAAGGTTCACTTTCGCATGCATCCTGGCCCCAATGGCGCAGGCTTGTCCCGCAAAGCGATCATGAGCGAAGTCGATAAAAGTCTCAAACGCCTCGGAACCGATTATATAGACCTCTATCAGATTCACCGTTGGGATTATCTCACTCCGATCGAAGAGACAATGGAAGCTCTTCATGATGTGGTGAAAGCAGGGAAAGCCAGATACATCGGGGCATCGGCGATGTATGCCTGGCAATTCCAGAAGGCGCTGTATGTAGCAGAGCGCAATGGCTGGACCCGATTCGTCTCTATGCAAAATCATCTGAATCTGCTCTATCGCGAAGAGGAAAGAGAGATGCTCCCGCTGTGCAGAGAAGAAAAGATCGGGGTCATTCCCTATAGTCCGCTCGCCTCTGGCAGATTGACACGAGACTGGTCGGAAGCCACGCATCGTTCTGAGACGGATCAGGTACAGCGGTCCAAATATGATGCAACTGCGGACACAGACCGGCTAATTGTGGAGCGGGTCGCTGCAATAGCAGAGCAGCGCGGCGTGCCTCGCGTTCAAGTAGCGCTGGCTTGGCTGCTGCAGAAGGCGCCAGTCACCGCACCGATTATCGGCGCGACCGCAATCTCGCATCTGGAAGATGCAGTAGCAGCGCTTTCCCTTAAGCTGACGGCAGAGGAAGTGGCCTCGCTTGAGGAACCGTATGTTCCTCATCGGATTGTCGGGTTTGAGTAATCGCAGCTTATATAATGAACGAAGCCACCGGTTTGCAAGTTCAAATCAGTGGCTTTTTCGTATTTGCAGGAGCGGGCTTGACTATTGGATTTCGTCACATTATATTTATAATTTCTAATAGTGATGATGAGGTAACCAATCAATCAAGATGAACTGGAGGCATTACCATGAGCCAACGATTTCGCATCACCCGCTCCTTTCAAGAACAGGCAGAGGAACAGGTCATTACGCTGGAGGAATGCAAACAATATTTTGCATCCAAGCCGGACTTTGAATATGCTGCGTCTTTTACAGTAAAGGGACCAGATAGCACGATGACGATTGACGGAGATTTCTTCATGTGGAGCTATGGCGACGCCAAGATTCCGTTCCGCCATTATATGGGCGATCTGTACGTCGCCGTCTCGAACGAAGCGGTAGTACCCAAGATGGTTGAGGTCGCAAGCGATCTCCATGCCGATCTGACCGAGGGATAAGCTTATCCCTCGGGCCTCGGCCTTTATGGAAAGGAAACCTTCGTATGAGTCATAATGACCGCAGCCCTCCTGCTTACACCAGTCACAAATCTACTAGCCTTTCTCCACTTAAAACAAGTTAACACCTGTGTCTCACCACATTCAAATTCCAATGCAAGGAAGGGCTTCTCAAAGAAATTATCCCTTTATCTTCTTGATATAGATTGGGATTTATTCTAGTATTGTGTCCCAGCAGCAGGCATGGCTAATGCAGCTTCTGGGAATCGAAACGGAACGGAAGACAGCTCAGGATGACAAGTCATTGCTTCTGCTCCTATTCGTTAATGACAATAATTATTGTCATTAACTATCGTGAATCGAGGTTGCCTTTCAACGATCTGATGCTGCGGAGAGATCTTCGCAAATAATTAGCAAATGAGAAGAAATATTCGGCTTCATTTCGTGATAAAGTTAACATGTTGGAGTTCAGAGGGGAGGACAACCAAGCAGCTGTCGTATAGGTAAGATACTGTTGGGTATAATCGTGGAATAGGTCTCAATGAACGGAATGAGATAAAACGGAAAGGGTACATATACGATGTCGAAGACGGAAGAGTATAAACAGAACCATTGGAAGAGAAATATTATTTTATTTTTAAGCGGCCAGACGCTCTCGCTATTCGGGTCCGCTTTGGTGCAATATGCGATCATGTGGTACATTACGCTGACAACGCAGTCCGGCATTATGATGACGCTGTACATCATTTGCGGATTTATACCAACCTTTTTACTTTCTCCATTCGCAGGCGTATGGGCGGACCGCTTCAATCGGAAAAATCTCATTATGATTGCAGACGGAATGATAGCAGCTGTTACGCTTATTCTTGCCATTACGTTTATGCTAGGTTATGAAGCAATGTGGTTGTTCTTCGTCATTGCAGCTGTACGGGCACTCGGAGCGGGGATACAGACACCTGCAGTAGGGGCGATCCTTCCGCAAATCGTACCGCAAGATAAGCTGATTAGAGTGAATGGCATAAATGGAAGCATCCAAGCGATCATCATGTTCGTCGCTCCAATCGTTAGTGCGGGCCTTATGTCAGCGGCATCGGTTGAAGCCATCTTATTTATCGATGTGGTGACAGCGGCTATCGCTATCTCTACCTTGTTTTTCTTTCTCAAAATTCCATTGCATAAGAAGGCAGCCGAAGCCCAGCAAACAGGCTATCTGGACGATTTCAAGGAAGGACTTCGTTATATCGGTCAGCATGCCTTTCTGAAAACCTTCTTTATCTTTTTTGCGTTTTTCTTTGTCCTGATGGCGCCTGCCGCATTCCTGACCCCGTTGCAAACAGCCCGCACCTTCGGAGATGAAGTGTGGCGACTGACGGCAATTGAAATTGCGTTTTCAATCGGCATGATGGCAGGCGGAGGAATCATCGCCTCGTGGGGCGGCTTCAAAAATAAGGTGTACACGATGACAATCGCCAGCGTCATTATGGCGGTATGCACCGTAGCGCTCGGCATGGCTCCGTTGTTCTGGATCTACCTGGCGTTTATGGCAGTGTTCGGCGTGGCGATGCCGATCTTCAACACACCGACAACCGTCATGCTGCAAGAGAAGGTCGATCCCAATTATCTTGGCCGTATCTTCGGTGTGTTCGGCATGATCTCGACCTCTATGATGCCACTCGGAATGCTGATCTTCGGTCCGCTAGCCGATGTGATTCAGATCGAATGGCTGCTTATTGGTACGGGGCTGCTCATGCTCGTATTGACGGCGTTCTTCGTCGTCAACAAACGATTGATCGAAGCTGGCAAACCTGTGCCCGTGGAGGCTGTACAGGAGTAGAGGAATAAAAGCTGCCTTTCAGGCGGCTTTTTTTAATTTCATCTACTATAAACCCGAGAAATCATATAAACTGGAAGAACCAAGGGGAATCATGTCGATATTTACATCGGAACAGAGCGATAGAGGGTGAATGCCTATTGATGAGACGGAGGGGAATGGACATGACTGCACGTTTGACTTCCAAGCTTGAGCCTACAGATTGGACTCAACCTGATCAAGTGCATCCATCGAACCTTGCGGGTTATGCCGCAGAGCAAGTCTTAAGGATAGAACGTCTGAACATCTCTGTTCATCAACATAAGCTGATGGTTCCGCTTATTCATGAGGTATCCTTTTCCATTGCCAAGGGTGAGACACTGGCGCTTGTAGGTGAGAGCGGCAGCGGGAAGAGCGTTACCGCAAGCGCAGTTGCAGGACTGCTGCCCCAATCCATGCGAGTAACAAGCGGAAGCATTCAGTTTCAAGGCGAGGATATCCTGTTATGGCCGGAGAAGCAGCGAACGCGATTGAGAGGGACAAGCATTGGTTGGATCTTTCAAAATTACCAAGGCAGTTTTACTCCGTTTTTGACAATCGGCAGCCAATTAACGGAGATGATACGGACTCACCGGAAGCTCTCCAGACGGGCTGCCAAAGAGCTGGTGCTGTCCTGGCTTGATCAAGCAGCTTTACCAGCGGAGCGCGTATACGCCAGCTATCCGTTCCAGATTAGCGGAGGACAGAGGCAGCGGGCGGCAATTGCTGCGGCCCTCATGCTGGAGCCCGCGCTGGTCATTGCCGATGAGCCGACTACGGCGCTTGACGTCATTACGGGCGAGCGTGTGCTGCAGCTTATGACAGACCTTCAGAGGCTGACCGGCTGCGCAATCTTATTTATCTCTCATGATTTGCGTCATGTCATGAAGCGAGCGAGCCGTGTCGCAGTTATGAAGGAGGGGCGGATCGTGGAGCTGGGAGAGCCGATGCAAATTCGGGAGCAGCCCAGGCATCCGTATACGAAGCAGTTGCTGGAAGCTTGTCCGAAGCTCGAAGTCCCTCCTCATTTCTGGTAAGCATCTAGCAAATTCCAATTTGTATGTAATTATGCGAGAGTAGGCAAGGAGGCAGGAAACGAATCATGAATGCCGTACTAACCGTTGATCGGCTGTGCAAGTCCTATCATGCCGGAAGCAAGGGGAAAGTAGAAGCTGTGCAAGACGTTTCCTTTCATATTGATGAGGGAGAGTGCCTGGGGCTAGCAGGGGAAAGCGGCTGCGGCAAAAGCACGGTAGCCAGACTGCTGCTTGCCTTGGAGCAGCCCGATCAAGGTGATGTTCTGCTGCATGGGACAGCCCTTCACAGGCTGAGCGGGAAAGAGCTGCGTGAGCAGAGACGGTGGATTCAGGCTGTCTTCCAGGACCCTACGGCTTCGCTGAATGACCGGTTGCCAGTCTGGCGCTCCGTCATGGAGCCGCTGGACAACTTCCCGGAAGCCATTCCGTCGTTTCTGTCGGATGTGAGAGGTTCGAGGCGGGATACCGCTGCCCGCTTGTTCGAGATGGTCGAGCTGGAACGCAAACATCTGGATTGTTATCCTCATGAACTGAGCGGAGGACAGCGACAGCGGGTCGCGATTGCCAGAGGCATCAGTCTTCGGCCGAAGCTGCTCGTATGCGACGAATCAACGACCAGCCTGGATGTTACGATTCAAGCCCAGATTCTGCAACTGCTGAAGCAATTGCAGAGAGAGCTGGGCATGTCTTATCTCTTTATTTCCCATGATATTGCCGTAATCGAACAAATAAGCGATCGAATTATGGTGATGAAGGACGGTCGCTTGCTGGATATATTCGCCAAGGACGAGATGTGGGACAAGAAGCGCCATCCTTATACCCGGCTGCTCATTTCCGCTGCACATTTTTAAATAGACATCATCATACGTAAAGATGTAGAAGGTCCGTATTTACCTGTAAAAGGTAAATCGGACTTTTTTGCGTGGTATGAAATGACTCTTTCGAGTCATTTCAGCTTCATACAAATGCTGTATAATTTCGAGTGTAATATGGTTTTTTTTACAATTTTGACGAAAATTCATATGAAATGGAGGGAAGTTGTTTGAAGCAGAAATATGCCCTGTTGCTTGCCTTGCAATCCTTCGAATATGAGATTCATCGATTGAAGGCTTATTCGGAAGAATGCTCGGAATGTTATGAGTTGCTGCAATTAAAGCTCGATGCGTTATGCAGCTTTATGACATCAGATGAGAGCGAAGCGCTGTGGGGGGAATGGGGAGACCGTGAAGAGATTCGGCAGCATGGAGAATTGCTTCGTTCTGCATCCAATCAAGCGTTGTGCATACTGGAAAAGTATCAATCCTGTCAAGTGCTTGAACAGAAGAAGAATGTGAGCGAATATTTATCGCTGCTGGCGGTAACGGTCAAGCACGAGTTGAAGCTGTTCGGAATGGAAGCGTCTTCACGGATTCTCTTCATCGGCTCCGGCGCTTTTCCAGTATCCGCATTGACGATGGCAAAGGAAACCGGTGCGGAAGTGTTTTGTCTGGATACGGATGAAGAGGCCGTGGCACTGGGGCGAAGAGTGGCTGAAGCGGCTGGACTGCAGGCAAAGCTTACGTTCTCCGGCAGCTATCAAGACGGTATATTCTTCCTCGAAAAAGCAACTCATGTTGTAATCGCTTCACTTGTGGGCAACAAGCTTGAGCTTCTCAGGGAATTGAAGGAAGCAGCCGGCATGGACACAAAAATCATTTTAAGATATGGGAATGGTGTGAAGTCGATTTTTAATTTCCCATTAGAGCTGGATCCCTCTGATGAATGGGAGATTACTCCCATAATCCAGAGCAAACGAATCTACGACACCGTTATGCTGCAACGAAAAGGAGCTATAGAGATGGAGGCGACACAGCTATGAATCCGTTGTTGACCACCCCCTTCGGCAATACGCTTGTCATCGGCGCAGGTCCTGCCGGTATTCATGCGGCGATAGACTGGAGCCAGCGCTCTGTATGGATAGGTTTGTTAAATCGAGAAGGCTCGCATGCCAATCGGATTGAGCAGGAGTTAAGCGAGCAAGACGATATGATTTCTGTCGATATTCAGGTGCCAAGGGCAAGGCATCTGTCAGGAGAAGTGCAACTGAATCGTTTTTACAACGGTTATGATGGCATCGAGGACCTATGGCATACACTTGTTCTCTGTACGCCAGGGGACAGCTATATGGAAGTCATTCGAAGCTTGAAGCTGGAAGCGCTGCCACGACTAAAGACGATTATTCTTCTCTCTCCCGGAATTGGTTCCAATCTTCTTGTCCAAAGTTCGCTAGGCTCTCTGGCAGCTAAGATTGAAATTATAAGCTGTTCCACTTATTATGCTTCATCTAGGTTTCCCTCCAATCAAGCAACGGTATTGAAGTCAGTAGTGAATGGACTTAAGCGAAAAGTGACCGTATCATCCAACCGCCTAGCCAGCCCATCGCTTCTGCTAGTTAAGGAATTGCTCGAATCCCGTCATGTCCAATGCGAGATCACCTCCAATCCGCTGGAAGCGGAGTGCAGAAGCATTACAACCTACGTTCATCCGCCTCTATTCATGAACGACTTTTCGTTGAATGAAGTTTTTGGCCGCCAACCTTCCCGCAAGTTCTTGTATAAGCTGTTTCCTGAAGGTCCAATTACGCAGCATACGATTCGCAGTATGGTGCTGTTGTGGAAGGAGATATCGAGCTTGCTTCGTGGACTCGGCGTGCAGCCGCTGAACCTGCTGCAATTTCTGAATGACGATAACTATCCTGTTCATGAAACGACGTTATCGCGCTCAGATATAGAGAACTACTCGGATATGGACCCCATCCAGCAACAATATCTGCTATACATCCGCTATTCCGCCATCTTAATCGATCCCTTCTCAGAGCCTGACAGTCAGGGCAAATATGCGGATTTTTCCGCTATTTCCTATCAGCAAGCCGCAATCAAGAACGGATATTGGACGATCCCCCGAATTCCTTATGAAGATTACAAACGATTAAAGATGCTTCACGCGGTGGGACAACGGCTTGGCTTGAATATGCCGCATGCGCATGTACTCATTAATCGGTTTGAAAGCAAGCTGGCTTCCTTCATACAAGAGGCGGGGGCGGATCAGGTACATCCCGATCTGCTGCAGGATCAGTCTGAAGAACAAGCGGAGGCGATTCTGCTGACGCTTAAAGTGTCAAATTGGAGCATTTAGATAGTTAACGACATTAATTAATGGCATTAAATAATCGACGAAGTCGGAGGGCTAGCTATGCACAGACAACCGTTATATCGCGATATGAAGCGGTTATGGATACTCGCAATATGCTTATCAGCGCTGCTTGCCGGATGTGCGAAAGACACAGATCAATCGGCCAAAACGGACACCCATAAAAAAGTGACAATCATCCACAGCTTGCCGAATGAATCAATGGACCCCCATAACGAGTGGATTGCATTAAGAGCTGGCGTGACCGAGACGCTAGTTCGGCTTAACGAGAAAATGGAAGTATCGCCATGGCTTGCATCTGCCTGGGAGGCAAAGGATGAGCGGACATGGAGCTTTACGATTCGCGAGGGTATTACCTTTCAAGATGGAACAAAGCTTGACGCTGCTGCTGTCAAGGCTTCCTTCGAGAGAGGAATGAAGGACAGCGAAGCGCTATCGGCCGGATTGAAGCTTCAATCGATGGAGGCGAACGGACAAGAGCTGACTTTTACGACGAAAGAACCTCATCCCGCCTTTCCGACGGAGCTGGTCCATCCGACAGCAAGCATTATGAGTGTTGCCGCCGAGAATAAGCTAGGGAAGGAAGCATTCAACAAAGCGCCAGTCGGTACGGGGCCGTTCCAAGTCGTTCAATTCATTCCCGGTCAAGAAATAACATTGGACAGGTATGACGGCTATTGGGACGGGATTGCCAAGCTGAGCACGGTGAAATTTCTGTTTAACGGGGATGCCAATGTCAGGACGCTAGCCTTCCAGTCGAAGCAAGCGGATATCGTCTATCATTTGGCGCCAGAAGCTCTGACAACGATTGAATCAGACCAGCAGTTGTCGGTTCAGTCTGTGACGAGCCTTCGCACACATTATTTCACCTATAACCCCAAAAGCGCCAGCGTCTCGGATATAAGGGTCAGGAGAGCAATCGATATGCTGATCGACCGGGACACAATCGTAAAGGACATCATGCTTGGACATGCGCTGCCCGCCAATGGGCCCTTCAACAAAACGCTTCCGTTCGGCAACGATGGGGGCGTACAGCAGCTTGATCAGGCAGAGGCGCAAAAGCTCTTGGAGAGCGCAGGCTATAAGAAGAATGGAGACGGGAAGCTGGAGAAGGATGGCAAGCCGCTTGTACTGAAGCTTATCGCATTCTCGGGAATTAATCCCGAGCTCCCCCTTATTCCATTGCTTGTTCAATCTGAAGCCGCAAAGGCAGGTGTAACAATTGAGATCAGAGCCGTTGAGTATCCGGATGTCTATATTAAGGATCATTCCGATTGGGATCTATCTACGTCAAGCTACTTGACGTCGCCGCGCGGAGACGGCGGTTCGTTTCTGAATTCCGCCTATCTGCCTGGAGGCTCCTACAACGCCGCCAATGTTCAAGTGGACAACCTGGAGCCCATTCTGATGGAGCTGAATTCAACAGGTGATGTTCAGAAGCGCAGCCAATTAACGCAACAGGCGGTTCAAGTGATCAACGAAGCAAGGGTGCACTCCTTTATTATTCATCCGAATATATTGGTCGGCGTTCATAACAGAATTATGAACTGGCGTCCGGGCGCCGAAGAGTTCTACCTTGTAACCAACAAGCTGGACGTACAGTAAAATGCTGACGCATGCTGCGCTCAGGCTGCTCCAGCTCGTGATGATGCTAATCGTCTTAAGTCTGGTTACCTTTATTCTTATGAAGCTCGCACCGGGAGACCCAGTATTAACCATCCTGAAAGCGCATGAAGGTGCCGTAACGGAGGAGGACACTCGACTGGTTCGGGAACAACTGGGTCTTGATATGCCGCTCTATCAGCAGTATGGACAATGGCTGGCTGGCGTTGTAAAGCTGGATTTGGGCCAATCCTACACGTCAAACCGGGATGTGTGGAATCTACTAGTCGAACGGTTGCCCGCAACAGTCATACTAATGGCTGGTTCCATTACAGCTCTGCTGATTCTTGCGCTCCCGCTTGGCATGCTGGCAGCCAAATATCAGGATCGATTCCCCGACTATATGAGCCGCTTGTTGGCTTTGTTAGGCTCATCCATTCCCAGCTTCTGGCTAGGGCTGCTGCTCATTTATCTCTTTTCTTATCAGTTGAACTGGCTGCCGATGATGGGCGGTGGCAGCATCAGCCATATGATTCTTCCTTCGGTCACACTTGGTTTTGTAATGGCGCCAGAATATATCCGCCTGCTTCGAGCAGGCATGCTGGACACCTTGTCGCAGGAATATATACGTGCAGCCAGAGCCAGAGGGATCAGGGAGTGGAGTGTAATGGCTAGACATGCGCTAAGAGCCGCATTATTGCCTGTGGTTTCCCTAATGGGAATGAGCATGGGAGCGCTGATGGCAGGCTCTGTTGTTACGGAATCGCTGTTTGGCTGGCCGGGCCTTGGCAGCATGGCGATGGAAGCGATTACACAGCGCAACTACCCGGTTATACAAGGCTATATTCTGCTTACAGGTGTATGCATTGGACTTGCCAATTGGTTGTCGGATATCGGCCTTGGAATACTCGATCCACGTATACGGCTTGGAGGGAGGAGAGGAGCTTGAAACACGTGGTTCAGCAGGAAGGGCCGCCATTGGTATTGGAACGAAGAGCGCTATGGCGCACGACGCTTCGGAGTCCTATGCTGTGCGCCGGTCTGGTTATCGGAGTTATCGTATTGCTGCTTGCCATGCTCAGTCCGTGGCTAATTCTTAACGATCCGCTCTTAATACAGATGTCAGACAGGCTGCTTCCGCCGAGCTCGACCTATCCGCTCGGGACAGATCATCTAGGCCGCTGTGTATTCTCCAGACTAATGGCGGGGACTTCTACTACGCTCGGATTGTCGCTTGTTGCCAGTGCGACAGTTATTGTCATCGGCGTGCCGGTCGGGCTTGTCGCAGGCTTCGCTAATAGACGCCTTGATTCCTTGCTAATGCGGTTGGCAGATGGGGCTGGAGCATTGCCGGAGTTTTTGCTAGCCATTGCGGTTGCCGGTTTTCTTGGTCCTGGCTTGACGAATGTGATCCTCGCAATTGCGATCGTGAAGTGGATTGGATATGCCCGATTGGTGCGAGGAATTGCGCTTGCAGAACGGGAGAAGGAATATATATTAGCATCTATCGTATCCGGCAGCGGGAAGTGGACCATTGTTAGGAGGCATCTTCTCCGACAGATGTATGCGCCGATTGCGATTATGGCAGCGGCGGATGTAGGCAAGACGATATTGCTGATCTCGGCGCTATCCTATCTGGGGTTAGGCGCACAACCGCCTTCGCCGGAATGGGGAGCGATGCTTAGCGACGGACGACCTTACTTCCAGACCGCGCCTGAGTTGATGATTTTTCCCGGGCTAGCTATTCTGTTGGTTGTACTCGCCTGTAATCTGATTAGCGACGGATTGCGGGATGTTCTGGATATCAAAGCCAGATAAAACAGCAGAAAATAAGCAGATCCTTCTGCAAGGATGAAAGAGGTTCCCATGAAAAATGGTGTTCTGATGGCTTTGCTGTCTGCTTTTGTGTTCAGTGTAATGAATGTGCTCGTCAAGGAGGCTAGCGCAACGATACCCTCCGCCGAAATCGCTTTTTACCGCGGATTAATAGGGACGTTACTGATCGTCGCGATGATGCGTCAGCAACGAATCGCCTTTTCCAGAAAGGGAGTTCCAATGCTGGCTTTCCGCGGAATGATGGGCGGGCTGTATATGCTGGCTTTCTTCTATACGCTCGCCAAATTGCCTTTGACCGATGCAAGTATATTAGCTCAATTGGCGCCAATATTTGTGATCGTGCTTTCAGCTTTATTTCTGAAAGAAAAAATATCCCGCAACTCTATTTGGCTGCTGCTTGTCGTCTTTCTTGGCGCCTTCATCTTGCTGAAGCCGAATGCCTATTCCAGTTATTCCGTTTTCGCTATTGTCGGTCTGCTAAGCGCGTTGTTCTCAGCAGCGGCCAGCATCTCGATCCGGTATTTAAGCAAAAAGCATTCGGCTTATGAGATTGTTTTTTATTTTACAGTTACCTCCATGCTCGTGGCGATTCCATTCATGATGAAACATTATGTATCGCCCAATTGGAGAGAAGTTGCGCTGCTGCTGCTGATCGGCATTGTCTCGTTAATCGGGCAATTGTTCTTAACCAAAGCTTTTACGCATGAAAGTGCCATCGTGGTCCAGGTGGTCAGTTATTTCGGTCTAATGTTGAATGCGATGTTCGGTTATCTGTTGTGGGGCGAAACACCGGATGCCGCGACGATTACAGGAGGATTGTTGATTATTGCCGGTTGTATCGGCTTATCGTTATGGAAGCCAGGGCACAGCGCGGAAGCGGCGGCAAGCAAGCCCTCACTAATAGCCGCTAAGGAGGAGAAAGATGATAAAAGAGGAAACCTATTATGAGCAGTGGTGGCAGGAGGGGGATCAGAGCATGGAGGATTCTCATTTGCCGCATTGGAGACGAGTGCTTCGGTTTATTCCCGAAAAGGATTTGCGAGATTGCAGCGTGCTTGATTTTGGCTGCAACCAAGGCGGATTTCTGCGGCTGCTCTATGAGCTTCGGCCATTCAAGGAGGCGATCGGCACTGATCTGGCAAGCCGCTCTATCGAGCTGGCGAATCGCCGGAGAGGGGAGTTGCCGATTCAATACGTGCTAACGTCAAGCCCGGAGCAATTCGAGCAGCGATTTGATGTTGCATTTAGCTTGGCGGTCATGTATTTGCTTCCGGATCTGCAAGATCATGCGCGCAAGATGAAGCAGGCATTAAAGCCGGGAGGTGTCTATTACGCCACCTATGCGGATTATCCCAATAATCCAAGCTTCCCGTTGATCAAGGAACGAATCAATGCCCATTCCGCAGTTCCCATGCAGGAGCATACGCTTGATGATATTACCGGGGCTTTTTTCCGGGAGGGCTTCAAAGTATCCATCCGTCGCATGATTCCGGAACAATTTGTGGAGCTGTCTCCGGTCCCCGTCTGGTATCGGAACGTGGCCGATCATCTGCAATTTGCTTATGAGCAAGCCTATTTGTTCCAATTCACGGCGATAGAAGATTAGTCATGAATACTGCTTTCAAGCTCTCGTCCAATTAGGGGACGAGAGTTTTTTATATCCGCTGTCATGAAAGGATGCACCCTCGTCAATAACACAGATATAAGAATGAAGCAATGACTCGATCGGACTGTTTGCTTGATTTTCACGAGGATGTCAGAAAAAGTTGAACCTTTATTGAAGTCGTCCGGTCTGGACGATTAATGATGTTGGGTTTGTTTATACTAGTACTTGAAAGCTGAGGATATCCGATCTTTGCCAGCTATGATTCGAGACGAGAGGAGTCGGAATATCGTGGAGATTGATACGGTGTTATGGAGCAGATTGCTAACAGGGCTTACCTTGTCCTTTCACGTCATCTTTGCCACTGTTGGCGTTAGTGTTCCGTTAATGATCGCAATTGCGGAGTTTGTCGGCATACGCAAGAAGGACCCGCATTATATTTTGATGGCAAAAAGGTGGACGCGCGGATTTGTCATCTCCGTAGCGGTAGGCGTCGTTACCGGTACGGCAATAGCGATGCAGCTGGCGCTGGTGTGGCCGAACTTTATGAAGCTTGCGGGCAATGTGGTGGCGCTGCCGCTATTTATGGAGGTTTTTGCATTTTTCTTTGAAGCGATATTTCTAGGCATTTATTTATACACGTGGGACCGATTCCGCAACCCGTATATGCATTGGCTGCTCACCATTCCGATTGTCGCCGGAGCAGGCATGTCCGCGTTCTTTATAACAACGGTCAACGGATTTATGAACCAGCCGGAAGGGTTCATTCTGGAAGCAGGTCACTTCGCCGCTGTTAATCCGATCGAAGCCATGCTGAATACCGCTACGCCGTCGAAAGTATTACATGTACTTACCTCGGCTTATATGACGGGAGCCGCGCTGCTGGCCGGCATTGCCGCATTTACGATGATCCGAAAGGGAGCAACGGCCTATTACAAGAAGTCACTGAACCTCATGATGGGCGTTTTGCTCGTATTTGGCTTGCTAACGACGGTTGCCGGTGATGTATCGGCGAAGTTTCTGGCGGAGCATCAGCCGGAGAAGCTGGCTGCGGCGGAATGGCATTTTGAGACGGAGAGCGGAGCGGATTTGATCTTCCTGGGATGGCTGAATGCCGAGCGGGAAGTCATCGGAGCGCTTCACCTTCCCAAAGCGCTTAGTTTCCTGGCATTTGGAGATTTCAATGCTGAAGTGACAGGGCTAAATGAATTTCCGCCGGATGAGCATCCGCCGCTGCTTGTTCATTACTTGTTTGATTTTATGGTATCGATCGGATTCCTCTTGTTGGCGGTATCGGCGCTTTATTTCCTGTTCGTTCTCTGGAAGAAGCGCAACGAGTATAACAAGCTGCTGCTATGGGTCATTGCCTTATGCGCTCCGCTGGCCTTTCTGGCGGTCGAGATGGGCTGGTTCTACGCAGAGGTAGGGCGCCAGCCATGGATTATCCGCGGCTATATGCGCGTAGAAGAAGCGGCGACATCATCGCCGAATGTCATGCCGCTATTTTTTGTATTCTTGCTGCTCTACATTGTGCTTGGCGTATTGTGCGCGATCGTGCTGCGGCGGCTGTTCCGCAATAACCCTGCTGATGCGGAGTTCGAGCGCTATATGCAGAGTAAGCATAGTCAACAAGCAGGGGAGAGTGAGCGGACATGATCAGTTATGAGTTAATCGGCATTACGGTGCTATGGCTATTTTTATACGGCTATTTGATTGTTGCCTCGATTGATTTCGGCGCCGGATTTTTTGCCTATTATGCCCGTCTGACCAAGCAGGATCATCTCCTTAATCGGCTGATCTCCCGCTACTTGTCGCCGGTATGGGAAATTACGAATGTGTTTTTTGTCTTCTTCCTGGTCGGCATTGTCGGCTTCTTCCCGGATACCGCCTACTATTACGGCTCGTCACTGCTTGTGCCGGGAAGCATCGCGGTCATTCTGCTGGCGATTCGCGGCTCCTTCTATGCTTTCGAGAATTACGGCTCCAAGGAAAGCATCATCTATCTTTTTCTTTATGGAGCGACGGGATTGTTAATTCCGGCTTCGCTGTCGGTCGCGCTGACGCTGTCCGAAGGCGGATTCATTACGGAGCAAGGCGGCATTGTGTCGCTGGAATACTTCAAGCTCTTCACCAGTCCGCTGTCATGGAGCATTGTTGCGCTGGCGATCGTGTCGGTCTTGTTTATCAGCGGGTCTTTTCTGACCTTCTATGCCTCGCGGGCTGCCGACCAATCGGCGCTTAAGCTCATGAGGAATTATGCGCTGTTCTGGAGCACGCCTACCATTATTGCAGCGCTGACAGCCTTTATCTACTTAAGCCAGCATAATGAGCGCCACTTCCAGAACATGATGGATTTGTGGTGGCTGCTGGCGCTGTCCGTTGGATTTTTTATGTCGGCTTTGTGGCTGCTGTATAGCGGCCGCCGCTACGGACTAGCCTTCATATGCGTCATGCTGCAGTTCTTCTGCGCCTTCTTTGCTTACGGGATTGGACAGTATCCGTATATTCTAGATCCGTTCATTACCATTCAGGAGGGGGCGACCCAGGAATCGATGGGGATTGCGCTTGTCGTTGCCTTTATTGGCGGGCTGCTCTTGCTCATCCCGTCTCTGGCGCTTGTGTTCAAGCTGTTCCTGTTCGATGCGGACTATGTGAAAGGCAAAAAGTAAGCCGGGCGATACGACAGCCGCAGTCGCGGCTCCTGACAATCGGCGGGAATAGGAGGGGAATTGGCGTGAGTAGAAAACGCAGCTTGATCGCTGTACAACTGTCGTCACAGCGGAAGAGCTTGATCGTACTTGGATTCACTTCACTCGCCCTGGGTGCAGCCATAATCAGCCAAGCCGCACTGTTGTCCGCAGCGGTGAACCGGATATTTGTCATGAAAGCAACGCTTTCGTCCATTGCAGTTATGTTGGGCGCACTGCTTGCTGTCATGCTGGCACGCACATTATTCGTACATCTGAACGGGCACATCGGCTTGAAGATGGTCGCACACGTGAAGAAGGTGATGCGAAGCGAGCTGCTGCGCAAGCTGGTTAACGATTCCGTACCAACTGCACACGGCGGACAGACGGGAAGCAAAGTGAGCGTTATGCTGGATGCGGTCGATGAGACGGACAGTTATTTCAGCCAATATGTGCCCCGCATGATGGAAGCGGCCATTATTCCGCTCATGCTAATAGTCACCGTCTTTATTCTGCATTATCCGTCCGGGTTGATTATGCTGGTTACGGCTCCGTTTATTCCGATATTTATGGTGCTGGTAGGATTAAAGACGAAAAAAAAGTCGGAGGAGAAATTCGACCAGCTGGCCCAATTTTCCGGTACATTTTTAGATTCGCTTCAGGGGCTGGTCACCTTGAAGCTTTATGGCAGAGTACGCCATCAAGAGGAAGCGATTAAGCAAAGCAGCCTTGCCTTCAGGGATGCCACTATGGCGATTCTGCGGATCGCCTTTACGAATACTTTCATGCTGGAATTGATCGTGATGCTGAGCATTGGGCTGGTGTCACTTGAGCTAGCGCTGCAGCTTCTTGTTTTCAAATCCTCCATGACCTTTGAAACCGCCTTTTTTATTTTGCTGCTTGTTCCTGAATTTTTCAGTCTATTAAAAAATACGGGAACCGCTTTTCATAGCGGACGAACCAGCATGGGCGCGGCTCGAAAAGTGGAAGACTTGCTAGAGGCATCAAAGGGAGAAACACGAGAGCCGAATGCAATGAGCGCGGCGGACAGGCTGGATGTAGAGGCGATGACGACTCTTATGCCGCCAACAATCGAGCTGAAGCATGTCCGATTCCGATACGGTGAGGACTCCTTCGAGCTAGCTGCAGATTCGTTAGCCATATCGCCGGGTCAGAAGATTGCGATTGTGGGCAAGAGCGGCTCTGGCAAAACAACGATGCTGCATCTCATTGCCGGCTTGCTCCGTCCGATATCGGGCGAGGTAGTGGTGAATGGCCGCCCCCTCGCTTCTTATGGGGATGCATCTTGGTTCGAACGAGTCAGCTATATAACCCAGCATCCCTATATATTCGCCGGAACTTTAGCTGACAATATCACCATTGGTACGAAACGAGCCGTGAGCCGCTCCGAGATCGAGCAAGCAGCAGCTTCGGCTGGTCTATCGACTTTGATTAGCGAACTGGAGAAGGGCTGCGATACGCTGGTTGGCGAAGGCGGCAGGGGGCTGTCCGGCGGTGAGAAACAGAGGCTTGCGCTGGCTAGAGCTTTCTTGAACCGGCCCGCTGTTATTTTGTTCGATGAACCAACTGTCGGGCTGGATATGTATACCGAAAGAGTTCTGCAACGGTCGATCGGAGAGCTGGCGAAACAAGCGACGATGATTACCGTCGCGCATCGTCTGTATACGATACGCGATGCTGACCGCATCGTCTTCCTGGAGAATGGCTTGCTTCTGGATAGCGGCCGGCATGATGAGCTCATCACACGCTTGCCGCAGTATGCGGAGATGGTGGATATTCAGCGGAAGGGGAGACTCGGATGAGCGAACTAGCGATCCTGACGAAAGCGATGATACGGGAGCGAAAGGATATTGCCATAGCCATCGTAGGCGGATTCGTGGCTGGGATAGGGGGCGTGAGCCTCTTCTCCGCTAGCGGATATCTCATCTCGAAGACGGTATTCGCCCCGCCGCTCTATACCTTGATTGTCTTAATCTCTATCGTGAAGATACTGGGACTGCTTCGGGCGTTCAGTCGCTATGCGGAACGGCTGTACACCCATAGAGCGACGTTCTCTATTCTAAGCCGCTTGCGTACTGATTTTTTTGCGAGACTGGTTCCATTGGCTCCCGGAATTCAACGGAATAAGCGAAGCGGTGATCTTCTGGCACGCATTGTCGGGGATGTGGAGAGTTTGCAGCATTATTTTTTGCGGGTCGCTTATCCGCCGTTGGTGCTGGTGATGGTATTTTTGGCAACGGTATTATTTACTTCCTTCTATTCGATTTGGATCTCATGTCTGTTCGTGCTGGGCATGATTGTAACGGCGTTTGTTATTCCAGCAATCGTCATGCATGGCCTGCGGAGCATTCGCGGTCGCGTTCGTCTTGGGCGCGCAGCGCTTTCGACTGAATTGACGGAGATGCTGTACGGCTTTCTTGAATTGAAGGTGTATGGACAACTGGAGCAGCGCGAGCAACAGCTGCGACAAACATCGTCAGCTTTGGCCGACGAGCAGCAAGCCTCAGGGTCCCATCTGTTGTACGGGCAATCGATTCATGCATTTATGACCTTTTTTATTACCTGGAGTGTGCTTGTCCTAGGCGGGTATTTGATCATCAATAACTCCTTGGATGGTGTGTTTCTGGCCATGCTTGTTATGGCTGCGCTCACTGTATTCGAGGAAGCTGCGGCAATGGCGACTCTCCCTGCTTATAAGCAAGATAGCGAGCATGCGGCCCAAAGACTCGCGGAGACTGTCCAACCTGACGTAAAGCAGCCGCTAGAGCCGTTGAGGACTTTATCTGATCAAGAGGCACCTTCTATCGCGTTTTTTGAACTACAGTTTCAATACGAGGGGGAATGGCGGGCCGCTCTGCGGGATGTTCAGATACGTATCCCGTCCGGAACAAAGACGGCGATTGTCGGACCTAGCGGAGCAGGCAAGACGACGATTCTCGAATTGCTGCTGAAGCTGTACACGCCAACTCAAGGTCAAATTCGGATTAATGGCATTTCGCTAGAGGAGCTGGATGAAGCCAGCATCTGGCAGAGGTCAGCCGTCGTGCTGCAGCATCATCATTTCTTTCGAGGCACCATTCGGGACAATCTGCTGTTGAGCGGGGACACGCACTCCGATGAAGCATTGACGACTGTGATGACTAACGTACAACTGCCGTACAAATCATTGGACGATGCCGTATATGAAAAAGGCGAAAATTTGTCCGATGGAGAGAAACAGCGTCTTGCCTTGGCAAGAGCCATTCTGAAGGGCGGCCGGTTATGGCTGCTCGATGAGCCGACATCATCACTGGATGCCGTTACCGAGCAATCCATCTTCCAGTATCTGTTCGAGCAGTCGGCTAACGACACGATGCTTCTAATCTGTCATCGGCTGAATGGGTTGGAGAGGATGGATCACATTATAGTGATGGATCAAGGAAGGATTGTCGAAGAAGGCACGTACGCCGAATTAATGGACCGGCAGGGAACCTTTTATGAAATGAAACAAATCGAACGGCAATTGATAGGCGAAGAAGGATAGGAGACGAACGATCTCATCGTTCCTCCATTCAAGGACATGGCTCTAAGGAGCTATGTCCTTATTTGGTTGGTTTGGATAAAATGAAAGAGCATTGACGTACCAATAAAAGGGATATATACTTCTTTTAAAAGTAATCATTACGAACAAGGGGGTGGGTTCCTGCGTCAACGTCTACATGGAAAATTAATTTAACCTTTATTATAGTCATAGGACTGATCATTGTAATTGCCGTGTATCCTGAGATGCTGAGCACGGATGTACTTGCCAATGTGCAAGGGATGAACACGTTCAAGACGATGCTGATCAGCATTGTGCTTGAAGCGATGCCTTTCTTATTGCTTGGAGTTGTGGTGTCGTCGCTCATGCAAGTGTATATTCCTGAACAATGGATTAAGCGGTTCATTCCGAAAAATCCGATCTTGGGCGTGTTGGTCGCGAGCTTCCTCGGCATCTTGTTCCCTGTATGCGAATGCGGGCTCATTCCGGTCGTGAGGAGACTGATCGCAAAGGGAATGCCGCTATATGCGGGTGTTACTTTTTTCCTTGCCGGCCCGATTGTGAATCCCGTGGTCTACTCTGCTACATTCGTAGCGTTCCGGACGAAGCCGGAAATGGTATACGCTCGTATGGGACTTGCTATTGCCGTTGCCGCCTGTATTGGCCTGATTATTTATTTGTTCGTCAAACATAATCCACTTAAGGATACACGGGATGCGGCACATGCTCATCATACGCATGGGAACACACACTCCACGAAGAAGAGGAACAAGCTCCAAGAGGCAATCCAGCATGGAGGCTCCGAGTTTTTTGACATGGGCAAGTATCTGATTCTGGGTTCCTTTATAACAGCTCTCATACAAGCGTTTATTCCGCGCTCCGAATTAATAGACATCGGTCAGGGTGAATATACATCTCATCTCTTTATGATTGGCTTTGCCTACATCCTTTCTCTTTGTTCCACTGCGGATGCTTTTGTCGCGGCTTCATTTATGAGCACCTTTTCCGCTACTTCTCTTCTTACCTTCCTGGTGTTCGGGCCGATGATTGATTTGAAGGGAACGCTCATGCTGCTTTCTGCGTTCAAAGCCAGATTTGTTATCCTATTGATTGTGCTTGTCGCCATTCTGGTTCCGTTAGGCGCTTTACTCGTGGGCAGGTTTTATTTTTAAAGGGGAAGAGGGGATGAGCGGACATGCATGAACATAAGAGTATGGGTATTCATTATTTGATTCGAGCCGCTATTCTGGCAGGCTTCGCTTTCTATGTGGTGAAACTGGTCAAGATCGATAAGCTGCAATATTACATCGTGCCCAAGATGATACCGTACGTAAAGGTTACGTCGATTGTCCTGTTTCTATTGGCGGTCTATTATATCTATCTGGCATTGCAGAGTACGCATCAGAGGAATGAAGAGACGGCATGCGACTGCGGCCACGCTCATTCAAGCTCAATAAGCAAAAATATCTTGATGTACGGGGTATTCATAGTTCCTCTCCTTATGGGCTTCATGCTGCCTGACAAAATTATGGGCAGTGAAGTGGCGGCTGTGAAAGGGATGAATCTGAATGTAAGCAGCATACAGACGCCAATCATGTCGTCTGCGCCGCCGCTCACGGAAGATATAGAAGATGAAGAGCAAGGGCAAGAAGATTCCTTTGCTGCAATCATTAAGGAAAACTCCCTCATTCCTGAGGACCGGATAGCTGCGATCGAGGAACAGCTGCGGGATAAGGATACCGGGATAACGGATAAGGCTGATGGAGAAGTCTCCTCTGAGGAGAAGCTTGATGCCTTGTTCCCTACGGATATATATACGGAAGAGTATGGTGCGCTGGGACAACAACTATATCCTAAAGAAGTCATACCGGTCGTTGAAGAGGGATTTCTGGAAATTATTACGGTAATCGATCTCTATCGGCAAAATTTTGTAGGCAAGAAGCTGGAGATTAGCGGATTTGTATACCGTGAGGACAATATGGCTCCTAATCAATTTGTTATTTCGCGTATGGCCATGACATGCTGTGCCGCCGATTCCATGCCTTACGGGATACTGGTGGAATCAAGCAGGGCGGCAAGCTATGCTGAAGATTCCTGGATGAAGCTAACAGGCGTAATCGGCGTGACCGAATATGACGGGATCGAAATTATTAGCTTGGATGCTCAGAAAATCGAGATGATGGAAGCTCCGAAGGACCCCTATGTCTACCCGTACTTTGGTGATTTTACTGACCTCGTTCAAGAATGATGAGAGTGATGGAGAGGAATGTTGGCCTCTGCGTCCATTGGCAGATGAAGTTGGTCCAAGGTACATTTAATGTTCAAAGAAACCGTTCCTTTCGTAAATGGTAGGCTGTACTTCTATGGTTTTTGGCTTTACAAAATGAAGAAGGGACGTCTCTCAGTCATTTGATGACTGTTGAGACAGCCCTTCGTGTCAGACGAGGCTGGTTCGCGTATTTAAGTCGATAAGTCGATCCGATCGACTTATACGGGACGTTCGAGGCTGCTACGGGCATTTAAGTCGGTTCTATCGACTTATACGGGACGTTCGAGGCTGCTACAGGCAGTTAAGTCGATCCTATCGACTTATACGGGGCGGTCGAGGCTGCTACAGGCAGTTAAGTCGGTTCTCGGGTTAACCCCCTAATTTTGGACACTTCCCACACTCATGCTCTCGCATTCACATTAAAGCGCAATTTTTTGAGCGTGTAGGACGCCAGCGGTGACCAATCTTAAATATGCTTTGGGCGGCCAGTCTTGTAGGCTGCCATGGATACGTTCGTTGTTGTAATAACGGAGGAACCGATC
>NZ_JBHVQB010000006.1:0-195072 GCF_042887015.1 Paenibacillus sp. NPDC057967
CGACGAGGTTGATAGGTTCGGGGTGGAAGCACAGCAATGTGTGGAGCTGACGAATACTAATCGGTCGAGGGCTTATCCTACGGCTAAGGATGATTGAACAGTTACTTTCGTATCCAGTTTTCAAGGTGCAAAACGTCTTGAAATGCATGGTTGCGTCTTTACTGAAGCGATTCAGGAAGCGTATCCAGCGAAGAACGCTATATTCCCTGATAGCTCAGTTGGTAGAGCACTCGACTGTTAATCGAGTTGTCACAGGTTCGAGTCCTGTTCGGGGAGCCATTTCTTGGAGAAGTACCCAAGTGGCTCAAGGGGACCCTCTGCTAAGGGGTTAGACTGCGTAAGTGGTGCGAGGGTTCGAATCCCTCCTTCTCCGTACGAACTTTTTCTACATAACTAAGGCCCGTTGGTCAAGGGGTTAAGACACCTCCCTTTCACGGAGGTAACAGGGGTTCGAATCCCCTACGGGTCACCATTTTCTTTTAACGACGCGGGGTGGAGCAGCCCGGTAGCTCGTCGGGCTCATAACCCGAAGGCCGCAGGTTCAAATCCTGCCCCCGCAACCAATCCATATTTGATGGATATTATGTAAACCTACGTGCCGTTGTAGCTCAACTGGTAGAGCAACTGACTTGTAATCAGTAGGTTGGGGGTTCAAGTCCTCTCGACGGCACCATTTTTTTGCGGAAGTGGCTCAGCGGTAGAGCATCGCCTTGCCAAGGCGAGGGTCGCGGGTTCGATTCCCGTCTTCCGCTCCATTATCACGGGATGTAGCTCAGCTTGGTAGAGCACCTGGTTTGGGACCAGGGGGTCGCATGTTCAAATCGTGTCATCCCGACCATCTTATTAATAAAGTAAACCGAACTCCATATGAGTGTCGGTTTTTTTTGTTGTCTCATGAAATCTATAAAAGGAAACACGCAGAATAGTGGCGGTTAGCCAATTTCCTGCGTGTTTTTTCACTTGTGGATAATTGGATTGATAATGGTCAACTGGCTCGAGACTGAATGCATTTGTCTATTTGCCTTCGGAACAAGCTGCTGCCGTGCCTAACATATATTTGACGCCAATGCCGGGCAATTCGCTTTTCTAAGATTCAAGGAGCAGCTCGCCTTTCTTCCTCTATGTTATCTACGCCGGACCATATACGGTCGATTCGTACCTGGTACGTGTCCATGCTCGTATTCATCGATACGAGATCGCCGCATGAGCGCATGAGCAGCTGTTCCGCAATTGGCGAATAGAAAGAAATGCGATTACTGTCGGGCTGTGCTTCTTCAGGAAATACGATCGTAAAGGATTCGGTCATGCCGTCATCCATATACGTGACTGTCACCCCGCATCCGATCAGCACAATATCGCGCCATTCGTCAGTCGGGCGCTCCAGCAGCTTCTCCAGCATGCTGGTATAGGAAGAGAGCAGCTTCTCCACTTGGGTTCTTCTGCTTCCAAATTCGGGGAAATACGCGCCAAGAAAAAGATCCTTCTCATCGCGCAGCGAAATAAGCTGTTGAAGGTACGTCTCCTTCAGCGCTATATATTCAGGCCTATGGTTCATAGTAGATATCACCTCCTATATGTTTGGCACGTGCATGGAAGGTCAAGCGATTTATCTTTCTCATGTCCAATTCCTCCTTGGATAGTAATAAAGGCCACCTGCGAGGGCAGAGGCCTTGTAACCAGTGTAGCAAATTAGCACAGGAATACAACCCTTCCGGCCGAATCCTTCGGAATAGCGCAGGGCAATAAAGGAAATAGTAAACGCATGTCGATTGAACCGCAAAAACCGATTGTCTAACGTGAAAATAGGATATGAGAGGAGAGTACATTTTGTACAGAAAGATTAAGAAACTTATCGCAGCAACTCTGCTGATCGCAGCTGTTGTTGGAGGCCCTATCGCTGTACAGGCACAACCTGGAGTCTTCCATTTCGGATTCAAAAAGAGCGTAGACGGTAGGCTGCCTTCCATTGACGAGGAAGGATTCAAGCCCATTATTACGAAGCATGGAGCGTTATTTTTAGGCGATACAACGCGCAAAGAACTGTTCCTGACGTTCGATAACGGCTACGAAAACGGACTAACCGCCAAAATCCTGGATGTTCTGAAGGACAAACAGGTACCGGCTACGTTTTTTGTCACTGGACATTACATTAAGGACCAGCCGGAACTTCTGAAACGTATGGCGGCAGAGGGGCATATTATCGGCAACCATTCTTGGAGCCATCCCGATATGTCCCAGCTGTCAGAAGAAGCGATTCGTACCGAGCTGGAGAAGGTGAAGGAACAGGTTCACGCAGTGACCGGACAGCAGGGAATGGCTTATTTGAGACCGCCGAGAGGCATTTTTAACGAAAGAGTGCTGTCTGCGAGCAAAAGCTCAGGCTATACCAGCGTCTTCTGGTCGATCGCCTACAAGGACTGGGATGTCAGAGCGCAGAAGGGCGCGTCATACGCCTTCCAGCAAGTGACGAAGCAGTTGCACCCGGGCGCAATCCTGCTGCTGCATTCCGTATCGCAGGATAATGCGGATGCGCTTGGGAGTATCATAGACGAAGCGAGACGGCAAGGCTATGAGTTTAAAAGCTTGCCCGAGCTGACGCAGGCTGCCGAGCCGGCACCTGCACCAGCTCCTCAGACTGCACCATAGCTCGATAGAAAGCCTCAAGCCCCCGGACCTAACGGTACCGGGGGCTTGGTTGTATATGGACGCCGCACGTTCGCTTATTAGCCCGGAATGCCTTCGCGCTTACGGAAAAATGATTTCAGCGCGTTGTACACCTCGCCTTTTTCTTTAATGACATAATACATAAAATGCTGAAGATTAATATGTTTGTACGCGGACATGAGCGTACTGGAGCGATTATACTGATTGACCTCGCCATAGCCGAACAAATTCGATCGCTTGAGCAGCTCACCGATCAGCTTGACGCAGCGTTCGTTGTCACTGGTCAGATTGTCGCCGTCGGAGAAGTGGAAGGGGTAAATATTGTATAGGCTCGGACTGAATCGGCTGTCGATGATCTCCAACGCTTTCATATACGCCGAGGAGCAGATCGTGCCGCCGCTCTCACCTCGTGTGAAAAATTCTTCCTCGCTCACTTCCTTCGCCTCTGTGTGGTGGGCAATGAACACAATATCCACTTTCTCGTATTGATGGCGCAGAAAGCGCGTCATCCAGAAGAAGAAGCTGCGGGCTACATACTTCTCGAACGAACCCATCGAGCCCGATGTGTCCATCATGGCCAGAATGACCGCATTGGATTGCGGCTTGACGATTTCCTCCCATGTCTTGTAGCGCAGATCATCCGGGCTAATGCCATGGATGCCGGGCTGTCCTGATGTGGCATTGCGCCGCAGGTTTTCGATTATTGTGCGCTTCTTGTCGATATTGGACATGATGCCTTTCTTGCGGATATCGTTGAACCGGATTTCTTTCGTTTCGAGCTGATCCTTGTCCTTCTGCTTCAGGAATGGAAGCTCCAATTCCTCGAAGAGCATCGTCTCCAGCTCCGCCAAGGAAATCTCCGCCTCAATGACATCTTCGCCAGGCTGGTCCCCGGCGCCTTCCCCTTTGCCGCCCTTTTTGGCCGCCTGCGGATCTACTCCGAGTACATCGCCAACCTGGCTGTCTCCGTCGCCTTGGCCGACATGCTTGTTTTTATTGTAATTATAAACAAAGCGGTATTCATCCAGGCTCCGAATCGGCACCTTAATTACTTGCTTGCCGTCAGACATGACAATGCTTTCTTCAGATACGAGATCGGGCAAGTTTTGCTTGATAGCCTCGCGTACTTTTTGCTGATGGCGGGCTTGGTCCTGATACCCCTTGCGGTGCAGCGACCAATCCTCGTGCGAAACAATGAACATGCCGTTGTCAGCTGGACTCATTTTCGGAGCACCTCCCTCGCTTATTTGTTTGTTGTTAATCAATATATTCAAGTGGCGAGCGGTTATGTGAACGAATTGAGTCCAATTCTATTAATCTGTTAGACAAGCCGGGACTGCCGCCGCGAAAACCTAGCTACGCAGCGCGTCGTGGTGATAGAATAATAGGAAGGACTGCGGCGGCATGCCGCGGGAGGGGAAGTGAAGGAATGAAGCTGTTACATACGGCGGATTGGCATCTGGGCAAGCTGATCCACGGTGTTTATATGACGGAGGACCAGAGGCATGTGCTGGAGCAAATGATGGACGCGATTCGGATCGAGAAGCCGGATGCGGTGATCATCGCTGGCGATCTGTACGATAGAGCTGTGCCGCCTACGGAGGCGGTCGAACTGCTGGATGACGCGCTTCGGCGGATTGTGATTGATCTGGAGACACCAGTGCTAGCTATCTCGGGCAATCACGACAGCCCTGACCGGATCAGCTTCGGCACAAGCATGATGGAAAGCCGCGGGTTGTACTTGGCGGGCCAGCTGCGGGAAGACGGGCAGCCTGTCGTGCTTCGCGATGAGTATGGCGAGGTTCACTTCCATCTGGTCCCCTATGCGGACCCTGCGCAGATCAGGCATCGCCTTGGCGATGAAGCGATTCGGTCGCATGATGACGCTATGCACGCGATTGTAAGCCGACTGGAGCAGACGATGGACCCTTCAGCCAGACATGTGCTGATCGGACATGCGTTCATTACGCCTACCGGCGAATCCGCCGATAATACGAGCGAATCGGAACGACCGCTCGCGATTGGCGGCGCGGAGCATGTGAGCGCAGCTCATTTTCGTCCGTTTCACTATGTGGCGTTAGGCCATCTGCATCAGGCGCACTATGTAAGGTATGAACATATACGTTACGCGGGTTCCCCGCTGAAATATTCGATTTCGGAAGAGAAGCATAACAAGGGTTATCTCATGGTGGATCTGGACAAGGACGGACAAGCGACGGTGGAGAAAAGAGAGCTGCGCCCCCTGCGCGATATGAGACGGGTGGAGGCGACCTTGGAGGAGTTGGAGCAGCATGAGGTATGCGACGATTACGTCTTTGTCACGCTGCTAAGCGATCATCCTGTCCTGTTCCCGATGGAGAAGGTGAGGGCCGTCTATCCGAATGCAATGCATGTGGAGAGAAGAACAAGGACGGCGGCTGTGGAGCACGCCGCATCGGGGTCGGCCGGTTCGGATGCTGCGCCGAGGCGCAGCGAGAGCGACCCGGCAGAGCTGTTTGCCGCTTTTTATGAAGAAGTGAAGGGCATTCCGCTGACAAAAGAGAAACGGATGCTGTTTGAGCGGGAATTCGGCGCGCTTCAGCAAGCGAGCGGAGGTGAAGCATGAGACCGCTGCGCTTAATGATGAGAGCTTTTGGCCCTTATCGGGACGAGGAAATAATCGACTTTACGAAGCTTGGCGATCGCAGGCTGTTTGTCATCTCGGGTAATACAGGAGCGGGGAAAACCTCAATCTTTGATGCGATATGCTATGCCCTGTACGGGACGGCCAGCGGCGAGGACAGATCTGATCCCCGTATGTTGCGCAGCCACTTTGCCGATGATGAGACGCACACGGCTGTTGAGCTGGACTTTTCAGCAGGCGCCAAACAATATCGCGTTCATCGTCAAATGAAGCATCGTAAAGGCGGCAACCGGAGCGAAACAGGCGAGAAGACCGAGCTCTACGAGCTGAAGGATGGCACTGCCATTCCGGCGGTCGACCGGTTCATTACAACGGAAGTGAACGCGAGGCTGCTTGCTATCGTCGGCTTGACCAAGGATCAGTTCAGCCAGATCGTCATGCTGCCGCAAGGCGAATTCCGCAAGCTGCTTACGTCCGATACGGACAATAAGGAAGAGATATTGCGCCGAATATTTCGAACGGAATTGTACGAGAAGCTGGAGGCCAGATTCCAACAGCGCAACCGCGAGCTGCAGGATCGGTTGAAGGAGGCGCGGTCCGCATCTTCCGCGATGATGCGGCAAGCGCAGGAGACGTTCCCAGTCCGGGCGGACAGCAAGCTTGCAGATACATTCTCTCAGGAGGTATATAGCACAGCGCAAGTATGGGAAGGTTTGACTGGCGAGGCCGGCTATTACCGGGACCAGGCCGAGCAAGCCCGCGAGAGCAAGCTGAAGCTGTCGGCAGAGATGGACGCGAAGCAAGAGGAGCTGAGGAGAGCTCAAGACATCAACGCCAAGCATGACGAGCTGGGGGCGAAGCGTTCGCAATTGGCCGGGCTTGTGGAGCAGGAGCCGGCGTTCAAGCAGCAAGAGCAAAGACTGGAGCTTGCAAAGAAAGCGGCGTCGCTGCTTCCTTACCAGGAGCAAGCCGATCAGGCGTTGCAGGCTAAGCGGAGCAAGCAAGAGGCATTAGAGAGCCGAGAAGCTGCGCTGCGCACCGCCGAAGCCGAGTGGGCGGGTTCGCAAGCGGCTCATCGCGAGGAAGCGGACAGAGAGCCTCTGCGCAGAAGCACCGAACGCGAGCTTGTACAATTGCAGGAGCTTAAGCCTATTGTAGCTTCTTTAAGCGAGCAACAGAAACAAGTCGGCGAATTGACCCGGCTGGAGACGCAAGCGAGAGAGAAGTTAACCCTTAACGAACAATCCATGGTGAAGCTGCGTGAACAGAGAGCACACATGCAGTCGGAGCTTAAGGCGATGGATGTATCTGCCGTCAAGCTTCCGGGCGAGCTGGAGAAGCTGAGAACGGTGGAACAGCAGGGGAAAGCGGTCAAACGCCTGATGGATGTGACTGAAGAGCGCGTGCGCTGGGTTCAGCTAGAGCAAGAAGGCATGCGTGCGCTGGAGCTTGCGGCAGCCGAGCATGAACGGGCGGAGCAGCTGTGGCTGGAGGGGCAAGCAAGCTTGTTGGCCATACATTTAACGACAGGTGCGCCATGTCCGGTATGCGGAAGCACGGAGCATCCTTCCAAAGCCCATGCAGAAGGCGGCGAGCTTCCTTCGAAGGAAAAGCTGAAGCATACCAAAGATACATTAAACGCGATTCAGAATGAGCTGATCTCAGCGAAAGCTCAGGCTGCCTCAGCAGCTGCATCCCATTTGGCCTTGCTTGAGGAGCTGGAAGAGCTGGGCATCGATCTGGAAAAAGAGAGCTCCGCCGAGCGGTTGCTGGACGTCTTGCGTGAACGCCAAGGGGAACTGCGGGTTTTGTGGCGCCAGTATAAGGATGCAGCGGATCAGCTTCAAGCAGACGCTAAGCGGGCCGAGGAATGGCGAGCTTCACTGGGGAAAGCAGAAGAGGAGCTGGCCCGCCTTGAGCCGGAGCGGGAGGGATTGCAAACGGAGCTGCAGCGGCTTGCTGTGGAGCGGTCTGCAGGGCAGGCTTCCCTAGCGAAGGAACTGGAGCGAATTCCGGACAGTCTGAGAAGCCCGGAAGCGCTGGAAGTCCGGACAATGGAACAGAATGCTCTGTTCCGCGGGATGGAGCAAGCCTGGGCGACTGTCCAGACTCGGCTTCAGCGGGCTGCCTCCAGCGTATCGGAGTGCAAGGCACATGCCGAACAGGCTGCAAGCGCGCTGGCGGAAGCGTTGGAGCGGGGGGCCAGCGCCGCCAAGCGGCTAGAGCAGGAATGGCAGGAAGCGGGCTTCTCCTCGCACGATGCGTATCGCTCGGCGCTCATGAACGATGCAGAGAGCAGACGCGTCCGGGAAGCAATCGAAGCCTATCGTTCTGCAATTGCAGCGGTGAGAGAGCGGCTGCTGACGCTGGAGCAAGAGCTTGTGAGCCAGCCAAGATACGATACAAATGAGCTCTTGTCCGCCATTGCAGCCACTAAGGAAAGTTACGAAGCCTCCGTTGGACAAGAGAGCCGCTCCCGTCGGTATGAAGAAGAGGCGACCCGGCTTGCCGAGTCGATCCGGCGTGCAGGCGAGCAGATGGCAGGGCTTGAGCAGGAGATGGAAGGCGTTCTGGACCTCTATTCCATGCTGAAGGGGGACAATGCGCTGAAAATGTCCTTTGAGCGCTACATTCTGATCGAATATCTGGATCAGATTCTGAATATGGCGAATGTGCGGTTGAAGGAGCTGTCAGGTGGACAGTATGAGCTTCAGCGCAGCGACAGGCTGGAGACAAGGGGCAAGCAGAGCGGACTGGGCCTGGATGTCTACGATGCGTATACGGGCCAGCTCCGCGATGTGAAGTCATTGTCGGGCGGCGAGAAGTTCAATGCGTCCTTATGCCTTGCGCTTGGCATGACGGATGTCATTCAGGCGCATCAGGGAGGCATCTCTATCGAGATGATGCTGATTGACGAGGGCTTTGGTTCACTTGACGAAGAGTCGCTGCACAAGGCGGTGGCGGCGCTAGTCGATCTGCAGAAGGCAGGCCGGATGATCGGTGTGATCTCCCACGTCGCGGAATTAAAAGAAGCGTTCCCCGCATGTCTGGAAGTAAGCAAGTCCAGGGAAGGCTACAGCCGCACTTCGATTTTGCTGAAGCATTAAGCGAGAATAGAAAAGACCCGCCTTACCTGCCCTCTGGCAAGGTAAAGCGGGTCTATCATGCGGGATCGTGATTAAACGGCATTCGCTACGCCGAGAATGAGCATAAAGCCAGAGCCGAAAGTGATCAGGCCGTTCAGCACGATACCGATGATGCTGAATACCTTCTTGCGGTTTCTCATGCAAGCGCCGATAATGCCAAGCACTAATCCGATAAAGGCAATGCCGATAGCGAGAAATATGACAAGGCTGCCGAAAACCAAACCTTCGAAGCCTTCTCCGTTGCTGTCCATAATCCGTTGTTGAAGCTCTTCTTGCGAAGTCATGTTCATAAATTCAGGCAAGCTGGATGCGATCAGGATAATAGCTAATATAAAAGTAAGCAGCGCAACCAAAGCTAATACAAAGGACGAGATGCCGAGTCCTGAATGCTTCTTGACGATAGGCCCTTGTCCGTAAGGAGGTCCGCCTGCCGGCGAAAACCCGGTGAAAGGCTGCCCCTGATCTGATTGCTGCCCCTGCTGCTGATTGTGCTGGTTTGGATTGTCGTTCATGCTTATGTAGTCCCCTTCCAGTAGTTTGGTAAAATTATACACAATAAAGAGAGGATTGAAAACCGATGTTCCAAAAATATTTTATAATCGGCGCTGTGAATGCGGCGCTTGCTATTGCGCTTGGCGCTTTTGGCGCACATGGATTGGAAGGCAAGGTAACCGATCATTATTTGGATGTATTCGAAACTGGCGTGAGATACCATATGTACAGCGCGCTTGGCCTTATGCAGATCGCTCTGCTTGACAAGGCGCTTGGCGGCAGCCGCAAAGTGCTGATAGGAGGAAGGCTGATCTTTGCAGGCACGGTTATTTTTAGCGGCAGCCTTTATATTTTGACATTGACGGGCTTCTCGAAGCTGGGCATGATTACGCCTATTGGCGGAGTTGCCATGATTGCGGGATGGGTCTTTGTAATCGCAGGAGCAGCCAAACAAGCTTCGAAGTGAGGATTATTGTCTTATAATCGAACAGTTTTCGACAGAAACCGATCATTTTTGGATATTTTTTATAAAATGTTAGCAAATATTTCTATGCCAATTCGTCCATTTCGTTTATAATGTACCTAGCTATCACTTGACCGACTTAAGAGGAAGGAAGTTTGTGTGTGGCGAAACAAATGGAAGATTGGGCTGAAACGAAGAAGCAGCCGCGCACGCTGCTGATGCTGAGCGAATCATGGGCGATAAGCTCATGGATAGCGGCCATCGCAGCGATATGGATTATAGTATCCTTTCTGGTTATTTCCAATGCAATGTACAGATGGGCTTCACTTGCTGTAGCGGTCTCACTGCTGGCCACAGCTGTTATCGTCTTCTTCAAACGCAATTCCATGGGCAACTTCCATAAATACCATACCGCCATCGTTGAGACGCTTCTTCGTTCCGAGGCCGTTCCTCTCGCTGTTTTGAATCGCGCGGGCGAGCTGGTGGAGATGAATGAAGCTTCAAGCCGCATGCTGGGCTACCAACGGTCCGAGATGATCGGGGAGCCCATGATACGTATGGTCGATCCAGCCAGCAGAGTATTGCTTCAAGAATCGATTGACAGGGCGCTTAACGGAGAGACGAACCAAAACAATATCCACATTACGCATCGTTCGGGTTTTCCGCTTGAACTGCAGGTGGTCTACGCACCAATGCTGCAGGAGGGTGAAGTAATCGGGACCGTAATGATCAGCCAGGATTTAAGTGACCGGAAGCGCAACGTCGAGCGTATTCGTTACATGGCGTATTATGACGATATGACGGGTTTGCCTAATCGTACGCTGTTCCAGATGAAGCTGACAGAGAGCTTGTCCAGAGCCAAGGAAGACGAACGGATTGTTGGAATCTGCTATTTGGATCTTGACCGCTTTAAGCTTGTGAATGCGTCTTTCGGTCGGGAATTCGGAGATATGCTGCTAATGCAAGTCGCCGAGCGGCTGAACAGAGGATTGTCGGAGCAAGACTTCGTAGCCAGAATGGAAGGCGACGAATTCGCCTTGCTTATTACTTCCATTCAGTCCGAGGATGAGCTGTTGGAGTATTCCAAACACATATTGAAATCGATTGAGGAGCCTTATGAGCTAAAGGGCTTCCCCCTACATATTACGGCCAGCATCGGCCTGGTTACAAGCCTGAACAATCAGGATGACGGGTATACGCTGTTCAAGAAAGCGGATATGGCGCTCGTCAAAGCGAAGGAGAGCGGCAAAAACGATTGCCTGCTCTATTCCGACAGCTGGAGCAATTCCTCCTTCGAGCGTCTCAAGCTGCAGCATGAGATGTATCGTGCCATTCAGCGAAGTGAATTCGTGCTTCATTATCAGCCGCAATATGATTTGACCAGCGGGCGCATGGTTGGCGTCGAGGCGCTGGTTCGTTGGAAGCATCCCGTCCGAGGACTGCTTTCGCCCGGGACCTTCATTCCGCTTGCGGAAGAAAGCGGTATGATCGTCCAGATCGGCGATTGGGTGCTGGAGGAAGCTTGCCGCCAGAACAAAGCGTGGCAGGATGCGGGATTGCAGCCAATGCCGGTTGCGGTCAATCTGTCCATTCGTCAATTCCTGCAGCATGATCTGGCAAGCCGCATTGCGGAAGTGCTGGAGAAGACAGGACTTGAACCGAAGTATCTGGACCTGGAAATTACAGAGTCGATGACGATCGATGTTGGACTGGTGTCACGCTGCTTGCTCGCCATTACGGACCTCGGCGTAGGCATTAGCGTAGACGACTTCGGGACGGGCTACAGCTCGTTCCACTACTTGAAGAACTTCCCGATTGACCGTCTGAAGATCGACCGCTCCTTCGTCAGAGACATTCAGCAAGATCCTAGCGATGCGGAGATTGTGGCCGCTATCATCGCGATGGCGCATAACTTGAACATTCAAGTTATAGCGGAAGGCGTGGAGACAGAGGAGCAGATGGAATTTCTGAAGAGGCATCAATGTGATGAAATGCAGGGATTCTATTGGAGCCCTCCGGTCTCCAGTGATAATATCGAAGAAATGCTTAAAGCAGGGTAATCGAGAACTGTTTCGCTGGCAGAGCGCTGCCGGCGGGCAGTTTTTTTATTGTCGGACAGTTGCCACGCTAATTGGCTATAAAAAGCAGCAAACCCGCTAACCGGGGAGATGACGGGTCATCCTCCCAAGGCAGCGGGTTTTTTTTTGATAATCAGGCTATGAAATCTTCAATTTCATTCATTCTGAACGTATAGACTTGCTTCTCGTCGACATGGTACACCGTGATCAAATTTTCCCGCTCATCGATATTAATGATTCGGCATGGAATGTTCAGCTTGATTCCAAGACCTCTATTGACAATTAAGCGGATCAGAGTGTTCGATTTCATAAACGTGCGAATGGGTCCAAAACCGTCAGATTCAGCCGAAATAGGGACTGTTGATTCCTTAGTATCAGGCTCTTGGGGGGGAAGGGGAACCGGGGTTGATCCGGATGCTTCCGCAAGCCTTTGGTCGATCAGGCTTCCTAATTGAATGCCGGAGGTGATACGGTAATCCGCCCATTCGGATCGATTCAAGCCTTGAATCAGCTTCTCCAGTGCGTCGGCGTGGTGTCCATCCTCCACCATAATTTCAACATTGAAGATGAAGGTTTGTTGCTGCTTGTTTAATTGCTTTTTTGTCATTTGCTTGCCTCCGCACTTGTGGTGATAGTCTAACTATACCATTATTTTGAGTAGTGATATAGACCTATATCTGACGTTTGACCACACTGGGTAAGATTCCCTGCATATACTGGTTATGCGGCAGAAAAGTCGCATAATTTGGGGGATAAAGGAGGTGGATGCGAGTTGATCAGAATGGTTCCATTCGTGCTCGAAAGCGGAGAGACCGTTCTTGGAGTGGAGGTGAAACTGCCGAAAACAACTCTCCTCTCCCTATCGACAGACCGGGGTTATATTATGTGCGGAGCATTGGACGTGTCGCTGCTGAATGATAAGCTGCGAGACCGCGAGATTATAGCAGGCCGCGCCGTCGGTGTAAGAACGTTGGAGGAATTGATCGGAGCGCCTTTGGAATCGGTTACGCATAAAGCGGAATCGCTTGGCATCGTTGCCGGTATGAAGGGTGCGGACGCTCTTCGTCTGATGCTATAGACGTTAAGAATGAATAAAGCCCCAAGCTGCGGCAGCTTGGGGCTTCGAATATTAATTGTGGAACAGCTTGCGCAGGTTCTCTTCGAAAGGCGCTGTTACGATGCCCTTCTCCGTAATGATAGCTGTCACGTATTCATGTGGCGTCACGTCGAAGGCAGGGTTATATACCTTAACTCCTTGCGGAGCGGTACGCTTCCCGAAGCCTTCCGTAATCTCTTCAGCATTCCGTTCTTCAATCGGAATCTCCGCTCCCGTAGGCGTAGAGAGATCGATTGTGGAGAGCGGACAAGCCACATAGAATGGAATGCCGTGCGCTTTGGCAAGAACGGCTACGCTGTAGGTGCCGATTTTGTTCGCCACATCGCCGTTAGCCGCTACGCGGTCTGTTCCGACGATAACCGCGTCTATCCAGCCCTTGAACATCACCATACCGGCCATGTTGTCACAGATGAGCGTGACATCGACTCCGGCTTGCTGAAGCTCGAACGCTGTGAGGCGGGCGCCTTGCAGTACAGGGCGAGTCTCATCCGCGAATACGCGAATATTCATGCCTTGCTCCTTTGCGAGATAGAAGGGAGCAAGCGCGGTGCCGTATTTCGCAGTGGCAAGTCCACCGGCGTTGCAGTGTGTCAAGACGCCCATGTCATCCTTGAACAATCCGAGCGCATGCTCGCCGATCAAGCGATTGGTTTCTTCGTCCTCGCTCTGAATGGCGATCGCCTCGTTCGTCAATGCTGCCTTAAGCTGGTCAAGGGATAGACCCTCGCCTGCGAACCGGTCTGCCGCAGCCTTCATCCGATCCAGTGCCCAGAAGAGATTGACGGCTGTCGGTCTGGAGGTAGCCAAATATTCGGCGTGCGTCTTCACACCAGCGATCCATTCTTCGGCGGTTGCCGCATCGCGGCTGCCTAGAACGACGCCATAAGCGGCTGCAATGCCGATAGCCGGAGCGCCTCGTACTTTAAGATGTCTAATCGCTTCCCAGACATCCTCGGATGTGGTAAGCGGCAAATAAACGATTTCTTCCGGCAGCAGCCGTTGGTCGAGCAAATCAAGTTGGTCGCCTGTCCAGATAACGGACTGCAAGCCTGCGTAATTTTCAGTCATGATGTTAGTTCCTCCCTGCGTCAATTGCAAGAGCCAATAGGCTAACCTTGCATTGCTGTTTCTGTTATATCAATCAGTTCTTGTATGGATTGTGCACTGCGATGGCGGCGGATCAGCTCCGTACCGATCGCAAGGGCGCCTCTCTGTGCCTGCTCACGAATCTCATCGCTTGGAATCTTGTCGATATCTGCGACGTGGGCAAGTCCGACAATCCGGCGCACGATCTTGCATCCGGCGAATCCGATGGTATCCTGAAGCAATCGGTGCATGTAGTAGTCTTGATAGCCCGCTGTGGAATTAGCCAGGCGATCGATGCCATGCTCATTCCAGAGGGCGCGGAATTTCCGGTCGAATTGAGTCCATACATCTTCAATCGTATCCAGCAGGTAACGACGGAAGTCCTTGCGGGCTTCATCGTCGCTTGTCCAATATTGTTGTCCGGCATAATTCAGTATCAGATTCGCGAAGATTGCTCCGACATCGAAGCCCATCGGTCCGAAATAAGCGAACTCGGGGTCGATTACCTTCGTGGAGGCTGGCGTAGCGAAGATGCTGCCCGTATGCAAGTCGCCATGCAGCAGCGCTTGAGCGTTCGTCAAGAACTTGTCCCGCAATATGGCTATTTCGAGATGCAGCGCGCTGTCATTGCGAAGCGCTTCCGCAGCATCTTCAATCGCTGACGGTATATTATTATTGGCCGACACGGTATAAGGATCGTCGAAGATCAGATCCTCTGTAATTTTGCACAGATCGGGATTAATGAAGTCCTTGACGCGCAGCTTCTTGTCTTGCTGGTTCATGCCGAGATCGGATGTATAGAACAGGGTGTTGGCCATGAACGTCGAGATATGATCCGCGAAGAGCGGATACTTCGTGCCGTTAATCAGGCCTTGCCTCATAATGATATGATCGCTTAGATCCTCCATGACGGTGAGTGACAGCTCCGGATCGTATTTGTACACGACCGGTACCAGCCCTGGAGCCAGCTTTCCTTCCAGAATCAGCTTCTCGCTCTCTATGCGCGCGCGGTCGAGCGTCAGAGGCCAGGACTCGCCTACAACCTTGGCGTATGGCAGCGCCTGCTTCATAATCAGGCTCTTGCCGCTCGCGCTATCCGTTATATGAAAGACGAGATTCAGATTGCCGTCCCCGATTTCCCGGCAAGCCAAATGAGCGCCCTCAGGGAAAAACCCGTCGATTCCGCTCGCGATTTCAATTGCTTCTTGTTCATTTAAGGCATGATACGTGGTCAGCTCGTCCACCTCCAATTTCTCTATTCGTTCCAATACCATGCCTAATAGTATAATGGATATTATTTCGCCATGGAATACCTTTAGGCGCCAATGATTGACTTCGCGGGCTGTTTTTTTCAAAATAGAGAGAGAGGAAGGCGGGCTTCAGGAAAGAACCGCCAAATGGATGGGGGAGCTGGGATGACAGAAGGTTTGACGCGCCAGACAATCGCACTTAAGGAATGGGCCGTTTCCGTAAAGGCGCTTCATGACGGAGAACAAATTATCGTGATGCGCAAGGGAGGCATCATCGAAGAAACACGGGATTTTCAACTTCTGAGTCAAAGCTTCTACTTAATGCCTGCTTATGAGCATCAGCGGAAGGAGCTGCTGAAGGAGGATTACCAAGGCGGGATGGACGAGACGCTGCGGGAATGGTCGCCGGAAGCCGACACCATCAAGCTGACCGCTTACGCGGTCGTGGAGCGGGACATTGAGATAACCGATCAGGAAACACTGGATAAGCTGCGCGAGATGCATATTTGGACCGATACATTCGCCGAGGAGCGCCTCAAGTGGAAAAAGAAAAATCCGCTTCACCTGCTGCTGCTGCGAGTGTACAAGCTCGAAGAACCGGTCTATGCGCCAATGCGGCCTGCTTATTCAGGATGTAAATCTTGGGTAAGAATAGAAGATGAGATGAAGCAGCCGGAGATGAATCCTGTGCTGACGCAAGCGCAGTTCGACAAGGAAACCGATCGAATCTTGTCCGCACTCGGAATTTAAGGGCGAATTTCTAGGGCTGAAGAGGGGAGCCTGTCAACTCGTACGTTGATTTATAACTAAAGTTATATTAAAATGATTATTGAGAATCAGTGAGAATCAAAACACCTAATCTACGATAACTAACCTTGGAGGGATCAGTATAATATGGCAACACAATTTGTCATCGACGGCCTCAAAGCCGAGATCGAAGGAAAAGAGATTTTGAAGGGCATCAACCTTGAGATCAAAGGCGGAGAAATTCATGCCATCATGGGACCGAACGGTACGGGTAAAAGTACGCTGGCATCGGCTCTGATGGGTCATCCGAAATATGAAGTGACGGCAGGCAGCGCATCCATTGACGGCGAAGACCTGCTGGAGATGGAAGTAGACGAGAGAGCACGCGCAGGCCTGTTCCTGGCTATGCAGTATCCAAGTGAAATTCCTGGCGTAACGAACTCCGACTTCCTGCGCAGCGCAATTAATGCCCGCCGCGAGGAAGGCAATGAAATCTCCCTAATCAAATTCATTCGCCAAATGGAAGGCAAAATGAAAGAGTTGGAGATGAATCCTGAGTTCGCGCACCGTTACTTGAACGAAGGTTTCTCCGGCGGCGAGAAGAAGCGTAACGAAATTCTTCAAATGATGCTGCTTGATCCGAAAATCGTCGTGCTTGACGAGATCGACTCCGGTCTTGACATCGATGCGCTCCGCATCGTTGCGAACGGCGTGAACGCGATGCGTTCCGAAGAGCGCGGCTTCCTGATCATTACGCACTACCAGCGTTTGCTTAACTATATTACACCGGACTTCGTTCACGTGATGATGCAAGGGCGCATCGTGAAATCCGGCGGTCCTGAGCTTGCTCAGCGCCTGGAGAACGAAGGTTATGATTGGGTGAAGGAAGAACTAGGCATTACAGACGAAACCGTAGGCCAGGCTTAATTTAATCGGAGAAGGGGGATATACAATATGAGTACACAACTAACCACTCCGACTGATCGCGGTTCTGCTGAGATGCTTGCTCGCGGCAAGGGCGAGCCGGAATGGCTGGTGGCGCTTCGTGGCGAAGCAGCCGAGCTTGCCGGCACGCTTCCTTGGCCGAAGCCTGAGAAGGTCCGCATTGAGCGCTGGAACCTGACAGCTGTCGGCGCGTACGAGGCGTCTGCACCGGCTTCATCGCTAGCTGATCTGCCTGCCAATGTGCAGGAGCTGATCTCGGAAGGTACGGAGAATCTGATCGTGCAGCACAATTCCAGTGCTGTATGGAAGCAATTGTCGGCTGAACTGGCTGCCAAAGGCGTTATTTTCACAGATTTGGAGACGGCATGCAAGGAGCATGGCGATCTCGTTCAACAATATTTGTTCCAGGCTGTGAAGAAGGATGAAGATAAGCTGACTGCTCTTCACGCAGCGCTATGGAACGGCGGCGTATTCGTATACGTGCCGAAGAACGTAGAAGTGGAACTTCCGCTTCAAGCGATCTTGTTCAATGACAAGGCGGAAGCGACATTCGCTCCGCATGTTCTGATCGTAGCTGACGCGAACAGCCGTGTGTCCTATGTAGACACGGTCGTATCCGATAAGGGCTCGATCAAAGGCGAGTTCGTGCATCCGTCGATCGTTGAAGTGTTCGTTAAGCCGGGCGCACTGGTGCGCTTTGGTTCGGTTCATTCCCTTGGCGAAGGCGGCGTAGACATGACATTGCGCCGTGCTGTGGTGGAGAACGACGGACGCGTGGAATGGGTAATCGGCGACCTTAACGACGGCCACACGCTGTCCGACACGAAGTCGATTATGCAGGGCCAAGGCTCCACTTCCGATGTGAAGGTCATCAGCGTGGGCAAGAACGCCCAGCAAATGAGCTTGACTACGCAAGCGGTACACTTCGGCAAGAGCTCCGACAGCAACATGATTACACGTGCGGTTATGAAGGATTCCGCGTCGGCAATCATCAACGGCATTACGAAAATCGAGCATGGCGCAACCAAAGCGAACGGCGTACAGACTGAAAAGGTTCTGATGCTTAGCCCTAAAGCGCGCGGTGACGCGAATCCGATTCTGTTGATCGACGAGGACGACGTAACAGCGGGCCACGCGGCAAGCGTAGGCCAAGTCAACCCTGAGCAAGTCTACTACCTGATGTCCAGAGGAATAAGCAGGCAAGACGCTGAGCGGTTAATTATTTACGGATTCCTGGCTCCGGTCGTATCCGAGATTTCGGTCGAAGCGGTACGGACGCAGCTCCAGCGCTTGCTCGAAAGGAAGCTAGAGGGATGAATATACATGCGATACGGGAACAATTCCCGATATTGCATCAAGAAATAAACGGGCATCCGCTCGTTTATCTGGATAGCGCGGCGTCTTCTCAGAAGCCGCGTTCCGTCATTGATGCGGTCAAACGTTACTACGAGCTGGATAATGCGAACGTCCATCGCGGCGTTCATACGCTTGGCTCCAGGGCGACGGACGCTTATGAAGGCGCCCGTGCGAAGGTTGCCGCATTTTTGAACGCGGAGACTCCGGAGCAAATCATATTCACCAGAGGTACGACAACTGCACTTAATCTCGTCGCTTCGGGTTATGCTAGGACAGTCTGCGGAGAAGGCGACGAAATCGTCATTACTCCGATGGAACATCACAGCAACCTGATTCCATGGCAGCAGGCTGCCAAAGCGACAGGTGCAACGCTTAAATATATTCCGCTTCAGCCGGACGGCACGATCTCGCTTGCGGATGTGGAGAACACGATTACGCCGAATACGAAGGTCGTATCGGTCACTTACGTATCGAACGTGCTAGGTGTCGTGAACCCGATCAAGGAAATTGCAGCCATTGCCCATCGTAACGGCGCGATTATGGTCGTAGACGGCGCGCAAAGCACGCCGCATAAGCGGGTGGACGTGCAGGAGCTGGGCGTAGACTTCTATGCATTCTCAGGCCACAAGATGTGCGGTCCGACCGGTATTGGCGCTCTATACGGCAAGAAGGACCTTCTGAACGGGATGGAGCCCATTGAGTTCGGCGGAGAAATGATTGATTTCGTAGAGCTGTACGAATCCACGTGGAAGGAAATCCCTTATCGCTTCGAAGGCGGAACGCCGATGATTGCCGGCGCGGTAGGGCTGGGGGCCGCGATCGACTTCCTGGAGAGCATCGGGATGGATGAGATTGACCGTCATGAGAAGCAGCTTGCGGCATATGCTTACGATAAGCTGTCGACGATTGACGGGTTGACCATCTACGGGCCGAAGGAGAATCGTGTCGGGCTTGTCACATTCAATCTGGATGATGTACATCCGCATGATGTCGCAACCGTGCTGGATTCGAAGGGTATTGCCGTCAGAGCGGGCCATCATTGCTGCCAGCCGCTGATGCGCTGGCTGAATGTATCGGCTACGGCTAGAGCAAGCTTTTATCTATACAATACCGAAGAGGACATTGATCGGTTAACCGACGGCCTAATTCAAACAAAGGAGTTCTTCGGTCATGCAATTGGATGATTTGTATCGCAGAGTGATTATGGACCATTACAAAAATCCTCGCAATCGCGGAACGCTTGCGGATGAGGCGGTTACGATTAACCTGAACAACCCGACCTGCGGAGATCGCATCTCCCTGCAGCTTCAGGTTGTGGACGGCAAGGTCGTGGACGCCAAGTTCACGGGCGAAGGCTGCTCCATCAGCATGAGCTCCGCATCGATGATGACGGAAGCCGTGAAGGGACAGTCATTCGAGTCAGCTATTCAGATGGCGGAGAAATTCTCCGCGCTTATGAAGGGCGAGCCGGTCGAATTCGAAGAGAACGAGGATATTGAGGCGCTGTCTGGCGTTAATAAATTTCCTGCGCGTATCAAATGTGCGACGCTTGCGTGGAACGCATTGCGCAAAGGAATCGAAAATCAAAACAAGGAGTGATATGAATGGCTAAATCGATGCCGGAAATGGAAGAATATAAATACGGTTTTCGCGACGAGCATAAGGCGATTTTCCAATCGGGTAAAGGTCTGACTCCGGAAATCGTCCGTACGATCTCCGAGATGAAGAACGAGCCGGAATGGATGCTTGAATTCCGTCTGAAGTCGCTTGAGCAATTCTACAAAATGGCTATGCCGCGTTGGGGCGGGGATTTGGATGATCTGGATTTTAACGATATCCAGTATTATGTCAAACCGTCCGAGAAACAAGGCAAGACATGGGAAGAGGTTCCACAAGAAATTAAGGAGACCTTCGACAAGTTGGGTATTCCTGAAGCGGAGCAAAAGTTCCTGGCCGGCGTATCGGCTCAATACGAGTCCGAGGTTGTCTATCATAGCATGCAGGAGGACCTGGAGAAGCAAGGTGTTATCTTTACGGATACAGACACGGCGCTTCGCGAATATCCTGAACTGATGAAAGAATATTTCGGTACCATCATTCCTCCGAATGACAACAAGTTCGCTGCATTGAACAGTGCCGTATGGTCGGGAGGAAGCTTCATCTACGTGCCGAAGGGCGTACAGTGTGATATCCCGCTGCAAGCTTACTTCCGTATCAACTCCGAGAACATGGGTCAGTTCGAGCGTACGCTGATCATCGCGGACGAAGGCAGCTCCGTTCACTACGTAGAGGGCTGTACAGCTCCAATCTACAGCACGAACTCGCTGCATAGCGCAGTCGTAGAGATTCTTTGCAAAAAGGATTCCCGCGTGCGCTATACGACAATTCAGAACTGGGCGCCAAACATCTACAACCTCGTTACCAAACGTGCAGTTGCGGATGAGAATGCGCAAATGGAATGGATCGACGGCAACATCGGCTCCAAGCTGACGATGAAATACCCGGCTGTTGTACTGCGTGGACGCGGCGCAAAAGGCATGGTTCTGTCGATCGCCGTTGCGGGCAAAGGCCAGCATCAGGACGCAGGCGCGAAAATGACGCATCTGGCGCCTGACACAAGCTCCACGATCGTGTCCAAGTCGATCAGTAAGCATGGCGGCAAAGTAACGTATCGCGGCCTTGCATCGTTCGGACGCAACTCTGATGGCGCGAAAGCGAACATCAAGTGCGATACGCTTATTCTGGATAATGAATCCACTTCGGATACTATTCCGTACAACGAGATTCTGAACGACAACATTACGCTGGAGCATGAAGCTACTGTATCGAAAGTGTCCGAGGACCAATTGTTCTACCTGATGAGCCGCGGCTTATCGGAGGACGAAGCGACTCAAATGATCGTTATGGGCTTTATCGAGCCATTCACAAAAGAATTGCCAATGGAATATGCCGTAGAGATGAACCGTCTCATTAAATTCGAGATGGAAGGCTCCATCGGCTAATCGATATAATCGAAAAATACGTGTCCGGGATACCGGGCACGTATTTTTGCGTCTACTCAAAAAGCCCTGCTCCCTTGTAAGGGTAGCAGGGCTTCATAAATGTAGCGGTATTAAATATAAACGTGCTTGATCTCGTAGTCGCGCTCGATCGTGAGATCCAGAAATTGATCACCGATCTGTACCAGCGGACGGAAGAATTCCGTGGGGTGCGTCATGACGATAATGCCCAGTTCGTCATAGCCCGTCTTTTCGTTGCTTAGCTGAACATGCTTGCCGATGAAATTCGGAATCATATGCTTGATAAAGGTGTGTGTCGTCACGGGATCGAGCTGCGAGAAGCTCAGTCTATGAAGTTCTCTCAGCACATAGAGAAGATCGCGCTCCTTCTGGTAGACTCTTGCGGAAATCATGGCGCTGTAAATATCGACAACCGCGATAATCTTCGATACCGGATGGATCTCTTCTCCCTTAAGCCCGTTCGGGTAACCGCTTCCGTCCATCCGCTCATGATGCTGCAGAGCGCCGATAGCCAGCATGGAGTCTCCGAAGGATTGAAGGATAATGTCATGACCGTATACGGTATGACGCTTTACTTCATCGAATTCTTCGGCGGATAGCTTGCCTGGTTTGTTCAGGATTTCATCATCAATCTTGCACTTGCCAATGTCATGCAGGAATCCAGCCTTGCCGATTATTGCGGCTTCGACTGCCGAATATCCGAGCCAGGAGGACAGATAATAAGAGAGCATGCCGACTTGTACGGAATGCTGATACGTATAATTATCCGACGTATTGAGCAGCAGCAGCATAGACACGACATCCCGTTCCAATTGCAGGTTATTCAGGAGGGGCTGCAGGACGGCGGATACATCTTCGTCATCTACCTTGCCGGATTCCACGGCGGAGGAGAAAAACCTCTCGAAGCTTTTGACTGCGTTTTCATAGATGGGCTGCACTTTAGGAAGCCACTTGGGATTAACCGTTGACTCAATTGTTCGTCCGGATCGCTTATTGGCCTGGACCGGTGTGGTGCGCTCTTCTACATCGACATAATCGATTTGGTGCTGCAGCAGGCGTGAAATTTCCGCTTTTGTCACTAATGTTCCCTTGGAGAGCACATGCAGCCCGTAATTATTAAAGATATCGCGGCTAAGTTGGTCTCCGTCTACCAAATCTGTTACATGAATCCTCATAGAGACACCTCTAATAATTATTATCAATTAAACAATAGTATGTAAGCCCTATGCATCATAATTCACCTTAATAGTAGCAATCTATTCACGCAATGGCAATATGAGGGACTGACAAATGCAACTAAATACCTAATAATTCGGCGTAAATCGACCTTGCTCTTGCCAAATCTTCGGTCCCTTGGACGATAACGCGTCCGTCGGGGAATAAAACAAAGGTCATGCCGCCAGATAATTGCAGCCTTAGAAGATAGGGGTTTTGATAGACTTGCCCAATCGCAGATAGTTGCCGAGCCATAGCATCAAGGTCTAGACGAGCGGATTGGCCAGGCAATAGCTGCACAGATTGACGGCCGCACAGAGCGGTGGCGACCGTCTCGCGGCGCTGCTCCTCCAGAAACTCATACCGCTGATTACGGCATGCTGGACAGTCATCCTTCCGCGCGTGACTAATATTGACCGGAAGCCAAGCATGATTCCAAAGATCTACTTGAAAAAGCGTGCCATGGAGAGCTTCACGATTGCCTGACAATAGCTTGATCGCTTCTGTTGCCTGAATCGAGGCGATAATGTCCACAATCGGCGATATAACGCCTGCTGTCTCACAGGTATCTGTCGTACCCGGGGCGGGCGGCTCGGGAAATAAGCAGCGGTAGCAGGGCGTCTCTTGCGGAATAATCGACAGGGTCATGCCCGTTGCGCCTACTGCTCCGCCGTATATCCAGGGGGTGTTCGACTTCAGGCTGTAATCGTTAATTAAGTAGCGGACGGAGAAGTTGTCCGAGCCGTCCAGAATCAGATCGACATCTCCAAGCCATTGGGACGCGTTGGCCGAATTCAAATCAGCCATGACCGGCTCTACGATGACAGCGCTGTTAATAGCTCTCAGATGAGCAGCAGCTGCGGCTGCCTTCGGAAGCAGTCCCTCTGCATCCTGCTCGGTATAGAGCATCTGCCGCTGCAGATTGCTCCACTCCACGATATCGCGATCAATAAGGCGGGTATAGCCGACGCCTGACCGCACCAGGTGCTGGGCCAGCACGGAGCCAAGCGCTCCCATGCCAACGATGGCGATTCGAGCGCTTTGAAGACGGTTCTGTCCCTCCGGTCCGATTCGGCCGTATCGAATCTGTCTCGAGTATCGATCCTGAATCGAGGAACGTGCGTCAGCTGGTTGCCGGCCGATGGTATTCGAGTGCTGTGAATGGTCTGTCATGATTTCCTCCTGCTATTCCGGCAAAGGAACGGTCGGATTCCAAGGCCCTTGCTGATGACCCTTCCATTCGGAGCCATCCGCCCAAATTTCTTTTTTCCAAATGGGAACAATCTGTTTCAGACGTTCGATCGCATAGCGGCTAGCTTCATAGCAGCTCTCTCTGTGAGGCGCTGAGACTGCGATAATGACGCTAATCTCGGCCAGTTCAACAACGCCAGTTCGATGGCTGATGGCGCATAGGGCTCCGGGCCAGCGAGCGCTAATCTCATCGCCGATCTGGCGCATCATAGTGACAGCCATAGGCTCATAGGCTTCGTATTCCAGACGGACGGTCTGCTGGTCTTGCGTCCACTCTCTGGTCGTACCAACGAATACGATGGAAGCGCCATGGTCCTTCGTAATGACTTTGCGCAGCACCTCTTCCGAATGAAGCGGCTCTGCTGTCACAACATACAGCTCCATGTCTCCAATTTGAGTGCGATTCTGCACCGACTCTTCGCCTCCAGAGACAGGCGGAAGGAGAGCAAGCTCGTCATCTGCACGCACAATGGTCTCATCCGCTGCGTAGGCATGGTTGCGGGCGACGAATGAGATGGAGAGGATGGCGGCGTGGTCGGGATGAACGCTTGCCAGACGGTCTTTCAGCTCTCTGACTGTCAGCTGTTCCTCTGGTAAAACCAGCGTCAGCCGGGGGGCTGCCAGACGCTCCTGCAAACCGGCAAAAAGCTTGATATTCCAATGAAATTCCATGTATGTAAACCTCTCGAATGTATGACGTTCAGTTGTCTCTAGAATACCATAGAACGAAAAAAAATGTTATGCTTATAGGTACGATAGAAGGGAGCGAGCAGCATGGAAGCACTTAAGGACCGCTTTGGTCGAACGCACAATTATTTGCGGATCTCGGTAACGGATCGCTGCAATCTTCGCTGCGTCTACTGCATGCCGGAGGAAGGCGTGGCATTCACGGAAGCGTCCCATCTGCTTACGTACGATCAGATCGCTGAAGTCGTGGAAGTTGGAGCATCGCTTGGTATTACGAAGCTTCGGATTACAGGGGGCGAGCCGCTTGTCAGGCCTGACTTGCATAAGCTGATAGCCAGACTGTCGGGTATTCCAGGCATTGAAGATATTGCGCTCACGACCAATGGAGTATTCTTGGCAAAGCAAGCGCAGGCGTTGAAGGAAGCGGGGCTGACCCGTGTCAATATTAGTCTCGACACTCTCGACCCAACCAGATTCGCCTTCATCGCGAGACGCGGCGAGCTGCGGAGGGTATTGGAAGGCATAGAAGCAGCGGCAGAGGCAGGCTTTCATCCCATCAAGCTGAACTGTGTGCTGCTGAAAAATGTGAATGAGGACGAAATTGCGGAATTTTTGAGGATGGCGTATGAAAAGCCGCTTCATGTCCGGTTTATTGAATATATGCCGATAGGCCATGCGGATGATAACTGGAGAGCCCACTACTTGCCGTTGTCCCGTGTACTGGAAATCGCGAATGAACGGTATACCATCGCAAGGCGCGAAGATGTGAGAGGGAACGGGCCGTCGGAGGATTGGGAAATCGAAGGCGGCGTCGGCTCCTTCGGACTGATTCATCCCATCTCCGATCATTTCTGCAAGAGCTGCAATCGGCTGCGATTGACGGCTGACGGCAGCTTGAAGCCCTGCTTGTATTGGATGGATGAGCTTAATGTGAAGGGCGCTTTGGGCGACTCTGCGGCAATGAGGGAGATATTCGCCAAGGCCATGGATATTAAGCCGGAAAATCATGAGATGGCGGCCAAGCTGGCGGATACGGCGCTGTCGCATGTTCCGACGGAGCGGCGCATGTCGCAAATCGGGGGCTGACGGCTACTGCTCCAAGCGGGTATATGGCGGAATCGCGGAAATTAAAGAATGTAGAAGCGGGATCATTAGGGTTGCGATAGGGAGGCTGGTTGAAGTTGACGGAAGCCATGCAAGCACAAGTGGTGCTTCTGCACAGCAATGATATTCATAGCCGGTTGGAGAACGCCGCCCGCATCGCCGCCATTATTGCCGACGAGCGCAGAGTAATGGGGGCTGACCGCGTACTCGCCGTCGATATTGGCGATCATATGGATCGTATGAGGATGGAGACGGAGGGCAGCGGAGGCAGAGTGAATCTGGCGCTGCTTCAGGAGGCCGGCTATGAAGCGATTACGCTGGGCAATAACGAAGGGCTGACCTATACAAGCGCAGCCCTTCATGAATTGTACAGCTCTCCGTCACGATTTGCGGTCGTGTGCGCCAATATGATGCTGGAGGACACGGGAGAGCGGCCAGAGTGGATGCAGCCCGGCATCATTCTGGAGAAGAACGGCCTGAGTATCGGCCTGGTCGGAGCTACGGCGAATTTTTATCCGTTCTACAAGCTGCTTGGTTGGACGACGACTGCACCGCTTGAAGCGATTCGGGAGCAGGTAAGCCTGCTGCGAAGCCGCTGCGACGTCATGGTCGTGATGTCTCATCTTGGCTTGCCGCTTGACCGGCAGATGGCGGAAGAGGTTCCGGGCATCGACCTGATTCTGGGAGCGCATACCCATCATCTGCTTGAGGAGCCGATTGTCATGGGCGAGACGACCATATGTGCTGCTGGCAAGTTCGGGGATTATGTCGGGCGGGTGGAGATACGGATAGACTCCGCAACGGGCAAGCCGGTCTTTAGCGCCTGCTGCCTTCCAACGGGAGCCTATGCGGAGCGACCGGAAGCGGAAGCGATTATTCGCGCGTATGGGGAAGAAGCCAAGCTTCGGCTTGGCAAGGTGCTCGCCACGCTACACCATCCGCTCCCTGCGCGTGTGGACCGGGAATCGGCGCTTCCCAATCTGCTTGCGGCAGGTTTGCGCCGATTGGCTAAGGCGGAGATTGGCATAGTGAATGCCGGGCAGTTGCTTGGCGGGCTGGCTATTGGCGATGTATCGGCCGGTGAGCTTCACGCGCTATGCCCGTCTCCCATTAATCCGTGCCGGATGATGATTGCAGGGATGCATCTCCGCGAAGCGCTAGAGCAGTCGCTCCTGGACGAGTTCGTATTCAAGCCGATCCGAGGTTTCGGATTCAGGGGCGAGGTGCTGGGCATGCTTGCCATAGACGGGCTGTCGGTCACTTACGATTCGAATCTTCCGCCTATGCATCGAATTCTGCATATGGAAGTGGGCGGTGAGCCGTTCCAGGATGAGCGGGTCTATTCGGTTGGTTCCATCGACATGTTCAGCTTCCGGGCGGGTTATGAATCGCTGGCTAACGGAGAGAGCTACAGCTTCTTTTTGCCCGAGTTTATCCGGGATGTGATAGCTGGCGAGCTATTATCCGAGAGCGCCCTGGCTTGCTGCAATCAGCTTAGATGGCGGTCAATCGGGTGAAAATGTTGCAACAAAACGATATATTGGCGTTTTCTGTCGAAAAATTAGGATAAAATGGTTGAAAAATTGCGCATTTTCACGTAAATTAACATTAAAAGCGGTTTACTCCGATAAATATTGTATTGACGACATAAAGGGGAAGGACCGAGAAAATGCGTTTGCTACCGATTTCGCAATGTGCGCCTGGGATGAAACTGGCCAAGAAGATTTTTTCCGAAGACGGTATCGTCCTTCTTAGCAATCATATGGAGTTAACGACACGTCTTATTGCCCGGCTCGAGCAATGTGGCGTTCAATATGTATACATTGAAGATCCAAGGACAGCAGATGTTATGGTGGCGCCTATTATTAGCGAGGATACGTTCCGGATGGCCATTAAGGAAATCCGCACGAATTTCCGCGAGATGATGGATCGTCCCAAACGCCGGAAAGGCGTAACTTATCCCTACATCGCCCAGCCGTTCAAGAACTTGATGAATTCCATTATGGACGATTTGTCCAATCATAAAGACGCCATGATCATGTTGATGAATATGGGGACAGTGGACCACTATTTGTTCCAGCATTCGCTGAATGTATGCGTCTATACAACGCTGCTTGGCCTGTCGAACGGGTATTCACGGGACGAAGTAATGACGCTCGGCATGGGAGCGTTGCTCCATGATATCGGCAAGACTCAAATTTCGACGAATGTGCTCACAAAGCCGGGTACCCTCAGCGGAGATGAGTTCGAGATGATGAAGCGGCACGCGCAGCTCGGCTATGAGCTGCTTAAGGATGAACCGAATCTTCCGCTGCTGGTTGCGCACTGCGCATTCCAGCATCATGAACGGCTTGATGGAAGCGGGTATCCGAGAGGCATCAAGGGCAATGAAATTCATGATTATGCGAAGTGGATCGGCCTTGTCGACTCCTATGACGCGATGACGACCAATCGAGTCTACCGTGCGCCGATGCTCCCTCACGACGCGATGGAGAGGCTGTATGCCGGCACAGGAACGCTGTACGAGCAGCGAATGCTTCAGCTGTTCCGCGATAAGGTAGCGATCTATCCCATTGGGATTTCCGTTAAGCTGCATACGGGCGAGAGAGGCGTAGTGGTGGACTTGAACAATAGCTATCCGCACCGGCCGATCGTTCGCATCTTGTATAATGAAGGCGGCGAGGAGCTGAAGATCCCTTACGAGGTGGATCTCTCGAAACAGCTGACCGTTATGATAACCGGTGTGAATGATGAGGATCAGACCGTGCCGCTTGTATCCGGCATTTGACACATTTGGATAGGACTTGGAAGGGGCCGCGAGGCTCCTTTTTCTTTATCACAATGAGTTATAAGTTTTCGGAGGGAATTGGAGATATAAATTCGATTTGAAAGGCTTCGGGCATAGGTATTCTTATTTGCTTCCTTTACCGTCTGACATTACAATGGTAGAGATGCGTTATTACGAGATTAAGAAGTCAGGTGTTGAACAAGATGAACATGCTACATACAGAAAACGACCAATACCGAGGCCCTGCTGTCCGTCAGCTTGCCCCGTTAACCCCCAAGAACGATCCGTGGGACCCGATCCGCTCTCTCCATCAGTACGGAAGCCATCGGCTGACCAGCGTGGAGATGACCGTTACGAATCTGTGCAATATGAGATGCGAGCACTGCGCTGTGGGCGATACGCTTGTTATGGCGGAGCCGGATAAAATCCCGATTCAAGATATGATTCGTCGGCTGGAGGAAGTGGAGCATCTGGAGACGATCAGTATTACAGGCGGCGAGCCGACATTCTTGAACCGCACTGTGCAAGACTATATGGTTCCGCTCTTGAAATACGCCAGGAGCCGAGGCGTTCGCTCTCAAATCAACTCCAATGTGACACTGCCGTACAGCCGTTATGAGCAGCTTGCTCCCTATCTCGACGTGATGCACATCTCGTTCAATTACACGAATGCGGATGACTTCCATCAGATCGGCTTCGCCAAGGCGGGACATAGCGTGTCGCGCGATGCAGCAGCAAAGCTATATGACAGAATGATTGACAATGCGCGTCGATTGAGCGAAGCAGGCGTTCTTGTATCAGCCGAATCGATGATCAATTACCGCACGCATGACAAAATAGATCAAATTCATCAATTGATCGTGGAGATGGGCTGTCAGCGTCATGAAGTCCATCCGATGTATCCCAGCTCCTTCGCCAAGGATCTGCCCGTCATCACGAGAGAGCAGATGCGCCGTTCGATTGAGCGTCTTCTCGAAAACCGGGACCCCAATGTGTGGATGCTGTTCGGGACGCTGCCCTTCTATCATTGCAGCGACGATAAGGGAGAGCGTGAGCTGCTGACCCGTCTGGCTAATGAGCCGAACGTAACGGTTCGCAACGATCCTGACGGGCGCAACCGTCTGAACGTCAATTTGTTCACCGGTGATGTCTTCGTAACTGATTTCTCTGACGTGCCTTCCTTCGGCAATATTGCCGATTCAAGACTTGACGATTTGTTCGGCAGATGGCTGCAGCATCCGCTGGCACAAGGGGTTAATTGCCATTGTCCGGCTGCATCATGCTGCGGACCCAATCTGCTTGTCAAAGATATGTATTACAAGGATGTTAATTTTCACATGAGAAGTGCCATACTTGAATAGAACTTAAAGAAAGGAGGCATACGGTATGTCCATTCGATCGATAGTACTGATTGCGGTTGGTCTGTTCCTGATCTATTTGATGTTTACCGTAGGGGCTCCGTTCCTGCTGGCGCTCGTCGTGGCGATCTTCCTTGAGCCGTTGAACGGATTCTTCATGAAGCGGCTAAAAGTGAACCGGCTTGTCGCAGCTATTATATCCTGCACGTTGTTCACGGTCATCTTGATCGGACTCATCGTCCTGCTAGGTATCAAGATTATTGCAGAGCTGATCGCTTTCCTTGAGAAAGTGCCGCATTACTTCGAGAATGCGAATGAATTTGTTGACCAGCTTCTGGTCGATGCAAGAGGCTTGTATCAGAACCTGCCTCCGGATGCGGTAGCTACACTGGAGAATTACTTGCTGAAGCTGACGGACACCATTACATCTATGGTTGGCAAGCTGTCGACAACGGTTGTTGCGTTTGCGTCCACGCTTCCTGGCATGTTTATTTTCTTCATCGTCTTTTTCGTGGCGGTCTACATGTTCAGCTTCAGCCTGAATACATTGAAGGCATCGGTGCTGTCGATCTTCGACGAGTCTTCACGTTCGCAAGTAGATCAGGTGCTGAACAATCTGAGAAAATCGATCTTCGGTTTTCTTCGCTCGCAAATTATTTTGAGCGGCTTGACGTACATCATCTCACTTGCAGGACTGCTGATCCTGGATATTAAATATCCGATGGCGATCGCGCTGCTTATCATTGTCGTCGATATTTTGCCAATCTTGGGAACGGGCTCCGTCCTTGTTCCATGGGCATCGTATCTCATTTTGACGGGCGATCTGTACACAGGTATCGGTCTAATCGTGCTGTTCCTGTTCATTACCGTGTTCCGCCGCATTATTGAGCCCAAAATATTGGGCGATTCCATCGGAATCGGGGCTTTGTCTGCGTTGATTAGCCTGTATGTCGGCTTCAAGCTAGTGGGTGTAATCGGCGTCTTCATCGGTCCTTTGGTCGTCATTATCTATATGGCGGCAAGGCAGGCTGGCCTGTTCCAGCAAAAAATCAAACTGTAACCAAAGGTTGACACCCGTTGTCATTCAGCGTTATAGTCTAACAAGGAAATCCACTAGGGGCGCCGTAAGGCTGAGATAAAGCATTTGCTTTGGTCCCTTTGAACCTGATCTGGGTCATGCCAGCGTAGGAAAGTGGGACAATCGGCAATGCTTACTTCTGCCGAATTTAACGCGAGCAGTATCATGTATGGATAAGCCTTGAACTGCGCTTCACGCCTTTATCGGCTGAGCCAGTGATCATTCATAGGCCGTGTCCGCTGCAGCGTCCACTAACTTTCTTATATGTCTGCGTATGCCTCCAGGTGGAATTCCATTATTCCATTTAGGAGGTTTTTTGTTATGTTGACTACACCACTGCCGGGAAGCCGGAAAGTCTATGTGCAAGGTTCCAATCCGACGATTCATGTGCCGATGCGGGAGATTGCGCTGACGCCAAGCCAAGGGCGGAATGGAGATGAACTGCCGAACGAGCCTGTCCGCGTCTATGATGCAAGCGGCCCTTATACCGATACTTCTTACGAGGCGGATGTGCGGGCAGGCTTGCCGAAGCTGCGCGAGTCATGGATTACGGGGCGCCTGGATGTTGAGCGTTACGATGGACGGGAAGTCCGGCCTGAGGATAACGGGTTTGCGTCGGAGGAGAGGGTACGCGAGAAGGGGGCGGAGCTGTTCCCGAATTTGTCACACCGGCCTCTGCGAGCCAAAGAAGGACGCAACGTTACGCAGCTGCATTATGCTCGTCAGGGAATCATAACGCCGGAAATGGAATACATCGCGATCCGGGAGGGAATGTCCCCGGCTTTCGTCAGAGATGAGGTAGCGGCAGGCCGCGCCATCATTCCGGCCAATATCAATCATCCGGAGAGCGAGCCGATGATTATCGGCAGAGGCTTCCATGTCAAGATTAACGCGAATATCGGCAATTCCGCTGTCGCCTCCTCGATTGAGGAAGAAGTAGAGAAGATGACCTGGGCAACCCGCTGGGGCGCCGATACCATCATGGATCTGTCCACCGGCAAAAACATACATACAACGAGAGAATGGATCGTCCGCAACTCTCCTGTACCGGTCGGAACGGTGCCGATCTATCAGGCTCTGGAGAAAGTAAACGGCAATGCGGAGGAGCTTAGCTGGGAAGTATTCCGCGATACGCTGATTGAGCAGGCGGAGCAAGGCGTGGACTACTTTACGATTCATGCGGGCGTGCTGCTGCGTTATATCCCGCTGACAGCGAAGCGGGTAACCGGCATTGTATCGCGCGGCGGCTCGATTATGGCCGCTTGGTGCCTGGCGCATCACAAGGAAAACTTCCTGTACACGCACTTCGAGGAAATTTGCCAGATCATGAAGCAATACGATGTGTCCTTCTCTCTGGGCGACGGTCTGCGTCCCGGCTCAATTGCGGATGCCAACGATGAGGCGCAATTCGCAGAGCTGGATACGCTTGGTGAGCTGACGAAGATCGCTTGGAAGCATGATGTGCAGGTCATGATTGAGGGCCCTGGCCATGTGCCGATGCATCTCATCAAGGAGAATATGACCAGGCAGCTTGAGGTTTGCGACGAAGCGCCTTTCTATACGCTAGGCCCGCTGACGACGGATATCGCTCCTGGCTATGACCACATCACATCCGCCATCGGCGCGGCAATGATTGGTTGGTTCGGAACCGCGATGCTCTGTTATGTCACGCCGAAGGAGCATTTGGGACTGCCGAACAAGGAGGATGTCAAGGAAGGGGTTATCACGTACAAAATCGCGGCGCATGCGGCTGATCTGGCCAAAGGCCATCCGCGCGCGAAGCTGCGGGATGATGCCTTGTCCAAAGCTCGCTTCGAATTCCGCTGGCGTGACCAGTTCCACCTGTCGCTCGATCCGGAGCGAGCAATGGCCTACCATGATGAGACGCTGCCAGCGGAAGCGGCCAAGTCGGCACACTTCTGCTCCATGTGCGGACCGAAGTTTTGCAGCATGCGCATTACGCAGGATATCCGAGAGTATGCCGCTCAGAACGGAATGGAGACGACCGAGGCGATTGAAGCCGGGATGAAGGAGAAGTCGGAGGCGTTCAAGGCGGCAGGAAGCTCGATTTATGCATAAGCAAGCCAATGAGATATGGGCGGACCGGTATGACAGGCAAATTCGGTTCGCTCCGATCGGCACGAAGGGCCAGGCGTGTCTGGCGAAGGCACAGGCGCTTGTCATAGGCTGCGGAGCGCTTGGCGCTTCGCTGGCCCAGCATCTGACCAGAGCTGGTGTCGGCAAGGTGCGAATCGCCGATCGCGACTATGTGGAGCCCAGCAATCTGCAACGGCAGGTGCTCTTCCATGAAGCGGATGCGCTGGCGGCGCTCCCCAAAGCGGTGGCTGCGGCGGAGAAGCTGCGTGCCATTAACGGAAGCATCGAGATCGAAGCGCTTGTGATGGATGTGAACAGCAGCAATATAGCGATCGCTATGGATGGTGTGGATATTGTGCTGGACGGTACGGACAACACTGCAACGAGGCTCCTGCTGAGTGATGCGTGTTATGCGCGCAACATTCCGTTCGTCTATGGAGGCATAGCTGGAGCTGAGGGGATGAGCGCCGTGTTTGTTCCGGGAGAGACGTCATGCTTGCGCTGCTTAATCGGAGATGATGCGGATGCGGATGAAGGCCAGAACTGTGATACCGCGGGAGTCTTGTCCGCCGCTGTTGAATTTGTTGCCTCGCTGCAAGCGGTCGAAGCGATCAAGTGGCTAAGCGGCAATCGAGCCGCTGTTCGCAAAAGCTGGATCACAGCAGATCTATGGAGCTTTTCCGTTCGTGAATTCGCATTGCCCGGTTGCTCGCCGGTATGCCGTATTTGCGGCGGGGCTGCTGTCGGAGCGGCTGCGCATTGGACAGACACACGCTCTCGAGATGAGGCTTATGGGGAGACGGAAAGGGAAAGCGATACCGCCACTTATTCATCCTCTTGGGGATATTCTGCAGCTGTATCGCTTTGCGGCAGAGATTCTGTACAAGTAACGCTTCAGGCGTCGTTGCAATTGGATCAGTGGAGAGATGTATTCGATCGAATGGGATATGCCTACAAAGCCAATCGTTATTTGCTTAAGGTCCTGTTGCCGGAGGGTGAGAGATTGGTGCTGTTCCCGGATGGGCGAATACTGGTGCAGGGCGTTACCGATCCGGCTAGAGCGCTTCAGCTATGCGCATCTTACTTGGCCAATCCCGAAGCGAGGGCGGAAGAGGAGGCAAAAGCGTGATAAAGAGAAATTGGAGCGATTTTGAGCTGTACGTTATTACGGCCACAGCCAATCATCCCGGAAGGGACTTGATAGAGGTGATGGAGCAGACTCTGATTGGTGGAGCAGGCATGCTGCAGCTCCGCAACAAGACGGGCTCGCGTGAGGAAGTGCTTCGTGAAGCCTTGGCGCTCCGGCAACTGACAAGAACATACAACGTACCGTTCATCGTGAATGATTACGTCGATATAGCTAGTCAGGTCGATGCGGATGGCGTTCATATCGGACAAGAGGATATGCCGATTCAGGAGGCTCGCCAGTTGCTGGGCCCTGGCAAGCTGATCGGCGTATCGACGCATAGCCTGGAGCAAGCGCTGAAGGCGGAGAGGGACGGAGCGGATTATATCGGCGTCGGCCCTGTGTATCGGACGAATACGAAGCCTGGGCGAGCTGCGGTATCGACCTCTTATGTAGCGGAGGCAGCCGCACATATCAGCATTCCGTTCGTAGCGATTGGCGGCATTACGCTGGATAACGCAGATCTGGTATTGGAAGCGGGGGCGCGCCGCCTATGCGCCGTATCCGCCATTGTCGGCAGTGAGGATCCGGCTGCGACCTGCCGCTCCTTCCTGGAGAAGATTGGCCGTTACAAGACACTAGAGAGACAACAGGTAACGATCAGACTGAACGGAGAGACGCGTCGTACTTCGGCAAGGGATCTGGAAGAGCTGGTGAGGGAGCTTGGTCAGAGCCATAAACGGATTGTTGCTGAGCTGAACGGCATTATCGTCTCCAAGAGCATGTGGGGAGCTACTGCGCTTGAAGCGGGAGCGGACATAGAATTGATACAGTTTGTTGGAGGGGGCTAACGTTATGTTGGCAGGTTACGATACGGCTGTCTTCCGTCTTGGAGGAAAGGAGCTACGTTCACGATTTTTCCTCGGTACAGGCCGATTCCCGAGCCCGGCTGTCATGCAGCAGGCATTGGAAGCATCAGGAGCGGAAGTGATCACGTTTGCGGTGCGGCGGGTAGATCTGGACAGCTATGAGGATGACTCGATCCTTCAGCATCTGGGGGAGAGAAGGCTTCACTACTTGCCTAATACATCCGGCGCGAGCACGGCGGAGGAAGCGGTACGAATAGCGAGGCTGGCACGCGCTGCAGGTCTTGGCAATTGGATCAAAATCGAGATTAGCGGCAGTCCGGTGACCCTTCTGCCTGATCCGATTGAGACGCTGAAAGCCACGGATATATTAGCTAATGAAGGATTTGTTGCCCTGCCCTATACGTCGGATGATCCCATCCTATGCAAGCGGCTTGAAGAGGCGGGGGCTGCGGCGGTGATGCCGGGTGCTTCGCCTATTGGCACAGGACTTGGCTTGCTTAATCCGTATAACCTGGAATTGATTATTGAAAATGCAAAGGTGCCGATTATAGTAGACGCAGGCATCGGATCGCCCAAGGATGCGGCGGAAGCGATGGAGCTGGGCGCTTCGGCTATACTGGCGAACACGCCTGTTGCCAAAGCGAAGGACCCGGTCAAGATGGCGCAGGCCTTCGCTATGGCGATTGAGGCGGGGAGGCTGGCCAACGAAGCGGGCAGAATACCGAAGAAGAAATATGCATCGGCAAGCAGTGATCCTGCCGGTACGCTATTTCAGCATTCTCCATGGAGTCATAAGGGGGAGGGCTATTAATGCCGCAATCAGTTATGATGCTTGGCGGCGGAATAATCGGCTTGTCTTGCGCAATGGAGGCGGCACTTAGAGGCTACGAGGTCAGTGTGGTGGAAAGCGGGACATTCGGAGGCCAAGCGTCAGGAGCAGCGGCTGGCATGCTGGCTCCCTATTCGGAGAATACGGACCAGCCGGATGCCTTCTTCCGGTTATGCCTGCAGAGCTTGAACCTATATGAGCCTTGGATTAAGAAGGTAGAAGAACTCTCCGGCATGACAACCGATTGGATCAGAAGCGGCAGCTTGAACGTCTACCGCCATGAAGCGGATCTGCTTCCTCTGCAATCCCGAATACGCTGGCATAATGCATGGGGAGCAAAGGCGGAGCTGGTCGAGGGAGAGGCGCTGCGGAATCTGGAACCGGGGCTGTCGCATGATATTGCGGCTGCCCTCTATTGTCCGGAAGAGAGCCACATCTACGCGCCCAGTCTCGTAGCGGCGCTGGAGACGGCATGCCGCAAGCTTGGCGTGAAGCTGTGGGATCAAGCGGGAGAGCTGACCGAATTAGCGTTCCATGAATCCGGCGTAACGGTGGGGCTGACCGGATTACCCCAGATAAGCGCCGATCGGATCGTCATCTGCACCGGAGCCTGGTCAGGCGCGCTTGCGCGCTGGCTGGACATCTCTATTCCGATTCATCCCATTCGCGGGCAAATCTGCTCCTATGAGAGTGTGCCCGATGATTTGCGCCATATGATCTTCTCCAGCCAAGCTTATTGGGTGAACAAGCCGGTGGGCCGGATCGTTTGCGGCGCTTCTGAGGATGTAGCCGGATTCAATTCGTCAGTTACGGATAGAGGCATCCAGAGACTGATTAGGGCAAGCGAGCGCTGGCTGCCTAGACTGGCAGACAAAGAAACGGCGCATCGTTGGGCTGGTCTCCGGCCTGCAACGATGGATGGAATGCCGCTGATCGGTAGCGTCGAGGGCAAACCCTCCGCCATTATGGCAGCAGGGCACTATCGCAATGGCATTCTGCTTAGCCCCGTGACAGCTATGCTTGCTTGCGATCTGCTGGACGGAAGGGGAGATACATCGCTGATCGCGCCGTTTTCGCCGAATCGATTCACAGCCCTGCGAGCCGTATAACGCTTGCCAGGATGTTTTATCTTTGCAGGTACAGGACGGATGTCCAAACCTCCGCGAGGAAGAACCATATACTAGGGGATGAGAGTCTTTAACTTATGGATCGTGGAGGTATGATATGATTTCCGATATTCCAGATGAGGATCTTCTGAGCAAAGATGAAATCGTGGAGCGCCTGAAGACGGCATTGATAGATAAAACCCCGTATTGTCTCGTTCGCATTGGGGATGGAGAAAACTTTGTGTTGTCGCAGGACTCTGTGTATACGATGGAGCAGACCCTTGGCCAGCTTTGGGTGAAAGAGGCGAATAAAGGAAGGAAGGGTGTGCGCTTCCCCAATATTCCGGTTCGGGACCAGCTGGTGGAAGCGATACGGGAAGCGGATATCGTCGGCATTCTGGCCAAAAACGACAAGGTGATCCGTGCCCATCCCAATCATAAGCGAGTACTCACGAACCGGATTTTCGACCACTTTGAGCTTATGCCGCAGGCGGTCTGCAATGCAATCGTGAACAGAGAGCTGATCTACCATAAGCCGTTCTGGGAAATGCTGCATGAGCAGAACAGCCGGGTTGCGCTCGTGTCCAGATGGGCCGGCGGGACGAAGCAGCGGCTTATACGCCCGCCCTATCATTTGCAAGTGCCCTTCACGCTACCGTTTGAGCGCAATGAAATGATGGCAGACACGCTAGACATCTTGGAGCAGCGTAAGGATGAATACGATATCGTATTATGCTCTTGCGGCATTAATGCCGTCATACTGGCCCATCAGATCAAGAAACGGATCGGCAAGATTGGTGTGGACTTCGGTATCGGCTCGCAAATCATTTCATCTGTCAAAATATAGCGAAGAGGATGGCCCGCGCTTCAAGCATGCGAGCCATCCTCTATTTGATTACGGCAACTGCCAGCGAAGCACGACGCCGGCCTGCGTGAGACCGCCACCGAAGCCGTGAAGCAGGAGCGTGTGTCCGGCTTTCACTCTGCCGTCCCGCACCGCATCATCAAGAGCGAGCGGGATAGATGCCGCCGATGTATTGCCATACTTGGCGATGCTGGACAAAGCCTGTTCTTCGCGAAATCCGACTCTCTCGCATAAAGCATCAATGATCCGCTGATTGGCATTATGCGGCACGAACCAGTCGATGTCTCCCGGCTGCAGGCCGCATTGCTGCAGCAATGCGCGGATCCCTTCGGATACGCGGCTTACTGCCCAGCGATAGACTTCCCTGCCGTTCTGAACAAGCTTCCCCTGAGTCTGAATGGGAAAGTCGCCGATGGAAGGAGACAGGTTGCTCAAATATACATGCTTACCGCCTTCTCCCTCCGTGTCAGAGTATGCACCCAGCAAAGCCCCGTTGCCGTCCTTCGCGCGCTCCATCAGGACTGCGCCTGCGCCGTCGCCGAACAAGATGCATGTGGTACGGTCGGTGTAGTCCGTAATTTTGGTCAAAGCATCCGCGGCAAGGACAAGCACCTTCCGGTACAGGCCTGACAGCAGCAGTCCGTTCGCGAGCTGCAAGGCAGCCGTGAAGCCTGCGCAAGCGGCTTGAATATCGATGGAGCCGCTTTGCCGGATATGATATTTGGCTTGGATCGATGCCGCCATGCTCGGGAAGATCGTGTCAGGCGTGGAAGTCGCCGCAATAATATAATCAACGTCACTCAGATCAGAGCCGTATCGATCCAACATATTGTCAATAGCTCTGGCAATGAGGTCAGAAGTAAACTCGTTCTCCTCAGCAATGCGCCGTTCCTTAATGCCGGTCCGCTGCACGATCCATTCGTCGTTGGTGTCGACCATAGCGGCAAGATCGTCATTCGTCAGCTTGCGCTCGGGTACATAAGTGCCAATCGCGGTAATAACGCTGTTGGACACAAAGGGTTGATCGTTATGGTGTGAAAAGGAAGACATATGAACACCTCTTTCGCCAAAATTAGTACCAGATACTAATACTTGATACTAACAATATAGTCGCTCTGTTGCCAATTGTCAACGGGCGTATAGCCGCAGGCGGATTGACAAACGCTATAGCCAAGTCTGAATAAGGCTAATGGATTTAAGGAACGGGAGGTTGGCCAATGCGAAAAAAAATGATGACGCTGACGGCTGGCGTTGTGCTTAGCGCTATGCTTGGCGGCTGCGGAATGGAGTTTCAAGGCGACTTGGGCAACAAAAATATCCGGCAGAATTCTATCCGATACGATTCAAGCGGTTCTTTGCTCAAAGACAAGCGCTTTGCCGATGATGGCATGAATGAGCGCAACCGGGTGAACGGAAGACAGTTAAGAAGCAATAATCTCGTCGGTTCTCATAAAAATTACCGCATCGAAATGAGCCGGGCCATCGCTGATAAGTTAACCGAAATCGACGCGGTCCAATCATCCTCCGTCATGCTGGCCGATGATAATGCGTATGTTGCTGTATCGCTGGATGGCGGCGGCTTGACCATGCAATCGCAAAGCCAAGACCTCGGCCGGACGCACATCGGTTTGTTCAGCAAGGACGGTGCGCAAGCAGGCAAGCGTATGAGCAGCCTGTCTACAGGGGAAGATAAGCTTACAGAAGAGCTGAAGGCTCAAATCGCCAGTATCGTAAAGGAACTGAGACCAACCATCGTACACGTCTATGTATCCGCCAACCCTGAATTTGTAGGTAGAATGGCTGCTTATCGGAAAGACGATGAGATGGGCTATCCGGTACAAAACTATATTATGGAGTTCAATGGACTTGTGGAGCGTGTATTCCCGGTCGTCAAGCCGCTAACGACAGATCGCGGCATCTTGAAAACAACAAGCGTATCAAGAAAATACAGACTCCTTGATTAAGAAAGACAGCAGGGAGAAAAGGCTGACCCGCCGAATAGGCAGGTCGGCCTTTTTGCACGTGGGGAAACAATCGTCCATTCCAGCGTGTGCATCTCGTCATATAGTAATCTAGCGATTTTACAACGGCTGGAAAGAAGGCGAGAGAAGGAATGATGGAACAGCAATGGGCAGAAGGTAACGACCAAAAAACGGTGGCGATTATCGGACTTGGCTACGTGGGGCTTCCGTTGGCGCTGCTCTTTGTAAAGAAGGGATTCCGTGTGCTGGGCATCGACCTGGATGCCAATAAAATTGAGTTGCTGCACAAAGGCAAAAGCTATATTCATGAAATTCCTGACGAGAGCATTCAGTCTGCGGTGAAAACCCAGCGATTCCTGGCAACGAGCCAGCATAGCGCGATACAAGCGGCCGAGGCGATTATTGTCTGTGTGCCGACGCCGCTTACCGAATACGGAACACCGGATTTGAGCTATCTGACGGAAGCGGCGACCCAGATTGGCCTCCGGCTGAAGAAGGGGCAGCTTGTTGTACTGGAAAGCTCTACGTACCCCGGCACGACAAGGGAAGTATTGCTTCCGCTGCTCGGCAAGTCGGGCCTCAAGGCGGGGGAGGATTTTTTCGTCGCCTATTCGCCTGAGCGCGTCGATCCGGGCAATAAGCAATTCCCGCTGGAACGTATCCCGAAGATCGTCAGCGGTACGACACCTCTTTGCCTGGCGAAGGTCAAAGAATTGTACAGCGGAATATTTCCGAAGGTTCACCCGGTCTCCACGACGGATGCAGCGGAAATGGCCAAGATTTTGGAGAATGCGTACCGGCTTGTCAATATCTCCTTCATGAATGAAATGGCTATGATATGCGACAGATTGAATCTGGACATCTGGGAGGTGATTGACGCGGCGGGAACGAAGCCCTTCGGCTTTACGCCATTCTATCCGGGGCCGGGCATCGGCGGACATTGTATCCCGGTTGACCCATCCTACTTGTTGTGGAAAGTGAAGCAATATGATATGAACTCCGAGTTCATCAGCATGTCCAACGCAATCAATCATAAAATGCCTCTCTACGTGACGCAGCAGCTTAAGAGCGTCTTGTCGCCGAAGTCGCTGCCTAGCTCCAGCATCCTCGTCTATGGCGCGGCATACAAACCGGATATCGCGGATTACCGCGAATCGGCTTCCATCGATTTGATGAAGCTGCTTCGTCTGGAAGGCGCTAAGGTCTATTACCATGATCCATATATTTCCAAGCTATCTCTGGGAGATGGCGTGCTGACAAGCGTCAAGCTGGATCAGCAACTGCTTGCGAATATGGATGCCGTCGTCATTGCGACTAACCATAGCGGCATGCCGATTGATCTTATGCTGGAGCATGCCAACTTGATTTACGATACACGCAATTCAACCCAAGGGAAAAGCGGCAAAGCTAAAGTACTGCGGTTAGGGGTCGGAACAGGCTAAGCTGCTTGCTTTCTGGGTGATGCGTACATCGATGTGAATAAGGAGGGCGGCGATATGTTCAATAATTCGATCATTTTGATAACAGGGGGAACGGGCTCGTGGGGCAGGGAGCTGACGAAGCGGCTGCTTGCTCTGCAACCCAAGGAAATCCGCATATTCTCCAGAGGTGAATTCAATCAGGTGCTAATGGCGAGAGAGTATGAGCATGCGCCGGAGGTTACCTACCGAATTGGCGATGTGAGAGATTATGAGGCGGTGCGCAGCGCATGTGCCAATGTGGATTACATCTTCCATCTCGCTGCCTTGAAGCATGTGACGATCTGCGAGAATCAGCCGGAGGAAGCGCTGAACACGAATGTCAAAGGTACGGAGAATGTCATACGCGCCAGTCAAGAGACGGGCGTGAAGAAGGTCATCGATGTATCAACGGATAAGGCGGTCAATCCCGTCAACTTCTACGGCATGACGAAGCTGCTGGGCGAGCGGCTGATCTTGAATGCGGACACCCGCAGTGAAACGACGAGGTATGCGTGCGTCAGAGGGGGGAATGTGCTTGGGACGCGCGGCAGCGTCGTGCCCTTCTTCCTCGATATGATCAAGCAGCAGCGAACGTTTCCGATCACCTCCGTCTTGATGACCCGCTTCCTGCTCACGGTGTCCGATGCGATCGAGCTGCTGATCAAGGCGGCGACGGAAGCGGTTGGCGGCGAAATCTATGTCATGAAGATGAATGCCTGCCGGATCACTGATTTGGCGAGTGCCTTGCAGGAGAAGCATGGCGTGCCGCATCTGGGCATGAAGGAGGTTGGCATCCGCCCGGGTGAGAAGCTGCATGAGGAGCTGGTATCTCCTTACGAATCCGAAAGCGCGTATCGCTTTGACCGGCAATATTATGTCATCCTGCCTCCCCATCCTTCCCGCCGTCTAATGGACAAGTACCGTGCTCTGCCGAAGGTCGGATTCCGCGGTTACAGCTCTAATGACTCTTTAATGTCCAAGCAGGAAATCATTCAATTGCTGCAAAAGGGAGGATATTAGCCTTGAATCATCCAGCTATTGTTATCGAAGTACACTTCAACAGCATATATTTTAGCGACAACATCTACAAGCAGGATTGGATTGATTATCGGATGAAGCTTACGATGGACTACACCGTCAGAAGCTTTATCGGCCAATCGGATACCAGCTTTCATGCCTTTATTTATTTTATGGACGGGACGGAGGCTCTGATCCACAAAGCGCTGCAGCCTTATCCGCCGCTGCCTTCCCACATTCAATTTGTGCCTATCTCCGAGCGGGGTGCCCGTGTAGGCGAAGCCATCCAGGGTTCGGAGCGTGCTTACGTCGCCCGCACTGACTCCGACAATATGTTCAGCCTGGATTATGTAGAGCGACTGAGGGCTTATGCAGCCAAGAGCACGACAGAAGTCATTATTACTCAGCACGGCTACTTGTATGACTGCACATCGCACCGCATGGCTACGGTAACGTATCGATCTCCTTCTTTCTTTGCCTTCCTTTACAACACACAGGATTATTTGGCAGGAAAACGATATGCCGTAAAGACGCATAACGACGCCATCAACTATAAGTATGAGCTGCTGGGCGGCCGTAACTACGTGGTGGTCATTCATCAGTCCAATGAGCTGCTCCGCTTCAAGGTCAAGTCATCGGAGCTGATCGAGCCTTCGCAGGTCGACGCATTGCTCAGTCTGTTCAAGGTATGATTCCAATAAGCGAGGGGGAGCGAAACGTGAAAAAAGTCGTAGTACTCGGTGGCAAAGGCATGGCGGGGCATCTGCTGACGCTATGGTTGTCCCGCAACGGCTGCGAGGTCATCGCAACCCAGCGGACAGGAGCTGCGCCCGCGCCTTATACGCGCCTCGATCTCAGGGATGAGAAGCGTCTGGGACTTATGCTGAAGCAGCATAAGCCGGATGCGGTCATTAATGCGGCCGGCTTGCTAAATGAAGATGCGAAGCTTCGGCTACGGGAAGCGGTTGAAATCAACAGCCTGCTCCCGCACAGGCTTGCCGATTATGGGGACGAGTTAGGTTTTCGGCTGTTCCATATTAGTACGGATTGCGTATTTTCCGGCATATCGGGGCCTTATGAGGAATCAAGGACAGCAGATGGAGCGACAGCTTATGCCAAGAGCAAAAGCTTGGGGGAAGTCATCCGGCCGAATCATTTGACGATTCGAACATCCATTATCGGGCCGGAATTGAAGGCAGATGGAATCGGGCTGATGCATTGGTTTCTTCGGGAGAACGGTCCGGTGCAAGGGTATAGCCGTGTATTCTGGAACGGCGTGACCACGCTGGAATTGGCGAAGTTTATTGGCTGGACCTTGAATCAGCCGCTAGACGGACTTGTGCATTTGACCGGTCATAAAAAGCTGTCGAAGCACAGGCTGCTGCAGATCATGAACGCCGTGTTCCGCAGAGGAATATCGATTACTCCTTGCAGCAAGCTGCATTATGACAAAAGCTTGTTGAACACAAGAGAGGACATTGTCTATGCGGCTGCGGATTATCCCGCAATGCTGGAGGAGCTTGCGCACTGGATGGGGGAGCATCGTCATCTGTATCCTCACTATGATCTGCCGAACCGCAAGTCTTGAGAAATAACGATCGCAAGCGTCCATATCATTCTCGCAAGGCAATCATATACTGCTAAGTAAAGATGAGAGAGAACTGGCAGCAAGGAAAGCGGAAGGAGAATCCGTATGGAAGTATGGCGAATCGCGATCATAGGCTGCGGGGGCATTGCGGAGAAGCATGTCGCGTCGATCGCCGAGCTGGGCGGCGAAGCGGAGCTTGTCGTCGTATGCGATCTGCAGCAAGAGAGAGTGGAGCGTTTCGCAAATGATATAGTCCGGCCCCTATTTCCGGCAGTCGCAGCATATACTTCGGTAAGCGAAGTGCTGGAGCTTGAAACTATCGATCTTGTCGTCATTGCCACAAGCAGTGATTCCCACGGAAGGCTGGCCATGGCGGCCCTGAAAGCCGGCAAGCATGTATTGGTCGAAAAGCCGCTGGCTCTGTCGCTAGAGGAAGCTTCGGCGATTGCCGATGCGGCGAGAGAACGGAAGCTTGTGGCGGCTGTCTGCTTCCAGGCAAGGTATTTGCCCCTGATGGAAGAGATGAAGCACGCCGAACGCATGGGGAAATTCGGCAAGCTGAGTCACGGTGTTGTCTCCATGCGTTGGAAGCGGGATCTAGGCTATTACCGCAGCAGCCCTTGGCGCGAATCGCGAGAGCTTGGCGGGGGATTGTTCATGAATCAATGCATTCACTATATTGATCTTCTTCTCTGGCTGATGGGTCCGGTGAAGTCCGTATACGCGCAAGCTGGCACCTATGGCGATCCTATTGGGGTGGAAAATGCGGGAGCCGTCGTGCTGAGGTTCCGAAGCGGGGCAATCGGCTTGATTGAAGCTTCGACGATTATTGCTCCGCGAACGCTGGGCACTTCGATCAGCCTATTCGGCGATAAGGGGAGTGCGGTGATCGAAGGCGCGAATTTGAATCAGCGGAAAGTATGGTCTTTTTATGGAGATGAAGCGCTAACGGAGGCTACGATCATGACGGATCATGGCATATCCCACACCCCGCTATATCGGGAAATACTCGAAAGCATGAGGGAGAAGAGACAGCCGTCCGTCTCGGCGGAGCAGACGATGCATGCGCTGGAAGTGGTGCTGGCGATTTATAGCTCTTTAACTGCAAGCGAAGTTGTGCAACTGCCGACGGAGACAAGCGGCGGCCAGTCTCAGCGGCAGGATCAGGAGAGTGGCCTATGATTATTCCGTTAATCGACTTGCGGGCGCAATATATAGAAGTGAAGGATGAACTCGAAGCGGCTATGCGAAGGGTGCTCGACAGCGGCATTTACATCGGAGGCCCTGAGGTAGAAGCGCTGGAGCGTGAGATTGCTGCGTTTACGGGAGTGCGATTTGCGATCTCTGTGGCGAACGGTACGGATGCGCTGACGCTTGCCTTGGAAGCGGCGGGAATCGGTCCGGGTGACGAAGTCATTACGACTTCATTTACGTTTTTTGCGACGGCGGAGGCGATTGTTCGCCAAGGGGCGTTACCGGTATTCGCAGACATCGACCCGCGTACATTCAATATTAGTCCGGAAGCGGTGGAGGCCAAGGTGACGCCGAGGACCAAGGCGATCATGCCGGTCCATATTTTTGGCCAGCCAGCCGATATGGACGCCTTGCAGGATATTGCAGAGAGGCATAATCTGCTTATCATTGAAGACGCTTGCCAGGCGATAGGGTCCACTTACAAGGGAAGGGCAATCGGTTCCATTGGAGATATCGGCTGCATTTCTTTTTTTCCCACCAAAAACCTGGGGGGCTACGGCGACGGCGGCATTGTCGTGACCAATAATGAGGGTGTAGCGGACCATATCCGGCTGTTATGCCATCATGGCAGCCGTCGCAAGTATTTTCATGAAATTGCCGGCTACAACAGCCGCCTCGATCCGCTGCAAGCGGCGTCGATACGCGTGAAGCTGGCAAAGCTGAAGGAATGGAACGATAGAAGGAGAGCCGCAGCGGATTACTACAACGAGCATTTGCAAGGACTTCCGCTCTTGCTTCCTTACGCTTCCGGTGACAGCAGCCATGTCTTTCATTTGTACGTGACGCTATACAAGGATCGGGAGCGGCTCACGATGGAATTGAAACGACACGGCATCTCGACGGGCCATTATTATCCGTGTCCGCAGCATCTGCAGCAGGCGCTGAGGCATCTGGGGTATAAGCGCGGTGACTTGCCGGTGACAGAGGCTGTCTGCGAGCAGTCCTTTGCACTGCCGATCTCGCCTCATCTGACGAGAGAGCAGCAGCGCTATATAATCGACAAATTGAAGCGCTACGCAAAGGGGTGAGGACGGAATGGACGCTGTTACGCTAGGCATGCATGTGGTTATCGGCGAAGGAGTGACGTTCGGGAAGAACGTGGTCATCGGCCATCATGCTGTTGTTCATGACGAAAGCGTGATCGGTTCGAATGTCCGGATTCATGATCATGCTGTTATCGGCAAGCTGCCCATGAAAGCCAAAAACTCTGCGACCACATCAACCGCTGTAACGCTTGCGCCAGCTGTCATCGAAGAGGGCTGTACGATCGGCACAGGAGCGGTTATATACCGAGGAGCGCGGCTAGGGAGTGATGTGTTCGTTGCGGATTACGCGACTGTCCGGGAGCGCGTGGCGGTCGGGGCAGCTACAATCATCGGCCGTGGTGCCGCGATTGAGAATGACTGCAGCATCGGCGCCAATTGCAAGCTGGAGACGAACAGCTATTTATGCGCATTTTCCTTGCTGGAGGATGATGTCTTTATTGCTCCGTTCGTGACGACGACGAATGATAATTATCTCGCCCGTTCGCAGCAGCGCTTCGGTCAATTTCGGGGCGTCATCATCAAGCGAGGAGGCCGGGTCGGGGCGAATGCCACCATACTGCCGGGCAGGACGATCCATGAAGAGGGCGTCGCGGCAGCGGGAAGCGTCGTGACTCGGGATGTTCCGCCGCGGACCATCGTGGCGGGAGTGCCGGCACGCAGATTGCGGGATGTGCCTCCAGAGCAATGGCTTGAGAATCAATAGTCGACAAGGAGGCTGATCCGTGGAGAGGCCGTTGAAAATATTAATGCTGGTCAAGCGGTTTGCGGAAGCGATGCCCAAGCATCAGCATAAATTTGATATGTTATCGGCAATCGAAAGGGTCGCCGAGGTTCGGTATTGGACGAAGGACGGGAATATTCTCGACATTCTCGCCAAAATCGATTTTGAGCCGGATTTTATTTTTCACTATGATTTTGAATGGCGCAACGCGTTTGCGCCTCATATTACGAATCTGGATAAAGTCAACATCTTGAAGGGCTGCTATGTGCTCGACGTTCACTTCGAGCCAGAAAAACGGAATAACTATTTCCACGAAACCGCTCGTCCCGACCTGATTTTCTCCGCTAGCAAATCTCCCTTCCTGAAGGTATTCCCGGAATGCGCTCCACGGTTCCGCTGGCTTCCGTTCGGCGTCAACCCTGAGCTGATCCGGGATTACGGGCTGGAGAAGGATATCAAATATTCCTTGATGGGACTGATGGACAACAAGTATCCGTTCCGTCATGCCGTCTTGAAGAAGATGAACGGAATAGAAGGGTTTACGCATTTCAAGCATCCCGGGCATCGGACCCCAGACCGGCCAGGCTTGTTCGTGAAGGAGGCGTATGCCGCCGCGCTGAACCGCTCTCTCATGTCCTTCACATGCGGCAGCGTGCTGCAAATTCCGGTCGCCAAGTTTTTTGAAATTCCGGGCTGCCGTTCGCTTATGCTGGCGGAGCCTAATCCTGATATTGAAGAGCTCGGCTTCCGGGACGGAGCCAATTACATCGCCTGTGACAGAGGCAATTTGCTGGGCAAGGCGCTCCATTATGCGAGTGAGACGGAGGAGAGGCAGCGTCTGACGGATGCGGGTTATTCTTTTATTCATGAGAACCATACGAATGATAGGCGCGCGGAGGAGTTCATCAGCATGATCAAAGCGATGTTGTAACGGGAAGAGGGCCGCTTCTCCGGCAGAAATCTGCCAGGGAGGAGCGGCCCTTTGCCTATACGTCAACTTGTCAGCTCTTCAGCTTGGCAAGCTGGTCTAGGTTGGTCAGGAGGATCAAGTCATTGCAGTCTTTGTCTCGCGCGAAGTATTGAAGCGCTGATTCATAATAGGGCGCTTTAATTTCCGTTAGCGCGCCCTTGTTGCCAGGCGCGAAGAGCAGGAAGTTCTCGGATAGAAACGATACGAACGAGCGCAGGTCGACGCCTTTTTTCTCCATATAACTCATATTGAATTCAATGATGCCCGCAACTTCTTTGGTTTCCTTGAGGATACGGCTCATGCCGCGCAGGACGTTCCATTCGTAGCCTTCTACATCAAGCTTGAACAGGAGCGTGTCGTCCTTTATGGTCCGATCATCGAACAGGCTGTCGACGGTTACGCTCGGAATGGTAATTTCGCGGAAAGCCCGCTCGCCCAGATGGAAAGCCGATGAATTGCCGGAGCGCACCTTATCAACGTAGAACGTGACGGAGGACTGAAGCTGGTCGGATGCAATGGCGTTGACGATGCGGAACTGGCTCCCGTTCGGATGCTCCTCAATGGATCTCGTAAGGTAAGGGCGAAGCACTTCGTTGGCATCAATGACGGTAACGGATGCTTGGCTGTCGTAAGCGGTCGAGAGGACAATCTCTCCGTAATTGACACCAGCGTCAATGACGAGACTAGGACCAAACTTCTGCGTCATCGTTCTCCACCAATGGACAATGCGCGGCTGCGTCATACCCTTGTAGCGCATAAGGCTTGCACCCTTCAAGTCTCTCGGATTGACATAAATGGGATGATTGGTTCCCGGTATAATGAGTTTATGCACAAACATTCTCCTCCTGTACGACAAATTCTGCATCTATTTCATGCAGCGCTTCTATTACCATATTCAACTTTCTCGCAACCTGTACTAGATTGGCATCCAGTCGCAACCAAAACCACGTATTTTTTGCTATTTTCATTGACCTCGCAAGATGCATTCGATAAAGTGGTTATGTGTTTGTATAATTATAGGTAACGTATGGTTGAGGAAAGGAATCGTGATGAAGATGAGCAATGGCTTTTCCCGAATAATCGCTATTATGCTCCTGCTCTTCATGCTGATACCCGGCATTGCGGCGAACGCAGAAGGCAATTTGCTAATGAATGGCGATTTTGAAGCGGCAGCCAGCGACATGCCGGATGGATGGATGACTGAAGCATGGATCGACGACAGTGGAGTTACGCAGTACGGGGTCGATCGGAATATGTCATATTCAGGGAAACAGTCTGCCTATATACATAGCAGCGGGGATAATCATGCGCGTCTGCTGCAGCGGGTAAAGGTTAAGTCCAATGCCACATACCGGATTTCCGGTTATGTGAGGACGGAAGGAATCGGCAGCCAAGGTGCGGGAGCCCATCTGTATGTCGAGGGCGTTGCGGTGCATTATCCCGAATTCCGCGACACGAACGGGACATGGGCTTACTTGGAGTTTTACGGCAAGACGGCCAAGAACCAAAAGGAGATACTTGTCGGAGGAAGCCTCGGGGGATATGGGAGCATTAATTCAGGCAAAGTCTGGTTCGACCAGCTCAAGGTCGAGAAGGTATCGGGAGCGCCGGATGGCGCGGAGGTCTTCTCGCTGGAGCAGACTTCTTCGGTAGCCGGGGAGACGGAGGCGCCGCAGAAAGTATCTATTCTGGGCACGATGATCTATTCGGCATTATTTGCTCTGCTGCTTGCTTTCGTGACCGTGAAGCTGTTCCGCGACAGGCAGTGGCTGGAGCAGCGCCGGAGCAGCGTGTCTGTTCTGCTGGCGGTATCCTTCGCCGCGGCATTGGCACTGCGTATCGTACTGGCTGTAAGCCACGAAGGATACGCCAACGATATCGCCCTGTTCATGTTCTGGTCTGATCAGGCGGTTCGCGAAGGGCTGGCGGGCTTCTATCATACGGAGATGTTCGTCGATTATCCGCCAGGCTACATCTATGTGTTGTTTGCACTGGGTCATATCAAGAGCTGGCTTGGCATTACGGGCGAGTCAGCGGCGATGCTGCTGTACAAGCTTCCCGCCATTGCAGCGGATCTGGGCGCGGCGGCTGTTATCTTCCGGTTAGCAGCGAAGAAGCTGGGCGCGCCAGTCGCACTGGGTCTATCCATGCTGTGGCTGTTCAATCCGGCGGTCATTCTGGATTCAGCCGCATGGGGGCAAGTGGATTCGGTATTTGCGCTGGTGCTTTCTCTATCGCTGCTAGGCATCTCGGAGAACCGGTTCGGCAAAGCTGCTGTCTGGTATGCAATCGCTGCGCTGATCAAGCCGCAGGCCTTCATCTTTATGCCGGTGCTGCTGCTCGCCTTGCTGTTGAGGAAGAAGTGGAAGAACGTTGCGGTCACCGCTTATTACGGGTTTGGCACATTTATTCTGCTTGCTTTGCCTTTCTTCTGGTCGAGCGGCGGGCTTAAAGCTTTGTATGAGTTGTACAGGGGCACGTTGTCCTCCTATCCGTACGCGACGTTGAATGCCTTTAATCTATATGCATTGTTCGGAGCGAACTGGAAGCCGCTTACGGAGAACTGGCTGTTCCTAAGCTATCAGCATTGGGGCAATTTCTTTATTCTCGTTGCGGTGGGGCTGGCCGTCTGGTTCAGTCTGGCAGGCAAGCGGCGAGAGGGAGAGGATCGCAGCTTCTTTATCGCGATGGCATTGATCGCCGTTGTGTTCATTCTTGTAACGAAGATGCATGAGCGTTATATGTTCCCGATTCTGCTGCTGAGCTTGTTTGCCTTTATTCAAATGCGGGACCGGCGAATGCTGCATGTATTCTACGGATTTACGATTACGAATTTCTTCAATATGAGCTATGTGCTGGAATACAGCAAGACGACCACCAATGTCGTCATGGATGGCGTTGTCCTGCTGGTTGCGATCAGCAATATCGGCTTGCTGCTTTATATGCTGTATGCGGGCTATGATCATTACAAGCGCGGACGCACGCTTGGGATCGTGCCGGTGACGTTGGACGACAAGAAGGAAGCGGATCGGCATCTACTGTCGAGTGTGACACAAGATACGATGCCGGGTGACAGGACTAAGCGGCTCCTGACGCGCAAGGACTGGATCTGGATGGTTGGTCTGACGGCCGTGTACGCGCTAGTCGCGCTCATCGGACTTGGCTCTATGAAGGGACCGGAGACGCCTTGGCAGCCGTCAAGCACGACGCAAAGCTTCTATATTGATTTGGGTGAAGAGAAGCATCTGGAGCGCGTTACAACGTTCGGCGGGGTAGGCACAGGCAAGTTCCGTCTGGAGTTCGGCCTCCAGCCGGAGGAGTGGACGAATCCGGTTGAGGTGGACAACAACCACGTAGCGGTATTCGCATGGCGCAGCCAGACGGTGGATCTGAACGCCCGTTATGTGAAGCTGACCGTTACAACGCCTGGCTTCTCCTTGCATGAGATGGGAATCTATGAATCGGGAAGCAAAGAACCGCTTCCGATTGCCGCCATTCATGATGAGAAGGCAGGGGAGCCAAGGCGCGGCAGCGTAGCCCAGCTATTCGACGAGCAAGACTTGATGATATATGGGCATAATTATATGAAGGGCAGCTACTTCGACGAGATCTACCATGCCAGAACGGCGTATGAGAATCTCGAAGGCATCGTCGCTTACGAGAATACCCATCCGCCGCTGGGCAAAATCATCATTGCGCTTGGCATCAAGCTGTTCGGCCTTAATCCGTTCGGATGGCGGATCGCAGGAACGCTAATCGGGATTGCGATGGTTCCTATTATCTATATGACAGCCAAGCGCTTGTTCGGCCGAACGGCTTATGCTGCGCTTGCGGCTGGCCTGCTGGCTGCGGACTTCATGCATTTCACGCAGACGAGAATTGCGACGATCGATGTATACGGTGTGTTCTTCATTATGTTGATGTTCCACTTTATGAACAAATATTTGGCGCTCAGCTTCTATCGTACGAAGCTGCTTGCGACGCTGGTGCCGCTGGGTCTAGCCGGATTGTTCTTCGGGCTCGGCGTTGCATCGAAGTGGATCGTTCTATACGGCGGTGCAGGCCTGGCTGTTATGCTCGGCATATCACTATGGGAACGGTATAAGGAATATGCGGCGGCGAAGCGTATGCTTCGGCGGCAGGATGATGCTGCGGCAGCGTTTGATTCGGATGCGCTACGGCGAATAGTATCGGTATTTCCGTCCTATACCGTGCTGACGCTGGCTGCTTGCCTGGTTTTCTATATCGCGATTCCAGCTGGTATCTATGCGCTCTCTTACATTCCGATACTAACCGTGATGAGCGAAGGCTATACGCTGAAGTCGCTCATTGATTACCAAGTGCATATGTACAGCTACCATAGCCATCTCGTGTCGTCTCATCCCTTCTCCTCCTCCTGGTGGGAGTGGCCGTTCATGAAGCGTCCGGTCTGGTATTATTCCGGGGGCGAGCTGGCAGCGGGGATGAAGTCGACGATTGTCGCAATGGGCAATCCGCTCATCTGGTGGACAGGCATTGCGGCGATGCTGGCGACGATGTGGATCAGCATCAAACGGCGCGACAAGCATGTCTATATGCTGTGGATCGCCTTCTTGGCGCAATATGTGCCGTGGATGCTCGTACCGCGCGAGACGTTCCTGTATCATTACTTCGCGATGGTGCCGTTCGTGATCTTGAGCATTGTTTACTTGTTTCAATTGGCGGAGGAGCGGAATCCGAAGGTCAGGAAGATTCGCAACGGATTTGCGATTGCCGCGGCAATCTTGTTTGTAATATATTACCCCGCGTTGTCCGGCTTGACTGTGCCGAAATGGTACATTGATCTGCTGCGCTGGTTCCCTAGCTGGGTATTTTAATATGGAGAATAGATGAGGAGCATCGTCATGGAAAACAAGGTCAGGTATAGCGTTATTGTGCCAATGTACAACGAGGAAGAAGTAATCGAGCATACGTATGGCAGGTTGAAGGAAGTAATGGACCGGGCGGACGGCAGATACGAGCTGATCTTCGTCAATGACGGCAGCAAGGATCGTTCTGTCGAGCTGGTGAAATCGTTCAGTGTGAACGACCAGAACGTAAGGCTGATTGACTTCTCTCGAAACTTCGGGCATCAAATCGCGATTACGGCTGGCATGGATTATGCGAAGGGCGATGCGATTGTCGTTATCGATGCGGACTTGCAGGACCCGCCTGAAGTGATCCTGGACATGATCGTGAAGTGGAAGGAAGGCTACGAGGTGGTGTACGGCCGCAGGCTGAAGCGCAAGGGGGAGACGCTGTTCAAGAAGCTGACCGCGCTTGGCTTCTACAGGCTCCTGCGCAGCATGACGAATGTCGACATTCCGCTTGATACAGGCGACTTCAGACTCATCGATCGCAAAGTATGCGATGTGCTGCGCGGCTTGAAGGAGAAAAATCGCTTTGTCCGGGGTTTGATCAGCTGGATTGGCTTCAAGCAGACGAGCGTCGAGTATGTGCGCGAGGAGCGGTTCGCGGGAGAAACGAAGTATCCGCTGAAAAAAATGATCAGCTTTGCGCTCGACGGTATTACGAGCTTCTCTTATAAGCCGCTTAAGATTGCTACTTATCTAGGATTTTTCCTGTCGATTGGCAGCTTCTTCTATTTGCTAGTTGTCTTATATCAGCGTCTGTTCACGGAAACGACAGAGACGGGATGGACGACGATCGTAGCGCTGAATCTGCTCTTCAATGGCATCATTCTGCTCCTGCTGGGTGTAATCGGGGAGTATATCGGCCGTATCTATGACGAGTCCAAAAACCGCCCGCTTTATATTGTAAGGGAAGTGCAGGGCTACCCGGAGCAAACGGCGGAAGAAACGAGCGTCAAAGGCGATTCGGAGCGTGCCAAGCAATATGTCTGATCAGGCCAGAAAGCGTTCCATCAAGCAATTTCTTACGTTCAGCGTAATCGGCGGTCTGAATACGCTTATTGATATGGGTGTGTTCACACTGCTGATTGTTGTACAGACTCATTATTCAATCGCACAGATTGCGGCTTATGCAGCAGGTATGCTGAATAGTTATGTAATGAACAGCGTTTTTACATTCCGGGACGAGGCAGCGGCTAACGGAAAGCAAGGCGGGGCGAGACGGATCATGCGGTTCCTTCTATGGAATCTCTGTATGCTGGGAGCTTCCCTGCTGCTGCTTGTGATCGCGACGGAATGGATCGGCCTGCATGAGCTGATTAGCAAAGCAATGGTAACGGTGCTGGTTGTAGCGCTGAACTTCTACGGAAGCAAGAGGTGGGTATTCGCCGGGCATAAGCCGGTGGAGACGGGAGGCATGTCATGAAGCGACTGCTATCATACGGACTTATTATCATCGGTCTGCTTATTATTGTATATCCCCGGGCCAGCGCATGGCTCGATGACAGGCAGCAGGAGAAGCTGATGGCGCAGTGGAAAGTAAGCGTGGATGACGAGCAGGCGCAGCAGGAAGCGCTGAATCAGTATGACCGGCTTTCGACCTTGTTCGCCGAGGCGGAGTCTGAGTCGGCTGGTGCAACCTCCGATGCTGATGAAACGGCGGAACCGTCGGATACGCCAGCCCCTTCCCAGGAGCCTCTGAAGCTTAATGCCATCGCCACTATACGGATACCTAGCATTAAGGTGAACCTTCCGGTGCTGGAGGGTGCCACGCAAAAAAATATGAAATACGCCGCCGCGCATCTGAAGGAGACAGCCCCGATCGGCGAAGTCGGCAATGCAGCAATTGCCGCGCATCGCATGAGAGCGAAGGGCAAGCTGTTCAACCGTCTTAACGAGGTGAAGAAAGGCGACAAGATTGTTGTAGAGACCAAAGGCGAGACCTATACGTATGTGGTGACCGGTACCTCGATCGTGGAGCCGACGGATGTATCCGTCCTCAATTATAATAAGAAGGACCGCAGATTGACGCTGATTACATGTGATCCTGTCGTTGATCCGACGCACCGGCTGATCGTTCACGCCGAGATGGCGTAATCCGGAGTTCTATTGCGCCCATTTTGCTCATATACAGCACCATCGCTACACCCCCTTCATATGATAAGTTGACTGTATCCCTTGCCCTTGTTATACCCATAAAAACCCGAGCAAGGAGGGGTGACAAATCTTGAAGGGAAGCGACCATAAGAGCAAGTTTTTACTGACACATCGTGAACGAGAGGTATTCGAGCTGTTGGTGCAGGACAAAACGACAAGAGATATCGCGCAGCAATTATTCATCAGCGAGAAAACCGTTCGCAACCATATTTCGAATGTTATGCAAAAATTGAATGTCAAAGGTCGTTCGCAAGCGGTTGTCGAGCTGATTAAGCTTGGGGAGTTACAAATTTAACATATTAAGGTCTCTCCATTCTCGTTTGTCAGGGCATATGCCCTTTCTACATGCTAACTATAGGATTGTATTGGAGACAGCATAGCGATATGCTGTCTTTTTTTATGCATTTTAGCTCGAATTTAATCGAATTCACGACTTTGATAACAAGCCATCCCACCTGAACTCGCCTTTTTAACAATTTCCACTACTTACACTAGCCGACCTTGTTTTTCTATCATTTTTCGAAAAAAAAGTAACTTCTGTAGTGCAAAAAATCGCGCTCCTCTTATATCGTTTCTCTCTCAGGCCGGCGGTAGAATGTACATAAGCCGGAAGGAAGCAATCGCCTTCCACCACTACATTCCAGAGGAGGATATTATGTCGGAGACAACGACGAACAAGCCACACCTTTCGTCTTCGCCACAGCTGAGACCGGTGAAAAAGATGAATCCTTTCCGCCGCTTTTGGAAGCAGATCGACGTGCAGCTGATGGTTCTGCCTGGGATATTGCTTGTGTTTGTTTTTTCTTACATCCCAATGTACGGCATTCTCACAGCGTTTATGGACTACGACATTTTTACCGCACATCGAATATTTGAGAATCCATGGGTAGGTTTCAAGCATTTCGAGGCTTTCTTTAACGCTCCGAACTTCGGGACGCTCATGCGGAATACGATTGTAATCAGTTTGCTAAAGTTTTTTATCGGTTTCCCGGCACCCATTATTCTGGCTTTAATGCTGAATGAAGTACGACATATGGTATTCAAGCGGATTGTTCAAACGATCACGTATTTGCCGCACTTTATGTCATGGGTAATTGTAGGCGGCTTGGTCATGTCGCTGTTATCCACAGATAATGGCAGCGTGAATATTTTCCTGAAAGGAGTAGGGGCGATTGACGAGCCCATTAATTTCCTTTCGATTAAAGAGTATTTCTGGACGATTCTGATCTCAACAAATGTTTGGAAAGAGATTGGTTTTGCGTCCATTGTATATCTGGCTGCAATCGCCGGAGTCGATCCGCATTTATATGAAGCAGCGGATATTGATGGCGCAAGTAAATTCAAGCAAATTTATCTCATTACCATTCCAACCATTATGCCGGTCATCCTGATCTTTATGATTCTGGCGGTAGGCAACCTGCTCAATGCAGGATTTGAGGATATCCTTATCCTGGCGGAGAATCCGCTGCTAAGGCCCGTATCGGATGTTATTGACGTGTATGTCTATCGAATTGGTCTGCAGAACTTCAAATATTCCTTTGCAGTAGCGATCGGGTTGTTTAAAGCAGTCATCAGTATCGGACTACTGACCATCGCCAACTACCTGGCTCGCAAAGCGGGGAGCAGCTTATGGTAATTTCGGAGCATACTGGACCAATACGGGAGGTTGAAATGCATTGAGAATGAAACGAATTGCCTTTAGCGATCAAATGATGCTGGTTATGATATATGTCTTTCTGGTGCTGCTTACTCTATCGACATTATATCCATTCTGGAATGCGCTGGTTGTTTCGTTTAATGCAGGCTTGGATACTGCAAAAGGCGGCGTTACGGTCTGGCCAAGAGTATTTACCTTGGAAAACTACAAGACCGTTATGAATGACAGCAAGTTGCTGAATGCCTTTATGATTTCAATTTATAGAACAGTTATAGGAACGATATCGGCCATATTCTGTACGGCTTTGCTTGCTTATGGTATGACCCGATCTTATTTGATGGGCAGAAAATTTTATATGTTAGTTTTTGTCTTCACCATGTACTTTGGCGGCGGATTGATTCCGACCTATCTGGTAATTCGCTCCCTCGGGCTCATGGACAACTTCCTGGTCTTCATAATCCCGGCATTGATTAGCGTGTGGAACATGATCATATTCCGTACCTTCTTTAAAGGACTGCCCGCAGGCCTTGAGGAATCGGCGCAAATTGACGGCTGTAGTACGTGGGGAATCTTTTTCAGAATCATATTACCGCTGTCTGGACCCGTCATTGCTACGCTTGGACTGTTTACGGCTATTGCGCATTGGAACGATTGGTTTGTGCCAAGCATCTATATCTCCAATGTAGATTTGCTTCCTGTACAAACGATTCTGCGCCGGCTGTTGAATGCCAACATTGTGGATTTGGCCGGATTGGATTCTGGGGTGGTCAACAAAATTCAGGGCATGCAGCAAATTACGAGCAAGTCGCTTACAACGGCGACTATGATGGTTGTTACACTTCCAATTATTGCTGTCTATCCGTTCGTACAGAAGTATTTTGTTAAAGGGGTATTGATTGGTTCCCTGAAAGAGTAGCAAGCTGTTGAACCTGGTTTCTGGCGATTTCGCTTTGAACATATATAACTTAAATGAGAGGGGCAAATGCAATGAAGAAAAGAAAGTCGCTGCTAATGATCATTTCAGCGGTCTTGTTACTAAGCACGGTTTTGGCGGCTTGTAGCAACTCCGGTTCCAACACGAAGCCGTCACCTACGGCACCAGCTTCCAGCAATTCAGGCAATGGTAATGATGAAGGTGTAACAGAGGGACAGAAAGGCGATGCATGGGAATTTGGCTCCGAGCCATTGGCATTCTCGATGTACTACCATTATGATTGGGCCGACTTCCTTGGCATGGATGAATATCCAGCTACCAAATGGCTGAAAGAAAACAAGCAGCTTGATATTAAAGCGATTCAAGCTAATGGCAGCGCTAATGAAGTCATGTCGACAATGATTGTTGGCAACAAGCTTCCGGATGTAATCTGGATGGATCGTTTCCACCAAGACTTTGACCGTTTGTATAAAGCCGGACAACTCGTTCCGCTTGACGATTATTTGGAGAAATATCCAAATCTTCTGAAGTGGGCCGGCAAAGAGAAGCTGGATCTGCTTCGTTCTGACGACGGCAAGTTGTATAAATTCCCGAACTGGTATACAGAAAAATCGACGAATACAGCAGGTTATGCCATCAACAAAAAGATTTACAGAGAAATGGGTTCACCAAAGCTGGAGACAATTGATGAATTGTACCAATACCTTATAGACGTAAAAGCGAAATATGGAGATCAAGTGATTCCATTTGAGCCGGATCGCGGGGTTGACGGCCAAGGCATCGGTGTCCTTTATACAGCATTCAAAGAAGGCGCCTTGTATGATTCTGTCGGCAGACAGCTGATTGGTGTACCTAATGGAGACAAATTGACTTCACTGTTCACTGATCCTGCGTTCCGGGAGTCGCAAAAATTTGTATCCAAGCTTTATCGTGAGAAGTTGATGACACAAGACGCTTTCACGCAAACCAATGAGCATGTTACTGAAAAGCTTCTTTTGAACCGTGTTGCCGTATACGCAAGCTCCAACGTTACACAAAAAACGAATATCGCACATTCCGAGATTATTAAAGAAAATCCGGAAGATGGTTATTTTGTAGTCTGGCCATTCCACAAAGAGGGTCTGGATAAAAACAAAATTTATCCGGGCGGATACGACAAACTGGGCTGGAATGTCACAGTTATAACAAAAAATGCCAAGGATCCCGAAAAAATCTTCGCATTCCTGGACTGGTTCACAGGTCCAGACGGCATGAACCTGCAATTCTTCGGACCGGAAGGGAAGAACTGGAAGGGCTATGACGGTGAAGGTTCCCCTATCTTTACTGAACAATTCGATCCGGTTGAAGTTGCTGATATTCAAACGAAAAATACTTGGATTCAAATTGTTGGCAATACCTCTTATATCGACCCAGCAAAAATGAAGATGGAAGAAACATTGCCTGAGAATGACCGGAACTGGCAGGCTAAATATCAAAGTGAGATCACTTGGCCGACAGGTATCGACATTACAGAATTCAAAGACTTAACTCCTCCGACTGACAGCGATGAAGCGAATATCCAGACGCTAATGACGGAGTTGCTGACGCAAGTACTGGCAGAGTCCTCGCAAGCCAAGTCTGACGCGGATGTAGACAAAATTCTTGACAAGGCAGAAGCTGATGCAAAATCATATGGCTATGAGAAATTACTGGAATGGCGCTCAGGCCAATGGCAAGAAAAACGTAAGATTCTGGGACTTAACTAATCCCGCAAAGCAAGACGAAGCATCCCAACAGGTTCAGTGAACCCGTTGGGATGTCTCTGCATTCAATTATAATCATCTTTTCTATATATTGTTAGTGTTGTTTTTGGTATCATTAGACTATTAACAGTCGAAATTACCATTCTTTCAAGGGGGCACATGGTCAGTGAACAAGAAGAGAGAAATGTTCATGCGACTTCTGCTTACAGCTTTGGCTTTAAGTTTGATCTGGGGCTGCAGCAATGCAGGGACGGTGAAAGAATCAGAGAAGAATCAACCAACACCAATCGATGATAGCGGGCTGTATGAAAACGGCTTGTACATCCTGGGCAAGGAAAGGCTGGACATTACGTTCTACGGCCATTACAGCTACTATTCCATGCCTGTATGGGGAGCTGATCCCGCATCCAGGTGGATCAGGGATCAATTCAATATTCATATTACGCCCATTAGCTCGGACGGTAAGGCAAAGTATAAGCTGCAGAAGATGATTGCCGGCAACAACCTGCCGGATATCGTATGGGGCGACCGCGATTACGATCTGGAGCAGATGCGGGAAGCGGGTATGCTTGTACCGCTGGATGAGTATATCGAGAAATACCCGAACCTGAAGAAATGGGCCGGAGAGAAAGTATTGGAATTGCTTCGTTCGCCTGACAAAAAGATTTATTATTTTCCCAACTACTACACAAGCCAGCCTTACGGGAATGCGGGCTTTGTCATTAATAAAAAAATATATCGCGAGCTGGGATTCCCGCCATTAGATACGACGGAAGACTTGTATCAGTATTTGTTAATGGTAAAGGAGCATTATCCGAACATTATTCCGTTTGAGACAGGGCAGGCAATAGAAGGTCATGGCATTGACCAGCTGTTTTCCGCCTTCAAGGAAAATAATTTGGGTTTTACCAGACTTTACGCTGTAACGGAAGGCGACCGGATGACGTCTATCTATAAGGACCCGGCGTTCCGCGAATCGGCGGTATATGTGGCGAAGCTGATGCGAGAGGGTCTGTTTCCCGGTGATGCGATGACCCAGACGGAGGATCAGGTGACGGATAAGATCGTCCAGGGCAAGGTAGCCGTCTACGCCAGCGCGAATCCGATGATTAACGGGATGGTAGGAGACGCCGCTCTTCGCAAGATCAACCCTGATGACGGATATATGTTCATCGAGCCCATCTACAAGCACGGGCTTGACCGCTCCAAGATCTATCCGGGCACGTACAATCTTCTGGGTTGGAACGTCGCCACCATTACGACGAGCGCGAGAAACCCGGAAGCGATATTCGCCATGCTGGATTGGATGACGGGACCGGAAGGTTCAGCTGTCCAGATGTGGGGGCCTCCAGGACCGGAAGGTTACTGGAACGGCTTTAGGGAAGACGGCATCACGCCTAATTTTACCGCCCGATACGGGACCGATCAGAAAGAGCTTGCAGAAATACAGGCGATTTCAGGTGACATGATATGGGTGGGCAATACCGTTTATTTGGATAAAACAAAAAGCGAATACGAGCAGACGCTTCCAGAGGAACAGCAGAACTGGTCGACGTATTGGCAGCAAAAAATTACTTGGAAATCGCAAGGCGATGCAACGGAATTCATTAATGTGCAGCCGCCTCCCAACTCGGATGAAAGCAGAACGATGAACAAGCTCAAAGATATATGGCTTGACGCACGCAGTGATGCGTTATTCGGCAAATCCGACGAGGAAGTGCTGTCTATATTGGACGATGCGCATCGCGCTTCCATGGATGCGGGATTCCAGCAATATTTGAATTACATTACGATGAGATGGCAAGAAAATTTGAAAGTTCTGAATAACAAATAACAACTTACATTCAGCATTGATGCTTCATGGGGGGAAGAGACGATGTACAATGTGCTGTTAGTAGATGATGAAGAACTGGATTTGGAAGGAATGAAGCAATTTATTCCTTGGACGGAGCTGGGTATGGAGGTCAAGGGCTCCGTCAATAATGCGCTGTCCGCCTGTGAGGTGCTGGATCAGCATGCCATTGATATACTCGTAAGTGATGTGAATATGCCATATATGTCTGGACTTGAGCTGGCCCGTATTGCGCTGCAGCGGAAGCCCAATATCCGGATCATCTTTGTGAGCGGATTCCAGGAATTCAGCTACGTGCAGCAAGCTCTGTCGCTCAAGGCTTACAACTATGTACTGAAGCCAATGGACGACAACGAGCTGATTGCTTCGCTCATGAAGGTGAAGCGCGACCTGGACGAGGAGCTGAAGCACCGGGAAGTCGAAGAGGCGTACCAGAATATGATTCCGATTGCCAAAAGCGACCTGCTGCTGCGCCTCTTCGAAGGAGAGGACCCATCGGATCGCGAGTTCATGGCGAAATTGACGAAGACGCATGAGCTGCATCGCTTGAAGTGGCCGATCCGGGTAGCGGTAATGGAGCTGGATCTGCTCTCCAGAACGGAAGACAATGCCCGTTCCCGGTTGGAAGTGTCTAGAGTATTCATCAAACAGCTGCATGAAGCGGTCAGCGCAGGCGGGATTATTCCTTATTGCAAGCTGAATTCTCAGCGAATCGCTTTGCTGCTGGAGGCTGACGGAATCGAAGCTAGAATTGCCAAGCTGCTAGATACGGCCCAGCGCCGCTTGAACGTTACCGTGACGACCGGTCTCGGCGCGCCGGTGCATGCGGCGGAGAGGCTTCATGAATCGTACGCACAAGCTATTCAGGCTGTCGAAGGCAAGATGTTCCTTGGAAAAGGCGGCATTATCAATTACGAGGAAGTAAGCGCGGAGCCGGGCATGCTGGACTCCCGCATGCTGGACGCTCATATGAACGCTTTGATGAAAGCGGTTAAAGATTACGAGCTTGTCCAAATCTATGACGAGTTCGAAGGCTTATTCCGCTCCTTGACGAGCTTGCGCTCCAAATTTACGGTTCATAACTTGACCAACTATATTATTTGGAAGCTGGATCAGCATCTGAGCGCGATGAACGAGGACCTGTTCGAGCTGCTAGGCATCGATATCCGCAATCTGGATATCTTGCTCCAATTCGAGACGGTGAACGATATTCGCAGATGGCTGCTTTACCGTGTATTCGAGATTTCGGAGAAGCTGCATCATAAGAACAGCACAAAGGACAGCAAGTTTATTCGCAACGTTATGAAGACGATCAAAGACAGGATGAGCGAGAATATTACGCTGAAGGATATTGCGCAGCATTTCTCCTTCTCACCAAGCTATCTAGGCTTTCTCATCAAGGAAAAATCGGGGCATACGTTCAATGAGCTGCTGGTTCAGCTGCGCATGGAGCGGGCATGTGAGCTACTTAAGACGCCGGGCATGAAAATCTATGAAATAGCGGATCAGGTAGGCTATCGTTATCTGCCGTATTTCAGCAGGCAATTCAAAGAGAAGTTCGGCATGACGCCGCTTGAGTATCGCAAAAGAGAGCAGTAGCCTATGGAGGGAAAGATGAAATCGGCCTGGGAGAAACGAAAACGCCTGGGATATATGCCAATCGGCTATAAGCTCATGCTCTCATATCTTGTATTTATTATTATTCTGATTACGGTGAACGGCTACGTCTCTCACTCGATGTATGATTCCTCCATGCGGAAGCAGACCAATGACAATATCAAGAATACATTGGTTCAAATCCGGGATAATGTCACGTATAAAACAGATGATATTATTCGGATATCTTCTGCGATGTACGAAGATGACAAGTTTATTGATAATCTCAGGGATGAGCTCTATGACAGCAAGGAAGTGAATATCCGTCATGTGGATGTGTTGCGTCCAAAGCTCGATAGTACGTCCAGATCTATTGGCATGAATTTAAGATTGTTTGTTTACTATAATAATCCTACGATTGATGAAGAATATAACAACTATAATAAGCCAGAGGCGCAATACAATGAAAAGGTAATTAACCTATTAAGATATGATCGAATCGTTCACCAACCTTGGTATTATTCGTTTCCGACAGAAGAATATGGCGTTACGATGCAATGGAAGCAAGTGGAGGATGATCGGGCAGACGACCGCATTTCCATGATTCGCCGAATTATGGATTTGTCCATTCCAACCAAAATGAAGGAAGTTGGCATGATGCGGTTCAGCGTGCTGATTGACGAGTTGTTTGAGAGCGTCTATTTCCGCAATCTTGGGGAAGGTGCTGTCTTGCTTGTGAAAGACAAGACGGGAAAAATCCTCTATGCTTCTAATCAGCAGCTCCACGATGCGAAGGAAGCGAGCGAACGCGCGCCAATTACACTTGCATCCATGGCGAAGGCGCATCCGCCGGGTGAATTTCTGACGCTTCAAGAATATATGCCCAAGCAGGATTGGACGATTGTCGCTTATGTGCCGTTGACGATCATCAAGCAAGAGGCAGAGCGTGTCCGGACTTATATTCTATTGCTCTGTCTGCTTTGTTTTGTCTTGTTCACATTCACGGGCATCTTTATGTCGCGTTACTTCTCCAAGCGGATAACGAAGTTTGTCTCCGTCCTGAATGCGTTCCGCGAAGGTGACTTGCACAAGCGGATCTCTTATCGGGGGAAGGATGAATTCTCGCAAATCGCCACGGCGCTTAACGGAATGGGCGAGGATGTCGAAGCGCTCATTAATAAAGTTTATTTGACCCAATTGCAAAAGAAAGAAGCGGAGCTTGAGATGCTGCAGACGCAGATCAATCCGCATTTTCTATACAACACGTTGTCGTCTATCAACCGGCTAGCCAAGTTTGGGGAGAATGAGAAGCTGCAGAAGATGGTGGTGGAGCTGGCGAAGTTTTACCGGCTGACACTTAATTCCGGCAGAACGCTTATCCCTGTTTCCTCCGAGGTCGAGCAGGTGAATGCCTATCTGGATATACAGAAGGTGAAGTATGGGCGCCGGCTGGAGGTTACCTTCGACGTGGACGTCAACGTATGGCAATACGAGACGATCAAGCTGATTCTGCAGCCATTCGTAGAGAACGTGCTTAAGCACGCGTGGAGCGGCGACCGAATTCATATCCGCATCGTGGCCAAGCTGGATGGCGGCGACATTCTCTATCGGGTGATCGATGACGGGATGGGTGTGAGGCAGGAGCGGATTGCAGAGATTATGAGCGCTTCGAATGAAAGCGAGACGGGCTTTGGCATTCGCAATATTCACCAGCGCGTTCAGTTGCAATACGGCGAGCAATACGGCGTATCGATATTTAGCGTGAGAGGTGCAGGGACCTCCGTCAATGTCCGTATTCCGGCCCGGAAGCGCAAGCTGTTCTTGGAGGACTTGGAGGACGATCAAGCCAGCAGCTAATTTACTGACGGAAATGACATGGCCTAATATCCAAACTGCGCAAGACTTATCCTTCCGATCGCTGTTGTAACCAGATTCCTTCTTGAACAAAGAGGTAAAGGGGGAATCTGGTTACAAAGGCGAACGCTATCGCTTCTCCAGGATAAGTCTTGCTCCGTTTGGTTCGGCCATGTTAAAGCTATGCAGCAAAGATGGCGGTGCAGGGATAAGCTCCCGACACCGCCATTTTTGGCTTCACCTAATTGTTAGGATACGAGTCTTCGTCACTTAACCTCAATACCCATCTGTTGAATGCCCAAGCTCTTCGGACAATTCCATGCCCTCGTTAGCTGGATGAGTACCGACATGGCCTTCGGGTCCGTTAGCCGACTTCAAGCCGTCGGCTACCCTTTTGCCGTAATCGGTATCCGCTTCCGTGAAGTGACGCACCATCGTTTCCTGAATCAGGGATGTACAGGTGCTGAGCGCATCCACAAGATTGGAGATGAGTTCATCCTGCTCCCATGTCTCCATACTGCGATAGGTGTCGCCTGCCTGCTTGAAGTTATTTTGCCGGTCGATTGGTTCGCGGGTTAGCTTGTCGTTATATTCCGGCTCATGCGGAGCCCCCGGACGATCAGCCTCCACCAGTCCACCAAGCGAAGAGGGCTCGTAGTTGACATGAGGATTTTGCCCAGGCGCCACATCGACGTAGAAGGCCATCTGTCCGTCGCGCTGATTGGTCGCTACTCGCTTCTTAGGAGCGTTGATCGGAAGCTGCAAGTAGTTGCTGCCTACCCGGTAGCGCTGCGTATCCGAATAAGAGAAGGTGCGGCCCTGCAGCATCTTATCATCTGAGAAGTCCAGGCCGTCCACGAGAACGCCTGTACCGAAAGCGGCTTGTTCCACCTCGGCGAAGTAATTCTCCGGATTGCGGTTCAGCACCATCTTGCCGACGGGAAGCATCGGGAATTGCTTGGGATCCCATAGCTTGGTGTCATCCAGAGGATCGAAGTCCAGCTCCGGGTGCTCGTCATCGCTCATCCATTGCACTTGAAGCTCCCATTCAGGATATTCTCCGCGCTCAATTGCTTCGTACAGGTCTTGAGTTGCATGATTAAAGTTTTTGGCCTGCAGTTCTTCGGCTTCCTTCTGCGTCAAATTGCGGATGCCCTGCAGCGGCTCCCAATGATACTTCACAATAACAGCTTTTCCATCAGCGTTGACCCACTTATAGGTATTGACCCCAGAGCCCTGCATTTGGCGGTAGTTCGCCGGAATACCCCATGGAGAGAACAGGAAGGTAATCATATGGGTCGCTTCAGGCGATTGCGACACGAAGTCGAAGAAGCGCTCCATACTCTGCACGTTCGTAACCGGGTCTGGCTTGAAGGCATGCACCATATCGGGGAATTTCATCGCATCGCGGATAAAAAAGATTTTCAGATTGTTGCCGACGAGATCCCAATTGCCGTCTTCGGTGTAAAACTTCGTGGCAAAGCCTCGCGGATCACGAAGCGTCTCGGGCGAATGCCCGCCATGAATAACGGTCGAGAATCGTACGAATACCGGTGTACGCTTACCGGCATCCTGGAACAGCTTGGCACGGGTATATTTGGAGATCGGCTCGTCTCCCAGCTTCCCATAGGCTTCGAAGTAACCGTGCGCGCCAGCACCGCGTCCGTGCACGACACGCTCCGGAATCCGCTCGCGGTCGAAATGCGATATTTTTTCAATGAAATGGTAGTTTTCCAGAGTGGACGGACCGCGGTTGCCGACGGTGCGGATATTTTGATTGTCTGTAATGGGATGGCCTTGCCGGTTCGTTAACGTTTCCTTAGTCTCGCCGGGCGCCAGCTCGCTGCTGGCAGCACCGGAAGCCGGCTTTCCATCGTTATGCGCTGTCATAGGATGTCCTTCCACCTTCGCTTTAATTTGGAAATCGTTTCAGCGTATTATGGGTAGGGGGTGCTTTTTTTATGCGGAGTTTAAGGGGAGAAATTCATATCATAGGACTCATCGGAACTTCGTTTGTGATATGATTGGACTATATACCATTTCATAAATATTGGGTATTGTGGAGGATGGCATGATTAAATTTACATTTCTATTCCTTTGGCTAAGCTGGCTATTGGGAAATCCGATAATAGCAGTGATTGTACTGCTCCTTATTCTGTATGCGCTGGATCGCAGATTCGTTGGCCTTACGCCAAGCCTGTGGAAGCCATTCAAGCGGAGAAGCCGCATCTCCAAGCTGAGGCAGCATATTGCTTCGTCCCCAAGCGATGTCTCCTCCAAGCATGAGCTGGCACGCTTGCTTATCGAGAGCAAGAAGTTCAGGGAGGCAGCCACGGTGCTTGAGCCGCTTCAAGGAACGCTGGCGGAATCGGCTGAATACTGGGATGACTTAGGACATTCTTATCTGAATCAAGGAGACATAGTGAAGGGTGAAGCCTATACGGAACAAGCGTTGAAGCTCAACCCGAAGGTTAAGTACGGAGCACCTTATTTACGGCTGGCGGCTTCGCGGATGAAGCATAATCCGGAACAAGCCTTAAAGGATCTGGTAGACTTTCAGAGCATTCATTCATCTTCATGCGAAGCGTACGACAAACTGGCGACGATCTATAAGGAAATGGGCCGGACCCAGGATTCCAAGCTGGCTGCTCAGGATGGACTTCGCTTGTATAAAGCCTTGCCGCGATACAGGAAGCGATCGGAGCGCAAGTGGGCGGTTCGATTGCTGCTCAAAAAATGATCATAAAGGGGCAAGAGTGGACAGATGCAGCGCAATGTATGGCTTATGGCAATCAGCGTGATCGCCGCGTTGATCCTGATAAACAATACGGTCTATTACTTCTTGACGAAAAAAACGCTGGAAGACGGCCATAAGCAAGAGATGCTCCGGCTCGCGAAGCAAATCGAGCTATCTGTGGAACAAACACGCAAAGGCGCGGAGTTCTATGAAGAACAAATCGGCAGAGAACTAAGGACGGCTTCCATAGCTGCCCAATATGCGCTTGATCCGGATATCGAGAAAGTGACAAGCGACCAGCTTCAGGAGCTAAGCGAGAAGCTCGATATCGCTCATATCAGTTTGCTTAAGCGAACCGAAGACGACATTGTACTGTATCAATCTTCTGACCCTACGCAGCCAGGAACAAGCACAAAGCAGTGGAAGCCATGGCATGAGATTTTCCAGCAGCTGTTCGAACGGGAAGAATTGTCGAGCAATTGGCTGGGCCAGAAGATGACGAATTTTTGGAGCGGTCCGTTCGAAACCTCCTCAACGGATAAGGAGAAAATTTACAAGTGGGGCTATTATTACGACGGGACGACGAACTATATGATCGATCCTTACGTCGACTTCAAGAGCAGCCAGGAAACCTATATGCAGATCGCCGGTGTGGAGCGGCTGCTGATGGATTTGGTGGACAAGGATGAATCGCTTCTGGAGATTGCGGTGTTCAATCCTCGAACTTTCCCGGAGGGTATTCAATCCACGGATAAGGAAGGCGATACGAAGGAGCATATCGTTCAGCGTTCGCTCCTGTTCGGCAAATACGGGATAAAATCCGGCGGCGATGTGTTGTCTGTCCAGCAGGCGCATCATTCCAATACAATCGTGACGGACATGGACAAAGTGGATGGACGCCAAATATTTAAAATGTTTATTCCCGTATCCATAAGCGACAGTGACAGGAGCGTCGTGGATGAGCTGGGCAATCCGCTTAATAACTATGTTCTTACGATCATTTCGGATTATGGCATTATTCAGGAAAAGCTGAACAAGCAGTTTTTGAATCTGGGACTTATTATTACGCTATTGACATTGGCAAGCCTGATTATTGCCATCATTGCAATGAGATATGCCAAGCAATCTCGGGATAAAGCGGTTGCTGTCACGCAGGAGACGTACGCTGAAGAGATTAACAGCCTGTTCCACTCCATACGCGCACAGCGGCATGATTTCATCAATCATGTGCAAACCATTCATTCGCTGGCCGAGCTGAACAAGCATAAGGAATTAGTGGCGTATACGAAAGAGCTCACCGGTGAAATTAAGGTCATGAACGATATTATCAATATCGGCAATCCAGCAATTGCGGCTCTTATCCGTTCCAAAATCTCGCAGGCGGAGGGACACAGAATCCACTTCCAATGCCGGTTCAACGGCCTCAGGCTGCAAGGGATGGGCGGCAAGACGCTAGACATTAACCGAATCCTGGGCAATCTGATCGACAATGCATTTGATGAGGTGCTGAAGTATGGCGAGGATGAAAGGAATGTTCTGCTGGTAGGGAACCAAACGGAGCATTCGCTGGAATTTATGGTGACGAACGTCTGTCATCAAGCCCAGGTGCAAGCCGCAAAACCATTGTTCGAGGCGGGTTATTCCACCAAACAAAATCAGCATCAGGGGCTGGGACTGGCCATTGTAAAAGGAATTGTAGAACGGTACAAAGGGGAGGCCGCCGTCGTCGCCGAAGGGCAAGACCAGCTCACCATAATCGTTCGTTTGCCGTTATAACAGCAGGACACACGGTACTTGGAATAAGCGTCATTGGGCGGAACACATTCGTCGCCATGGCGTTTTTTCTGTTATAATGGTAAGAATGCATTGTACGGGAAAGAAAGCGGGTGAAGAACTCCTATGCGCCTCGATGAGAAGCTGCACGCTGCCTTCGAGCAGCAGCTTGGCAACCATGTATCCGGCACAATAATCAAGCGGGGCTGGAGTTACTATAAGGACGGACATGTCCAGAACGCAAAGGAAACCGTTCACGATACGCTTACAGGAATTGTACGGGGTAGCGATCTTTATGCTGTCGTTATGGATGCGGAGCATTTTGGCTACAGTACGTGCACTTGTCCATTTAATGGTTATTGCAAGCATATGGTTGCTGTGTATTTTCAATATTGCGCAGAAGTCCTTGGAGGCGATTCGGCTGCGGAGCAGTCTTATTTCCGCTTGCTTGGATTGGTTCCGGCAAGCGTACTGGCTAAGCGGGGCAACCCCGACCAGCTTCAGGAAGATTCGTACAGCCATCCAGGCGAAGATGGAACGGCCATGGAATGGTATGCCTGGATGGAGGCTGAATACGGGGACACATGGAAGAAATGCCGTCACTCGCTCCATGCGCTGCAGCCTGTCCTCTCCGGACTGAAGGGATTGTCTAAGGATTGGGAGCCATCACGCAGGCGTCTGCACTGGTCGACGGCCATTCTGTTCGTGCTGGAGCAGGCAGAGCGCGCCATCAATACCGTAGACAGCTTCAGCCGGTATTATCATGAGATGTCGTTCCTAAGAATGGCAGAGCCGTGGATTGAGCATCTACATACACTTTCGGGAGAGCTGCAGCCTGCATCGATGAGTGATGCAGAACAAGCGTGGTGCGACGAGCTGATAGGGCGCATGAAAGCACGGGCGCTCATGACGGATCGCCAGCTGTTCGAGTGGGGGCATATGTATTTGGCCTTCTGCGAGAAGTTATCTGCCGATCTGGCCTGGCATAAGCGGGAGCTGGATTCGTTGTTGTCAGAGCTAGGCATGCCATCCCCAAGCGAACGCAATGATTCGTTCCTGCATGCCGCTGTCGGCATGCTGTATTTCTTGAGAGGCGAGGATGAGCAATCGATTCATTATTTTGCTCAAGGAGCTTTTGAGCGCATTCAGAAGCTGATCTATCCTTGTGTCGCCCAGCGGATGGAAGCGGGACAATGGGACTTGGTCGAGCGCTGGATGAGCTTCCTTAATGAGCGCGTATACCAGAATCGCAACGCCCGCAACATCGGTCCTTTCATGGCGCTGTGCCGCCGGGCGGACGAGGATCGTCCGGAGCTTCCGGTATGGAACGGCTATATGACGGAGCTGCTTCCCTATTCGTATTCGGAGCTGTCGGAGCATTGGCTGAGCTTGCAGCGGTATGAGGATTGGACGGATCTGCAAATGTTCCTTGGCGTGAAGGCTGAGGAGATAGACGCGGCCGCCATGAGAGAGGTTGCGAAGGCGGCGCCGCATGTGCTTCTGCCGCTCTATCACCAATCTGTAGATAGCGCGATCGCCTCTCGGAACAGGCAAGGCTACCGGCTCGCAGTCAAGCAGCTCAAGAAGCTGGAGAAGCTGTACAAATCGATCAAGGAAACGGCGAAGTGGGACGCCTACCTGACAGAGCTAGTTACAAAAAATCAACGGCTGCGGGCGTTGCAGGAAGAGCTGTGGAAAGGGAAGATCATCACATGAGAACGATGACCAGCTCGAGAGAATGGACAATTGACGGTTTATGGAACGGAGAGCATGGCGAGAGCGGGATTTTCTTGACGGGCTTGGACCGGAAGGATATACCCGAAGGGAAGCAGAGAACGCTCTTATTCGGGTGGCATAAGGCGTCGTGGTACGGGGCTAAGATCGAGGAACAACGCATCGGCGCTCAGCTGTATCTGAAGCTTTCTCCTCTCTTGGCTATCGATTATTTGTCTGCGCCTGCGCCCGTTCGCTTGCTGCGCATCTCCTGGTCCCCTCGAATGACCATTATGATTCAAATCGCAAATATAGTCAGAGAAGCGCTGCTGAACGGCTGGTATGAGCCGGACTGGAATAATTGGTCGGAGGAGCACAGAGCATGGTCTGTAGCCATACCTGATGAGCGCATCGAGCTCAGAGAGCTGTGGGAGCAGTCGCTTCAGCAAGCAGCCGGGTTCGGTGATGTCGAGATTCATCGATGGCTTGGCGAAGCGTTGGAAGAGATTCTAGAGGGCGATCAGGAAGCCGGTGCGCTCTGGCGTTCCATTGCAGCAACTGCGGGCGAAGGCGTCTTGAGACGCAAGGGTGCCGACGAGTCGGAATGGCTTGTTGCGATCGGCTACCAGAAGGATATGCTTCCATTCCGCGTGGCGCTGCAGTTGGCGGAGCCTGCGGAAGGAAGAAGCTGGCGGCTTACCCCTGCGCTGCAGAATCGCGATGGCGGAGAATGGCTGCCGCTTGAATCCGATGCCCCGGGCAACCGGACAGCTCCCGAACTGCCGGAGGAGTGGAAGCCCTTTCTGGCTGCGAAGCTGGAGAAGGAGGAAGTAAAGTGGGCAGGCGTCCTGGCTCATCTGGAAGAGAAGGCCGGAGAGATCAGGAAGACGCTTACTGAGCAAGAGGCATGGACGTTCCTGGAGCATGACAGCATCGCGCTGCTGGAAGCGGGCATACCCGTACTTCTGCCTGCATGGTGGGAAGCGGTACGTTCCAGAAAGCTCAGGCTGAAGGCCAAGATGAAATCTTCTGTCGGTTCTTCCACCCAATCATTGTTCGGACTGGACCAGATCGTACAATTTGACTGGAAGCTGGCGCTTGGCGACGTTCAATTGACAGAAGGCGAATTTCTCCGCATGGCGGAAGAGAATAAGCGGCTGTTCCAGGTAGGCAATGAGTGGGTGCATCTGGACCCGCAAGATGTCGCGGAAATTCGCCAGTGGATGAAGCGTGTCGGCAAGCGCAACGGATTGACTTTCCGCGATGTGCTGGAGATGCATTTGCGCGGAGGCGCGGACCTTGATATCGGAGACGAGGATTCGCATGATCTGCGGGCCGAGGTGGAGTTGAACGAGCATTTGGCAGAATGGCTGGAACAGCTTCAGCATGTGAATAAGCTGCCTGTGGCCGATCCTCCGACCTGGTTCAGGGGGGAGCTGCGTCCGTATCAGCAGCAGGGCGTATCGTGGCTGCTATTCCTGCGCAGGTTCGGCTTTGGCGGCATATTGGCTGACGATATGGGTCTTGGCAAGACGATTCAGTTCATGGCTTATTTGGCGACGGTTAAGGAGCGCGAGGATGGGGCCAACGGTCCGTCGCTCCTCATCTGTCCTACCTCCGTTATAGGCAACTGGGAGAAGGAAATCGCCCGGTTCGCTCCCAGTCTGCGAATGGTGCTCCACTATGGAAGCAAGCGCCCCAAGGGAGAGGAACTAGAGGAGTCCGTGCGCGATGCGGATCTCGTCATAACCTCTTACTCACTGGCGCAGCTGGACGAGGAGGAGCTGGCGCGCGTGCATTGGAACGCACTATGTCTGGATGAAGCGCAGAACATCAAAAATGTCTACACGAAGCAGTCGGGAGCGATCAGAAGGCTGGAATCCCGCCACAGGATTGCGTTGACAGGCACGCCAATGGAGAATCGCCTCACCGAGCTCTGGTCGATCTACGACTTCGTCAATCCGGGTTATCTCGGCAGTCTGCATGATTTCCGCAGGGCGGTAGTCGCGCCAATCGAGCGGTCCAGAGACAAAGAGATGATTGAAGGCTTGCAGCGGTGGGTGAAGCCGTTCATGCTCCGGCGCGTCAAAAAAGACCCGCTTATTCAGCTGGATCTGCCGGATAAGATTGAATCGAAGAGCTATATGACGTTGACGACCGAACAGGGGACAATGTATGAAAATATCGTATCTGACCTGATGGAGAAGCTGGATAAGCTGGATGCCATGCAGCGCCGCGGTCTGATCTTATCCAGTCTCACCAAGCTGAAGCAGTTATGCGATCACCCCTCGCTCCTGCTTAAGGAGACGGGCGGCACCGCTTGGGAAATCGAGCGTTCAGGCAAGATGGCTCGTCTGCTGGAGATGTGCGAGGAAATCGCGGCTGAAGGGGAGCGCTGCTTGATATTCACCCAATACGTCGAGATGGGCGAGCGCATCAAGAGCATGCTGGAAGATGGGCTTGGCGTTCCCGTTCCTTATCTGCACGGAGGCGTGCCGAAAGCGAAGCGGGATGAAATGATCACCGCATTCCAATCGGAAGACGAGCCGCGCTGCGCATTTGTGCTATCGCTCAAAGCCGGCGGGACAGGGCTGAACTTGACGGCGGCCAATCATGTATTCCACTTCGACCGCTGGTGGAATCCGGCAGTCGAGAATCAGGCGACGGACCGTGCATTCCGTATCGGGCAGACCAAGCAGGTGCAAGTACATAAATTCATTACGCTCGGCACGCTGGAAGAGAAGATTGACGAGATGATCGATAGCAAGCAATCGCTGAGTGAACAGGTCGTAAGCGGTTCGGAGAACTGGATTACTGAGCTCAGCACGGATGAGCTGAGAGAGCTATTCGCACTTCGCGAGGGCTGGCTGAAAGGATGATAGCGTCTAATGGCAGGAGAAGGATTGCAGGATCGCATCAATCGTCTTAATCTGGAGGGCAAGAGAGCGGATCAAGGTGATTCGGCCGGGAGCCATGGTGACTCCCTGCAGTCCGCCGATCCGGGGCCCGTCCATGCGAATGAGCATTGGCGGGCATTCTATGCTCGGGTTAGGGAGATCATGGAAGGACTTCGTCGGTAACAATAGAATTATATCCCTTATTGTCGTATTTTTTAGCCTCGTTCCTGCTTTGCGAGTAAGGCTATAATAGAAGTACGATCAGGGAACATGTATCTCTGCGAGGAGGATTTCCTACGTTGAAGAAAAGCTATATTCTAATTGCTGTTCTTCTTGCATTCATGACGAACGCTGCATCCTGCGGCGTGAACAAGCCCAAGGATTCCCATGATCAGGAAGACGCTTACCGAGAAGTGACGCTGTCGCTGCGGCATACGCAGATTAAGGAGACGAGCAAGACCCGCCTCAGATTGCTGGAGGATGTCGTTGCCAAGACGATGGCCGAGAATAAGGGCGTTACCTTCAAGATGGAGGGCATCGAGGAAATCGTCAACCGCGATACGAAGCTGAAGCAGGAGATGGCTGCCGGCAATCCGCCCGATATCTTCGAGGTGTTCGGCGGAGCTGATCTGAATCTGTATGTCAAGGCGAACCGGATGCTGGATTTGACGCCGATTCTGAAGGAGCTGGATCTGATGGACAAGTTCCAGAGCCTTGATGAATTCACCATAGACGGCAAGGTATACGGCGTGCCATATGGCGGCTATAGCGAAGGGCTGTTCTACAATAAAAAAATATTCAACAGCCTGCATCTGGACATTCCGAAAACGTGGGATGAGCTGATGGAGACGGCGGAGACGATCAAAGAAGCGGGCTATGTGCCGTTCGGTCTGGCTGCCAAGGACGCCTGGATGACCGGCATGATGTGGAATACCATCATGGAGAGGTACGTTGGCATCGACGCGTTCAACAAGCTGGTTACGGGCGAGACGAAATGGACGGACCCGCAGTTCGTGAAAGGCTTCGAAGCTTATGCTGAAATCGTGAACAAGGACTACTTCACACGAGGCGCGCTTGGACTTCTGACGCCGGCGCAAGGCTCGCAGCTGCTGAAGGGTCAGGCGGCCATGGTCTTCACAGGCACATGGGATGCCATCCAATTCACGAGCCAGGATGCTGGAGGATTGCAGGGACAGCTAGGCTTCTTCTCTTTCCCTGAGATTCCGGAGGGACTGGGCGATCAACATTCCATCAATGCTTCTTATTCGAATGGGTTCGGTTTTTCGTCGACACTGTCGAAGGATCAGATGGAGATCGTCAAAAAATTTATCGCCAACTTCTTCAACGAAGAGGTGCAGAAACGGGCATTGAAGGAAGACAAGCTGCTGCCTTCGATGAAAATATCCGACCTTTCCGATATCGATCCTTTGATGAATGAAGTGCTGACCGTCATGAACAACGCCTCCAGCTCGTGGCCGGCGTTCGACGCGATCGTGCAGCCTGTCGTAACCGCCGAAATCGGTATCCGGCTGCAAGAGCTTCTTGGCGGGCTCAGCACCCCTCTGGAAGTGGCCGCCAATATTCAAGCCGCCCAAGAAAAGGCGAATGCCGCGCAAGTGAAGTCGGCCGGACTCGGCACTCCCCCGGCGTGGGAAAGCAAATAGGGGGCAAAGCTTAGATGAATCTTAGACCAAAGCTGATGCTTGCCTTTATATCGCTCATCATTATTCCGATGATCGGTCTTGGCATCTTTTCTTTCGTAAATTCGGAGTCGCTGCTGGAGAAGAAATACAGCGAGCAATCCGAGATAACCCTGAAGGCGATCGGGGGCAATATATTGTACTTCTTCCGGGAGCTGGACCAGCTGTCCAACGGCAACGTGATCAGCTCCGAAGTGCAGGATCCGCTGAGGCTGAGCGAGCTTCCGATGGATGATCCCAGCACGCTTATTCGCTTCACTCAGGCAGAGAAGGAGATGAGCCGGATTCTGTTCCAGCATCCGGCCGTCAGCTACGTTGTGCTCTATGCGAAGAACGGGATGATGTTCCGCTCCTACCGCAATGATCCCATGACGTTCAAGCCGATATCCTTCAGCGAGCTGCAGCGGCATTCGCTCTACGACGACGTAATTCGCTTAGGGGGCAAGCCGCTCTGGATCGGTCCCCATGAGCAGCGCGACTTGACCGGGGTCAATCCTCCGCTCTTCACGATGATGAGAGTTGTCAAAGATCTGGAATCGTTCAATGATCTGGGCATTATGGTTACGCAGTTTAAGACGGAGGAAGTCATCAGCATGCTGAAGGCGTTCCAGAATCCGGATGCCGATTCGCCCGGAGCACGCTACTTCATCCTGAATAGCCGCGGGCTTGTCATGCTGGACAGCAATAATCGTTATGACGGGCACAGCATCGACAATTATACGAACTCTATGCCGCAGCTGACCGAGACGTACGAGAGCTCACGGATGAAGTTCGACGGCGTAGACAGTCTGGTGTCCTCCTATCAGCTCGATCGGAACGGGTGGGTTCTGCTATCGGTTCAGCCATGGAATTCTCTGACGAATGAGAATGTCCGGTTCGTGCAGTGGATTGGCATGATTACCGTCATCGGGCTTCTGTCGGCAGTATTGTTCAACGTGTTTTTCGTGAACCGGGTCGCCAAATCCATTATTAAGGTTGTCCGCAAAATGAGACTCGTCGAGCAAGGCTTGCTGGATATTCGCGTCTCCGCGCAAGGCAAGGACGAGACGGTGCTGCTGGCGAACAGCTTCAACAGCATGGTAGAGCGGATCGGCGATTTGCTCAGCGAGGTTAGAAGAGAGCAGGAGCGCAAGCAGCATGCGGAGATGATGCTGATGCAGGCGCAGATCAAGCCGCACTTCCTGTTCAATACACTGGAATCGATCAACGCGCTGGCCGCGCAGAATGAAGGCGGCAAAATTATGCTGATGGTCCGGCGGCTGAGCAATCTGCTTCGGACCAGCATGCATCATTCGGAGGAAATCGGCATCAAGCAAGAGGTAGAGCATGTCCGCAGTTATCTGGAAATTCAGAAATACCGGTTCGAGGAGCTGTTCTCTTATGAGCTTGACGTACCGGAGGAAGCCTTCGAATATACGATTCTGAAGCTGACGCTGCAGCCGCTTGTCGAGAACAGCATTCAGCATGGATTCGACGGATACGAGGACGGGCAGGGGCTTATCTCGATTGATGTAACGGTGGAGCCGCAGCATCTGGTCATCATAGTCAGCGACAATGGCATCGGCATGAATCATGATGTGCTCTATAAGCTGTCAGACGGCTACAGCCCTTCGCGCAAGTCGCATGACGAAGCGGAGATGGGCGAGCGCAGAGGATTGGGCATCCGCAATGTCGCGGATCGGCTGCGCATTCATTACGGCGCTGGCTATGGCATGATGATTTGCAGCTCCGAAGGTTACGGCACGACGATCCGGATTATTATTCCGAAGAGCAGAGGTGAGGGACTATGATAGGCAAAGTGCTCCTAGTCGATGACGAAGCGCATATTACAAGAAATTTGGAGAAAGTCATACCATGGGAGATGCTTGGCCTGACCGTGGCGGGCGTAGCGAAGAATGGCGTTGAGGCGCTGCAGCTGATGGAGCAAGAGTCCATCAATCTGCTTTTATGCGACATTCGGATGCCTGTTATGGACGGCCTCGAGCTTGTGCGGCAAATCCGTGAACGCGAGATTCCATGCGACATCATTATGCTGTCCGGTTACCAGGACTTCGCTTACACGCGGGCTGCAATCCAGTATGGCGTGAATGATTATGTGCTGAAGCCGATCCCGTATGATGAATTAACGGGCGTAATCGCACGCGTTATGTCTAATCAACGGAACAAGCAAAAGCAGCTTTTTGAGGAGCAGCAGAAGATTGGCCGCATGATAGACCTTGCCAGCGAGAAGATTTTATATGATATTATAATGGACTATACCGACTTCTCGGGCAGCCACTGGCTATTCTCCGGCGATGAGCAGCAGCTTCGATTGCAGCAATTTGTGATGATTGTGCTCGACCTGGACGTCAGCTCCGAGAAAACGAAGGACTGGCGCGACTGGTCTGATAAGGAGCGCAAGCTGTGGAACTTTGCGGTGTGCAATGTGCTGCGGGAGAAGCTGCAGAGCAATGGGCTTCATCATGCCGTCATTCAGACGAGGGACGGCGAATGGTGCGTGCTGATTGAGACCGATAAGTCGATGGCATTCGATATGGCGGTCATTCGTGTATGGGCGGAGATGCTGCTCACCGCGGTGCGCAATCATATTAAGCTGTCGCTTAACGCAGGCATCTACCGGCAGTTTGTGCGGGTTGAGGAGCTGTCGGATGCATTCAAGCTCGTCCAGATGGGGATGCAGCTTACGCCTGCCACCAATACGATTACGTATTATCCATTAGAGCAGGAACGCTCCGCAGGGGCCGACCAGGCATTCTGGGTAACCGCCGAGAAGCTGATCAGCGCCGTGAAGCGGGGCGATGTTGCGTCGGTCGGCGCGGAGACGGAGAACATCTCGCAGCAGCTTCAGCTCTTGAATGAGAGCAACAGCTCCAGAGTCAAGCCGTTGCTTCATTTTTTTGTCCTTCATTTGATGAGGGAAATGAAAGAGATGGCCGTCTTCACCCGCGAGCAGGAAGAGCTGCTCTGGCGCAGGCTGGATCTTCGGTTCGGAATTAAGGATCTGCTTACCTTTATCCAGCAGGTAACAAGCGCGGTATCCGAGCGCTCTATGGATAAGAAGAAGCAGTCCGAGAACTCCATGTCGGAAGCCAAAATCTTTTTGGACCGAAACCTGTACCGGGATATCAGCGTAGAAGAAGCCGCTACTCATGTTGGTCTAAGTACGTCTTACTTTAGTCTGTTGTTCAAGCAGACCTACGGGGAGACTTTCATTGAATATGTGACCAGACAACGTATGGAGCGCGCCAAGAGCTTGCTTGCCGAATCCCAGAAGAGCGTCGCGCAGATTGCGAAGGAGGTCGGCTATGCGGAGCGCCGGTACTTCACCAAAGTGTTCATGAAGTATACCGGAGACAATCCGACCGATTACCGGAGTAAATTTCAGTCGCAGGGAAAGGAATTCGAGGCGGAAGCTGAGGAAGAAAGCAGTTAAAAAACGGATGGAAATTGTAGGAGGGTAAATGGAATGGCACTTTATGAGGATTGGAAAAACTGGGACCTGAAACAAAAGATCGGGCAGCTGTTCGTATTCGGCTTTAACGGATTCGAGCCTACGGAAGAAATTAAAGGACTGATCGAGTCTTACGGCATTGGCGGCACGATCTACTTCACGCGCAACGTTGAGAGCGCACAGCAAGTACATGGCTTGTCTGTGAAGCTGCAAAAGATTGCGAAGGACGCAGGCAAACCGCCTATCTTTATCGCAATTGACCAAGAAGGCGGCATGGTAGCCCGTCTGGTCGACGGCGTAACGCTTATGCCGGGCAATATGGCGCTTGGCGCTACAGGTCAATCCGAAGCGGCAGAAGAGACCGCTCGCATTTGCGGCGAAGAGCTCAGACTGCTTGGCATTACGATGAACTATGCCCCTTGTATCGACGTGAACAACAATCCGGACAATCCGGTTATTAATGTTAGATCGTACAGCGACCGTTCCGACGTTGTCTCCAGACTAGGCGTTGCCGCAGTGCAAGGTTATCAAGCCGCAGGCGTAGCTGCTACGGTAAAGCATTTCCCTGGTCATGGCGACACTTCTGTCGATTCTCACCATGCGTTGCCAGTATTGCCGCATAGCCGCGAGCGTCTGGACGCGATCGAGCTGCTGCCATTCCAGGCGGCTATTGAAGCGGGCACAGACTGCATCATGACCGCGCATGTATGCTTGCCGGCTCTGGAGCCGAGCGGCGTGCCTTCGACGTTGTCGGAGAACGTGCTGACAGGCCTGCTTCGCAAGGAGCTGGGCTATGACGGCGTAGTCGTAACCGACTGTCTGGAGATGAGCGCAATCGACGAGTTCTACGGTCCGGCACAAGGCGCTGTGAAAGCGATCAAAGCGGGTGCTGACATGGTTCTGGTCTCCCACCGTATCGAGAAGCAGGTTGCAGCATTGGAAGCGGTGGCTGCGGCTGTCGAGAGCGGAGAGCTCTCCATCGAGCGTATCGACGAAGCCGTTGCTCGCGTGCTGAAGCTGAAAGAGAAGCGCCAGCTGGAGCAGCCGATCGAGCCGTGGGATAACGTGAAGGATGCCATCGGCACAACGTCGAACAAGGCTGTTGCTGCCAAGTGGAGCGAAGCTTCCGTTACGCTGGTGAAGAACGAAGGCGCAGCGCTTCCTCTGAAGCGCGATGTGCAGACGCTGGTGCTGTGGCCGGATATCGTGCCGGTATCGGTAGCCGACGAGATGTTGTCCGGCGACGGTACGCTGGGCGACTTCCTGAAGCATTACGGCGCTAATGTGGTAGAGCGCAAGATGAACAGCGAAGACGCGCTGCAAGGCTTGGATGAATTCGAGCAAATCGTTGTTGTCACCTACGATGCATCGAAGCATCCGCTGGAGAAGGATGTTGCCCGTGAAGCGATCAAATTGGCCGGCGACCGCGTTGTTGCGGTATCGGTGCGCAATCCGCTTGACTTGCTGCTGTATCCGGAAGTGAAGAGCTACCTGGCAGTGTACGAGTGTAGACCGCTGGCATTGTCTTCCGCAGCGAAGGTGCTGCTTGGCGATCTGAAGGCGGCAGGCACATTGCCACTGGAAATTTCGCCAGCTTATCCGTTCGGCTGGAGCGCTCAGCAATAATACATTATTAATACAAGAAGGACTGTCCTAAGAATAGCGAAATAGTTGTGCCACACATCGCTAATCGCGATAACAGGGCGGAATTGTCTAGATTAATTGCTAGATAGCTCCTCTTGAAATGTAAGATAAACCAAAAGCTAAAGATGGCGGTGCAGGGATAAAACCCTGGCACCGCCATCTCTTATTTTCACCGGTTCATTCATCAAAGTGAGATGTTTTCGAACTACCCTGCTTTTAAGATAGCTCCTTTTTTCTTTATAGGCCTCTCTTACCGGACAAAATGATCATAGGTCAAATCATGCAAGATATACGCGAGGAAAAAGATAACACATGGATTCTCGTAATGATGCTGGATATGAATGAGCTGCTGATAATACTTGTCACCGTAATGGGGGTTATTGCGCATCTCCAGATTGCTCTTGATCAGTGCGTCGATCTTGTCTGCAATGTCCACGAGCTCTCCCTCGTAGGTATCGTCCTTCGCATCGACGAGGAAGTCCGTCAGCTCTTGGTGGAGGAAGGCAGGGAGCTGTCCCACCATCTCCTTCGCGACCTCGCGCTCATATTGTTCGAATGCCTGGCGAATAGCTGGCGATGATTTCTTGATTGGAGAGGCGACATCGCCGCTGACACCTTCTACGACATCATGCAGCAGCGACTTGCCGAGCAGTCGGTATAGATCAATATCCTTGCGGCCGAACCGCTCTGCTTCAAGCAATCCGTTGAACAACGACATGGCTGCAACGCGGAACGAATGTGTCGCGTCATTATCGGGAACAAGGTTGAAGCTGCCGCCCCAGCGCTCGATCAGATCGAGGTTCAGAATATGGTGTAGGAACTGCCGGATGCCTTCATCCTGCTCCGATTGCTCTAGCAGCCACGGAATCGATTGGCAGGGGGAGCGCAGCAGCTCCCCTCGCAGCTCCTCGTACTTTTCTTTGAACAGAGTGCTGGAGTCGCGTTCATACTCCCGCTTGCAGAAGAGCATCGCGTCGAATGTATCGATGCCGCGCACCAGTTGCCCGATATAGGTATCATCTTCGGCGTCTACGATGTAGTCGTAGAAGCGGGGCTGAAGCGACTTGGACAGCCGGGAGACGATATCCTTGCTTACTTCGCCCTCCAGCGTCTGGATGTGCCCGGCGACATGCTTGTCTTTTTTGGTGACGTATTTGATCGAGCCGGTAACCGTCTCATTGAGATCATGCAGCAGCGCTCTGGCGACCAGCTGCAGCTTGTTGACGGAATGGCCGAAGAGCTGCTCCTCGGCGATGCCGGCAAGCACAGCGATAGATGCGCAGCGGAAGCTGTGGCTGGCGGCATTGTCCTTGTAGCGTGGAGAAAACTCCTTCCATCTGGATACATATTGCATGCCAATTATGGCGCTGACGAAACGGCTATTGTTCATGGCGCACCCCTCGTTATTCATCATTTGAAGTGTATGAACCCCATACTGTCTATGCTATTATAAAGCTTAAACGTATAGAGAGACTAGAGAGAAGATCGAGGGATGGGCATGCGAGAGTGGGGACTAGCGTTTAACCGTTATTTTGAAAAGTGGATGTTTCTGATTATTCCAGGGTCGCTTGTACTTGGATTTCTATTTGCCGATATGCTCAGCCCGATGGTTCACGCTGTGCCGTATTTATTTGCATTCGTGACGCTGACGATGGCGCTTGGCTGCGGTCTGGGCGAGCTTGGCGGTGTGCTGAAGAGGCCTGGCATTATGGGGCTGACTTTGATCCTTGCCCATTTGGTATCGCCTGCAGCGGCTTATCTGGGCGGCTCGGCTTTGTTCGGTGCTGATTCGCCTTACGTGGTCGGGCTTGTGCTCTTCACCATTATTCCGCTTGGCGTATCAACCGTGTTGTGGGTCAGCATGTCCGGCGGCAGCGTGCCGCTTGTGCTGGCGCTTGTCGTGTTGGATTCGCTGCTTAGCCCGCTTGTGGTGCCTGCCGCAATTCATCTCTTCTTCGGAACGTCGGCGCATATAGACGCCGGTCCCATTATGCTGGATCTCGTCGTCCTGATTGTGGTGCCGACGGTGATCGGCGTTGCGCTGAACGAATGGTCCAAAGGCAAGATCCAGGGGCAGACGAAGCCGTATACGGCGCCTCTATCGAAGCTCTGCTTCGTAGGTGTCGTATCCTTGAATGCGGCGGCAATCTCGCCGTATGTCGATCAGTTAAAGCAGGATATGCTCGTGCTGGTGCCGGCCGTCATCGCGCTTGTAGGACTCTGTTATGCATTTGGGTTTGTGGGTACGGCTTTTCTGCGCGACAGCAAGCTGCAGATCACGGTCTCCTATGCGACAGGAATGCGCAATATTTCGCTTGGCATTGTACTCGCGCTGGGTTACTTCAGCCCGCTGGCCGCCGTGCCGGTCGTTCTGTCCATTCTTGTGCAGCAGCCGCTGGCTACCGTACATCATTATGTTTTACAAAAACTTAATAAAGATAAGACTGGCGTAAGCGGCAGCGCGCATGTAGGATAAACGATGGATAGTTGAATGTGAAGGAGCAAAAACGGGATGAACAGCTTTCGTACGAGACTTACGTTCATTATGATATCGATGATTGCCATATCCGTCTTTGCGGCGGGCATGCTTATGATGAAGACGTTCAAAGAAAATCATATAAATGCGCTGGAAGACAACATGGTGCGGCAGATGAAGGTGATCGCCGCCAAGATGGATTGGCATAAAGGCGACGACCTGGGATCCATGACCTCCTATTATACGTCGGAAGCGAAGGAACTGAAGACGTATACGGACGCAAGGGTCACCTTCATTCGCAGTGATGGCGTTGTCGTAGGCGATTCGGATTACGATGCCTCGAAGATGGACAACCATCTGGATCGGGAAGAGGTCATCGACGCCTATAAGAAAGGAACGGGCCGCGCGGTTCGTCCCAGCGAGACCATGAACCAGAATATGATCTATGTCGCCATTCCGGTGGAGATCAAGACAGGCCAGGAGCCTTACGTATTGCGGCTTGCCATGAGCCTGCAAGAGGTCGATCAAAGCATCGGCAGACTGACGATGGTGCTGATCGGCGGACTGCTTATCCTGTTTGTCATCGCGGCGTTGATCAGCTACCGGATTGCGCAGAGCCTGACGGGACCGCTGGAGCAAATTACGAAGGTTGCGAAGCGCATTAAGAATATGGATTACCGTGCGCGAGTAAAAGTCAGAAAGCATGACGAGATCGGCGAGCTGGGGACGGCCATTAATGCGATGGCGGACAGCCTGCAAGTGCAGATGACGCGCATTAAGCAAAATGAAAGCCAACTGGAGAGCGTCCTCGCGAACATGATTAACGGCGTCGTGATGATCGATGCCAAGGGCCAGATTCTGCTGATGAACCGCCGCGCGGAGGAAGTGCTGGGCTTCTCGGCAAGAGAACTGGTAGGCAGGCACTTCACGGAAGCGAAGCAGCAGTACGAGCTGGCGCAGATTATACAGGAGGCGCTGGATACACGCAGACATCTGCGGGAGGAGATTACCTTCTACTTCCCGGAGGAGAGACTGCTGGAGCTTAATCTGGTGCCGATCAGCCAGAGCGGCCCCGGCGAATTCGGAGGGGTGCTGCTTGTGCTGCAGGACGTATCCGCCATTCGCCGGCTGGAGCGAATGAGAAGCGAGTTTGTCGCCAACGTATCGCATGAGCTGAAGACGCCGATCGCGGCGGTGAAGGGCTTTGCGGAGACGCTGCTTGGCGGCGCGGTGAAGGACGAGGAGACGGCGAAGTCCTTCCTGCAGATTATATTCGACGAGAGTGAGCGGCTGAACCGGCTTATCGGGGACATCCTGGAGCTGTCCAAGATTGAATCGCGCCGCGTGCCGCTGTATTTCTCTCCGGTCGAGATGGAGAGCTTTGTTGCCAAGACATTTACGCTGCTGGAGCCTGAGGCAAGGCGCAAAAATATTCAGCTGAGCCACAGCATTGAGACGGGGCTCTTTGTTGAAGCAGATGAGGATCGCCTCCGTCAAATCATGATGAACCTGCTCTCCAACGGCATTAACTACACGCCTGACGGCGGGCGGGTGAGCGTCTCCGTGCTTGCATCGGATCAGGACCATATCCGCATTCAGATTACAGATACGGGCATCGGCATACCGAAGAAGGACCTGCCGCGCATATTCGAGCGCTTCTATCGTGTCGACAAGGCCAGGTCGCGGAGCTCAGGCGGCACCGGTCTTGGCTTGTCCATCGTGAAGCATCTGGTCGAGCTGCATAAAGGTACGTTGTCCGTGACGAGTACGGTTGGGGTGGGGACGACGTTCACGATAGAATTGCCAGTGATTCAATAAAAAGGTTTACCTATTTTTCATAAAACCATGGTAAACTAAGGATGATTCATCTTGAAGTGAGGAAGACGGACCATGCGTCCGATTCCCAAGGTTGGAGGTCAATATGTCGCATAAAGTGCTAGTAATTGAAGACGAACCGACGCTCGCAAGGCTGTTGTCGTACAACTTGACGCAAGAGGGGTACGAGACGACGGTGATCGACCATGGCGGCGAAGGCTTGCAGACGGCGCTGCAGCGGAGCTTCGATCTTATTATTCTTGATATTATGCTGCCCGGCTTGAACGGATTCGAAGTGCTTAACCGGCTTCGCCAGAATGGCGTGCGTACGCCCGTTATCATTCTTACCGCGCGGAATGCGGAGGAAGAGGTCGTACAAGGGCTGAAGCATGGGGCAGATGATTATATTACGAAGCCGTTCGGCGTAGCAGAGCTGCTTGCGCGCGTATCGGCCGTCCTGAGACGGACACAGCAAGACGACGCCCCGCCGGTGGCGACGAACGAGAAAGTGATTACGGTCGGAGAGCTGTCGATCTACCCGGAGAAATACGAGGTGATCGTAGGCGGAGAGCCGATTCCGCTCAGACCGAAGGAATTCGAGGTGCTGCTCTATCTGGTGCAGCGGCCGGGCATGGTCATTACCCGCGACGACCTGATGAATGTCGTCTGGGGCTTCGATTATATCGGCGGCCAGCGTACGGTTGACGTTCATGTCAGCTCACTAAGGAAGAAGCTGGAGCTGGGACAGCAATCTGTACAGATCGAATCGATACGCGGTGTCGGCTATAAGCTGGTGATGCCGAAAAAGCTCGCAACCCCTAAAGGATAGGGATGCGAGCTTTTTTCATGCCTGCATGTTGATTTAAGGCCGCTGCCACGCAAGCATCTTCCGCTGGAATTGCTTAGGCGAGCAGTCGTTGTATTTCTTGAACATCTTGTAGAAATGCGCCATATTCGGCATGCCAATCTTCTCGCCAACTTCGGAAATGCTGAGATCCTTGGTCAGCAGAATGCGCTCCGCCCACTTTACTTTCCGGTAATTGACGTATTCGGTGAAGGAGAGGCCGATTGTTTTTTTAAAATATTTGACGAAATAGTAATAGCTCATGTTGGCGATCTTGCATACTTCTTCGACCTGAATCCGGTCGGTCAGGTGGTTCTCGACGTAATCGAGCACGGGCTTCAGCCGGATCTTCTCGAAGTTGTCCTGCTCGACGAGCATCTTGCGCGTATCGCCGCGCAGCAGCAGCAGCAGGATCTGCTTGATCAGAATGCTGACGGCAAGCTCGTAGCCGGTGTCCTTGCGCTTGACTTCCTCCAGGATGCCCTCAATGCATGCTGACGTCTGCTTCTTGATCTCCTCATTTTCCCGGAAAATATAATTCGCTTTGCTAAGCGGCGTGTGCGTCTCCGAGAAATACCGCATATAGGGAATGGAGCTATGGTCGAAGAATTGCTCCAGATCGAACTGAAGGACGATATAATCCAGCACTTTGCTGCTTCGGTCGCGATGAAGCTCTGAATCGCCGATAATGACGACTTCTCCCGGCTCCAGATGATAGCTGTCCTCTTCCAGATAGACGTCTAGCTGACCCTCCATAATGAGCAGCAGCTCAAGCTGCTTATGGTAATGCCAATTCGTAAAACCGCCTTCATCTCTGAGCGTTCGGAATATGCGAATGGACAGCAGCGGATTCTCATATACGACTTTTTCGTTGATTGCCTCCATTTGTTGGGCGCCTCCCTCAACGTTCTGATCTGCGAATAATTTGATTAATCACTTCAGAGAATACTAGTCCGATCGCAATAGCGCCGGATATCATGAAGGCTTTCACCGCTAGCTGTACCGCCGTATCGTACTGATCCTCGACGACATGGCGCATTGCGTCATAAGCCAGTCCGCCCGGTACAAGCGGGATAATGCCGGATACGCTGAATAAAATGATCGGGGTTTTGTTCAGCTTGGAGAACCACTGGCTAAGCACCGTCACTAGAAAAGCGGCAATCAGCGTAGCGGGTATCGCATCGAGATTCAGTTCGATTCCGACCACGTAGACGATCCAGCCGGCCATGCCCACTGCGCCGCAATGGGGCAGCAAGCGCATCGGCACATTGAATACGAAGCCGAAGGCGGCCGATGCGATAAAGCTGGTTATAATTTGGGCAACGATGTACATGAGCGCTTAGCTCCCTTGTGCGAGTTCTCATTTAATTAAACGTTAAAACGGTTGCGATGCCGGCCCCGATGGCGAAAGCCGTCAGAAAGGCCTCTGCCCCCTTCGATAACCCTGACACCAGATGTCCGGCCATCAGGTCGCGTACGGCGTTCGTAATATGAAGGCCGGGGACAAGCGGCATGACGGAACCGATGATGATCTTGTCCAGATCTGTTCCGAGGCCGAAGTGGACGACCAGAGATGCTGATGCCCCGATCATAATCGCTGTCAGAAATTCCGCAAAAAATTTGATCGGAACGAAATGATGGATAATCAGAAAAAATAAATATCCAAGGCCGCCGATCATCGCCACCGGCAGGAAGTCCGTCCAGCTGCCCTGGAACATGATCAGGAAGCAGCCGCTCGCGATCGATGCGGCCAGCACCTTGTACACATTCCGGTAAGCATTCGGGGTACGGTCGATATCCTCCAGCAGACGGAAGGCTTCCTCCACGGGAAGGTTGCCGCCGCTGATCCGTCTGGATATGTCGTTCACCATCGATACCTTGAGCAGATTGTTGTTGCGCTCCGAGATGCGATAGAGCCGTGTAACGTGTGAGGCTCCGTCAATCGCGAAGATAAGTCCCGTTGGCGTGACGAAGCTATGCGAGCTTTCGATACCGTACGCGGCCGCGATGCGGACCATCGTATCTTCAACGCGATAGGTTTCTCCTCCATTTTGAAGGATGATTTTGCCTGCAAGCAGACAGGTTTGGGTAATGAGATCGACTTGGGATTTGGGTATCCCCGCATTCAAGCTTTCGTTCTCGATTGGGATCGGATTGTCCGACATCGTATAATCATTCCCTCTAATCGTGTTCGGTGTCCAAGTCGGCTCTTACTTGGAGGTCTGTGTGCGGAATTCCGTCCTGATGCGCTCTAGCAGCTCGGGACTTGACGCTACATCATAAGCGGTGCCTGCCAGCATCTTCGCGCCGAAGATCATGCCGTCCAGCGCACGCTCAGTCATCGCGGCGTCGCGGAACGCTTCCGTATGCAGCAGATATCTCTCATCCACCACTTTCACGTATGGATGAATAGCGGGACAACGCACAGATACATTGCCGAGATCCAGGGAGCCGTTGTCCTTGCCCGACTCGATCTCCTCCGGAGCAAGGCCGGCTTCGATGAGATTCGCATTGAATTGATTAGACAGCGTCTCATTCGTGAGCAGCTCGTCATAAGAGTATTCATAGTTGCTCATCTTAAGCGTCGTTCCCGTTGCCAGCGCCGCCGCTTCGGCAATACGTCTCACTTTGGCTGTCAGTTCATTGGTATAGTCGCGGTTGGCTGACCGCACATAGAACTTGGCTGAAGCGTAATCCGGAATAATGTTAGGCGCTTTGCCGCCATTGTCGATAATGCCATGGATGCGCGCATGGCTCCTTGTCTGCTGGCGAAGCGCATTCACATTGTGGAACAGCGACAGCACGGCGTCCAGGGCATTCACGCCTTCATATGGGCTAGCTGCGGCGTGAGCGGCTACACCTGTATATTCGAACTGGATGGCGTCAAGCGCAAGCGATTCGCCGGAGCGTTCGTAGGAATGATAGGGATGCGCCATCAGGGCTATGTCGCAATCGTCGAACAAACCCGCCTCCGCCATCGGTACTTTAGCGCCTTTCGTTTCTTCTGCTGGTGTTCCGTATACCCGAATCTTGCCACCAAGCTCGTCAATGACGGATTTCAGGCCGACAGCCGCAATCATGCTCATGGAGCAGATCAGATGATGCCCGCAGGCATGGCCAATCTCCGGTAAGGCGTCATACTCGCAAAGAAAAGCGATAGTCGGCCCCTGCTTGCCGGAATCGTATTCCCCGATAAAGGCGGTCGGGATGCCCAGCGTGCCTCGCTCAACCTTGAAGCCTTGCCGCTCCAGCTCCTCGCTTAATAAACCGGAGGCGAATACCTCCTCATGCCCCAGCTCCGGCCGGCTGCCGATCGCACGGGAAATGGCGCGGAACGTATCCGCGTGCTGCTCTATCGTGTCCATTACGGTTTGTTTGGTCGTCATCATGTATTCCTCCATTGTCGCGTCTTTCCTTTAAGCCTATTTCCTCGATACTTAGTTTATCATACTGCCTTAGGATTCGATATGCTCGCAGTTATTTCGGAAAAGTAAGACATTTAACATTGCGTTTACATCTCCATTAAACCGGGATGATGCTAAGGTCCTATAGTGTACCCAGAGAAGATAGGACAGGAGAGTGAATCCATGACAATCGAATTACTGGATCAACGAGCTGAGGGTGCTGGCGCTACTGCGGCAGAAGCCAAGAAAACATCCACCCCTATCCAAAAGACGGAATCCATGAAGGCTCCGAAAGAGGACCGTTCCGCAAAAACATCCCGGGCTGTGTCTGTGCCGGCGGCAATGGCTGAGGTTCGACTGGATGATTTTCTCCAAGAAGCGCCGACGGCTTACGAGGAACACACATGCAGAGAGGTCATGGGCATCTTCAAGCAGCATCCCGCTACGGAATGTGTGGTGATCTGCGGCAGAGACTGGAGTGTAAAAGGGCTTATGATGAGGAACCGCTTTTTCTTGAAGCTTGGGAGCCGGTACAGCGCAGACTTGTATTATGAGAAATCGATTGTCGCCTTGATGGATTCTGCGCCGCTCGTCGTGGAGGCGAGCAGTGGGCCCCAGCATATTATAGATCAGGCGTTAAGCCGCGATGAGAGCGTATTGTATGATTGCGTCATTGTATCGAGAAACGGACGATTTGCCGGTATTTTGACGGTGGGCCATTTGCTCGGCTTGTCCAGAAAGCTGCAGGAGCAGTCGGTCCAAAGCCAGCTTCGGACGATCGAGTCGGTCGAGCGGCGCATGCAGGACATACAAGCTGCCATTCAAAGCGTGCGCCAATCGACGGCACAGGGCGAATCGCTCTCCGCGGATATGGTGGATTTGACGTTAAGCGGCAAGACTGCGCTGGATAGCGTTACCCAAACATTCGGAAGCATGGCGGACGCCTCGCGGCTGCAAGAGGAGAAGATGAAGGAGCTGCAGGCGGAAGCCGGCTCGATCAGCAAAGTCTCAGGGCTAATCAAAGAGCTTGCGGATCAGAGCAATCTGCTGGCACTGAACGCATCTATTGAAGCGGCAAGAGCCGGAGAGCACGGACGGGGATTCGCGGTAGTGGCCGGGGAAGTGATGAATCTGGCCAATCAGACCAAGAAGTCGGCGCTTGACATTACGACGCTGACCAAGACGATCTTGGACGCCATCGGCCATACGGCGAGTCTGGCCCAGGCGGGGCGCAATGAGACGGTAAGCAGCGAGCTGCAAGTAAAGGCGGCGGAGGGCGCGTTCGGTTCTTTGTTCCAGGTTGCGGCGAGAAACCGGGACAGCGCAAAGCAAATCGAATATTTGACGGAACAGGCTTATCGGCAGGCAGAGCAGGCATCGCAGGAGCTTGATCAATTGCGCAAGTCGACATTTAACACTACGTTAACATAAAGGAAACACGCGATTTACATTGCGAAAGTATGATAGAGAGCGAACTAGAATCGCTTTTATACGCATAATGGCTGTTAACGATAAAGCTTGCCAGCATCTGATGTGCCAGCTGCTTCGCAGATGCAGGGGCATCTTGCGAATCGACCGAAGGGGGATTACGGCTTGAAAACATTAATTAACATCAATCGTCTCAACTTATATTATACCCAGTTCCATGCGCTTAAGGATGTCTCGCTTACGATACCGGAGAAGGCGATTACGGCATTCATCGGACCATCCGGCTGCGGGAAGTCTACGCTGCTTCGTACGTTGAACCGGATGAATGACATGATACCGGGCACGCGCATTGAAGGCGAGCTGCTCATCAACGGAGAGAACATCTACTCATCCGAGGTGGAAGTGGAGACGTTGAGAAGAAAGATCGGCATGGTGTTTCAGCAGCCTAATCCGTTCCCGAAATCGATCTATGACAACGTCGCCTACGGGCCGCGACTTCATGGCAAGCACAGCAAGAAGGAACTGGATGAGATTGTGGAGACAAGCTTGAAGTCGGCTGCGCTCTGGAACGAAGTGAAGGACGACTTGAAGCGGTCCGCGCTGGGATTGTCGGGCGGCCAGCAGCAGCGCTTGTGCATTGCTCGAGCCATTGCAGTGAATCCAGACATTCTGCTGATGGATGAAGCAACTTCCGCGCTTGACCCGATCTCGACGCTGAAGATCGAGGAGCTGGCGCAGGAGCTGAAGGACAAATATACGATTGTGATGGTTACGCACAACATGCATCAGGCGGCCAGGGTATCGCATCAAACGGTATTTTTCTTGAATGGCGAGGTCGTGGAATATGCGGAGACGGAGAAGCTGTTCTCGAATCCGACAGATCAGCGCACCGAGGACTACATTACGGGACGGTTCGGCTAAGCAAATAATCATCAATGGACGATTGGGGAGGCAGGCACGATTATGATGACGATGAGAAAAGAATTCGACCAGGGGTTGGAGAAGCTTCATCAACTCATTATCGAGATGGGAAGTTTCGTAGAGAGCGCTCTTGCGGATTCGATGGAAGCGCTGAAGACGATCGACGTAGCTCGCGCGAAGGAAATGATTGCGAATGATCCGACGCTTAATCAAATGGAGGATCAAATTATGGAGATTGGCTCCAAGCTGATCGCCACCCAGCAGCCGGTAGCCAAGGACTTGCGCCGCATTCTGGCTGCATTTCGTATCGCGAGCGACCTTGAGCGCATGGGCGACCTGGCAGTGGATGTTGCCAAAGTCGTGCTCAGACTGGAAGGCCAAGAGCTGATCAAGCCGTTGATCGATCTGCCTCGCATGGCCGAGATCGTACAGCAAATGACATACGAATCGATTCAGTCCTTCGTTCAGGAGAATGTGGATCTCGCTTATAAAATGTCTAAGGACGATGACCAGGTAGATGCGCTGTACGGTCAAATCACACGCGAGCTGTACTCGCTGATGATGGAGAACCCGCGCAACATTACGCAGTCCTCGCTGCTCAGCTTCGTTGGGCGCTACCTGGAGAGATTCGGCGATCATGCGACGAACATCGGAGAAAGCGTCGTCTATCTCGTAACCGGATCGCGACCTGATCTAAATGTATAATCTGTCAATCCGAACTGAATAAAGGTTAGATGATAAGATGGCGGTGCAAGGAATGGATTCCTTCACGGCCATTTTTCAATTGACGCAAATCTCGAAGCCGGATATCCGGCTTTTTTTTATGATAATTCAGGGGAGACGGTATTAATCAGAAAAGGAAGCTATGCGCCGAATGAAGAAAAGGCCCTCGGGGCCGGAATCACCTGTAACAGAGCAGGGGAGAACCGGTCCCAAAGGCATCCGCAGCGTCAACACTGTTACTGGAAGGCTGCCGTGAAATGCGAGGCATACGTATATATGCCTGCCTGGAAGGTCACTTTGTACGTCCCTTGCGGCAGATTATGCAGCACGGCATAGGAGCCGTTATTTTGATGATACAAGATATCGCCGTTAGGCGCTTGAATATACAGGGACCAAGATGCCGGTACATAGGCTTCCGGGAACGGATAGCTTGCGGTTCCTACTGCGCTGACCACGAGTGTGCCGGAACCGGTCACCAGCTCATAGAAGCCATAGGCAGGAGGCGGCAGCGGAATCCGCGCTGCGGATGCACTAAGAACAGGAAGCAGCGCCATTAATAAAGCGGACAAGACCATAATGGATATCGCTTTTTTCCTTAACATGCAAGCACCTCTTTCGAATAGATTGGTTTTGATCGCAGCGTGCGAGAAATCAATTTTTGCATGACGCCTCGCATTATAGAAAACGCTTACACGGAATTTGAAAGCTTAGGGGTTGCTTGGGCGAATAAGACATTTATTCAAAAACATGAATAGCAACGATTCATCGTCATTGGAATACTGCTGAGAAATAGGAGCAGTACGTATGCACATTGCCTGCTTGGAAAGTGATTTTGTACGTTCCATATGGAAGATTGTCCAGCACAACGTAAGAACCTTGATTCTGGCTGTACAGGACATCTCCGTTAGGAGCTTGAACCGTTAACGTCCACCATGCCGGAACACCGACAGCTTCCGGATGCGGATGGCTTGCTTCCCCTATAACGCCGACCACGAGCTTGCCGGAGCCAGTGACGAGTTCATAGAATCCATAGGCAGGCGGCGTCAGCGGGTAACGCGTTCCTGCATTAACCTGAAGCACAGGAAGCAAAGCCATCAATATAGCGGAGAAAATCATAACGGTTATTGCTTTTTTTCTCAATCTCAACATCATTACACAACCCTTCATCTTAAAATGATATGAATCGTATGGGCATGCAAGCCTCTCTAGTACTCGATTCCCCCCTTTATCGAGAAATAAATCGCTTACATAGAACCATTTTAAGAGAATTAGTACAATTTGTAAATATAGGATATGAAAAGAATAAATGTTTCTAATTTCTAAGTTGAGATAGATTGCGAGAGCCATGCAAAATGGCCGATTATGATACAGGCTCCGGTGACAGCAAACGTGTTATGGAGACAATCAGTTCCTGATCCCAGTAGTGACGGGACCAGCTTGCAACCAGTTTCCAGGACGGAACATCGCCCCATAGCGGCAATATGGCGTACCGGCCATCGCGGGGAACCAGACATTCGGGAAGCAGCGTGAGCGACTCGGCATCGGCAAGATGATTGAGGATAAGCTCGACGCTGCCGTAAGAGATGCCGGTATGGAAGTAGTGGTTTTCGCTTTGGCTCCATTGCGCGATGCATTGTTGTACGGAGACGTCAGCCAGTTCAACCGTCTCTGCCTTATCGCTCAGCATGTCCGACGACAAGACGCCGCCCCCGGCCCCAATCAATGGATGCGCGCTTGCGCCGACAAGCTTCAAGGTCGCGCTGCTTATTGCTTGGTGGCGGTAATTGCCGCCATCCCCGTGGATACGATCTTCTCCGCATAAAACAAGATCTACCGTCCCTTGCTCCAGCTTATCGAACAACTCCTCGCGCTCATGCACGGCTACGGAAATGTTGGCGATTCCGCGCAGCGGCTGAAGCTGCCGCAAAGCCGAGGAATAAGCCATATACGCAGCGGCGCTGTTGCTGCAGCCGATGACGAACCGCTTGCGCTTGCTCTCATGCATGACGGACAGACGGGTCATGGCTTCATCATACAACGCTGTAATTTGCAGCGCGTAGTTCAGCAGCATCTTGCCGCTAGGTGTCAGCAGCACTTTGCCGGTACGGGACTCGAACAATTTGACGCCCCATTCCTCCTCCATTTTTTTCATATGAAAGCTGATGGTAGGCTGTTTGAGCTCCAGCGCATTGGCCACAGCGGTGATCTGTTTGTACCGATCTATGTAGACGATTAACTTCATTTTTAACAAACTCATAAGCGGCCTCCAAGATCATTAGTTTTATCAATATTATAATCAAAAACATAGATGGATTCTATAATATTTAATTGTTAATTTTACAAACAGAAAACATTAGGATAATAGCGCGGCTCTACAATAAGTCTTGTAAACAAAACCAAACAGGTAGTGAGAGGGGAAACTAGGAAATGAAGAAGACGGTCATGTTGATTATGGCAATGGTATTGACATTCACACTGGCAGCATGCGGACAAAACACTAACAATGGAGGAAATGCAAGCACGCCTCCAGCGACAAATAACGCAGGCAATGCATCCACTGAGCCATCCACTGAACCTACTCCTGATACCAAATTGGAAGGTTCGATTCTAGCAACAGGCTCCTCGGCTCTTCAGCCTCTGGTAGACCAAGCATCGAAAGCATTCATGGATGCGAACAGCGGCGTAACGATCCAAGTACAAGGCGGCGGCAGCGGCACAGGCCTGACGCAAGTATCCGAAGGCCAAGCGGACATCGGCAACTCTGACGTATACGCAGAAGAGAAGCTTGACGCTGACAAATCTGCAGAGCTGATCGACCACCAAGTTGCAGTCGTTGCAATGGCAGCTGTGGTAAACCCTAAAGTGAACGTCGATACACTGACCAAACAACAACTGATTGACATCTTCACAGGCAAAGTAACGAACTGGAAAGAGCTTGGCGGCGATGACCAAAAAATCGTGATCGTTAACCGTCCAGCAAGCTCCGGCACTCGCGCTACTTTTGAAAAATATGCACTTGGCACAAAAACAGACGACCTGCAAGGCTCCATCCAAGAGGATTCCTCCGGTACTGTTCGTAAAATTATCGGCGAAACACCAGGCGCTATCGGATATCTTGCCCTGTCTTACCTGGATGATTCCATTAAAACAATCGCTTACGAAGGCGTAGCAGCTAACGAAGAGAACGTAGCAAACGGCACGTATCCGGTATGGGCTTACGAGCACATGTACACGAAAGGCGAGCCTAACGCAGTAGTGAAAGCTTTCCTGGACTACATGATGACAGACGAAGTTCAAGACGGCGCAGTCGTTGAGCTTGGCTACATCCCTGCGAAAAACATGCAAGTTGTACGTGATATCGAAGGCAACATCACAAAAAAATAAGATAGATTCCCATCCTAAGCACGAAAGAGGCGGACAACCGATCTGCCTCTTTCAAGCTCTGTAGAGGAGATTCATATGGCCCAGACTACTACCGATAAAAAAATATCAGCCAACAATCATTTTGCAGAAGAATGGGTCGGGCGCATTTATACGACCTTATGCGTACTGGTTCTCGTAACAACGATTGTTGCGATGGTTTACTTTGTAGCTTCCAGAGGTCTCAGCACCTTTTTTAAAAATGATGTAAATGTGCTTGATCTGTTAACCGGGCTGAAATGGAGTCCAGAAGGCGAACCTCCATTGTTCGGGGCTTTGCCGTTCATCTTCGGTTCCTTCAGCACGTCTATGCTTGCCGCACTGATTGCGGCGCCGCTCAGCTTCTGCGCAGCGGTATTCATGATTGAGATTACACCGAAGTTCGGGCGCAAATACTTGCAGCCCGTTATTGAATTGCTTGCGGGCATTCCATCCGTTGTATACGGCTTTATCGGACTTAGCGTAATCGTACCTTTCTTCAGGGACGTATTCCCTGGTCAGGGTGTCGGCATCGCCGCAGGTGCTCTAGTCCTGTCCATAATGATTCTACCAACGATGACTACAGTTGCTACGGATGCCCTTGCGTCGCTGCCTTCAGGCCTTAAGGAAGGTTCGTACGCGCTTGGCGCTACCCGTTGGCAAACGATATATCGGGTTGTGCTGCCGACAACACTGCCATCGCTGATGACTGGTGTCGTGCTTGGCTTGGCCAGAGCGTTCGGCGAGGCGCTCGCCGTTCAGATGGTTATCGGCAACGCGCCGTTCATCCCGCGCGGACTGTTCGAATCCGCTTCGACGCTAACGAGCGCTATTACGCTCAGCATGGGCAATACGGTCAGCGGTTCGGCGCATAACAATGCCCTTTGGTCCTTGGCGCTCATCTTGATGGTCATGACCTTCGTCTTCGTCTTTATCGTACGCTGGCTGGAAAAGAGGTCGAAATTATGATGAAACCCAAAACAGTAGACAAGATCGCCACAGCCGTCATTATCGGCGTTGCGGGATTGATCGTGCTTGTACTTGCCGGCTTGCTCGGCTTTATCATGGTGCGCGGCCTCGGGCATCTCAGCTTTGACTTTCTTACGTCGCCTCCGGAGTCGATCCGTGCAGGCGGGGGCATCGGTCCCCAATTGTTCAACTCGCTGTTCCTGCTTGTACTAACCATGATTATTACGGTACCGCTTGGTATCGGAGCAGGCATCTACATGAGCGAATATGCCAAAGCGAACAAAATTACGGACTTTATCCGGCTCGTCGTGGAAGTATTGTCTTCCTTCCCTTCGATCGTTGTTGGTTTGTTCGGTCTTCTTATGCTCGTTAATTACTTCGGACTCGGCTTCTCGCTAATGGCAGGCGCCCTAGCGCTAACGATCTTCAACCTGCCGCTGATGGTGCGGATTACGGAGCAGGGCCTGAAGAGCGTACCGCGCGAGCAGAAGGAAGCGGCGCTGGCGCTTGGCCTCACCAAGTGGAAGACGATTACGTCGATCATGCTGCCGATCGCGCTGCCGATTATCGTATCCGGTACGATCCTGGCAGCTGGCCGCGTATTCGGCGAAGCGGCTGCGCTGCTCTTCACGGCAGGCATGAGCTCGCCGCGGCTTGACTTCTCGGATTGGAACCCGCTTAGCCCGGTGTCTCCGCTGAATCCGTTCCGTCCTGCCGAGACGCTGGCCGTTCATATCTGGAAGATCAATTCCGAAGGTCTTGCTCCCGATGCGACGGAGATCGCTGCAGGCGCATCCGCCGTGCTTGTCATTACCGTGCTTCTGTTCAACCTTCTGGCAAGGTGGCTTGGCCGATTCATGTACCGCAAGTTTACCGCTATGAAATAGGAGGCACCGCATATGACTGAAAAAGGGATATCCGTCAAGGATTTGAGCGTATATTACGGCGACAATAAAGCCGTTAAGAATGTCACGATAGATTTCAACAACAAAGACGTCACGGCGCTGATTGGACCGTCGGGCTGCGGGAAGTCGACCTTCCTTCGCACGCTGAACCGGATGAACGATCTGATTCCGAACGCACGGATGACGGGCGAGATTTGGATTGGCGATGAGGATATCAACCATCCGAAGACGGATGTCGTCTTGCTTCGCCGCCGGATCGGCATGGTCTGGCAGCGCCCCAATCCGTTCCACAAGTCAATCTATGAGAATATCGCCTTCGGTCCGCGTTATCACGGCTTGAAGAACAAGAGCCAGCTGGACGATCTCGTGGAGGAGTCGCTGCGCAAGGCAGCTTTGTGGGAGGAAACGAAGGACAGACTGCATACTTCCGCGCTGAAGCTGTCGGGCGGACAGCAGCAGCGTCTGTGCATCGCGCGTTCCATCGCGGTGAAGCCCGATATTATTCTGATGGATGAGCCGGCATCGGCGCTCGACCCGGTATCGACTTCCAAGGTGGAGGAGCTGATCTCCGAGCTTAAGCAGGACTATTGCATCGTTATCGTCACGCATAATATGCATCAAGCGGCGCGCGTATCCTCCAAGACCGCCTTCTTCCTCTCAGGCGAGCTGGTGGAGTACGACAATACGGAGACGATGTTCACCAATCCGGTGAAAAAGGAAACAAGCGACTACATCTCGGGACGATTCGGTTAAGCAAGACGGTAATGGGCCATTTATTCAAGACAATTTCCAGCCAGCGGCAAGCGGGCGGGAGGTTGTCTTTTTTTAGGATTCGCAACAGATGTTGGACCAATGTCTAGGAGAAAAGTCGCGGTTTTTTGCGCAATTTTACGCGGCTCTAACAATTGTATAGATCAATGTTCACAATTATTCGTTATGGTTGGGGTAAGGATTCATTACGATTCATCATTTCTGGCATCGAGGGGATTCGCATGGGCGAGATCGGCTTGGGATTGCTGCATCAAGGAATGATACAGTCCATTCGGAAGCAATGGGCCGCGGGCTGCGGCGTAGCTGTCCTTTATTTGCAGGGGAGTCATGGGTATGATGGGGATTTGCGCGCCATTATGGGCAACGGGCAAGGCGGGGAGAAGCGGGTGTTCTGGAAGCAGCAGCTGGAGCATGATTATTATTACATGCTGCGTATTCCTCCTGATGAGGAATGGAGTCCGCATATAGCGAGGCAATGGACAAGCTCGCTGCGCGAGCGGTTATCTGCTGAAGCGGGGATGCGCGGAGGCGGCGCAGCAGTCGCCGCTTCTGTCGAAATACGGATCGGACTGTGTGTGGCGACGCCTGCACCAGAGGCGATGACGGAGGCATCCGTCTTCCGCGCCATGCAGGTGGCGAGAGAGCGATCTGCCGCTGAGTCTGGTGAAGGGCTGGGCATGGATGTTCAGACCCGTTCGGACTCTGGGAGAGCTGAACGGGAAGGAGCTGCTTCTCTTGCGCGTCCCGGCGCACAGATTATCGGGACGCTGGCGGCCCCTATTGCAGCTATTGCGTTTTATGAGCATGTATCCGAGGCTTCCCATGTATTTGATACTGACGCACATGTACCGGGTATCGTCGTGGTACGAGATGGAGAGCCGGTAGGACTGCTGATGAGAGAGAAATTGCATCAGATGCTGGCAGGCCAGTATGGACTTCCCTTGTACTGGAACCGGTCTGTCGAACGCATTATGGACAATAAGCCGCTTATTGTGGATGAAGGGATGCCGGTGGAGCGGGTGTCCCAGCTTGCCATGGAGCGGAGCGACTTCCGGCTGTATGATGTCGTCATCATTACGATGAATGGCAAATTGAAGGGAGCCGCTTCCGTCAGGGCGATTCTGGAATGTATGACGGCTCTTCGGACCGAAGAGGCAAGGTCGGCTAACCCGCTTACGGGATTGCCGGGCAATAGCGGCATCCAGTCCGAGCTTGCCAGCCGGATTAGCGGGAAGAAGCCTTTTGCCATGGTATATGGGGATATGGATTTTTTTAAATGGTTCAACGATTGCTTCGGATTCGGGCTGGGAGATGAGCTAATCCGCTACTTGGCTGACTTAATGCGGAGCGTGTTCCGCACCATGGGCGGTTCAGACGTATTCATCGGACATATTGGCGGCGACGATTTTATTGCTCTATGTGATCCGGCCCTGGCCGAGAAGGCTTGCCGCGAGCTAATCGGCTTGTTCGATCAAGGCGTCCGCCAGTTTTATGGCGGTGAAGAAGTGACTGCAATTACGGACCGCAGCGGCCATATAATCGAGCAAGCGGGTGTATCGCTATCGCTGTCGGTACTCATATGGGATGGGCAGGCACAAGTGAGCCCGGCCATGATCTCGAAGCAAGCTGCAAGGCTGAAAAAAAGCGCCAAGTCGATGAAAGGCAGTATATGTATGATCGAGCATCTAACGTAAACAGCAGCATAGAGAGGATACGAATCGACGGTGAACATACAGCAGAATGAGACTGGAGCAACAAGAGGCTCGTCTATTCCAGAAGGCTCCGAATATGCGGGCGTGATCTATCTGTCGTGGCAACGATCGGGTGATGGGTTGTACCAAGATAAGGTTGCCCGCCTAAGAGAGCAATGGAGAACGGTTGCGGAGCAAGAGATGCCGTCCGTATTGCGTGATGTGGCGCTAAAGGTGGAATGGTGCTGGCAAAATGATGATTTATTCCTGCGAGCATGGCTTCAAGGCATGGAGCGGTTATGGTGGGAGAGCCTGCTGGAGCAGACTGCCCACGCATCCGTCTGTAAGCTGGAACCATTGATGAGCGCGGAGTATGGCGGAACCAGCCAGCTGAATATCGGTGTCGCTGTACTGGAATATCGCGGCGCCCAAGGCGATGGAGGATCGATCTGGTACGAAGCGGCCAAGCGTGCGATTCTGCACGGGCAGCAAGAGGGCGATATGAAGCGGCATGCAAGGCGCAGAGCCTTGCGAAGCATAATGTCGGAGAAGGCGATCTATCCCGTGTATCAGCCGATTGTCTCGCTTGCCGAGGGGGCGGACATCTTCGGCTATGAGGCCTTGACCCGGCTTCACGACAATAGTGTGTTCCGCGGACCGATGGAGCTGTTCCGCTTTGCCGGGGAGGAAGGAGCGGTCTATTCGCTGGACCGGATCGCGAGGGAGCGTGCGATAGACGGCTGCCTGAAGCTTGCGCCTAATCAGAAGCTGTTTATTAATGTCATGGCGCAAATTATGGAGGATCCTTCCTTCTCGCCGGGACGGACACTCAGCTTCCTGGAGCGTCAGCATCTGCAGCCGAATCAGGTCGTATTCGAGATAACAGAACGAAGCTCGATTGAAGATTATCCCGCTGTGAAGAAGGCGCTGCAGCATTACCGCAATCAGGGCTATCAAATCGCCATTGACGATGTGGGAGCGGGTTATTCCTCCTTGCAGTCGATTGTAGAGCTGCGGCCCGATTACTTGAAAGTGGACCGGTCCATCATCCATCACATCCACCAGGATGACGTGAAGGCCCATATTCTACATACGTTACAGGAGGTAGGCGCGAAGCTCGGCGTGCCGCTTATTGCTGAAGGCATTGAACAGGAGGAAGAGCTTGCAGCTTTGGCACGAATGGGCATTCCTTACGCGCAAGGCTATCATCTGGGCAGGCCAGGCCCTTTTCCGGCCTAAAAGAAGGGCTTTTTCCAGGCAAGTCAGGTCGACGATGCTTGGGAAGAGCCCATTTTGTGGTATGATAGGGAATAGGATATTTAGCTTTGATGAAACGGGGTGCTTCTTCTTTATATGGATAAATGGATGTTGATTGACGGGAATAGTATTGCATACCGCGCGTTCTTTGCCATGCCGCCGCTAACCAATTCGGCTGGCCAGCATACGAACGCGATTTTTGGCTTTACGACGATGCTGCTGAAGCTGCTGGAAGAACATAAGCCGACGCATGTGCTGGTCGCATTCGACGCAGGCAAGGTGACGTTCCGTCATGAAGGCTATAGCGAATACAAAGGCGGCCGTCAGAAGACGCCGTCTGAGCTGTCGGAGCAATTCCCGGTATTGAAGGACTTGATCACTGCCTTCGGGATTGCACAGTTCGAGCTGAACGGCTATGAGGCCGACGACATTATTGGCACGCTGACGAAGCAAGCGGATGAGAACGGCGTGAAGACGATCGTTGTGACTGGCGACAAAGATATGCTGCAGCTGTCCTCGGACGGCGTTACCGTTGCTGTGACGCGCAAGGGCGTCAGCGAGGTGGAGCTGTATACGCCGGAGTCGATTCAAGAGAAATACGGTCTCGTGCCGCTCCAGATTATCGATCTGAAGGGGCTAATGGGCGATACGTCCGACAATATTCCCGGCGTACCGGGCGTAGGCGAGAAGACGGCGCTTAAGCTCCTGCATGAATATGCCTCGGTAGAGAATGTGCTCGGCAATCTGGACAAGCTTAAAGGCAAGCTGAAGGAGAACCTGGAGAATCACCAGGACGATGCCATTATGAGCAAAAAACTGGCGACGATCTTCCGCGAGGTGCCGCTGGAGCGGGGCACAGAGGAGCTGCGCTGGAATGGCTACGAAAACGAGAAGCTTGGCGAAGCGTTCCGCAAGCTGGAATTCAAGTCGCTGATTGAGAAGCTGTCGCTAAGCTCGGATAGCGGAGCGACAGAGTCCGAGGCCAAGGCGGCAATTGCGGAGCTGAACATTACCGTTGTGGCGGAGGGCGATTCCGGTGAGCTGGAGCGGCTGACGAAGGTGCTGCTGGCGTCGGACAAGCATGGCCTCTATATCGAAGCGATTGGCGAGAATCCGCATCACGCAAACCTGCTCGGCTTAGCGGTTGCAACGGAGGATGAAGTGTTTGTCCTGTCAATGGAGACGGTCAAAGGTTCGGGAGCAGACGGCTTCCGCGAATGGCTGGCGGACGAAGGCAAGCCGAAGTATGGCTTCGACACGCATAAGGCGGAGCTGGCGCTGCGCTGGAGCGGCCTTGCGCTTGGCGGCGCGGCATTCGACGTCCAGCTCGCCGCGTACCTGCTCGATCCGACGGATAGCGCGCTGTCTCTAAGCGCAATCCATGACCGCCAAGGACTGAGCGGCGTGCCGTCTGACGAATCCGTCTATGGCAAAGGCGCCAAGTTCAAGGTACCTGACGCTGAGACGCTTCACCGCCATCTGGCGCTGAAGGCGGATGCGGTCAGAAGGCTGGTGCCGATTATGACGGATGAGCTGAAGAACAGAGGCATGAGCAAGCTGTACTTTGATCTGGAGCATCCGCTCTCCCGCGTGCTTGCCGGCATGGAGCATCAAGGCATCAAGGTTGAGAAGGGTGTGCTGGAGGAGCTGGGCAAGGATCTGGAGTCGCAGCTATCCCGTATCATGGGCGAAATCTACACGCTGGCGGGTACGGAGTTCAATATCAACTCGCCAAAGCAGTTGGGCGAGATTCTGTTCGAGAAGCTGGGTCTGCCGGCGAAAAAGAAAACGAAAACGGGCTACTCGACCGACGCGGAAGTATTGGAGGAGCTTGCTCCGTACCATGACATCATTCCGCTGATCCTGCATTTCCGCCAGCTCTCGAAGCTGCAATCCACATACGTGGAAGGCTTGCTGAAGGAGGTTCGCGAGGAAACGGGCAAGGTGCATACGTATTACCGCCAGACGATCGCGGCGACTGGGCGCCTGAGCAGCCAGTTCCCTAACCTGCAGAACATTCCGATCAGGCTGGAGGAAGGCCGTCAAATCCGCAAGGCGTTCGTGCCGTCCGAGCCGGGCTGGACGATTCTGGCAGCCGACTATTCGCAGATCGAGCTGCGTGTACTCGCTCATATCTCCGATGACGAGAACCTGAAGGAAGCGTTCATCCATGATATGGACATTCATACGAAGACAGCGATGGATGTGTTCGGCGTAACGGCGGAACAAGTGGACAGTAATATGCGCCGCTCCGCCAAAGCCGTCAACTTCGGCATCGTATACGGCATCAGCGACTTCGGCTTGTCTCAGAATCTGGGCATTACGCGCAAGGATGCAGCTCAGTTTATCGAGCAGTATTTCAGCGTATTCAAGGGTGTCCGCGATTATATGGACAATATCAAAGCCCAGGCGAAGCGCGACGGCTATGTGACGACGTTGCTGGACCGCCGCCGCTACTTGCCGGAGATCAAGGCTTCTAATTTCAATCTTCGTTCGTTCGCTGAGCGGACGGCGATGAATACACCAATCCAAGGTACCGCCGCCGATATTATCAAGCTAGCGATGGTGCAAATGGATGAAGCGCTGCGCGAGCGCGGCCTGAAGAGCCGCATGCTGCTTCAAGTACATGACGAATTGGTATTCGAGGTACCGCCGGATGAGCTGGAGCTGATGAAGACGCTGCTGCCTGAAGTGATGTCGAATGCGCTTGAACTGGTCGTGCCGCTGAAGGCGGACGTCAGCTTCGGAGATAATTGGTACGAGGCGAAGTAGGGCTGATATAAGGCGAATGAGGCCTGAATGCAGTATAATGGTTGTTGAGGTGAGGAGACATGCCTGAACTGCCAGAGGTAGAGACGGTTAGACGAACATTAATGGAGCTTGTCGCGGGCAAACGGATCAAATCCGTCACCGTCAAGCTGCCACGCATTATACAACGGCCTGAGGAACCGCAGCAATTCGCGGACGCCCTCGTCGGCCATACGATTCAAACGGTAGAACGCAGAGGAAAGTTCCTTCGGATCGTGCTGGACGGACTGGTGCTGGTGTCGCATCTTAGGATGGAAGGGCGTTACGGCGTCTATCCGTCCGATGAACCGGTAGAGCTGCATACCCATGTCATGTTCCACTTCGATGACGGAACGGACCTCCGCTACAAAGATGTCCGGCAATTCGGCACGATGCATATCTTTAAGACGGGCGAGGAGCTTGCGTTGCCGCCGCTGAACAAGCTGGGCATCGAGCCGCTGGACGAAGCTTTTACAGTGAATGTGCTGAAGAACAAGCTGGAGAAGCGTACGACCAAGATCAAGCCCCTGCTGCTTAATCAGGAGCTGATTGTCGGCCTCGGCAATATCTATGTGGATGAATCGCTGTTCCTGGCGCGCATCCATCCGGAGAGGTCGCCGGGCAGTCTGACCGGGGCAGAATGGAAGAGATTGCATGAAGCGATTCGCTCCACGCTTGCGCGGGCGATAGATGCAGGAGGCTCGTCTATCAAGTCCTATGTGAACGGACAAGGCGAGATGGGGATGTTCCAGCATCAATTCCTTGTATATGGAAGAAAGAACGAACCTTGCAATAGCTGCGGCAAGCCGCTGCACAAGTTTGTCGTGGGCGGCAGAGGTACGCATATCTGTACGAAGTGTCAGCCGATGAAGGAAGCAACGACGGTTAAGTCATAGTTCAATTTGCCGCTATCTGTGCACCGCAGCGGAACCCCCGCATATGATGATGTTACGAACGATAGGCGGATGCCCTGTCGCTGGTCCGTCCCGTTGGACCTGACCATGTAACAGTCATCTGCTCATGCGGGGAGGAGCTTTACGTTGATTGCACATTTGATATCGCTGGTCGTGCTTGCTTTTGCCGTTAGCTTGGATGGATTTGGCGTCGGCGTGACCTATGGCCTCAGGAAAATTCGTATCCCTTTCCTGTCGGTGTTCATTATCGCATGCTGCTCCGGATTGATTATCGGGCTCTCCATGCAAGCTGGTGGGTGGATCGGCAAGTATATTTCGGAATCTGCCGCTTCTCTTATCGGCGCCACCATACTGATCGCGATCGGCTGCTGGGCATTGATTCAACTGGTGCGGGGCAAAAGCAATGATGATCTGGAACCTGCGGCTGAGGGTATTGGAGCGGCGAACGAGCCTGCCAGAATTGCTGCAGCTGCAGAGACGGCCCAAGTGCTGAAGCTGGAGCTGAAGCGGCTGGGACTGGTCATTCAGATTCTGCGTACGCCGCAGGCGGCGGACGTCGACCGGTCGGGTACGATCTCTTCATCCGAAGCCGTAATGTTGGGTGTAGCTTTGTCGCTGGATGCATTCGGCGCTGGTCTAGGTGCTGCGCTGCTAGGGCTTCCGCCGCTTCTGACGCCGTTAGTCATTGCGGCAGCGGGCGCATTGTTCCTGGTTGCAGGCACACGGATCGGCATGCGGTTCGCGGCAAGGAAAGGCATGCATGTGCTGTCGTATGTGCCGGGTATATTATTGATTATGATAGGCATTATGAAGCTGTTATAAATGGAGGTGGTCGCAATGATCATTGGTTTGACCGGCGGAATCGCCAGCGGGAAGAGCACAGTCGGGCGTATGCTCGTCGCTCTTGGCGCTCGGCTTGTGGATGCCGATGCGGTCGCGCGCGAGATCGTGCGGCCCGGAGAGCCGGCGCTAGAGGCGATCGCCTCTCTCTTCGGACAAGCTGTCTTGCAGCCTGACGGCACGCTGGACCGCACTGCTCTGGGCAACATTGTATTCAAGGACCCGGACTTGTTGGCCAAGCTGGAGGCGATCACGCATCCGGCTGTGCGCAAGCGAATGTGGGAGCAAATACATACGTATGCGGAAGCAGAGCCTGAAGGATTGGTCATTGGAGATGTGCCGCTACTGTACGAGACGAAGCAAGCTGATCTATACGAAGGCATACTTGTGGTCTATGTTCCTCCCGAGCTTCAGGTCAAGCGGCTGATGGATCGCAATGGGATGAATGAGGAAGAAGCGCGGCGCAGAGTTTCCTTGCAGATGGATATCGAAGAGAAGCGAAAGCGTGCGGACTGGATTATTGACAACAGCGGGACGACGGAGGAGACGCAGGAGCAGGTTGTTGCGTTATGGAATCGTCTGGTCAGGACTTCCAGATGAAGAGACTGCGGATGAAGAAACGGTACGCTCTAGTGTTGGTACTAGCTCTGCTCGCCATTCTTTTTCTGAAATCAGATTGGTTGGCCTCATGGATGTATCCGGTTTATTATAAGGAAGATATACGGGCAAGCGCATCGAATTACGATCTGGAGCCTCATCTGATCGCAGCGATTATACGGGCGGAATCCAATTACGTCACGGGCCGCGAGTCGAGGAAGGGCGCTTTGGGATTAATGCAAATTATGCCGGACACGGCGCATTGGGTCGTGGAGAAGGCGGGATTCGCCAAGGTGGATGATGACATATTGCGTCACCGGGCGGATGTAAGTATCGAGGTTGGAGCTTGGTATTTGAATTCCTTGCATGTGCAATTCGAGCAAAATGCTGTGGCCGCCGTGGCTGCATACAATGCCGGACCTGGCAATGTGCGCAAGTGGCTGGAGGCTGGAAGCTGGGACGGGAGCATGGATAGCGTAAAAGATATCCCGTTTGGCGAGACGCGGCATTATGTACAACGGGTCTTTTACTATTATAATAAGTACAAAGATTTGTATCCCCGTTTCTAGGACGTATATGACCATTGAACGTTAAGGAAGCCTTGGAGAGCTTGTCTCTTCTGGACAAGCTACTCCAAGACTTTCGTTATTCATACAGATGAATCATTATTTTGTGCCGGCTAGGGATTGTTCAGCAATTTGAACCAGGCGACGGGTAATGGAACCCCCGATGGAGCCTGCGTCTCTCGTTGCCATGTTACCATAGTAGCCGTCTTGTGGGATCGCGATACCCAGCTCTTGTGCAACTTCATATTTCAGTTGGTCCAGAGCTGCAGTCGCTTGCGGCACTACCAATTGGTTGCTGCTGCGGGATTGACTCATTGTTGTTCACCTCCTTGCGGTTGGTAACTGTATTATGTGCGATATTCCAAAGTTCATTACAGGAAACGAATGGGATTTCATGGATGGAGTTAACGTGTAAGGATACAATCTGATGAAACAGTAAGTTGAAGGGAGGATATCACTATGAAATGTCCGTATTGTGACTATGCGGGAACCAAGGTATTGGACTCTCGTCCAGCCAACGAAAACAAGTCCATCCGCCGCCGCAGGGAGTGCGAGAAGTGCAATCGCCGCTTCACGACGTTCGAGATGATTGAAGAGACGCCACTAATCGTCATCAAAAAAGACGGCAGCCGCGAGGAGTTCAGCCGCGACAAAATTCTTCGCGGCCTCATTCGCGCCTGCGAGAAGCGCCCTGTGCCAGTCGAGCGCCTGGAAGTAATCGTCTCCGAGGTGGAGAAGGAGCTTCGCACGACAGCACATGCAGAGGTCGACAGCAGCGAGATCGGCGGCATCGTCATGAGCCAGCTCTATCCGGTCGACGAAGTGGCCTACGTCCGCTTCGCATCCGTCTACCGTCAATTCAAGGACATCGACATGTTCATGAAGGAGCTCAACAGCTTGCTGCATAAGCATCCGCTTAATGGCGGGGATAAGGGTTAGCGCGCGAGAGATTCTGTGCGAGAAGGGCAGGGGGAGCGTTGGTTTCTCCCTGCTTCTCTTATTGAAGCCTATCAGGTGGTGGAATGGCTCGGTGCCCGCCAAATGGCAATTGACATCGCTTTCCTGCCATGGTATGATCTATCTTGTCGCTAAATTATTATGGGGCCATAGCTCAGCTGGGAATCCATCTTGTATTGCTCACACAATCCGAGGGATGGAAACGAGCATAAGATAAATTGGGGGCTTAACTCAAGTTGTCGAATTGGGTCACAAACTAAATAAGGGGCTATAGTTTAGGGGGAAAACAGGTCGCTGGCAGCGATCAGTCGGCGGTTCGATTCCGCCTAGCTCCACCATACTTTAAATCAAGAACGGCAGAGGTGCCGTTTTTTTTGTATTCCTTTTATTTGTGTTGCAGTACTCCAGACATGTAGAGTGCTGTGTGTCGCTCGTAAGGAAGTCATATAACAGAGCCGCATTTACCTTCTATATTTGAGCCTAAGCGTGTTAGCGCTTGGGCTTTTCTTATGCAGAGATCCTGTAGAGCCAATGTGAAAGAAAAAATTTTACTTTTCATTACTCGTCATTTTCCACGTATTTGAATGGTCTTAATTCATGCGGAGAGTAATTTTCATCACTCTTAGGGGTCTTTATTTTGTACGGTATGCAAAATGTAGGCAATCCGGGTTTCTCTGAGGAGAAACCTTTGCCCCGCACGGCTTTGCAGCCTTTCTTACATCATGCCGCCCAAATCAGGCATGCCTGCAGGCAGGACCTTTATCTTTTTCCAGTTTATTTATAATTACCGCTTTGGTTATCAGGAACACGGCCGTAACGGATGCCGCGTTCTTCAGAGAAGAGTGAGTCATATTATAGTTTTATGTCGAAATAAAGTTTCACAATAAAATGTATTTGTGAAATTTATTGACGAAACATTCGAATTTGTATAATATTCAGATAGGAAACACTGTGCGATATTACTGTGCGATATTAAGCTGTCGAAGTTAAGATCTTGTGAAACAGAGAGAAATCAGGAGGAAAATTACCTATAGGGAGGAATGGGAAAAGAAATAAGGCGAATCTGTTCAGTGGCTTGGAGCGAAATACCAACATTAATAAAAGGAGCAGTGAAAATGAATCGTTTATTAGTGCGTTGTAAAGCAATATGCAGCCGGATGCTTATCGTATTCATGCTAACATCCATGTTACCTGCTATTCACGTTTCAGCGGCGGGGGTTACTCCTCCAGATTCAGATGCTTGGACACCCTATCAACAGTTCTTAAACTCGGATGTTTCCAAGAAGGAAGATATGCGTGCGACCTGGATTGTAACCGTTTACAATTCAGACTGGCCATCCTCAGCATCGTTAGCTATCACTGATACTGCAGCAAGGGTGGAAAAGCAAAAGCAAGAACTAAGCAATATCTTGGATGCGGCAGTTGCTAGCAATCTGAATGCAGTTATGTTTCAGGTTCGCCCATCTTCCGATGCGCTTTATAAATCTGATCTAGTTCCCTGGTCTACAGTTATGACAGGGACACCAGGCGGTGATCCAGGCTTTGACCCGCTTGAATATGCAATAGATGAAGCGCACAAGCGTGGAATAGAGCTGCACGCATGGTTTAATCCTTATCGTGCTGCAACTGCGGTAAATGATGCAATGGTTGCTCAACTCAAAGCACTGCCAAAGAGTATTTTCAACACTCATTTTGATTGGATTAAAAAAGCCTATGATGGTGTGTATGTAGTAGATCCAGGTATACCTGAAGCACAAGCATGGATAGCGGATAGCGTTATGGAAGTTGTTAATAAGTATGATATTGACGGCGTTCATTTCGATGACTATTTCTACCATGAGGGTAAAGCCTATGATTATGATGACAAAGCTACATTTGAAAAGTATAAGGGCGGTTTTACAGACATAGGCGATTGGCGAAGAAATAATACATACAAGCTAATCAGCGATATTTCCCAAAAAATACGTTCAGCAAAACCATGGGTACAGTTTGGAATAAGCCCTGCTGGTATGTGGGGCAATATTAAAGACGGGCATGTTAACGGTTCTCCAACTGCAGGTGGCGGACCAAACTACGATAGGGCCTTTGCAGATACGTTAAGATGGGGGAACGAGGGGCTGATTGACTACCTGACCCCACAGGTTTACTGGCCCTTTGGCCGTGATGTGGCTCCCTACGGTGTCATAGCAACATGGTGGGCGGATCACCTTACAAATCCCAATACAAAGCTTTATATGGGTATGGGATTGTATAGGGTAAATGATACAACCAATCCAACTGAAACAGGATTTTTGGATCCCTATGCCAAAGAGGAGATAATCAGGGAGATACAACTCAATACAAACTATAGGAGTGATATTACAGGCCGGGGGATCGATGGTTCATTCCTTTACCAGGGCAGCAATATTGTTCCAGGTTCAAGAATTTATAAAAAGGAAGCTGTAGAAGAGGGAGTAAGGACTGCTTGGGTGAATAAGGCTATAGCTCCAAAATCAACCTGGAAGAGCAGCGTTGCTCCAGCGATGCCCACAAACGTTACTGCCGAGGCTGTAGATGGCGTTACACAAGTAACATGGACATCTAATGATGAAACAGGCAGCACAGCATATTATGCGATTTATAGATTTGCACAGAATGAAAATCTTGATACATCAGATTCAACAAAAATAATTGCAGTTGTTGGTAAGGCTGTTGATAGTGACGGTAAAGATATAACAAGTTATACCGATACAGCTATATCAGATCCAAGCAAGGTACAGTATGTAGTCACTGCACTTGACCGCCTCCAGAACGAGAGCTCGCCAAATGCACCGACACCGGTTAGTGCAATCGATGCAGACATTACTACTGCAGCCGGTACAGCCCCGGTTCTTCCGTTATCCGTAAAGGTTAACATGACATCAGGTTCTCCGGCTAATATGATGGTAAAGTGGGACAAGATAACTGACCCTAATCTTTATTCCGCTGCCGGAAATAGCTTTGATGTAACCGGGAAAGTTATTCATGCTAACGGAACACAAACAGAAATGACTGTAACAGCACATGTTTCAGTTGTTGCACCGGCTATAAAATATATTAATCCTGTAATTGTAAGAACAGAACAAAATACTGCTCCGGTATTTCCAGCTACTGTAGATGTCATATATACAGACAGTACAGTTTCGTCACTTCCTGTTATATGGGAAACACCGGATCCTGAAGATTACAAAAACGCCGCACCTTTCGATGAATACAGAAATCCAAGTGTGAAAGGCATACAGGGAATAGTTGATGGAACAAATCTAAAAGCAGAAGGCAATTATATCGTATATCCGGCAGTTAACTTATATGCGCCCATAGCTGTTACAACTCGGGTGGGAATACCTCCAATACTTCCCCCTAGCGTTAATACCACATACACTGACGGTACAAGCTCAAGTGTAGCAGTAGTCTGGGATGATATTCCGGCAGAAAACTACGCTAGTATTAATGACTTTACCGTAAAGGGAACAGTTGAAGGTGCCGCAATGAAGGTAGAAGCTGCGGTAACTGTTGAAAGCGCTGTAAACATAGTAAGCATTGATCCGGTATATGTGAAGACAGGTATCGGCGTAGCACCAAAGCTTCCAAATACCGTTAAGGTAACCTATGATGATGGCACGAAGGACACTGTTTTAGTAACTTGGCCAATTGTGGATCCGGCTGTTGACTGCTTAACAACACACAGATTTACGGTTACAGGAACAATAAACGGTACATCCACTAATGTTACAGCTACAGTTGAAGTTGCTGCAGTCATAGTGCTGGACGACTTTGAAAATGGGGTTGTTAACAGCGGTGCTGCCCAGAGCATGATTAAGTGGACAGGCGACAGTGCCAGCAGCACACCGCCAACTTTGTCCTACGATACCGCTATAAAGCATAGTGGAAATAGTTCCTTGAAGGTTGACTATAAGTTATCCAAGGTTGCAGGTACTGCAAGCGCTTATGTTCGACCGAACCAAGGTACGGGCCTTGTGTTTAAACCCGGGGAAGTACCGCAAAAGATAGGCTTCTGGGTATATGGAAATAATGTTACAACTTTTGCTCTAAGGGCAGAGTTCCGTTCAGGAATTACTGCTGGTTCCACTAATACAAATCAAAACATTTCTAATACGCTGAATTTTACTGGATGGAAGTATCTGGAGTACACGGTGGCTCCGTCCTATCAAACTACGGGCCTTACTATAACGCTTATGCCCGGTATCGTTGCCACATCATCCAATGATAAGGTGGACAGCACCATTTATATCGATGATCTTGTGGCTGTTTATGGAAGCGAAACAAAGGATACAGCAGAAATAAGTGGGGCAATTGCAGCTGCGCAAAGCCTTTATGACAGCACAACTGCCGGTACAGGCCACGGGCAGTATCCTTTATCAGAGCGCACGGGGCTTAATGCTGCTATTGATGCTGCAGCTAGCGTTATGAACAATCCTGCAGCCGTTATGGCAGATCTTTATAGTGCTACCGATTTGCTTAACTCAGCAGTAGAGGCATATATTGCTGCACAGATTGTAAGCGAGCGACATCAAATCATAGAGGACTATGAAGACCATGGCAGCGGAAAGAGCATCGTTGACTGGATTAATGATGGAGGAAGCACTAAGCCCACTATTTCATATAATAATGATCCCAATTATGTGAAAGACGGAAATCGATCATTTAAGATTGATTATAATTTTGCGGGAACTACCGGGACAGCCAGTGCTTATGTAAAAGGGGCATCCTACCCTAACCAAAAATTGAAATTTACCGGAGAGAATACACCGAACAAAATTGGTTTTTGGCTTTATGGTAATGATGAGACGATTTTCAGCTTACGTGCAGAAATAAGAAAGGCAGACGGTTCTTCAGCCACAACTGCCAATTTCTTACCAGCCAATTCCGTGATGAAATCAGGCTGGAATTTTGTAACCTATGATGTGCCACAAGCAACTTTTAATGCATCAACGGGCCTTTTACTAAATATTATGCCTGGATTAGTTGAAACCTCTGCTGCTGGCAGAGTAAACAGTACGATCTACATTGACGACCTTACTGCAATATATAATGTTGCTCCGGCTGCAACATTAAATAAAACAGGACTGATAGGAGCGATTGCAACTGCAAAATCCCTGCTTCTTGGCGCAGTGGAAGGGACACAGGGAGGCCAGTACCCTATAGGCTCCACAGCAATTTTGAATGATGCTCTCATTGCTGCACAATCTTTGGTAAACAGCACAGTACAGTCAGATATTGATCTTGCAGCAGAAACATTAAATGCTGCAGTTAATACCTTTAAAACTTCACAAATTCCGCTAATTGATATTCAGGGTTTAAAAGCTGCGATAGATGCCGCAAAGGCAAAGCATGATCTTGCAGTTGAAGGAGCACTGCCAGGACAGTATCAAAGCGGAGCCAAGGCAGCACTGCAAGCTGCGATAGATGCAGCAAACACAGTATATAACAATGCAGGCGCAACACAAGGAGATGTTGAGGCGGCAAAAACTGCATTAGCACAAGCTGTTGCTGATTTTGACGGAATGGTGGTTTCGCCTTTAGTGACAATTGATTTAGATGCTGCGATAGCAAAGGCTAAAGCTCTGCATGATGGAGCAGTTGCAGGAACAGAACCCGGACAATATCCGCAACAATCAATTGATGATTTGTTATCGGCAATAACAGCTGCAACAACTGATAAAGCTGATGCAGAAACTCAGTCAGATATTGATCGTATATTAAACGATCTAAATCCTGCAATTAAGGCTTTTGAGGATGCAATGGTTCCATTAGATGTTGATAAAACTGAACTGATTGAGGCTATTGCAGATGCACAGGCTAAGGTTAATTCAACCGTAGTAGGGACACTTGGCGGACAGTATCCGCAAAATGCAAAAACCGCTGTTACAACCGCAATTGCAGCAGCACAAGTAGTTTTAGGCGATATTCATGCTGACCAGGATGCTATTGATGTGGCTGTAGCCGCATTAAAGACAGAAGTAGCAAAATATCTTGCAGCACGAATAGCAGCTCCATGGGATAAGTATCATGTTCCAGAGGAAACACCGGTAAACAAACGTGAGATGCGTGCTGCCTGGATAAGCACTGTTGTTAATATTGACTGGCCATCAACAGATTCATGGAAGATTGAAGACACACAAGCTCGTGCGGCGGCGCAAAAAGCAGACCTTATAAAAATTCTTGATGATCTTGCAGAAACAGGCGCCAATGCAGTGATGTTCCAAGTAAGGCCGACATCAGATGCATTTTATAAATCAGAGCTTGCTCCATGGTCATACTGGCTGACTGGAAAACAGGATGTTGATCCGGGATTTGACCCGTTGGAATTCGCAATTGAAGAAGCGCACAAGAGAAATCTCGAACTGCATGCGTGGGCTAACCCATACCGAGTTTCCATGCCGGCGGCCATGTATAAGGACGAATCAGGAAAGCCTTTATCGGACTTAAAGGCAGTAGGAGATATGCTCAGCAAGGTGCCTGATAGTATCTATGCCAAGCATCCGGAATGGGTAAAGGTTGGCACAAACCGCTTTGTCCTTGACCCGGGAATTCCAGAAGCTGCGAAATATGTTGAAGACTCCGTTATGGAAATAGTTGAGAATTACGATATTGACGGAATACACTTTGACGATTATTTCTATGTTGGCAGCAATGGCGGTTTTGATGCCGGTTATAGTGATCAGAGCACATATGATACCTATGCCGACAAAACGGAGTTTCCGAAGATTGAGGATTGGCGCAGAAATAACACATATACACTGGTTAAAAATCTGCATAATAGAATAAACGCAGAAAAACCGTGGGTTAAATTTGGGATTAGCCCGGCAGGTGTATGGGGCAACATTAAAGACGGACATCCGGATGGTTCTGAAACTTCGGCCGGAATACCAAACTATGACCGTGCTTATGCAGATACTAAGAAGTGGGTTTTAGAAGAAATCATCGACTATATAACCCCACAGGTGTACTGGACATTTGCAAATTCAGCTGCAGGGTATGGAGTTGTTTCATCATGGTGGTCTGATTTGCTTAAAAACAACCCTGATGTAAAAACACAGCTATATATGGGTGTAGGTTTGTACTGGCTAGATCCTAAGGAAGCAGCTACTGATAAATATTGGACTACCGAAGGTGTTGGCGATCAAGAAATTGCACGTCAGCTTAAGTTCAATGCTGCAAATCCAAATATAGACGGTACGATGATCTTTACGTATAACTCATTTAAAGCTAATTCGCCTAATGCTAATTCTGCTGCATCACTTATTAAGAATGACTTATGGGCGACCAAAGCCCTTATGCCGGCAATGCCTTGGAAGGGTGGAGTTGCACCTGAGGCTCCGGTATTAGTAAATGCAGCATTCGAAGACGGGAGCCATACAATTAGCTGGCAGGATAATGATGAAAACACAGCATATTATGCCGTTTATCGTTTTGAAGATAATGAGGCTGTAAACATTAACAATCCTGTTAAATTGATTGCTACAGTTCGTAAGAGTGAGACAGGTCTGCAAAGCTATATTGATCATACAGGAAAACCAACAAGCAATTATGTTGTGACTGCATTGAACAGGCTGAGCGACGAAAGTATTCCGTCAAATGAAAGCACTCAATTGCCAATAATTGATACAACTGCATTGGACAGCGTTATAGTAGCAGCTGTGGAACTAATGGATAATGCTGAGGTTGGTACAGAAGCTGGGCAGTATCCACAAGAGGCAATAGATGCCTTAACTGCTGCAGTAACAATTGCATCGGCTATAAAGGATAATGCCAAGACCCAGGAAGAGATTGATCGTGCAGTGGAAGGCTTGAAAGTCGCAGTAGAAAGCTTTAAGGCTGCACAAATACCGGATCCGAATGTTAAAGTCGAGAAAGTGAGCCTTGATAAAGAAACGCTTCAATTAAACGTTGGCGGTGTTTACCAATTAAACGCGATTATCACTCCATCAGGAGCAGCTAACAAGAATGTAACATGGACATCAAGCGATGATGGAATTGCAGCAGTTGATAACACCGGTAAGGTTACAGCAATAGCAGAGGGTATAGCTGTTATCACAGTGACAACTGAGGATGGAAATAAAACAGCAACCTCTGTTGTAACTGTAAGCATGCCATCCGAGACAATTGATACAACTGAATTGGATAATCAAATACAAATAGCTACAGATTTAAGAGACACGGCAGCAATCGGTACAAATCCCGGGCAGTATCCGCAAAGTGCAAAGGATGCCTTGGAAGCTGCAATAACAGCTGCATTAACTGCCAAAGCGGATGCAAAGACCCAGGAAGAGATTGATCGTGCAGTGGAAGGCTTGAAAGTCGCAGTAGAAAGCTTTAAGGCTGCGCAAATACCGGATCCGAATGTTAAAGTCGAGGAAGTGAGCCTTGATAAAGAAACGCTTCAACTAAACGTAGGCGGTGTTTACCAATTCAAGGCGACTATCACTCCATCAGGAGCAGCTAACAAGAATGTCACATGGACATCAAGCGATGATGGAATTGCAGCAGTTGATAACACCGGTAAGGTTACAGCGATAGCAGAGGGTATAGCTGTTATCACAGTGACAACTGAGGATGGAAATAAAACGGCAACCTCTGTTGTAACTGTAAGTGAACCATCAGAGTCAATTGATACAACTGAATTGGATAATCAAATACAAATAGCTACAGATTTAAGAGACACAGCAGCAATCGGTACAAAGCCCGGGCAGTATCCTCAAAGTGCAAAGGATGCCTTGGAAGCTGCAATAACAGCTGCATTAACTGCCAAAGCGGATGCAAAGACCCAGGAAGAGATTGATAGCGCAACTGTAAACTTAAAAAGTGCTGTAGCAAGATTTATTGCCGCAAAAATACCAGCAAAAGTGATACATGTTCCGATACATGTTACAGGTGTAAGTCTTGATAAGCAGACATTGGAACTGAAGATTGGCGATGAATCTCAGCTGACAGCAGCTATTAGGCCAAGTAATGCTGACCTTATGGAGGTGACATGGAAATCCAGCAACGAAAATGTTGCAATTGTTGATCGTACAGGTAGAGTTGTAGCAAAAGGCAGCGGCACAGCAATAATTACAGTAACAACAACAGATGGAAATATGATTGCAACTTGCATTGTGAATGTAAGTGATCCGGCAACAGAAGAAGAGGAAACTAAGCCTGAAGAGAACGTTGAAGTCAAATTTAGCGACATTCTAGGCCACTGGGCGGAAGCAAGTATTAAACTTGCAGCGGCTAAGGGCATTATCAGCGGCTATGCTGACGGCACGTTCAAGCCGAAGAGCGAGGTTACCCGCGCCGAGTTTGCAGTCATGCTGGCTCGCATGCTGAACTTGCAAGGAAACGGAGCCGAGCTGGAGTTTAACGATAAGGCAGCCATCGGCTCGTGGGCGAAACAAGGCATCGCTCAAGCTGTGCAAGCTGGAATCGTGAAAGGCTACTCCGATGGCAGCTTCAGACCGAACGCGAAGATCAGCCGCGTCGAGATGGTGACGATGATCGTGAATGCGCTTGGTTTCGCCGACAACTCCAAGGCAACAACTGTATTTGCGGATGACGCGGAGATCCCGGCATGGGCTAGTGCGGCAGTCGCAGCGGCAGTTGAGAACGGGCTCGTTCAAGGCGTTGGCGGCAACAAGTTCGCTCCGAATCAAACGGCAACAAGAGCCGAGTCGGTGGTCGTTCTGCTTAGAGCGCTAGAGTTCGCAAGTAAATAAAGCTGAAATCGATTAGTAAAACCAGGCCCCCGGCAATTGAGCCGGGGGCCTGGTGATTGATATAACTGGTGATTGGAAAGCGACCTTGAATGCAGATGGTAGGTTAGTCTGCCAATCAATCAAACGAGTCCGTAATATCTCACCAGATCAAAAAAGCAGGTGGAGTTAAAACTTTCGTTTTTCGCCATCTGCTTTTACCTTTTTAGGGCTTATTGGACAGCCCCTGCATGCACAAGGGCAACTAGGCAATCGCCTGCGCCAAGGCTTGGCAAAGCCCAAGTTTTCTTTGTGTATTAATTCAATACGCCGGAACGAAGAAGCCGAGTGGATGGTTTATTTCACCGCATCGTACAACCGCAGGATGGTAATAATGCTCTGTTCTCTTGTGTACGGACTCTTTGGCGCAAAGGTATTGTCGCCGATACCACCCATGATACCCGTTACCTGCATTTGTCCCACTGCTTCAAGTGCCCATGAGGAAATGCTTACCTTGTCCGCAAAGGTAACCGCTTGTTTGGTCAGAGGTTTCCCGATGACATTCGCAAGCCTAGTGAGCATAGTCGCCGCTTGTTCACGTGTAAGCACTGTATTTGGCGAGAAGTTGTTGTCTCCAACCCCCGAAACAACACCGATCCCCGCTGCTTTTTCTATACTACTATCGGTCGTATCAGTGAACTTCGTCCGCTTGGTGATCTCTGCTTCAGTCGTTTTCTCATACAAAGCAACGATAAGTGCAGCGAACTCGGCACGTGTTGTTGCTTGCGTATACCTCGTTTGAAAGTCTTGGGGCACGAGATTTGCCGCTATCGCCGCATGGACTTGCTCTGCCGCCCATGCAGAGGGTTTTTCAGCGACTGCTGAGGAAGCCCTGGTCAATGGGTTTGACATAATGCCGTACCTGCCATCTTTTTCAACCCGCGCCACTCCTCCGCTGAAGGGCGATGTATTATCATAGATTAGCGGGACAACTACTTTGCCTTTTTTGTCGATATAGCCGTTCTTGCCATCTTTATAAACAGCCGCAAGGCCTTCGCTGAAGTCACTTACAATATCATAGATTAGCGGTACAACTTCTTTCCCTGTTTTGTCGACAAAGCCCTGCTTGTAATCTTTTTCAACCATCACTAGTCCTTCGCTGAAATTACCTGCAACATCATAGATAATCGGTACAACTTCTTTCCCTGTTTTGTCGATATAGCCATACTTTCCATCTTTTTTAACCCACGCCAGTCCTTCGCTGAAGGGCGAGGCAGTATCATAGATTAGCGGGATAACTACTTTCCCTGTTTTGTCGATAGATCCATACTTGCTATGTATTTTTCTAACCCATGCCAGGCCTTCGCTAAAGTCAAATCCGGCATAATAGACTATCGGGACAACTACTTTGCCTTTTTTATCGATATAGCCGAAAATACCTTTGCCTTTTTCAACCCACGCCATTCCTTCGTGGAAGTCCCCTGCATCATAATAATTGTGCGAGATTACTACTTTGCCTGTTTTGTCGATATAGCTTCGCTGTCCCTCTTTTCCAACCCTTGCCAGCTCTTCATGGAAGTAACCTCCGCTATCATAGATGATCGGGACAACTACTTTGCCTGTTTTGTCGATATAGCCCCTCTTGAGACCTTTATCAACAGCAGCTAGTCCTTCGTGGAATTCCAACGTGGAATCATAGATGAACGGGACAACTACTTTGCCTTTTTTGTCGACATAGCCGTGCTTGTAACCTTTTTCAACATTCACTAGTCCTTCGCTGAAGTCATCTTTAATATAATAAATAAGCGGGACAACTACTTTGCCCGTTTTATCGATATAGCCATACTCGTAACCTTTCTTCACCTTCGACAGACCTTCGCTGAAGCCATATACTTCATCATAGATGATTGGGACAACTACTTTGCCTGTTTTGTCGATATACCCCCACTTGCCATCCCTATAAACAGCCGCAAGACCTTCACTAAAGTCCATTACTACATCATATTTCTTATCAAGCCAAATCACCCCATCATCCGCCGCCATTGTTGGAGTTATGGGAAACAGCGTAAAACACATCATAAGCACAAGCCCAAAAGATAACCCTCGTTTCATCCTATTCATTCCCCCAATACGAAATTCACATTTCTACTTTTCTCAAAAATCATACACAACTTAACAGAATAACGTCAACATAACTTGACACATTTTTCCCTAGTTTGGAAACATCTCTAGTATAGTTACATATAGAATTACATATATTTACAATCATTTTCCGTCAACTTTTTTGCAACAACTCCTCCTGAAAATTTTGGTTGCGGTCCCTCTATCTGTCGTATCGATATTCCTGACTCCCTTATGTGGAGTGCTGTGTGTTGCTTATCAGGAAATAGCTTGTTGGACATTTACCCATCAACGAAGCTCAGGCGTAGTTGCGCTCGGGCTTTATTATTTTAAAATAGATAAAGTTTTGATTGAGAAATGTTCCCAACAAAGGCAACGAACATGCTAATATTGGTCTATAAGATGGTGAAGTCATCGGAATAGGGAAGGCCTGCGAACAAACGAAAGTTGTTTTTGGAGGCTATACTTACCTGTTTGTATAGATTAAACCAGTTCAAATTGCAGATCAGCCGATTCATTCTGTTGACTTAATGAATTGAGTTTTAACTCACAATATAGGTTAAGTGAATCTGTAGGGGGATAGATGAGAGAATGAAGAAATGTGAATATTGTGGATCAAAGGCTGCAGATGATGTTGTACAATGTGCTGGTTGCGGGGCAAAAGAATTTAAAAATATATGTATAAGCTGTGAAACGACTTTTTTAGGTAATAAATGTCCTAATTGTAATGTTACGATAGGCGATAAGCCCAGAACATGCCTTAATTGCGGTAAGAATTCGTTTGAGCCAGTCTGTCCCGATTGTAGAGTGGATTTGATAAATAGACGAATAGTTCAAGTTAATCCTTATCCAACTGCTGTGCAGCAAATACCAAAAAAGAAAAGTGGAATAGTTGCTAGTCTGATAACGCTATTGTTTATTGTTGTATTTATTGGGGTAATTTTTTCTTCGAATTCTGATAAGAATACGATAAGCGATAAGAATACGATAATCCAGAGTTTACCTGATATGGAACTCTTGACATTAAAAGAGCATCCTAAATTTTATGGAGATTATAAAGCCGCAAAGAGCTTCTGGAAGGAATTTGATAAGGCTATAGTAGTGAATGCGAGTGGAACAACTTTATATGAAGATGCTTTGCTATTGGTTACTACCGGAGACAGCGATGATGGTATCATTACGAATGTTACGATAAATCTTTCTGATTATGAAAAAAAGCATGATCTTGAGCTTGATAACGTCATGCGATTGATTTGTGACTATATCCCCTATGATATTATTAATCAATACTATGATTTCAAAGAAGCGTTCCATGAAGTTTCTAAATATAGCAGATATGAAGCATATCATTATGTAATGGAAATAAATGATAAGGGTAAGGAAGCAAAGAAATCGGGAGAGAGCTATCTTGAATCGAAATTTGCTTTTAAAATCATACATAGAAATGATAATGACTGGATTGCTAAAATGAATTATTTAGCATACAAAGGGAATCACGATAAGTTTCAAGCAGATGCTTATGACGTAGAAGCATGGGATGTAGATTTAGAAAAATACAGGAAATAGGGGATTATGGAGGCTGTTTCGTTACTAAAATGGGCGGACTGTCCAATAAGTCTCTGTTGTCACTATCTACACGTTACATGTGGAGTGCTGTGTATCACTGCTGGGAAAACATTGATTTAGAGCCACATTTACCGGCATAAACCCTAGGTAGTACCCATCCATAAATACAGATAAACGATCTATTTATGAAATTTTGATATCTGTTATCCTGACTTTCATAATCCCAACAACAGCCTGCATTCGCAGGCTGTTCTTTTTGTTATGCAATTAATAATTATTAGAGTTCTAAAAATTTATTAATGTCGTATAGGCCCAGGTTTTATTGAACGGGCTTGTCGCCTTATGCTACAGTATTGAGGGCAAAGGAAGACGCATCAAGCCGATCGGATATATCAATTTTTTAATATACAAATAGAGTACAGACATGAGGAAGAGGGCAATGAAAAAGTTATTCAAAAGTGGTTTTTTCAAAATAGGACTTGTTCTTATAATCGCGGGCGGAGCTGTCGCTTATTGGATGATGCCGCCTGTGGCAAAGGTAGAAAGCACCGAAATCGGTAAAGGATATAAGGTGAAATTTAAAACGAACGGAACTCAAATCGAACAATTTCAAAACCAATCATGGAATCCTTATTTTGCCAAAGGGGTCAATATGGGGGCAGCTGTTCCAGGACATTTCCCCGGCGAGCTTGAGATTTCGAGGGATGACTATATGAGATGGTTTGAAATGATTCAAGATATGGGCGCCAATGTCATTCGCGTGTACACCATTCTAAAACCGGAGTTTTACGAAGCTTTGGTCAGATACAATGAGAAGCATCAGGATAATCCGCTCTTTTTCATTCAAGGGGTATGGAGTCCAGAAGAACAATTAATTGCAGGCCAAAACGCCTTTGACCCGAAAGTAAAACAGAAGTTTGAAAAAGAGGTTCGAGAGGCTGTAGAAGCGGTGTACGGAAATATCGAGCTTGAAGCTGAGGCGCATTCCGGAAAAGCAAGCGGTAATTATGTGTTTAATGCAGGGCCCTATCTCATGGGATGGATCGTCGGCACAGAATGGGATCCTATGATGGTGGACAAAACGAATAAGAACAATTCGGGTGCAGCTGATTATAAGGGAGAACATTTTCAAAGCAAACCTGGTGCTAATCCCTTTGAAAAATGGTTGGCCGAGATGGTCGACATAACAGCCACAACAGAAGCTAAGCACGGATGGCAGCATCCGATCGCATTCTCGAATTGGGTGACTACCGACCCGCTTGAACATCCAGGTGAGCCTTTAATAACTGAAGACATGGTCAGTGTCGATCCGTCGCATATCGAAGCCGTAGATTGGGATGCCGGTTATTTTGCCTCCTATCACGTTTACCCGTATTACCCTGATTTCTTTACCTTCGACAAATCGTTTCAAACGATGAAAAATGATAAAGGTGAAGTGGATAGCTACAAAACCTATCTTCACAAGCTGAAGGAATACCATAACGATATGCCGGTTATGATTACCGAATTTGGCGTTCCCGCCTCACAAGGCATTGCCCATACAGGCATGCTGGGGCGCAATCAGGGAGGACACGACGACAAAACACAAGGGGAAATGGATGCGGATATGTTCTGGCAAATCCATCAGGAGGGATACTCCGGCGCGATCTTGTTTACATGGCAGGACGAGTGGTTTAAGAAAACCTGGAACACGTTAAACTACGACATTCCTGACCGGCGGGCTTATTGGTATAACACGCTCACGAACGAATCCCATTTTGGGATACTCGGTATGTATCCAAGTAAAGATGATGTGATTCACATTGACGGGGATCCATCAGACTGGGACAAGCTCGATGATGGGGATAAGACTAAACTAGATATGCAAATGAAAGGTTTTAATGAAATATGGGCCACGCATGATGAAGGATATTTATATCTCTTGGCCAAGTTATCTGAACCTTTGGATTTAACAGAAAATTCCGTCTATTTAGGATTCGATACATTAAAGGGCGGCAACCGCCATGCGCCGCAGCTCCAAGGAAAGACGCTGGATGAAGGATTGGAAACCTTAATCGAACTCGGAAACAAGGATAAAGGGCAAATGATGATAGCCTCCAATTATGACTTCCATACCCGAATCTATGGCAAGCTGTCAAAAATATTAGCTTACGATCCAATACAATTTGAGGACGATAGCGGACTCTTTAACCCATGGAAATTGGTCGTCAATTATTTGCTCGAATATCCGGATTCCCGTGTCGATCATCCATTCGGCGATATCGAAGTAGGAGACTTGCTGAGAGGAACTAGTGATCCGCAAGATCCGAACTATAATTCGAAGGCCATGTGGCAGGCAAAAGGCAATGTATTGGAAATTCGTATTCCATGGATGCTGCTTGGATTCAGTGATCCAAGCTCACTCAGCGCCATTAGTTACAAAGATACGGGAACGAAACAATTTGAATCCGAGAAAGTCGAGGGCGTTCGCATTGTTCCATGGATCGTCCGCAACGATTCGAAGGAAGTCATCGGACTCGAAGGCAACAATCCCTATCCGATATCGAAACTTCCGCTTTACACCTGGGAAAGATGGGAAGATATCGACGTCAAGTATGTGGAACGCCCAAAACAAAGTTATTCGATTATGCAAAAAGCGATGCGTGAAGTGAATCAACCGGTATCCGAGCATAAATGAAGAAAGGAAGGATTTTATTTGTGTATATCAACATCGAAGTAGCGCTCAAATTTTTGTATGTTCTCATTATTTTGAATGTTGTATTCGTCGCCGCGGTTTATGCCATAAAAATCAAACGCTTGAGAAGAACCAGAATAGAACGCAGGTTTGAGGTCAAAATCAAAGATTACCTTACCTATGTCCTGGTCAATATCGCAGGAAAAGAACCGCTGCAGGCACCGCCGTTTTCATTGAACAAAGTAGAACAAGAAGTGATGCAGGAACGCTTGAATGATATGATCGAAAATTTTACCGGAACACCTCGCGAAAAATGTATGGAGCTGTGCCAACGCTTGGGACTGGTGCACTATCATCTGGATCGTTTGAAAAAAGGCTCTTATGCTGTGAAAATCGATGCAGCGTATCACTTAGGCTGTATGAGAGTGCAGGAAGCTGTTCCGGATTTACTCCAGCTTCTCGCAACGCATAAGCTGAATTCTTCGCTCTTTGTCATCGCCCGGTCGATTGCGAAATGTGCTCGCGATGAGCAGGATGTGAAGGAAATGGTACAGCTTTTTCTGAGCCATAACAAAGGATTTTATGATTTGCTTGTAGACATGATTAAAGAAGCGGATATCGACCATGGGGCGCTGTTTGCTGAATTCATTCAACGGGATAGCAATGAGTATATCCAAATCGGCTTGTGCGGATTGAGAGACTATACCGAGCCGACGGTAGCATCGGCTGTCTATCGTCTCATCGATTCCGAGGACAGAATGATTCAATCTAAAGCCGTGGAAATCTACCTGAAATCCGTTCACTTTATACCTAGAAACGTCGTTCAAAAGCTGCTTCAACATCCGCTGGATGAACTGCGTGTCCTTACGATTGGGGCGATCGCCGATCAGAAGCTGGTTACGTATATCGATGTCATGAAAAACGCATTATTGGATGAAAGCAAGCGAGTATCCGCAGCCAGTGCAAAAGGGTTATTGCTTCTTGGAGAAGACGGCATAGCCACATTATGCGGAGTCACTGCAGAAGTAAGAGGGTCAGAGCAAGGGGAATACCTCCAGATGCTTATTGAGGAAGAACTCAAATTTCTTTCGATACAGCTCCATGACCTTGATAAACTAACACGATATAATTCGCTCACCTACCATTACGAAAAAACGCTAGGCAAGAACAAACGAATCTATCGTGTTGTATAGCTTATAGGTTTAGGAGGGAACAAAGCATGAGGCTTATGGAATATTATTTACAACAAGCAATGGACTACTTGCGCGATTTTTTATTGGGATACGGCTACTTTGCCATGTATTATGGCCTCATTATAACGTTCATTTATTTCTTAATCTTCGGTCTGTCGATTCGTCATACTTTCCCTCTGCAAAGAGGGATAAAATATAATCGCGTACGGAAGCTATCCGGTTCTGAACACGTACCGCCGGTGTCCATATTAGTTCCGGCATATAACGAAGAATTAATGATTAAAGAAAATGTGCGAAATTTATTGGCTTTGAATTATCCGGAATATGAGGTCATCGTCGTTAATGACGGCTCAAAAGACGACACAGCCAAAATTATGATCGAAGAGTTTCAACTAAAAGAAATTAAGCCTTTTGTTGCAAAGCATATTAAAACCAACATGGTCAGGGGTTACTATCACAATCCTGAATATCCAAACTTGTATTTCATTGATAAGGAAAATGGGGGAAAAGCGGACTCCTTGAATGCAGGGATTAACCTTTCTCACTATGGTTTGATTTCTACGATTGATGCGGATTCACTTTTGGAAAAAGATGCTCTGACAAGAATCGCCAGAGTGTATATGGAAAACCCTGAAGATACGGTAGCGGTCGGCGGAAATGTTCGAATCGTTAACAGTTGTACGGTAGAAGACGGGATGGTCAAAAACATCAGATTTCCCAAAAAAATGTGGCCTGCCCTCCAGAACGTTGAGTATATCAAAGCGTTCTTAGGCGGCCGGATCGGCTGGAGCTCCATTAACGGATTGATCATTGTATCCGGCGCCTTCGGTGTTTTTCAGAAGGATAAGGTAATTGCCATAGGCGGCTACCGCGGCGGATACCCTGGGGAAGATATGAACATCGTCATCAAGCTGCATCGTTATTGCTTGAAGAACAAAATACCTTATCAAGTCGGTTTCTGTCCGGATGCTGTTTGTTGGACACAAGCACCGGATACGTACCGGATTTTAAGCAGCCAGCGAATGCGCTGGGGGCGCGGTAACTTAAAAAACATGATCGAGGAAGGAATCCATATGATCTTCCGCCCCCGTTATAAATTGTTCGGGTGGTTAACCATTCCTTATAACATCCTATTTGAAACCTTAAATCCTTATATCCGTCTGAGCGGGCTAATCGCCATGATCGGTTATTGGCTGCTCAATATGGCGGATTGGAAAACAGTCGTTGTGTTTATGCTGGTGAACTTTTTCTCCTGCTTCATTCTTAGCCTTGGCGCTTTATTTATCGAGGAAAAAGCTTTTAGCCGTTATCCTAAATTGAGTGATCTCAATAAAATGCTGCTCTACTCTTTCCTTATGTTTCTCGGTTATCGTCAAGTTGGCGTTCTATGGAGATTCTTGGGACACATCGACTTCTTCCGCAATAATAATACGTGGGGAACGATGGTTAGAACTAATTTCAACAAATAATTTCAAGTATATAGATAAAAGGAGTGGAGAATGTGGCCGTTGTCATTCGAAACAACATTCAGGAAATTACGCTGCAGCTTTTACAATTCATTCATTTGGCAACCAAGAAGAGCGCTTCGTGCGGAGTCATTGTGGCTCCTTGCGCGAATATGAACCCAAAAACGCTCGAACAGGCAAAATTACTTATGAGCAACAACGATGCCTCTCTTTCGGTCCAATTTTTCTATGACGATCCGAATCAGGTGCTGTGTGCGGTTTTGGACAATGGAACCATGGGCAATACCCATTACGCGTCACTGGTGCTAAAAGATTTTCTCCAAGATCAGCATCTGCTGCAAGGGCAATTGATTGTATCCAGCTTTCCGGAGAGCGGGAACCCGACCAAGTCTACGATTGAGAAATTCATGCAACAAGCGATTTGGGGCAAAGGGAAGGAAGGAAACATTCATTTCTTTACGGGGGCCAATACTGCCGCATCCGTTCTTATAGTCGATTCCGACGATATTGTACGCGAATTTATCAAGACCCGGCTGGAGTTTAAGGGGTATCGCGTATATGAGGCCAAAGATGGACAAGAAGCTTACAATGTATTCGTTCGAGAATTGCCGGGCCTCGTCATTACCGAATTGAATTTGCCTATCATCGATGGCTATCAACTCATCCGCAAGATTCAAGCTACTAACTCGTATGAAGGCGAGGTGATTGTTCTGACGGACAAGCAGCTCAAGAAAAACATGAGTCGTGCTTATGAGTCAGGGGCTGCCGACTACGTGACAAAACCTCTTTCGATCTCTGAATTAGAATGGAAAATTAAGAGATTGACTAAAAACAATTAAATTGTGAACTTGAGAGGAGCGGATACGATATGATTTATAACCATTTAAAAGAAAAACTGCAAAATAAAACGGCGAAAGTAGGTGTCATTGGTCTAGGGTATGTAGGATTGCCATTAACGATGGAAATGGTGAAAGGCGGCTTTACCGTCTATGGCATTGATTTGGATAACCGTAAGGTAGAGTCCCTTCTTGATGGAGAGTCCTATATTCAAGATGTGCCAAGTTCTTTGGTGGCCGATGCCGTGGGCAGCGGGAAATTTGTACCAACGGACAAATTTGAAACCATTCGGGAATTGGATACGATCAGCATTTGCGTGCCGACTCCGCTCAGCGAACATCAAGATCCGGACACTTCCTTTATCGTGAGCGTTGTGAATGAGATCAAGAAATATATTAAAAACGGAGCCTTAATCGTCCTTGAAAGCACGACATATCCCGGAACGACGGAAGAATTAATTGAATATGAGCTTGAGGCTCTGGGATTAACGGCAGGCCGGGATTTCTTCCTATGCTTCTCGCCGGAACGCGTGGACCCGGGTAATCCCAATTACAATACGTACAATACACCCAAGGTCATTGGCGGAACTACCGAGAAATGCAAAGAACTAGGCATCATGCTTTACAACAACGTGGTCAAAACTGTCGTTCCGGTTTCTTCTCCGAAAGTAGCGGAGATGTCAAAGCTGCTTGAAAATACGTTTCGTAGCGTCAATATCGCTTTCGTCAACGAATTGGCCATGATGTGCGATCGAATGGCCATTGACGTGTGGGAAGTTATTCGAGCTGCTTCTACGAAGCCGTTCGGATTCATGTCCTTTTATCCAGGGCCGGGAATCGGCGGTCACTGCATTCCGCTGGATCCGATGTATTTGTCCTGGAAAGCAAAAGAATTCCGTTTCTATAGCAAGTTTATCGAATTGGCCCAATCTATTAACGATAATATGCCGGAATATGTGCTCAACAAAACGGCTCAAGTCTTAAATGTATATGCGAAATCAATCCGCAACTCGAGAGTGCTGCTATTAGGGATGTCCTATAAGCCGGATATCGACGATCTGCGTGAATCCCCCGGCTTGGAAATCTATGAATTGTTCAAAAAAAGCGGAGCGAAAGTCGAGTATTACGATCCGTATGCAACCACGTTCAAAGACGAGCAAGGTCACGTCGTTCAGACGGTAAAATACGACCCAGATGCATTTTCCCAATACGATTGCTTGGTGTTGATCACCAATCATCGAAGCTTCAGCTATCATGAGTTAGCCGAAATTGGAGTTCCGATCATTGATACACGTAATGCCTTTGCAGATATCGAGTCGGATAACATTCATAAGCTGGGAACCGGAATGAATCAAAAAGCTGCGAAAGTTCCTGTTGGTGCTTAAGCCCGTAACTCGAAGAAAGATGCCATTACTTAAAATGATCCTGATTACCTTGCTACCCTGCATGGTGATCGGAGCGGTTCTTATGCTGAAATGGGGTTCCGAAAAGCCGCCTGTTAAGGCAACCTGGGTATGGGATACAACGGCTTTGATGAAGGACAAAAACGAAATACTCTCCTTTGCTGAAGACCAAGGAGTGAATGTAATCTACCTGCATGTCGACCGCAAAGCAAGAGACTTTGAATCTTATCGAGCCTTCATCGAGGAAGCTCACGGATTAGGGATTGAAGTCGAAGCGTTAGGAGGAGATCCAGCCTGGGGATTAACCGAATATCAACAGGATATTGAATCCTTTATTGGATGGATTAAAGACTATCAGCTTGCTGCAGGTGAACGAGCCGCATTTGACGGCATCCACGTGGACATTGAACCTTATCTGTTGAAGGAATGGGAGCAGGATCGTGACGATATCGTACGCCAATGGATGGAGAATGTGGAGTATTTGGTCAAAAAAGTCAAGCAAGGCGCGTCCTTGCGGGTATCGGCCGATCTTCCTTTTTGGATTCACAAGATTCCTGCCCGCGATAGCGAGAGCGTCGGTTCTTGGATGATCGAGCAGCTCGACGGTGTGGTGCTCATGAATTACCGGAATTTCGCGATCGGAGAGAACGGAATTATTGCCAATGCTCTGCCGATGATTAAAGAAGGAACTCGAGCAGGGAAACCTGTAATTATAGGTCTGGAAATGGCTCCTTCGGATGAAGGGGAGCATATTTCTTTTTTCGAAAAGGGCACCTCCAGCATGCATCGGCAAATGCAGTTGAGCCATATTGTGATGCGGTGGCATACCGGATATCAAGGCTTTGCCATCCATCAATACAAAAGCTGGAGAGAAGCCGCGAAATCGTAAGGGAAGGACGATACGAATGGGGAAATATTTTGGAACAGATGGGGTGCGAGGAGTAGCGAACAGTAAGTTGACTCCTGAGTTGGTATTTCAATTAGGCCGGTCAGGCGGATATGTGCTGACTCGGAGCAAGCATGGGAAGCGGCCTAAAATTGTAATAGGACGGGATACTCGCATTTCAGGAGAAATGCTGGAAGCGGCTCTTATTGCAGGCTTGTTGTCAATCGGTGCAGATGTTGTACGTTTAGGGATTATCTCTACGCCAGGCGTAGCGTACTTGACGAGAACAAGGGGAGCGGATGCTGGGGTGATGATTTCCGCTTCTCATAACCCTGTGGAGGATAACGGGATTAAATTTTTTGGAGGAGACGGATTTAAGCTGTCGGATGAAATGGAAGCGGAGATTGAAGCGCTCCTTGATACGGATGAAGATCGGATTCCACGCCCAATTGGCGGCGATGTGGGCAGGGTGCAGGATGATCCCGAAGGCGGACAAGCCTATATTTCTTATTTAAAGTCCACGGTTAAAAATCGGTTCGAAGGGCTTAAAGTGGTATTGGATTGTGCCAATGGGGCGGCTTCGATGCTCGCGCCGCAGCTTTTCCGCGATTTGGGTGCCGACACGGTTGTCCTGGCGCATCAACCGGACGGGCTGAATATTAACAAAGAATGCGGCTCTACGCACCCTGAAGCGGTACAACAGGCTGTTTTGGAACATCGGGCCGATTTGGGCCTTTCCTTTGACGGGGATGCGGATCGGCTCATTGCCGTCGATGAGAAGGGAACGATCGTTGATGGGGACCACATCCTCTTCATCCTAGCCGGATTCATGAAGAAGCAAGATCGTTTGAATGACAATACGGTGGTCTCTACTGTGATGAGCAACCTGGGCTTCTATAAGGCGCTGGAGAAAAGTGGAGTAGAGGCCAAACAAACCAAAGTCGGAGATCGCTATGTATTGGAGGAAATGGTACAAGGCGGATATAACCTGGGCGGTGAACAGTCGGGCCATATTGTGATGCTGGACTATAATACGACTGGAGACGGCATGTTGTGTGCGATCCAGTTGATGGATGTGCTGATGTCTGAATCCGAGTCTCTAAGCGGGCTTGCTGAGTGCATGACCAAGTACCCGCAGCTTCTGGTGAATGTTCAAGTAGAGGACAAGTCGATGCTGGCAGGGAATCAAAAAATCGAAGAAGCCATCAAGTCAGTAGAGCATAAGATGGGCGGGAACGGAAGAGTGCTAGTTCGCCCTTCAGGTACAGAATCGATTGTTCGAGTCATGGCAGAGGGCCCGAATGAGCAAGAGCTTTCCAGCTTTGTAGGTCTTATTGTCGATGTTGTTAAGGAAGAATTGGCATACAATCTGGTTTGAAACTCATGTGTTTTATCATTGCATAAACTTCACTGGATCGATTGACTCGTGTTCATCATAAGCTTTTATAATACGTTTAGGGGCAACCAAGCGCCAGGCATGGACAAGGACTGATCGGAACTCGTCCGTGCCAATGCGCTTCGTATTGACGACCATGTAATTCAGCCGCTGAAAATTTGGAGGGACGCTATAAATATCCGGTTCAAGTGTGGTTAACGCTTCACGCTCATCCCTTGTCGTTTTGATAACAACGGATACTCCGTCCTTGTGAATGACGGCATAGATTTTACCGTTGACCCGAAAGGAAGGTTTGTCCCAATGGTCTGCTTCTTCCGTTTTCGGGAGGGAAAGCGCCATTTGGCGTACATCGTCAATCGTAATAGCCACGCCCATCACCTCTTTGAAACGTTGCAATAAACCAGCTGTTTCCGAATTCATCTTTGATACCGCCGTTTCTTTCTCCATACGGCATGTCCGCCGGTTCATAAAGAGAAACCGCTCCCGCCTCCAATGCACGCTTGTAGCACTCATCCGTATTTTGGACAAAAACATGCAATGAAGTTTCATTGGCCGGCCACTCCTCATTGGCATCCGATACTTCAACGATGCCATGTCCGATACGCACTTCGGCATGCGTAATCTTCCCATTATGATCCGTTGTGCGGTGAAGTACTTCCGCATCGAAAACGGATTTTAAAAAATCAAGCAATCGATCGGCGTCTTCCGCACGCAGCGTCGGAACAACTGAAGAATATCTTTTCGGTGTCCATTCATTTCCCATCTTAATGTCCTCCTCGTAAGGTGTAAAATGCATTCATTAAGAAGCTGATGATTTATTTCGTCTTGTTCGCACCTTATTTTAAACATTACACACCGTTTTGTAAATAATTGACCCCATCCGTCATAATGGCACATGATTGTAGTTTTGACATGAATATTTTTGGCTTTCCATATACCAAAAATAATCCACGAATGCTGATAATGGCCTATTCGGTTTGCTGGTGTGCATGATCATGCCAAAACCCCTTATTTTACTATATATGAATAATTATACCTCACATTGGAATGCGGAAACATGATGATACAGCGAGGTAGTAGGCCGAGCAGTGTCCCCCTTGGCTCCATAAATGATCCACCGTAACGGAACAGAATGATCTTATTTCTATGAACAAGAGCCAAAATAGTATGTAACGGAACTCAGCGCCGTTATTTGAGCAATTTGAGGTGAGAAACAAGAAATTTGCAACAATAACGCACCTGAGTTCCGTTAGAATTTATTTTCGTCTATTTTGATCCACATAACGCTTCTTAGTTCCGTTAGGCCCCATCTAGGTTTTGCTAGCTCCTTCTAAGTTCCGTTAGTCCCATCCAAATGTCGCAAACTCTCGCCAACATTCAGCTGATAAGTCCGATATCTTATATTTCCACCTGCAACTACTAAATGATTGGACTCTACCAGACTACGTAATACACTTCGAGCATATCGATCTGTAACCCGAAGATGTACAGCAAGTTCATTCGGCGTGAAAGGCTTGAGTAGTCTGCGTGCATATCGAACCGCTTCTGCTTCTATACAACCCAACCGGCCATCCACCTCGAATGACAGAAACTTTCCAATGAACGATAAGATTAGTTGCTTGCAAAATTCCGGTTCTTCACGAATCGACAAGTACGCAATCGGCAAAAAGACCCAATCATCGAGAGACAATAAACTTTGTCTGCGGCACAGATCCATAAACCTTCGAGTGTCCAAATCCCGGGCATGCGACCGGTAATCTTGAATTTCAATATCCCCTTTCATATTTCCCGGTAAAAAAGCCAAATCGAGATACCTGTATCCGTTATTGAAATCACGAACCTCCCATTCGGGATATAAGTAATCGAAATTACCGACGGCTGGATACCAAATGGAACGCAGCATTTCCACCGTCCCGTGGCTCAAGCCTTTTTGCAACAACTCGCGTCTTCGGTGATTCTTCTCCTGCTCAATCTGCTTCTGCATCCACAACTCATACATTTTCTTAAATATGTACGGCCCCTCCTTACCACTTGAAAAATAGAAAAGCCGCTTCGATACATCTAGTATCAAAGCGGCATGTGCTTCATGTCCATTGGTTCGAGTATAGCATTGAAGTCAGTTCTGATTCAAGGTAGATGGAATAAGGTGAGGGGCGATTCGTCTCCAGTCGGATTGTTAAACGCAGGTTCCGTTAATTTGATTCCACTGCTTCTTCGTCTTCGGCTACAACAATATGACGCAATGTTACTGCCGCGAGTATGGAGAGGATCGCGATGCTGATTGCGCTCGTTGCCGCTGCCACATTGAATCCAGCCGTGAAAGCAGTCTTCGCCTCCTCAAGCAAACCAGAAGGAAGCTTTTGCGACACCGAAGAAGCCCCCGCGAGGCTGTCTCGGACAGCATTATGTACATCGCTTGCCATCGTGTCAGGTATCTGGTCGAATATTCGACTGCGATAGACAGCAGTTGTAAGGCTTCCCAGCGTGGCAATACCAATCGCCAGGCCAAGTTCCTGCACAGTCTCGGAGATAGCCGAGGCTGATCCTGCCTTCTCTGCCGGAGCGGTGCCGACCACCAGATCTGTGCCAAGAGCGGCGATCGCGCCAAGGCCAAGATAGACAAGTGAAAACGCGGAGGAGACTTGTACAATTCCGGATGGCTCGCTTCCAAGGCTTGCTAGGATCAAATATCCGATAACCGATAGACCGAGTGCACCCGCGATCACAAAGCCGGGGCGGATGCGCCGCGATGCAAGCGGTGCCGCTATGCCAGCGGCTAGCATAGCGAGTGCCGGCGGACCCATCCACATCCCCGCCACAAGGGGAGTTAGGTCCATGACCAGTTGGAGGTACTGGGTGACTAGCAGCATGTTTCCGCCAACACCGATAAGGCCCACAAGAAGAACGACCAATGCGATGCTGAACGCCCGGTTTGCAAAAAGATTCAGGTCGAAGAGTGGACTCTTTAGTCGGCGTTGTCTCCGAACAAATAAGAGCAAGAAGGCGAACCCGGCGGCAAACCCAAGCACGTTACCGGCACTGAGGCCGCTATTTGAAAGCTTTTTGATGCCGTAGATAATGGGCAGCAGTGCCAGAAGTGAAAGAGCGACGCTCAGAATATCCAAGCGGCCGGTCTGCAGTGCCCGATATTCCGAAAGGAGAAACGGTGCAGTTGCAAGCAAGAGCCCAACGACCGGCACCGCGACGAGAAAGGCCGCCCCCCACCAGTAGTGGTCCAGCAAAATACCGCCCACAATAGGGCCAGCCGCCATGCCGAGCGCGAACATGGTCGCCCACACCCCAATCGCTACCGCACGCTGGCGAGGGTTGACGAACATGTTGCTAATAAGTGCCAGCGTTGACGGCATCAGTGTTGCGCCTGCCACACCAAGCACAGCGCGTGCTGCGATAAGCATGGTGGCACTGGTCGAATAGGCTGCGATTACGGAAGCGACTCCAAAGGCAAAGGCTCCGATCATTAGCAACTTGCGACGTCCGATGCGATCACCCAGCGTTCCCATCGTGATGAGGAAGCCGGCGATCATGAAGCCGTAGACGTCCACGATCCATAAAGCCTGTGAGCTTGTTGGCTGCAAATCAATAGCCAGCGCAGGGAGTGCCAGATGCAATAACGTCAGGTCAAGTCCGAGCAGGATGGTTGGCAAGGAGAGCAGCGAGAGCCCGACCCATTCACGCGGGCCGGCGTTCTTTGCAGACTGAGGTGTCTGTCCGGCATGCCCTTCAGTCGTATGTGAATATGCCAAGACAATCACTCCTTTTTAGGTTTAATATAGGAAATATTTTCACCTCCATCCGCTTTGTTCTATGTCGAGTATACGTGGATATTTATGTTAAGTATAATGATTGTTAATGATCTTCATATCACTGAAAATGATGGAGGTGAATATCTTGGAATTAAGTGATTTAAAGCTATTTCAGGCTATTGCTGAGGAGGGTAGCATTTCCGGGGCAGCGAAGCGACTAGAATACGTTCAGTCTAATGTAACAGCAAGGTTGCGTAAACTTGAGGATGAATTGGGGGTGCTTCTTTTTTATAGAAAACCCAGAGGAGTTCAAATAACAGAAAAAGGCGAGTTATTTCGTAAGTATGTCGTAACCATATTGCAGATGGCAGATGAGTCGATTAAAGTACTCCAAGATCACGATAAACCAACTGGTTCATTAAAAATAGGTGTTGTTGAAACGGTCACATGCGGTAATTTCATGAACCTAATTGCCTCTTATCAGTCACAGCATGAACAAGTAACTCTCAGTTTAAAAACAGGAACTTCAGTTGAGTTAATGGATAAGTTAAAAAACTTTGAACTGGATGCTGCTTTTGTAACGGGTAAATTGAATGCAACAAATTTTGTTATCGACTATTCAGTAACGGATGAACTTGTCATTCTATCCGGCAAGTCATTAGAGGTCTCTGCTTTAAGAGAGCAAAAGTGGGCAATCTCTCCAGACGGTTGTCCTTTCCGAATGAAATTGGAGCAATGGTTGGAGGAAGAGGGAGTTGCTCTAAGTCATTTTATTGAAATTAGTTCATTAGAAACTATTTTAGGCAGTGTGAGAGCTGGATTAACGTCCACCATTCTACCTAGATCGGTATTAAAAGGTGCATATGAAGATTTATATGTGTACCCTATGCCAGAAGCATATCAACATATTGAAACCGGTCTTATTAGAAGAAGAGAAGATTATGTGAGCAATGCTTATAACTATTTTGCAAATCTAGTAAAAAAAGAAGGCTTGTAAATTAGGTATCCATATCGTAACCATAAATTCGAAGTATACAAAGATCTAGCCTTAGCATTACACACCTAACGCGACCTGAAAGGGTTGCGTTTTTTTATTCGATGGATGACCAGGAAAGACAAATCCCTGCAGGTTATCTGCGCGGACAGAGTAGATGTGTTCAGCTTCTTGCGCGTTTTCGAATGGAGAAGCACGGCATCTGGATGGATTTACAGCTGATTTCCTCGTTGATAAATCAACATATGATCTGGCGCAGCTGGGATTTTAGCCAGCAGCAACTTAAAGTTTATATATAATTTATATGCTTGTGCTAGAGTAAGTCCGACTAGTGAAAGAGGAGGAATTAACATTGAAGAAGCTATTAAGTCCCATCACCGATTGGGTTTCGACGAAAAGGGGGATGTGGGTAACCATTTCGGTCTGGCTGATCGTTATGATCGGTCTCAGTGCTGGTCCCATGCTTAGCGACTATAAAGTGACCAGTTTTCAATCCTTGCCTGATGATGCAAAGTCCATCATTGCCGAGAAGAAATTGGAGCAAACATTTCCGAACGAACAAGGAATGCCAGGAATTCTTGTTTTTCATAACCAAACAGGTGAGGTTGAGCTTGCTGAGGTAAAGCAAATCCTGGATGGAATCATCTCCGCTCATATCCGGGGCGTTACATCCATTACCGATATTGCTGCGCTGCCATCTCAAGCCTTAGCGGCTTTCACCTCAGAGGATAAATCAACGATGATCGTTCCCGTGAGCTTGGAGGTTGGACTAGGGAACAATGAATACGCTGAAATTAACGACGAAGCGTCCAGGATTGGCAATGAAATTGCCAAGGGGTTGAGTACGGATTTTTATATCACTGGCCCTGCCGGAATAGCCGGCGATACGATCAAGCTATTCGAGCAGGCGGACTTTGTATTGCTCCTTGCTACAATTATCATCATACTCGTGTTATTGATTGTGATCTATCGGTCACCGCTGCTAGCGTTCATTCCGCTGCTGGCTACGGTCATCGTATATCAGGTTGTGAACCAATCCGTTGCCTTGATGGGAGCAGGAGGACTCGAGATTAACAACTCAACAACCTCGATTATGAGCATTTTATTGTTTGCAGCGGTTATTGATTATTCGCTGTTCGTATTCTCGCGCTATCGCGAGGAATTTAACAAACACGAGAGCAAATATAAGGCGATGCAGCATGCCATGCGCGCTACCGGAGAGCCTGTCTTTTTTGCAGGTGGTACCGTGCTTGCAGCCATGCTGGTATTGTTCTTTACGGATTTTCGCGATTATCAGAACTTTGCTCCGGTGTTCGGTACTGCCATGTTCGTAATAATGCTGGCATCTGTTACGCTTGTTCCTGCTTTGTTCACCCTGTTTGGAAGGAAAGCATTCTGGCCTAAAGTTCCTAAATTCGGTCAACAGACAGAAATTAGACACGGCTTCTGGGGACCTGTAGCCAAATTCGTTGTGAACAAGCCTGTATTGACCGGAGGTGTCGTGGCGATCTTGATGGTCGTTACTGCGCTGAATGTGTTCAACTTGAATTATGAATTTGACACAGTCAAGAAATTCCCAGAAGACCTGCCTTCGCGCGTCGGCTACGAGATCGTAGAGTCCAAGTTTAACAAGGGAGATCTTGCACCCACCACGGTTTTGGTTGAATCGGAGAAAGCTCTAACGGAAGAGCAGCTTGATCAATTCCAGAAGAGTCTGGAGAGTTATGGTGATATCGACTCGGTCCGATTGGCAGGCGTCTCGGAAAATTCCAAGGCGGCGAAATTCAGTGCTGCTATGACATTGAATCCGTATTCAGCTGAGGCGATTGATTTTATTGAAGAGCTTCAAGGCCAATCCAGCGGTATTCTTAGCGAGCTTTCTCTTCAGGGGGAGGTTTATTATGGCGGCGTTACAGCTAAGCTAGTCGATGAACGGACCACAAACAACGACGACATTATAAAGGTAGTTCTTCTGGAGACGATCCTCATTCTGTTGTTGCTTATGGCCATGACACGTTCGGTAAAAATGTCAATATATATGATGGCTACAATTCTGTTATCCTATGTATCCGCACTTGGTTTAGGCATCTTCCTTGTAGATGCGCTATTTGGCTATGATTCCATCAGCACGCGGGTTCCAGTATATGCCTTTATTTTTCTGGTTGCACTGGGTATCGACTATAATATCATTCTGATATCCCGTTTCCTGGAGGAGAAAAAATCAAGGAAGGTTAAAGACGCGTTGGAGGCAGCCATTCGCAATACCGGCGGTGTCATATCCTCAGCTGGTGTGATCTTGGCTGCAACCTTCGCAGCACTAACCACAATGCCAATCGCCGATCTCTTCGTATTCGGCTTTATGGTTGCGATTGGCATATTAATAGACACGTTCCTGGTGAGAGGTCTCTTGCTTCCTTCCTTAATCCTTTTTTTCGAAAAGGATAAGGATCAAAAAGAACTCGCAAATTAATCATTAAGGAATAAACGGAGGGAAGTTCATGAAAATTTTAGTCGTTGATGATGACTACGATATCCTGCACCTTGTGAGCATTCATCTGGCAAGAGAAGGTTATGAGGTCTTGAAAGCGCAGAATGGACAGCAAGCGCTGAAGATTCTGGAGGAGACAGTAGTGAACCTTGTCATTGTGGATGTCATGATGCCGGGGATGGATGGTTTCTCTCTGACTAAAATATTGACCGAAGAATTGGATACCCCCGTCATTCTATTGACAGCGAAGGGACAGCTATCCGATAAGGAGCAGGGGTTCAGTTCAGGTTCGGAAGATTATATTGTAAAACCGTTCGAGCCGAAGGAGTTGCTGTTTCGGGTTGCCGTTGTCCTTCGCCGCTATGGGCGAGCAATGGAAAGCGTCCTTAAGGTCGGCAATGTAAAGATTAATCGGAACGATTATGAAGTGATTATCAATGACGAAACGATTCTTTTTCCGTTAAAAGAATTTGAGCTGTTGACGATGCTAGCTATGCGTGCCAATAAAGTCACGCCTCGTTCCGCGCTCATTGAGCAGGCATGGGGAGAGGATTATCAAGGAAACGAGCTGACGTTAAATACGCATATGAACAGAATACGGGATCGTTTGAAACGTTATAACGCTTCGATTGAAATCCAGACTGTACGAGGCATTGGTTATCGCTTAGAGGTAGGCGAATGAAAACCTTATACCGGGAATTTATGTCGGCTACGCTGCTTATTCTGGGAGTCAGCGTCCTTATCGGGTTTGTCCTGGCGAATGTAGTGTACGTGGTTTTCACAAAGGATAAGATGACGCAGCATAATCTGGAGGTTACCGAGCAGATCCTGCACGTGCTAGAGGGGATGCACGTGTCGGGCCATACTGTCCATCCTTACCTGGAATCTGTCGGACAATTAGGTTATCAGATTTATTTGGTAAACCGATCAGGCGAGGAAGCATTCTTCGGCGAATCTTTCGATCGCAGACAGCTGCCTGATGAAACGATGGCCCAAGTATTAAACGGCATTCCATATAGAGGAAAAGAAGGTTTATGGGATCAGATTTGGATGATGGGTCATCTTTCCAACGATATTCGAAACACCGTCGGGCTATCCCTGCAAATTGGTAATCAAGATTATGCGCTATTCGTTAAACCGAATAGCAAAATTCTATTCTCGGATTTTCATGCGATACTCGCCATATTTATTGTCGCGATCGCTCTCGTCAGTTTACTGGGTGTAATTATTTTGACCAAGCGACTCATTCATCCGATCACCAAGTTGTCCGAAGCAAGCAAGGCAATCAGCAATGATGATTTCACCTATTCGCTGGAGATTCGCCGTAAGGATGAGCTGGGCCAGCTGGCGGAGAACTTCCTTCAAATGCAGAAGCAGCTAAAGCATAATGACGTAGCCCGGAAATCCTTCATCACTAATGTGTCTCATGATTTCCAATCCCCGTTGATGAATATCCAGGGGTATGCAGATCTACTCCTAAGTCCGAATCTGGATGAGAAGGAGCAGCTGCAGTACGCCGGCATTGTAAGTGATGAAGCCAGGAGATTATCGAATCTGACCAAGCAGCTTCTGCTGATTACATCATTGGATCAATCAGGCTATCCGGTGAGAAAGCGGCAGGTTCGACTAGATATGCAGATTAAGGATGCTATTAAAAAACATCAATGGAGCATGCAGGACCGAAATCTGACGATCTCTTATAAACTGGATGAGTCAGTGCTGTTCGCTGACCGAGAACTGCTGGCGATCGTATGGGATAATTTGATTACAAATGCCGTCAAATACAACCAGCCGAACGGCCATATCTATATTACTTGCACCAACGATGAGGACAAGATCATTCTTACCTTCGAGGACACTGGTGTGGGATTGTCGGAAGAGTCAGCTAAGCAAGTGTTCGAGCGTTTCTATCGGGTGGATACTACCCGAAAGAGAGACGGGACGGGCCTAGGCTTATCCATTGTTAAAGAAATTGTAACCATATTGAGCGGTACGATAACTCTTGAGAGCGAGCTGGGGAAAGGGACGATTTTTACCGTTATGTTACCAAAGAAAAGCCCAACCCCCTTGGGGTTCGACCACGTGTAGGAAGTGAAAGGATGCTTCGAAGATATAGCTTTATACGATTGTGCACGACCTCCGAATATTCCGCTAAAAGTCATCGTCGAGTTGGCTTTCGTCAGCCATTGAATCGGAGCTCCCATTTAAACTGAGGTTATTATTTGTTATTTGATATAATGAAAGGAGAAAGGCTCAAGAAAGGGTGAAATACGCTCAGCCATATAAAAACTTGATCGATACACGGCAGAAAGGATTTCAGAAATGAAAAAGGTTATTGTAATTGGTGCAGGAATTTTAGGGGCTTCAGCGGCCTATCAGCTAAGTAAGTTGGGTGCTGAAGTCATCATTATAGATCGTAAAGATGCAGGACAAGCAACGGATGCGGCAGCAGGGATTATTTGCCCGTGGTTGTCACAACGCCGAAATAAAGCATGGTACCGTCTTGCAAAAGCGGGGGCAAGCTTCTATCCATCACTTATTCAAGAGTTGGAGGATGCGGGAAATGCAGGGACTGGATATGCAAAAGTGGGAGCGATATGTATTCATGATGATTTGAAAAAACTGCTCGCGATAAAAGAAAGGGCGGAACTTCGCAGAGAAGATGCCCCTGAAATAGGCGAACTTACGCTGCTGACGGATCATGAAGCGAAAGAGAAGTTTCCATTATTGTCGGAAGGTTATCATGCTCTTCATGTAGCGGGTGCGGCAAGAGTGGATGGACGCCAATTGCGTGAAGCGTTATTAAGAGCTGCACAGCGTAATGGGGCACACATGATAGAGGGAGATGCTATTCTGGAGCATGATCATCATGAAATTAGTTGTGTTAGAGTAGGACAACAGACATTCTGGGCTGATGAGGTGATGGTGTGCGCAGGCGCCTGGTCCAATGCACTGCTTCATCCGCTAGGGATAATGGTCAATGTGCGTTATCAAAAGGCGCAGATTATGCACTTGCATTTTAACGGGCCAGACGATACTGAGCAATGGCCTGTTATCATGCCGCCAACAGATCAATATTTACTTGCATTTGCTGATCAAAATATTGTGATAGGCGCTACTCATGAAAATGATGTTGTAGGATACGATACTTCTGTAACCGCAGGCGGAATGCAAGAATTATTAAATAAAGGTCTTCAAACAGCTGCCGGTCTTGCGGATTGCAGCCTAAATGAGATAAGAGTAGGATTCCGTCCATTTACTGCGGATTTTCTTCCAGTGCTAGGGAGGGTTCCTGGATGGAAGAAGCTTATTGTTGCTAATGGGCTCGGTTCATCTGGATTAACGATGGGACCCTATCTGGGAGAGCAGCTAGCCAAGCTAGCGATGAATCAACAGGTAGATATTCCGCTTGAGGACTATGCGGTAGAGAAAGCCATGAGCGAGTCACTATAATTAATGGATGCAGCGAAGAGGTCAGGGGTTCGCCCGCACAAAAGCCGCATGAAACAGGCATACTGTTCATGTGGCTTTTTATTGTATGAAATTCATTCGCGTTAGATTAAAACGAAGTGCAGCGAAAAATGCGCTCAGGCCGTCTAAATAAGTGGAGGTGATGATTCAGTGAAGCCGGCCGGCTTGAATAACAAGGATAAATTCTCGAAAGATCCCTCTCAAGCGCTAGAGCAGCTGATGGAAGGTTTCGGCTCGACGGTCATGTACACCGCTTATTTTTATACCGGGGATCGGCATCTTGCCGAGGATATCAGCCAAGAGGTATTCCTGCGCGCTTATCGCAACTGGAACTCGTTCCGCGGAGACAGCACGGTCAAAACCTGGTTGACGACGATCGCCATCAACGTTTGCAGGGACAAGATGGGTGTGCGTATGTTCGCGGAACAGGCGACCGATCCTAGCCAGATGGAGCGGGGACGTACATTCAACGTGGAAGAAGAAGTGCTTAGAAGATTGCAGAAAAGCGAGATTTTGCGGCATTTGCTGTGTCTGTCTCTGCGCTATCAGGAGGTTTTGTATCTATATTATTATCTGGACCTGAGCACACGGGAAATAGCGGAAGCGACGTCGTCGCCCGAGGGCACCGTGAGAAATAGACTGCACCGGGCGCGCGAAGCGCTGGCTCGGGAACTGCGCAAGGAGGAGACAGCTAATGAAGGATATAGATAGTAAATTGCGTCAACAATTGCGAAAGGAGTCGGATGATATGTTGTTTTCAGGAATGGAATTGAGCGATAGCGTTAAACAGAAAATAAGGAAGCAAGCCGCTGTGGAGCAGAAAAGCCGCAGATTCGTTCTTCCGAAAGCATGGTTTGCGGGATCGGCTGGGCTGGTCGCTGCGGTCGTCATTATCGTGGCGGGATTGCCGATGCTGCAAGAGCCCGCCGCAGTACCGACGCCAACGGATTCGGCGGGAATCGTGATGCCCGGAAACGGAGGAGCCACAGGTTCTGAGCTTTCCCAATTGATTACGACTTCGTTCGAAACGGCGGAGGCAGCGAAAACGGCATTCGGACCTGGAGTGCTTGCTCCTAGAGTCGCCCCGGAAGGCTTCCAATTGACTGAAATCGCCGGCGTGGGGATGAAGGACCAGCCGCTCAGAGATTTGAACTTCACATACGGCTCGGGTGATAAGACGGTGACGTTCAGCGCGAGCCGCATGCCGGCGGCATTCCCGACGGACCTGTTCACACGGACGGAAGTGGGCGGAGTGGACGGTTATATTTTCGAGCAAGCCCAGTTCACGGAGCTGTTCTGGGTGGTTGACGGGATTCAGTATAGTTTGGCCGGCCCGATCTCTGGCGACGAGGCAATGAAGATCGCCGAATCGGTCGAGCCTTAATAAGTGGATACGTATATTTCGTGTGTTTAATGATAAGGCCCACCCGTCGAGGTGGGCTTTTTTCGGCTGTAATAAACTTGCTTAAAAGGATTGATAGGAGGCTTTCCCAAAAAGCCATCAGGGTGGCGATGCCCCTTTTCTCATAATGTCAAGCAAAAGGAAGCTGTTTCTTGGTAAAATGGAGGTACCGCTCAACCTTTTACGAATGGGATGATTTCCCTTTGAAAAGAATGTTGATGCTGTATTTTTTGATTTTGCAACAAGGTCAAAAGGGGGAGTGATCTTATGCTGTACATGGTTTTAATTGTAATAACGGTTGTTTTAATCATTCAATCGGTTTACCTTGTGTATTACAAAAGCCAAATTAAAGATATCGGCAACCAATTATCCTTTATATCGGAGCAACATTCATTCAAAATGATTCAAACGCAGATTAAACCAAAAGAAATTCATCGGTTAATCCATTTATGTAACGCAATGCTTCGTGATCAACGAAAGCTGAACCAAAATTTTATTGAGCAAAAAGAAGAAATCAACGCCACAATTATGAGCTTGTCCCACGACATACGAACCCCACTGACTTCACTTGACGGTTATCTTCAATTGGCGGAAAGATCCCGGAGCTCCAAAGAAAAAACAGAGTATGTCTTGATGGCTCAGAGCAGAATCAAGCAAATTATTACACTTATGGACGAACTGTTCCTGTACACGAAGCTGAAAAACCCAGACTACAATTTGGAGCTTGAACCGGTTGATGTGATTAAAGTGTTAAATAAACGTCTGTTTACGTTTATTGACGATTTTTCGCGTATTGGCTATGAACCAGACATCTCCATAGCGGAAGCACCGCTTTTTATAGAAGGAAATGAAAGCGCGTTGGAAAGAGTGTATGAGAATATTATGAAAAATTACTTTTTGCATGGTACAGGCGCTCTAAGCATTCGTTATGAAGAGAATCAGAACAAGGTTTTATTTCATTTTTCCAATATGCAAAAGCGAAATCAACCGCTTAATCTGGATAAAATATTCACTCGTTTTTACAAAGAAGATCCGTCGCGCCCTAATCAATCTTCCGGACTGGGACTCTTTATCGTAAAATCGCTGATGGAGAAAATGAATGGTTATGTGCAAGCTGACCTAAAGGATGACCAATTTTACATTAGCGTGGCTTTTAATAAAAGCGCAAAGGAGAATCGACGTGTACATGGACACGACCCAGCCCAACATTTTAATAGTCGAGGATGATGAGCATATCAACAATATTATTTTTGATGTGCTCCAAAAAGAAAATTTCATAGGCACACAAGCGTATTCCGGAAGTGAGGGAATCATGAACGTTACCCGCCAAGAGTATCAGCTTATTATTTTGGACCTTATGCTGCCTGGCTTGTCGGGAGAAGATTTTATGCATCAATTAAGAATAAACCTAAGCATCGACACACCGGTTATTATACTTTCGGCGAAGGACAAATTGGATCATAAGTTAAACTTGTTTAAGCTCGGAGCTGTTGATTATGTCACGAAACCGTTCGATGTGGAGGAATTGCTTGCCCGAATCCATGTACATTTAAAAAGAACATCTCGAACATCCGTCACTCGATATCGTCATAAAAATCTAGTTTTAAATAGCGAAGCTATGAGTGTAAAAGTCAATCATACAGATTTGAAGCTCACAAGACAGGAATACAAAATCCTTGAGCTGCTGGTAAAAAATCCTGAGCGGGTGTTTACAAAGCAAGACCTGTATGAACTTGCATGGGAAGATATATACATAGGTGAAGATAAAACGATTACCGTTCACATTAGCAATATTCGCAATAAAATAAAAAAGCATGACGAGGAAACTTATATCGACACGATTTGGGGAATTGGCTTCAGGTTGAAAAAATAAAATCTCTTTGAACATTCTTAATGATTTATTGACGATATGTTAGCTTCTTTTTGTTATTTTATTGCAAGGGGGTGTAAATATGTCGGAAGCCATTATTGAAGTTAGTCAATTAACGAAGCAATTTAAATCGAAAATTGCTGTGAATAAGGCGGATTTCAAAATAGGCAAAGGTGAAATTTTTGGCTTGATTGGCCAGAATGGAGCGGGGAAATCTACCTTGCTAAAGATGATTGGAGGTTTGATGTACCCGACATCTGGGGAAATTAAATTATTTAATCGTACAGTGAAGGATAGTCATCCTTATTTTGAACGAATAGGCATACTCATTGAAAATGCAGGGTTATTTCCTCATTATAATGCGTATGAAAACTTGGATTTAATAGCTATTTCCTACGGACTGACTAATCGGAAAAGCCATATTAACAAGCTGCTGAAGCTTGTAGGATTGGATGATTCAAACAAGTCCAAGGTGAAAAATTATTCAATGGGCATGAAGCAAAGGCTAGGGATTGCTGCTGCATTAATTGGAAGCCCGGATGTTTTGATACTGGATGAACCGATTAACGGGTTGGACCCGCAAGGAATTTCCGAGATCAGACGAATGATTTTGGAATTGAATAAAGCAGGGATGACCATTATTATTTCAAGCCACATTTTGGAGGAGCTGTCGAAAGTAGCGACCCAATATGCCATCCTTCATCAAGGAGAGGTTATTGAACACCATTCCAGGGAGCAATTGCTGCTTCAATGTGAAGACCGTATTGAAATAGAAGTGGAAAAAGCAAGCTCGGCTGTTCCCGTCTTAGAGCAACGTTTGAACATTAATCATTACAAAGTGATCAGTGAGCATATTGTGTATGTATATGATTCCCATATTGAAAACCAACAAATCATTAAGAGCTTAGTAGAAAACGGAGTAACTGTTCATTCCATCACCAAGCATAAACAAAGCTTAGAACAATATTTTTTGGCACGGACGGGAAGCGAAGGTGATAGCCATGATTAATATTTTCAAAATGGACTTTCACCGTTTTAAAACAAATAAAATGATCTATATATTACTGCTGATCTTTTTTGCTTTTCAAATTTTTGGCATTTATATGCAAAAGAAATATGAGCAGCCCGGAGAAAACGGGGGGATGCTGATCAGCACGATGAATGAAAGTCAATTCATCCAAGTCATAATGGCTCAAACCCCATCGTGGATGCTGGTTTATATTGCGGTATTCAGCGTTTATTTTTATATGAGCGAATATAGCTGCGGGTTCTATAAAAATTATATAGCTATGAAGAATGCCCGGATGTACTCCGTCATATCAAAAATCTTAATTACAGGTCTATTCACGCTTTTTATGTTCATCGTCATGTTCGCTGCGGATATGATCGGAAGATCGCTTTTCTTTGATCAAGCAGCTCTTGGAGATGGGGGGTATTTAGCGAAGTTATTGATCGGACAATTTTTACTTCATTGGGCATTTTCAATTGTAATCTTATGCATCTCCATCATTAGTAAAAGCTTGATTGCCAGCATTGTAGTCGGATTTGTTTTATCATTGAATGTTTTTGGAATGGTTATAAGTGCTTTGGAGTCCTTGATTGGTCAGGTTAATTTGTCCCCCTTCTTATTAGTCAATACGATCGTCAGCCCAAGGGATTTTCATCATATAAATGATCTTGTTCACGTAGCTGGCGTGGCGATTGTCTTCATCCTTATATTCTCATTTATTGCTGTCAGATATAAGATCAAAGAGGACTTGAGATAATCGTTGGACGGTGTTGGTTATAGATCCGAACTCTTGATTTTGGGAGTTCGGATTTTTTTAGCTACCCCCACTGATAAAAATCTATAAGAATCAACATTAGCGATATATGGAATCAGAAGCGGCAGAGATGCCGTTTTTTTGTTGATCTTTTACGTTCTATAGACATTTGGAGTATGGTAAAGGTTTATAAACGTTGACATGATACTAATAACTCTAATTCAATTCTTCCGCGAAGTGCTCAGGGCGCTTCGCGGACCGTTGTCATTATGATAAAGTAACAAATCAAGAGTGCCAATTAACTAAAGAAGATTTAGGAAGAGATAAGAACCCCATATTGTTTGAAAAAATGATTAATTGCAGAGCTATCCATGTTCACATCAGGCAGGTCTTCCGGATAATAAATACCAGGAGCTAACGGATTTTTTTCTAATCTAAGCAAAAGCTTTTCTGCTTGCACAGCAGCTCCCAAGGCGGTGAGATGAGTCTGTCCCAGCGGATCAGAAATCCCTATTCTCCGTTCAACCCAGTGCCCGTTATGGTCACGGCCCTTTAGATGAATAAGCAAGTGATGTGCGCTGCCAGTGCCCGGATTGTAGATCAGACTTCGTCTAAATGAAAGGAATCGTTCCCCGCTAATCAACTTCCATATTCCGCTCTTGACCAGTCCAACAAGTCCGTAGGTCGATGCTTTACTATCGAAGGAAATGCGGAAATTGGCGGAGTCGATATGATCTGGCTTGAGCAGAGTCACATGATCGGGGGTGTCGAGCCGATAACATTTTGTTGCGTATCCGTTAGGAAATTGTACTTTCACCGGGTCGGTCATTGGAAATACAAGACGACTTCCTGTTGGTTCTGTAATATAGAATGGAATGCTCATACGATCCATATACGCCATAGAGTCGGGTCCCGCCTTGTCGCGCAGAGAGTAAAGAGCATGAATATCCACGGAGACATTTTGAAGTGATGCTGAATTTAGCATAGCGAACAGTGAAGCAGTCCCCGCCATCCATCCGGAAGATAGAACGACAGGTGCATGGAGCTCCCTGTTGTTCAATTTAGCGATCGATTGTTGAAATATCTCTGTCCAACGCGTGAGATCAATAAGTGGAATCTTTCTTCTAACGGCAGACAGAAGCAGCCGGTCCTGTAGATCGTTGACGGCGTTAACGATCAGCGATATATTGTCGCCTGCATAGAGCAGCGGATCTTCCGCATTATTATCAACAACGACGGTTTGGACTCGTTTAGAATCGAATGGTGCTGCTTTTCCCGGTGATCTTCCACCTAGTGCAATATCCAGATCGGGATGCCGATCGTGTAATATTTGGGCGATCTGTTTGCCTACTTCACCGTATCCGCCTACAATAAGAACCTTTTTTTTACTCATAAAACAAACCTCCAATTAAATGTTTAAGTGTTTAATTTATTCGACATAATGGTCTTGAAAAAAGGAATGACATGTGCCAGCCAAGTTAATGGCATTAGTACTGGCATTCCACTTCAACGAAATGTACAAGTTGTTTCATAAGTGCTATCACTTCGTTAAACTCAAGACTGTAAAACATCTCGGTACCCTTTTTCTGAACCTTAATCAGTCCTGCTTGCCGTAAGATTTTCAGGTGATGAGAGACAGTCGGCCGTGACATGGGAATATGCTCTGCGATCTGCGACACATTCATAGTCTCTCTATCAATCAACAGCGATATGATCTGCTGACGAATAGGGTCTCCCAAGCCTTGAAAATAGGGACTTAGATTCTCAAAAATATGAATTGCCTTCTGATTCCCGATAAATTCGCTCATGGCTCACTCCGTTATAATGTTTAATTGCTTAAACGTATTATAATGTGTTTTGTAAAATAAATCAATGTGAGTAATTGGGGTAGTGCAAGTTCTAACGCACCTAATAAGGGTTGCGTTTTTTATATACATTCTAACTAATCCGCTAGCACTGCTCCAACTGATCAATCAAATTCCCTGGCCCAACGAATACAGATCCGCCATTTTGAACCGTCTTCCGTATAAGTTGAATCAAACTGTCCTTGTCCATCGGGATATCGGCTAACCCAGCAAAGGTTTCTGCCGTTTCGGGTTCATGCTTCGCTCCCCAGGCTGATAACTCCCACAGGACTGGCAATAAATCCAACCCGGCCTCCGTTAATGCGTACAGGTCTTTTCTTTTGTCAGTGGGATGAGGGCTCTTGGTAATCAGTCCCATTGCTTCAAGACGGGACAAGCGATTCGTCAGTATATTTCTAGCAATCCCTTCATCCGAAGCAAGGAATTCTCCGAACGTTTTCTTTCCTGCAAATATGATATCCCTAATGATAAGCAGTGACCAGGAGTCGCCTAATAGATCAAGAGAAAATGAGATCGGACAATCCGATCTTCTTTGTGGTTTGGAATTTTGCATAGGGCCTCCCTTGACTTCATGAATTGATTATAATTATAATAAAGTTAGTTTCAAAATGCAACTGAAATGGAGGGGGATGCAATTGAAATTTATGTTGGTGTATAGAGGCGGTGCCGTTCCGGAAGATCAACTTGATCGGAACATTAATGAACTATGGGGATGGCTCGACAATCTAAAGGAGAATGGGTACGAAAAGGTTCGTTTTGCGGGAAGCGGTCGTAAAATCATTTCGCAGGATTCGATTGATGATTACTCCGGGGACATATTCGGCGTTTCCATTATCGAAGCTGGTTCTTTGGAGGAAGTGGTCTCGCTGACTTCAGATTGGCCGGAATTGCAATATGGGGGCAGGATTGAGATCGTAGAAGCGATAGGTGATTAACATGTCCGATACGTATATATTGAATTTGTTCGCAGATCTCAGACAACAAATATTGAGTGTCATAACAAGACTGTCAAAAGATCAAATGGAGCACATTCCTAAAGGCTTCAACAACAATCTCCATTGGCAAGTCGGACATGTGTTGACCATTACGGATGATCTAATATTTGAGTTTTCGGGTGTCGGGGCAAGGATTCCACAGCACTATAGAACTTATTTTGCTTCAGGCACAAGTCCCTCAAGCTGGCCGGGGCAACCGCCAGGGATTGACACGCTTCTTACAGAATTGGAGAATCAGATGGTGGAAATAGGCAAGAAGTATGACGGACTGCTGGCACAGCCTGTAGCAGATGAGAACAACTTTCTTCAAGCAAGGGTAATCGGCGAATTATTTCATGTTCTAATCGCCCATGAAAGTACGCATCTAGGCATGATCATTGCGATGGACAAGGTATTGCAGCATGAATAAGTGGATAACGCTAGCTGTGGTAATCTGTGTTCAGTCATGCAAAAAAGCGATGAGAAATAAATCTCATCGCTTTCGTCTCAAGGCATTACAAAAGCACTATAGATCACCTTTTACATATTCAAAGGGATTTTCGCATGAATAAATTTCATCGAAAAATCCCCTATACGGGATATCGTCTTCCAGACATTTGATGCGATACGACAAATCCTCGTCACACTCTGGATCCTCGCCGTTGTTCCGCATGACCTCGAATGAATCTACAATCCCTTCCATAAGGGTTGCCTTTAAAAACAAAGGAAACTTATCCAGCATCGAATTGTCGATGCTGGTCTCGGATCTGTATCCCTCGATGACCGTTGCGAAATAATCATCCATAAACTTCTTGCGCTTGCCGGCGTCTGGTTCGAATTGTATCCAGCCCACACCGTTGGTCCATAGATCTGTCAGGTCATACATATACCAGCCGAAACATGAATTATCGAAATCATATACCGTGATTTGCCCGTTACTGAAATCAATCGAATAATTCCCATCGTTGAGATCAAAATGGAGCATCCCATAAGACTCACGGTCCATATCCAACTCTTCTAAGCTCTTCAGGAGCTCTAACATCTTCTCCTTAAGCAGATATAATGAGTCGGGGATCAGCTTGTCGATATATTGGGTGTTATATTTATCAAAAAAACGATACCGTCGATGGACGGGCGTATAGCCCTTCGATATATGGTGGAGCTTCCCCAGCACCTTCCCGCAATTGTAGAAATACTCGGAAAGCGGTACGCCTTCCCGGTACTGATAGTGGTTTTCGACCATCATTTTTCCTTTGGCCTTTACAAACAGGCAGATAACAAAGGTATGATGCTGAAGGACGATCTCTTCCAGCAGATTCCCGTTCCGGGAGCTGACTACATCCGAGACGCTTCCGCCATGCTCAAATAAATACCGGATATACTCCACCTCGGCCAGATAATCCTCCCGGCTCCTGTCAGGCAAGAATGAAATTCTGAGTATGAATGCGTCTTCGCTTTCTTTCCCACAGGTAAAAACGACATTCCGACCCCCGTCATGCGCAGGAATCAGCTTGAATTCATAGCCTTCCAATCCATACAGTTCTAATACTAATGGAAGCAAATAGGCATCACTGATTTGAACAACCTCGTTATGATTTATACAATCTCCTCCAGTCAAAATGTTTTACAACGACTTCCCGTAAACCACCTTGTTTGACATGAATAACTCACTCTTTTCAGTTGTCTTTTACTTTACCTATAAATGCCAGCCGCATTCCAGGGAAACTTTGTTTATAATTGATTTTTTGTTGCGGAAGTGCGCCACGAAGAACCATCCAGCAGCTTTCTTGTTTAGGGACAAGGTTTCAAAATTTTAGCAAAACATGTATTGACAATTCAGCTACTACGTAATACTATGTAGAGGTAGTAAGTAATACTTGATACCAGTCATACAGAATAGCGAAGGAATGATGAGGTTGGAAAACTTAACAGAAATGCTAAAAGGCGTGCTGGAGGGCTGCGTTCTTGAAATTATTAGCCGCAATGAAACCTACGGATATGAAATCACGCGGCAGCTGAACGCCCTTGGCTTCCAGGATGTAGTGGAGGGAACGGTGTACACAATCCTGATCCGTCTTGAAAAAAACAAGTTAGTGGAGATCACCAAGAAGCCTTCCGATATGGGACCGCCGAGAAAGTTCTTCTCGCTCAACGACGAGGGGCGCAAGGAGCTGCAGAAGTTTTGGGAAAGATGGGGATTTGTATCCTCAAAAATGAATGAGTTAAAGGAGAACAGACAATGAACTTTTGGGAGAAAATCACTGGAAGCGACATGACTAAAGAGTTTAAAGCTTTTGAAGCGCGAGCGGCAATGCTGCCGGCTGATTATCAAGCGGCATGGGACAAAATCAAAACCAATCTGTGGCAGCACTCCGATTTCACTGGGCGCAACCTTATGCCCATTCTTGACGGTGTGCTTGGCCTGCTCGAAGAAACGGCTGCTGACGGCCAGAGTGTCGGGGAGGTTCTGGGCGACGATATCAAAGGCTTCTGTTCGGCGCTAGTAGGCGAAGAAGGGGCAAAGTCTTACCGCGACAAGTGGCGCGCGCAGCTCAACCATAATATCGCCAAAAAATTAGGCAAATAGGAGGAAAATATAATGAGCATTCAAGATATCATCCAAGGCAGAAAAGAGTGGCGCGCGCATGTGGCGCGTGTCAAAGCGCTCCCGCAAGATTATCGGATTGTGTACAAGGAAATTCAAAAATATCTGATTAAGGTTGGCCCTGTTGAGTTAAGCGAGGGGACGGGATTGCTTTCGGGGATTGTAGATTTATTTGAAGAGGGTGCGGCCTCGGGAAAAGGTGTCCTCGAAGTGACGGGCAGGGACGTAGCGGCTTTCTGCGACGATCTTATCAAAGACTCCAAAACTTACGCTGACCTCTACCAAGAAGAGATTGACCAAAAAGTGAACAAGGCCATGAAAAAGGTGACGGATAAATTAAAGTAAGGGGGATTCACATGGGAAAAGCAATTGAAGTAAAAGGCCTGCGAAAGTCTTTCAAGGACAAAGAAGTCCTGAAGGGCGTCGATATTGAAGTGAAGCAAGGTGAGATATTCGCTCTGCTCGGCTCCAATGGCGCTGGCAAGACGACGATTGTTAAAATTCTTACCACACTGCTTGCTCAGGACGGAGGTACCGCCGTCATTAACGGCTTTGACGTCGCGTCAAAGCCCAGCCATGTAAGGCAGTCGATCAGCCTGACCGGCCAGTTCGCCGCCGTGGATGAGATATTGACCGGGAGGGAAAATCTTATCATGATTGCGAGGCTGCGGCATCTCGATAACCCGCGTCAGGTGGCGGATAACATGCTGCAACGCTTTGGACTGACAGACGCCGCCGACCGCAAGCCGTCCACGTATTCGGGCGGTATGCGCCGCAGGCTCGACATTGCCTTGAGCCTTGTAGGAAATCCGCAGATCATATTTCTCGACGAACCGACGACTGGGCTTGACCCCGAGGCACGCATCGAGGTTTGGAAGATTGTCAGGGAGCTCGCCGACAGAGGCACGACGATATTCCTGACCACACAGTATCTGGAGGAAGCCGAGCAGCTTGCCGATCAGATTGCCATCCTTCATGAGGGCAGGATTATTGCTGGCGGCACGCTTGCGGAACTGAAAAAGCTGTTCCCGCCCGCAAAGGTGGAGTATGTGGAAAAACAACCGACTTTAGAGGAAATATTCCTCGCCATCGTCGGCAAATAGGAGGAGAAGTTAATGGAGTCCACCAAAAACTACTTTTTCAGCGATATGCGTGTGATGCTGGGACGTTCTATGCATCATGTATTCCGCAGTATGGATACCATCATCACGGTCTGCATCACTCCGATTGCGATGCTGCTGCTGTTCGTCTATGTGTTAGGAGGCGCAATCCAGACCGGTACGGATAACTATGTGAACTACTTGCTGCCCGGTATTCTGCTGATTGCGATTGCAAGCGGGATATCCTATACGGCTTACCGCCTGTTCCTCGATAAGCAACGGGGCATTATTGAACGGTTCCACTCCATGCCGATCGCGCGTTCCACTGTGTTGTGGGGGCATGTGCTGACCTCTGTCGTATCCAACGCCATTTCCGTTATCGTCATTATTCTAGTAGCACTCCTTATGGGCTTCCGTTCATCGGCTGGGATACTATCTTGGCTTGCTGTAGCCGGTATACTCGTGCTGTTCACGCTGGCTTTGACCTGGATCGCGGCGCTTGCCGGACTGTCGGCAAAAACGGTGGAAGGTGCAAGCGCGTTTTCTTACCCCCTAATATTCCTGCCTTTTATCAGCTCGGCGTTTGTGCCGACGGAGTCGATGCCGATGGTCGTCCGCGTCTTTGCCGAAAACCAGCCGGTAACTTCAATCGTGTCAGCCATCCGCGCATTGCTTGCCGAACAGCCTGTCGGTCATGATATTTGGGTTGCGTTAGCATGGTGCTTAGGGATACTGATCGTCGCCTATTTCTTTGCAATGCGCGCCTACAAACGCAAAGCCGTTTAATGTTTGCAAACTTAACATGATAATTGTTAGTCCTATTTTCTAAGTGGTCTATAAAACGCACAAATATCATCGGCCATCGCCCTAGGCTCTTCCATAGCTGTAAAATGTCCGCCGCGAGGCATGACAGACCAGCGTGTTATATTCAAGTTGCGCTCGGCCCATTCCTTGGGAGGCAATAGGACATCTTCTGAAAATAGGGCTATGCCTGTCGGCACGTCGATGCGGCCTAATGGCGGCAGAGAATGTGAGTTTTCATAATACATTTGTGCTGTTGAACCAATGGTATTGGTAGCCCAATAGATCATAATATGAGTGAGCAGCTCATCCTCGCTAAAGACTTGACTAAGGTCTCCCTTACAATCGCTCCAGGAACGGAATTTCTCAATGATCCAGCTGGCCAGCCCTACTGGCGAATCAGAAAGTCCATAAGCTAGAGTTTGCGGTTTCGTGGACTGAATGGACATATACCCGCCCTCTCGATTAATCCAATTTGCAGCATTTATTTGATATTGCCGCTCTTCTTCCGAAAGGTTTTCCGAGTTATTGGAGTTCAGGAGACTTCGAATAATACCGACATCCGTCAGATGGATGCCGATCAGTCGCTCAGGATAGTTGGCTGCCAGGTATCTTGTGACACCAGAGCCCATGTCACCGCCTCCGGCAGCGAATTTTGGGTAGCCTAATTCTGTCATGAGTTTCGTCCACATCTCGGCGACACGAAAGTTATTAATGCCAGGGGAGGCAGGCTGACTAGAAAAACCAAACCCGGGCAATGAAGGGACGATGACGTCAAACGAGTCCTCAGGATTACCGCCGTAGCTAGCTGGATCAGTCAGAAGAGGTATAATCTTTTCGTAACGAAGGTAACTGTCAGGCCAGCCGTGGGTCAGGATAATGGGCAGAGGATTGGGGCCTTTGCCGCGCTCATGTATGAAATGCACCTTTATATCATCAATATCGCAAGTGTATTGGGCAAATTCATTCAACTTTGATTCTTGTGCGCGCCAATCATAATGGTCCCTCCAGTACGAAACGAGAGATTGCAAATAACCTAATTCAGTTCCCCGTTCCCAATCGGAGTTCTCTAATTGCTCCGGCCAACGAATATGTTGCAGTCGGTATTGGAGATCATCAAGCAGCTCATCGGGGACATGAATATGAAAACGTTCGACAGTCATAATAAATTCCTCCTTTGTTATTTGCATGTTCATTATATCCTTTGATAGGGTATGGTACACTGTTATATATGAAGCAATGAACTATACGATTTGATAGGTGATTACGATGCCTCAAGTAGATCGGTACAAGAATCGAACCGTAAATATTGAGTTTTACGCAGTTGAGGATTGCAGTCTGCTCCCTTACACTGACCGGTATTCGCTAATTTTTATTACTTCTGGCAGTATGAAGGGGATATTAAACGATCGTCCTATATCTATTCATGCGCCTGGTATATTTTGTTTAGCTGGAGATGATGAATGGCAAGTTACAGAGAAGCATGAGCTTGCTGCACAATCATTTAATTTCCATCCCGAGTTTCTCATATCTGCCGTTCATGTTGAGACACAGGATTATTCGCAGGCGGCTCCAAGGATACAAACAGGTCGTTCATTTTTTCAAAGAGAACATCCGTATAGGGCAGTTCCTCGTATAACCGAAAAAGCATATCCGTATTTGTTCCAGTGGTTTTTTGTTCTGGGCACAGAAGTACAGGCGCAAAGTGATGAACGCTGGGCATGCCGAATCAAAAAGTATCTGATTCAAATAATGGGATTGTTAGAGGATTTGAATCGGGATAGCCAGCACTCGCCTGTTGATGCCGTATTAGAATATATTCACACCCATTATCCCCAAAAGATTTCATTAGAGGATCTGACGAAGTGCGCTCATATGAATCGTGTGACGCTTAATCAATTATTTCAGGAACGATGCGGCTATACCGCGATCGGCTATTTGCTTTCACATCGATTGAAGATGGCATGCGATCTGCTGACCCATACCGATATGAGTCTTCATGATATTGCTGGCGCGATCGGATTCCAGTATGACACTTATTTCATCAAGCAATTTACAGCTAAAAAAGGCATGTCGCCGACATCCTACCGGAACATCTCGCGAAAGCTCGCTACTAATGTGTAAGAGCGCATAATAAATCAAACATAGGAGAATATCATGTCTTGGAGCAAATTAAAGCAGCAATTGGAGAGCTTTCTTAGTCCTTCATTACAAGGAAAAGTAGAATATCGCGCAACCGGCTATCGGTATTTGCCCGATAAAGCAGGGATTTGTTATATCGCAGTTGATAAAAAAAATATGTTAAACATGAACGATGCGGCTACTTTAATCAAATGGTATACATCGGAGCAGGAAATCAAAAGCGATTCGAGTATTGATATTCGGATCAGCTCCGAACAAATAGAAGATGTCAGAAAGGATACGGATGGCAAGATTCCGGAGGATCGTCTAATCGTCATTGCGCGAAGCAGAAAGCTATCCGAATTATCCAAAGAGCTTATGGCAGCACAAGCCTCGCTAAGCAAATCCAATTTTATAACGGTGGCTAATCAATTTTTGTCTACGCCTATTGAGGAAAGCATTGAAAGCAAGGATATACTATTAAATATTTTGGCATTGGTGGACAGGCGAGTCGGAAAAAAACGGATTTTGAACATGTCCGAAAAAATTAAGCTAAAGCATCCGGCTGTGCAGTATTTTTATGAATTAAGGCTTGGCACGGTCTAAACCGGGCTCTCAAAGTAAAGATAGATGTATATCGAACACGTCGTATTCGGCGTGTTTTTTTGTTGTCACAAAATAAGGTGTATCGCTAGTTATAGTTATGTAGTCTTTATAAATCACATATGAAAAGGGGAGTTGTATCGAATTGCACAAGCATAGACTCAAATCATTAATTGTACTCATCATATTGATTTCACTAACCGTCATAACTGCGGGATGTACACGGCCCGAAGATCCGCTTTCCATATCCAATGAGGAGAATGTCCAATTAAAGATTCTATATGAAGGAGGGAAAGCATTTTACTCCACATACGGAGCACTTTTTATGAGTAAGTATCCCAACGTGGATATCGAGATCATACAGATGCCGTCCTTATATGAAGAAAGCCCGCAAGAACAAAAAAACAAATTGATTCAATTCATCGAATCTGAGCGACCGGATCTAGTATTTCTTTACGACCATCAATTTAAAGAAGTTTCTTCGGAAAATATGCTTATGGATCTGGATACTCTGCTTAACCAAGACAAGGATAATGGGATACTCTCCGGTATGGTTCCTGTGATCACCGACTATCTTCGTTCCATCGGCTCCGGCAAATTATACGGATTAGCTAATGGATTCTATAGTCGGGCGCTGTATTACAATAAAGACCTGTTCGACCGTGCGAACGTGCCTTATCCCCGAGATGGCATGAGCTGGGAAGAGGTCCTGCAGTTGGCCCAGCTGTTTAACCAGGAGGAGACCGGATCGTCTGGATTAAGGTTATTTACAGCATCAACTCCTTTTCAATTAGCGATTGAAGTTGGACTCAGCAAAAATTTGCGTTATGTGGACAACAAGGGAGAACAAGTCACTATCAGCGGCGAGCAGTGGAGACATGTATTCGAAATGGTCATGCAGTCCTTCCAATCCAAGTCGATCTATGAGTCAAGTGATGACCATCTTCCTCAACCAGGGATGAGCTACAAAGATGTTCTAAGCTTAAATCCGTTTATTTCTGGTAAAACAGCTATGGCGATTAGCGGAAATGATTTGGCAGACACCATTAAACAGTTGCAATTGTTGGACAGTGAACATCATTTGAACTGGGATATGGTGACAATCCCAAGTGATCGTCAGACAATCAATATTTCTAGCTATATCTGGCTGCAGCATGTTGTGGCCATCAATGCAAAGGCTACTAATTTGAATGCGGCTTGGCAGTTTATGAAATACATGAATAGCGATGAATACGCAAAAATTTTTACAACGGCTCAATTGGAAAGCAACCTCACTTCTCGCATGGAATATCTAAAGGATGCGGAGGGGCATAATTTCGCGGCTTTCTATGATTTAACGATTGACCCGACCGATTCGAGTTGGATGGAGAGCTTGCCGCAAGCCTTTCATTCAGCTTTTAATGAAGCGGGGGAGAAGGAATTAACCAAAGTATATGAAGGACAAGCATCTATAGATCAAGCGTTGCAAAATTTAGAGGCAATTGGTACGCAATTGTTGATACAGACAAAAGATTAGAATTGTATCTGTTAGGATGTCAGGGGGTTGGTTATGCGAACGGAGTAAAAGACCAGCACGGTATCTGAATCTAACGCTAAAAGTCTTCGACGTTAACGCCTAGTCAGCAATGAGATCAGAATTCGGATATCCCCTAGGCTCCACTATAGATATGAATTCATTTATGGTGGAGCCCAGCAAAGGGGACGCCCAGGGTTCAGACTGCGGAGAAAATGGATGAAGATGATTCCTCTAGGCTCATATAGGCGAATACGGAATATGCTGTAGTTCAGATTATCTGTTTTGATCGAGGGGTGTCGCTACAGAACGGTTGATCATCGATTCAAAGACGCGTTCGAAGCCGTCATTTCCGAAACCTTGGGCTAACATCCCATCGGTAACAGTCTGGATGGGGAGCAGCCAATCGACAGGTACCCCCAACTCCCGGCTGCTATTTACAATATGATCTAGAGTGAGCTTGTTGACCGTTATGTTGGATACGTCGGTTTCATACTGGCGTTCATCCAGTATTCGGGCGGCGTCCGAACTTGTTAGCGAAGGCACAATCATGTGCTGCAACCAATCTTTTGTATACGGCAAGAACTCCTCCGCAGAAATATTGGCCGTTCGCAGCAGCGCGTGTGCGTGAAAATAGCTGTACCAAGCCCCGTACAACATCGTAAGCATTGCCATATCATACAGCAGCGCAACACCCGTGTCTTCACTCAGATAAGTCGTACCTCCCCCCATCACTTGAAGCACCGGCTGATACGTTTCAAAGAGCTCCTTTCTGCCGCCATAAAGGATAAGCGCGTTAGGCGTTCCAATCATCGGGGGAACCGCCATGATCGCCCCGTCTAAATACTCGATGCCTTTTTCCTTAGCCCACGTATCAAGGAGGCGCGCTTTATTTGGCGTCCCTGTGGTCAAGTTGACGATGAAACGGCCGGCCAATTTTGCTGCTAAAGGAATCAGCGTGCTTTTTACAACTTCATATGTCGACAAGCAAACCACAATCACTTTGCTAGCAGCAACTGCCTCATGAGCTGTTTCAGCTTGAACCGCCCCGTTGCCGACGAGGAGGTCGGCTTTGCCCGCCGTTCGATTCCAGACGGTAACAGGATGGCCGGCCCGCAGAAATGCAGCCGCCAGCGCCTGTCCCATATTCCCAAGCCCAATGACGGTTACTGGAATTCGATCGTTTTCTTTCACAATTGCGTTGGTAAACAAATGTTGGTCCATATTTTAATTCCCCTTTCCATTGAGTACTTTCTTTCCATAGAACAACCACATATAATTGGAATAAATCTCGTGCGAGGAGGCCTCGAAAAAAATGAAAATAAGAGAATTGTCCCGCCTGACAAATGTCAGCTCGCGCGCAATACGACATTATGAAGAAAAAGGTCTGCTTACGGCAGACAGACTCGATAACAACTACCGTGAGTTCAGCGAAACTGCCGTCGAACGCGTCCAATCGATTCAACTCTACTTGAAGCTGGGATTTACGACAGATGAAATACGAAGCTTGTTCCAGTGCGATGCAGCGGCTCCGGATGATTACGAATATTGTGAAGAAATGCAGGAAATCTACGAGGAAAAACTTCGTAAGGTGAACAGCCAGATCGATTCCATGCTGCAATTGAAGCGGCTGCTGGAGCGGCAGATTGCGCTGACCGTTGCCAGCAAAAAGCAGGAACTACGGATATCCATCTAGCGCAACCTTTTCAAGTCATAGACATGACGAGCGTCTGCGCCAAAGTTGCTTTTTATACAGAAAGACCTTGACCTAGACCGCCGTCTACGGTCAGTTTTGCGCCTGTTGTGAAGGTGGCTTCGAACGCGAGAAAGAGCACTGCCTTGGCCACCTCGTCCGGGGATCCGTGACGTTTCATTGGCGTAATCTGGTCGCCAAGCCTCTCAAAGGCTTCCCGCTCCGATTCCGAGAAGCCTGCTACGCCCATGGTCGGCGTATCAATGAATCCGGGACTGACCACGTTGACGCGAATACCCCGCGGCAATAGTTCAGCGGCAAAACCTGAGGCAAGCGAACGCAGCGCAGCTTTTGAAGCGCCGTAAACGCTCATTCCGGGGGTTCCGCCTTCATCTGCTACGGATGAGGTGAATAGGATCGAACCGCCTTCTCGAATGTACGGAGCCAGACGCTGAACCGTAAAGAATGCCCCCTTCGTATTAATGCCAAATGTCTTATCGTACGAGCTTTCGGTCACTTCCGTGAAAGGTTCAAGCTGAGCGATTCCTGCATTGATGTGGACGAAGTCGATCTCGCCGAACTGTTCAGCGATGTAAGCACCTAATGCATCAATATCCGTCATGAGCAACACATCGGATTGAATAACATGCGCCCGTTCCCCGAGTTCTCGTCTCGCTATTTCTACATTTTTCTGACTGCGTCCAGTCAGTAGAACTTCTGCTCCCTGCGCCAGCAATGATTTGGCCACAGACATTCCGATTCCGTGCGTACCGCCCGTTATTACAGCTTTCATGCCTTCATACTTTCTCATGATCTTGTTTCTCCTCGTGTAAAGTATTTTTTTTCGATGTTCTAGTGACAGTATAAAGGTTCACGCTAGTGTGAAGGTCAATACAAAATTTACGGCGATTAATGGAATGCCTCTGTGTGACAGTCTCTGCAATTTCGCTGGGTGACTGCTTTAGGTTATAGCAGAAATTAATCCTGGACATCTAACGCAACCTGACAAGGGTTGCGTTTTTTATTTGGTTGATTGACTAGGAGAGATGAACAACCACCTATTCATTCGCCTTCGCGGACGTAATGAAGTGAAATGACTGCGAATTTACATTATTGCGGATGAGCACGATCTGTTCAGTCTGTTCATATTTCGTTCATATTGTCGTAATAGAGAGTACATATCCGTCATGTAAGATTTCCTTTAAGGCTTGCAGCTAATAAATAGACAATGTCAGGAGTCGATACGAGTGAAACAAAATGAAGTCATAAAAGGGGAAAACGATCCGGCTACAGATAAGAAGCCAACGTCAATGATGAAAAAAGTTCTTATTCTTATACTGAAAGCAATAGCAGTATTGGCCATACTAGGAATTGTATTTGTCGCGATTGTTTTTATCGTGGATAAGGTCTCCAGTAAATCGGAGCAGGGAAAGATACAATCTTATGGTCAATTAGTGCCAGTAGACGGTAAAAAGATGAATGCTATGATTCAAGGAACAGGGGAGGAAACAATCGTAATTTTACCTGGCTTTGGAACAGCGGCACCAGCACTTGATTTTAAACCGTTAATAGATGAACTAACGCCGTTCTACAAAGTGGTCGTGATTGAGCCTTTTGGTTATGGATTAAGCGATAAAACCGACAAAGAAAGAACGACAGAAAATATCGTAAGTGAAATCCACGAAGCCTTGCAGAATCTTCAAATTGACCGTTACATTCTCATGGCTCATTCCATTTCAGGTCTGTACGGATTAGATTATGTGAACAAATATGAAAACGAAGTGAGTGCATTTGTTGGGCTCGATAGCAGTGTTCCAACGCTTAGTGAACAGGAGGTTGGAACTTCAACACTTGGTGCTTTGAGCCTGCTCAAAAAATTAGGATTCACCAGATTATTGGTGAAATCAGGTGACGACCCGTATGCTGGGCTGTCCTATGATGAGGAAACAAAAGAACAAATGAGAATGCTTGGTCACAAAAACATGGCAAATCCAAACAATCTAAATGAAATTAAATGGATGCCTTCTAATTTTAAAGGGGCTGAACAGTTAACATTCCCCAATAAGCTTCCTGTTGTTTTCTTTATCCAAGCGAATCATCCTGTAACAGACAGATGGTTACCAGAGCATGAAAAGCAAGCAAAAGATTCTGATTATGGTAAAGTAATCACCTTTGAAGCGGATCATTACTTGTATCGTACCCATGCAAAAGAAATTGCAGAAAAGTTCCGGGCGTATATGGAAGAAATTAAATAAGGAAAGCTGTTGCGGCATCCTATGCAAGAGTTCTTGCATAGGATGCCGATTGTTTTTCGCTGATCATACTCTGAGGATCTTCCCCAGGACATCTGAGCGGATTGATTAAGACACGGACGTTACTTCAGGTTCGCTCTACTTTGTTTGATTTTGATTCGACAGGGCATTTGAGTGATCCGATTTCAATTAATATCAAGGTAACATTTACCTTAATTGTATATATAACGAAGGGGCTTTAAGTGAAATTTTATAACGAAGTGAGGTCTTCACATTGAAATAAATCATTAATTAAATCCAAATACTGGGTTTATAAAAATTATGTTGTGAAAAGTAATTCGAGATGCTAAGATAATCTTGAAATTCAGATTAATTAGGGGGCTAATTAGAATGAGTAAAATTAATAAAGGTATTGCAACTCTTTGTATTGCGGTATTGTTTTTTACAAGCGTTTTCATTCCGCAAGCAGTTGTAAATGCTCAAGAAGAGAAGGACGTACATATTACACTTCTTGCTACATCGGATATTCATGGTCGCTCTATGCCTTGGGATTACGCGACAGATGGCCCGAATTTGACTGGGAGCTTAACACAATTATATACAATCATCAAAGATATTCGTAAAGAGAACCCAAATACAATCTTGTTGGAAAACGGTGATTTGATACAGGATAATTCTGCTGAATTGTTCAATGATCAACCACAATCTCCGATGATGGTTGCTATAAATGAAATGGGCTATGAAGCTTGGACGTATGGGAACCATGAATTTAATTTCGGCTTGGATGTGCTGGACAAGGTTTCTAGTCAATTCAATGGAGCAAGACTTGCCGGAAATGTTTATAAGGAAAATGGCGAACGCTATTTACCAGCCTATACAATTATTGAACGTGAAGGTGTTAAAATTGGAGTTATCGGGATGGTAACGCCAATGATTACAGAATATGAGAAAGGCACAGACCATCTAAAAGGATTAGTCGTAAAAAATCCAGTAGAGGAAACGAAGATAGCAGTTAAAGAATTAGAGGGTAAAGTAGATATTATGATTGGCCTTATTCATATGGGGTTGGAAAATGAAAACGGTGTCAAAGGAACGGGCGTAAGGGACATTGCTAATGCTGTTCCAGAGCTAGCGGCTATTTTTGCGGGTCATAATCATGTGCTGATTAATAAAGAAGAAGTTAACGGAGTTATGATTACAGAGCCTAATCGATACGGAACGCATATTTCACGAATCGATCTAACATTTACGCGTCAGGGTGAGCAATTAATATTAAAAGAAAAAGATGCATCAACGATTCCTGTGAAGAACGAGGATGGGTCATTTGTTGAATCAGACAAAGGATTAGAAGAAACATTAAAGCCATATCATGAATTTACACGCGCGGATGCGAATATCGAAGTAGCACAGCTAAAGGGAACAAATCTTGTTCCGAAAAACGAAATTATTGGTATTCCTTCTGTTCAAATTCAAGAAACGCCTCTATCAGACTTTTTCCATGAGGTCATGCTGCATTATAGTAAGGCAGACGTTGTTGCACATCAGATTGATAATGACAAAGCTGCATTAAATGTAGGGCCTATTAAGAAAAAGGACATTGCATATAATTATCAATTTGCTGGTGGAGAAGTATCTGTCTATGAAGTAACCGGTAAAGATTTAAAGGATTATATGGAATGGGCTGTCAGTTATTTTAATAGCACACGCGATGGAGATGTGACGGTTAGCTTTGACAAAACTAGACGTGCATCTAAATATAGTACAAATGACTTTTTTGGCAATGTAAAATATGATATTGATTTAACTGAGCAGTCTGGCAACAGAATAAAAAATCTTCGCAAATTAGACGAAACGCCAATTAAGATGGAAGATCATTTAAAGCTTGGTATGAATGCATATAGAATGGACTTTCTTCTATCGAAAGGTCAAGCACTTGAAGGACGCAAATTTAATATGATTTGGTCTTCAAAAGATGAAAGTGCTTATGGAGAAACAGGCGGTACAATCCGAAATCTGGCCATTCGATACTTAAAGGAAGAAATGAAAGGTGTCTATGAGCCAATTATCAAAAATAACTGGAAAATCATTGGTGTGGATACAAAATCGCCTGCACGTGCAGCAGTTGTTGAGCTAATCAATAAAGGTATTTTAGCAATTCCTGCATCAGAGGATGGAAAGTATACAAATATCGCATCCATTAATGTGAAGGATTCAATTACAGGGCAAGAAAAAGAACAATTAGCAGCAAAAGCAAACGTAGATGCAAGCCAATTCGCAAGAGTAAAAACAACTGGAGAATTTTATCAGAAACTAGTAAAGGCACTAAATGCTCCTAAAGCTGAGCAAGAAAAAGAAACAGAAAAGCCTGCGGAGAAGCCAACGAATCCAAGCAAACCAACACCTGAAAAGCCACAGTCAGAAAAGCCTGCTGTGACTCAGCCGAAATTAACGAAAGGTGTCGTTACAGCTTATCACTTAAACGTTCGTTCAAATCCATCGAGCAAAGCGAAAATATATGGAACGATTTCAAAAAATACTGAAATTACGATTTTAGGCGAAGAAAAAGGCTGGTATAAGATTTCTTATAAAGGCAAAACGGCCTACGTTTATAGCAAATATGTAAAAGTTAACGGTAAGTAATAAGGAAGAAGCAACCAATGATGAAATTGGTTGCTTCTTTTTAATTGCTTTTGGGATTAGCAGTATTGTATCGTGGATAAGGTCGCCACTAAGACAATCGTGATTGAACCTTTAAGTGAAATACCTAAAGTAAGTAAAATGGTTTATTAGTAATTATTACGATTTATATTGACGGATCTCCCCAACCTCCGTATAATGCTTAATAGTAAACATTACTATTAGTGGAGGAGAGAAAAAATGAAAGAGACAATTAGAACAGGAATTTTTGTAGTGGCATTGGGGGTATTGCTTGCAGGCTGCCAGAGCTCGAACACTAACGGCAATCCATCGAAGGAAACAGCGCCAGAAATTGAAATTCATGAAAGCAGTAACAAACACGACCACGACCATGATCACGATCATGATCACGAGCATAGCCACGACCATGATGAAGAGGAAGCGGCGATATACAAGGGATATTTCGAGGACGGCCAGGTTCAGGATCGCACGTTAGCGGATTGGGAAGGGGATTGGCAGTCTGTGTATACGTATTTGCTGGATGGAACGCTGGATGAAGTGTTCGCTCACAAAGCTGCGGATACCGCAAAAATGACGGCAGCAGAGTATAAGAAATACTACGATGTTGGCTACAAAACCGATACGGAACGCATTGTTATCGATGGCGATACCGTTATCTTTTTCAAGAATGGCAAGGAGTATTCAGGCAAATACCAATCCGACGGTTACGAGATACTGACATATGAAGCGGGGAACCGCGGGGTGCGGTTTATTTTCAAATCAGTGGAAGCGATCGATGGGCTGCCTACTTACATACAATTCAGTGATCACCGCATTGCTCCGGTCAAATCCGGCCACTACCATCTGTACTGGGGAGATGATCGCGAAGCTTTGCTGAAGGAAGTGACCAACTGGCCGACTTATTATCCGTCCATCATGGATGGCCACAGCATTGCACATGAGATGATGGCGCACTAGTCTTTTCCCGGCTCAGTGATTGCCAGACTTAAAAAACACGCCAACTTCGGCGTGTTTTTTATTTATGGTAAACCAGAACCAGTGGGAAACGTCTGATCAAACTTTACTCATCAAATGTCCACACACAATTGCTTTGTGAGATGACCGACTCTGTCCCGAGATCGATAGCCGTTTTATAATACCATATCTTGTAGTCGATCTTATGTATATACGATTCAAGCTCCGCAATTTTATCTGAAACAAACTTTTTATGGGCTTCAAATGCTTCAAGACGCTGATGCAAGGTGACGTCTCCCTCCATGCACCAATCCATGTATTCCTTGATCTTCTTTACCGGCATTCCGCTTTTTTTCAAACAAGTGATGATGGCAAGCCATTGAAGGTCACTCTCTTTAAAAGCCCGGTTGCCTGCCTTATCGCGATCAACAAAGGGCAACAGGCCCTGCTTGTCATAATAGCGCAAGGTATGAGCGGTCAATCCGGTGATTTCGGCAATTTGACTAATGGTGTACCCCAATGTATAAACCACCTTTTTACAAGAAAGTTACTCCTATTGTATAGGTTAGAGTATGCTCTAAGTCAAATCGGTATTCGAGGCTCCATTCACCCCAATATAAGGATGCTTGACTTAGACTAAGCTCTAACGTTTAGAGTTTCACTTGCACCTCAAACTTTACATTAAAGGAGATAATGATATGAATAATAATAAAGTTTGGATCATTACGGGATGCTCCACCGGATTCGGCCGAGAGCTGGCGAAGGCTACTATAGAAGCAGGCTACAATGTTGTTGTAACTGCAAGGAATTTGAATGCTATTGCCGATCTTGTGGACGAAAATACGGAAAATGTTCTTGCTATGGAACTTGATGTGACGATGCCTGATCAGATTGAAAAGACAGTGAAGTCTGCGATCGAGAAGTTTGGAAGGATTGATGTGCTGGTCAATAATGCAGGAATCGGTTATTTCAGCTCCATTGAAGAAGCGGTTGAAGAAGAGACCCGGAAAATGTTCGAAATCAACTTCTGGGGTCTTATGCACATGACGGGCGCAGTCTTGCCGTATATGAGAAGCCAGCGCTCTGGGCATATTATTAATATCTCGTCCATTGGAGGGTTAGTGTCGTTCCCTGGAGTGGGCTATTACAACGGTACAAAATACGCGGTGGAAGGCATCTCCGAAAGCTTGTCCCAAGAGGTAGCTCCATTGGGCATTCGTGTAACGATCATTGAGCCAAGCAATTTCCGTACGGATTGGTCTGGACGTTCAGCTGCGAAAACAACTTCGGCCATCAAGGAATATCAGGAGCTCATCGCTCCATTCGTAACAGGCGAAAACCACGGAAACGAGCCGGGAGATCCTAGAAAAGCTGCGGAAGCCATCATTAGCGTGACTGAGACGGAAGAGCCGCCGCTTCGATTGCTGCTTGGAGCGGATGCTTACCATATATCGGTGAATAAATATACGAAGACGTTGAACAACTTTGAGAAGTGGAAAGAAGTATCGTTGAACGCTGATTTTCAAGAGTGAGTGAATTTCATATATAACCATGAACGAAAACACGCCAGATCACGGCGTGTTTTTTATTTAGCATGTAAGGGGCGATCCCCGAAGTTTAAATTCTTGTGTTCTCAAGACTTCCGGCTTGACAATGAGCACAAACAGCATTATATTTAACTGATTAGTTAAATAACCAAAAGGTTAAATTTAATCTGAATCAATGCAGAGGTGTACCAAAAAAGTAAACGGGAGTTGGTGAATGAAGGAAACGAATGCAGAACAATAAACGTGCAATGTCGCAAAAATTGACCGTTATTTTCGCGTGACTATCATTCCAATAAAAAAGGCAGGTAAAGAATCATGGCAACAGTACTTTACATCACAGCAAATCCCAATTATGAATCCTCTTATAGCTTGGCAGTAGGGCAAGAATTCGTCTCGGCTTATCGATCCGCAAATCCGAATGATGAGGTTGTCCATCTAGATCTTTATAAAATGAACATTCCTGAGCTTGACGCCGATGTGTTCAGCGGTTGGAGCAAGCTCGGAGCTGGCACTGGCTTTGAAAATTTGGCCGATGCAGAGAAAATGAAGGTAGGCATTCTTGGTCAACTGGTTGAACAGTTCGTTGCCGCAGACAAGTATATTTTTGTAAATCCGATATGGAATTATTCATATCCTCCTGTTATGAAAGCATACATCGACTCCATCTGTGTGGCTGGCAAGACGTTTAAATACGTTCCCGGGCAAGGCCGGGTTGGCTTGTTGAGAGATAAAAAAGCGGTTCACATTCAAGCGAGCGGCAGTGTGTTGTCACCTGGAACAGAGCATGCAGATTACGAAATGGGACACCGTCACTTGAATGCGATTATGGAGTTTTTCGAGGTTCCTAGCTTTGAGAGCATCTTTGTGGAAGGAATGGCTGCAGATCCTGAGCAGGCTCCGGCGATTAAAGACAAGGCGATTCAACAAGCTCGCGAGATTGCTCGCAGCTTCTGACGATTGCAGAGCAGAGCCGGCTGAATTCGGCATTCAATTCGTCCCGTCTGGCTCTGCTTGACTTTCAATTAAAATCGCATTAACTTAAACATATGGTTAATTATAATGATGAGAAGTTAAATGATGTGTTCCAGGCGCTCTCTGATCCGACGAGACGAGAGATCATACAAAGTTTGGCCGCCAGCGAGATGACGGTGATGAACCTGGCCAAGCCTTTTGACATGTCCTTGCCTGCCATTTCCAAACACCTGAAGGTGATGGAGAAGGCAGGTTTAGTTTCCGTTCGCAAGGAAGGAACGTACCGGTATTATTATCTGAATCCACAAGCGATGGAAAACGCTCACGAGTGGTTGATGGACTTGAGGAAGTTCTGGACGGCGCAGGTGTTTAACCTTGAACAGTTCCTGGAGAATCAGTCCAAAGAAGACTAACGGAGGCACAATACATGATTTCAATGCATGACGGGAAATTTCTCCTCAAGCTTCATCACGTTTACAACGCGAGCATAGATAGAGTGTTCCAGGCTTGGACGAAAAAAGAACAGCTAGAGCAGTGGTGGGGGCTGACAGGTTTTACGACGACCATTGAACAGATGGAGGTTTCAGTTGAAGGGAACTACCTCTTTCATATGCAAGCCCCCAATGGCAACATTCATACGCTGGCGGGCCGGTATGTGGAGATTGTTCCGAATAAGAAGCTTTCGTTCACTTGGAAGTGGCTTAATGAAGGAGCGGGCGCTGAGGAAACGGTTGTCACGATTGATTTTGTCGAGAAGGAAAGCAAGACGGAGCTTATCATTACACACTCCAAGTTCTCCACGATGCAAGTGGCGAAGAGACATAATAATAATTGGACGAATGCTCTAGAAGGCGGCTTGTGTGATTATTTGCATTGATGATTTCGGAGGTGATTCCAGTCAAAAAAGCGATGTTAGCTTTATTGATTGTATTAGTCATCATTGTATTATTCGAAGTGATAAGAACGTTAAGCAACCCGCTGACTCCATCGGATGACCAGCTAAGAAGCCGTTTTTTAGAGCAGACACCGCTGGGCACATCTATGGAGGATGTTATTCAGTCTATTGATTCGAAAAAAGATTGGAGAATTAAATATATAGATAACGATAACGGATTTACTCACCAAAGAAAAAGACCTGCGGAGAAGATTGGAGTTCGGCATATTCGGGTACACATTGGAGAGTACAGGGTTTATTCGAACCTATACTTTGCGACGGATGTGGTTGTATTTTATGGATTCAACGAGAACAATGAGTTAGTAGATATTTGGGTTAGAAAAGATACAGATGTATTATAAGAGATGAAGAAATCCACATGCGAGTGATTCCACTCCATGTGGATTTCTTTTACTCGACAGCATAAAAAAATAATATTTACACGACACCAAAAGGTGTCCTATAATCAAAACATCAAATAGACACTAAAAGGTGTCCAATCAAAATTAGCAATAAAGATGAGGATGCGAATGAGCAATATATTAGGCGCAGAAATGTTCACGAAAGCGGAAACACAGTCCAGAGGCAAAATCATTGCATATTGGACGGCCGCATCACTGCTAGCTGCGGCTATGACTTTAAGCGGGATCGGGCAGCTGATGCAATTAGGGGGCAACGTCGAGCTGGTGACAAGTATCGGATTTCCATTGTATGTCATGACCATTCTGGGGATATGGAAGGTGCTTGGAGCGGTTGCGATCGTCATGCCTGGCTTTCCCCGGATGAAGGAATGGGCTCATGCGGGAATCTTCTTTTTGATGACGGGGGCGGCTTTGTCTCATATGTTCGCCAACGATTATGGCGATGGCAGCTTCCATGTTATCCATCCGCTCGCCTATGCTGCCCTTAATATCGTTGCTTGGGCACTGCGTCCGAAGAACCGCAAGCTTTAGAGACGATGGAGGGAGGCTGTTATGAGTGAAAACAACCGGTTAAGGGATGTATTTGATGCCATTGCCGATCCGACCAGACGCCGATTGATCCGCTTGCTGGCAGAGGCAGAGGAGGTTCCGCTTCATGACTTAACGGCACAGTTTGAGATTGGCCGAACAGCGGTATCCAAGCATTTGACCATTCTGAAAAAAGCTGGGCTGGTGCTCGACAGGAAAGTAGGGAAAGAAACGCGATTCAGGCTAAATGCCACACCGCTTAAAGAAGTGCAAGATTGGGTGGCTTATTATAGCGATTTCTGGATGAAGAATATGCAACGCTTGAACCAACTATTAGAGGAGGAAGAAGAATGAGTTTAACATTAAATCTGGAGTATCAGTACAAGACGTCAATCGAGAGGCTGTGGTCAGCTATCACCAATTCAACGAAGCTGTCGAAGTGGATCGCCAATATTCATACGGGGGAGCCGATGGAAAATGATTTTAAACCCGCCGTAGGCCATCAGTTCCAATTCCGCACCCAGCCGAATGAATGGTGGGATGGCATTATAAGCGGTGAAGTGCTGATCGTCGAGGAGCCCAAACGGGTATCCTACACCTGGTCAAGCGGTGCAGAGAAGCATACCGTAACATGGACGCTGCAGGATCTAGGCAACCGAGAGGTGAATCTGCATCTGGAGCAAACCGGACTGTCCAATCCGCAAGCACTGGGCGGAGCGAAGTTCGGATGGAGCAAATGGTGCGGCGAGCTAGAGAAGATGCTGGTATAATCGAATAAAGCGACAGGCACAATGGAAGTTATGGAAGATCATATTTGCTACTAGTGAATGAGGAGTGTTCCTGTATGACAACAAGCAAGCTGAATGCCAAGGTTGACGGATTTTTGAGAAAGGCCAAGAGCTGGAAGGAAGAATTTGAAGCGTTGCGGGAAATCGTGCTCGATTGCGATCTGACCGAAGACTTCAAGTGGATGCATCCTTGCTACACATTTGAGGACAAAAACGTTGTCATCATACACGGGTTTAAAGAATATTGCGCGCTTCTGTTCCACAAAGGCTCTTTGCTCAAAGATCCCCATGGTATCCTCATTCAGCAGACGGAGAACGTACAGGCGGCACGTCAAATTCGTTTCACGAATGTCCAGCAAATCGAAGATATGCAGCTGATGATCAAAGAATATATCTATGAAGCGATTGAAGTGGAGAAAGCCGGCTTGCAGGTGGAGTTCAAGAAGACGACAGAGTATACCGTCCCTGAGGAACTGGATAATAAGTTTGTGGAGATCCCCGAGCTGAAAGAGGCATTTGAAGCCCTGACGCCGGGAAGGCAAAGAGCGTACCTTTTCTACTTCTCCGGAGCCAAACAATCCAAGACGCGGGAGGCACGGATCGAGAAGTATTTGCCGCAAATTTTGGACGGGAAGGGCTTGGATGATTAAATCCTTTGCCTTGTAACGATGGTGCAATGGAAAGAGCGTCAGACTGAACTTTATTAAAGTTCTTGTCTGACGTTTTTTTTCGGCTGAGCTCAAATATGACAATCTATACACGGATATATTCAGTTTGATTGTGATGTGATAGAATAGGTCCTTGATTGTTTTATTAGAAATCGGAGGCATCTTAGTTCATGACATCACAGTCGCAACAACATGTAAAAATCGTAACAGCAGACCCCAGTGCAATTGGACTATTCGGTCTGGCTATCGTCACGCTGGTGGCATCATCACAAAAGCTGGGCATCACATCAGGATTGGGCTATGTTATTCCTTGGGCTATATTTCTCGGCGCATTCGCTCAGTTATTCGCCTGCATTCAAGATGCGAAGCATAACAACACATTCGGCATGACGGCATTCGGCGCTTATGCGTTCTTCTGGTTTGGCATGGCAACCAGCTGGCTGATTAAACTGGGGGTATTCGGGACAGAGCTGGCATCCGGGCTTGATGTGAAGCAGCTAGGTTTTGTCTTCCTTGGCTATCTGATTTTCACGCTCTTTATGACCATTGGAGCCATGGAAACCAACAAAGTGCTGTTTATCATCTTTGTATTGATTGATTTCTTGTTTATTGGATTAAGCCTGGATTCATTTGGGGTAGGAAATGGAGCTTTTCACTCCGTGGCAGCTTATGCAGAACTGGCCATTGCCATTGTATCCTTCTATGGATGCGGAGCTGCTGTGCTGAACATACACTTTGGACGAGTTTTTCTGCCGGTGGGTGCTCCCTTCAAAATCTTCAAGAAATAATAGCTTGATTATAGAATAGAAAGCTATGACATAAACAGAAGAATGGTGACCCGCAGGATGAACACTTTCAAGTGTTCATCCTGCGGGTCTTTTTATGCAGCGTATGATGCAACGTGGAACAAGGGTGGAGATGAAAGGGTATTGCACATCCAGCCTACATATTTTATAATGAGTGAAAACTCACTCAAAAAGATGGTGAAGAAATGCCTCGAACTAAAGAGCAGTATGAAGAGATGCGCAACGCGACACGGGCAAAAATACAATCCGCAGCGATGCAGCTATTCGCCCAGCAGGGATTCGGCATGACGAATGTGCAGGAGATTGCCGACAAAGCCGGAATCAGCATCGGTCTATTGTACAGACATTACAAAACAAAAGATGAGTTATTTCATGAGCTGACGGAATTTGCAGCAGCTGGTCTCGCTCGGGTTGCGGAACGATTCCAATCAGACGAATCGCCTTCTGTGTTGATGAAAGGTTTTGTCCAAGAAATCTATGAGGACATGATATCCGGTGATGATCTGGCTAATCTGATGATTCTTATGTCGCAGTCGTTTCATTCTATAGGCGAAACTAATGATGGGCCGAATGATGTGGTTACAGTAAACAAAAACCTGATTATGGCTACCAGCAAGTTGATCAAACGAGGGCAGGAGCTAGGCGAATTCGGCGATGGTGATTCGTGGGAGATGGCTATGTTCTTCTTTGCATTCATTCAGGGGCTAGCTGAAATGAAAGTGAAGATGAAGGCTGACTTCGTTATGCCGTCACCTTCCATCCTGACAGCTTTTTTATTCACAAAAGGGGGCTGAATACTGATGTTCACGATCATCAGAGCGGATCAAGCAAAAGTTGATGTAAGATCGCAAATGGCTGATATATTCGCAGACGGGTTTACGCAGTGGCTTGGTTTTTTTTCAAAAGACAAGCGGCGGATTGCCCGAGCTTTTGCACATATATTCGTAGAGAGTCAGTTCTACTTGGCCATGTCGGGTGATAAAGTGGCGGCGATGGCGGCATGTACGGATGGAACGGAGCTATCGGTGAGGCTGAATGCTAAGCAATTGATCAAGCATCTGGGCTTTTACAAGGGAATCCTTGCAGTGTTATTTCTCAAACGAGAATTTCAAGTCCCATTTCATAACCCGAATGGGGATCACATTTCCTTGGAGTTCGTCGGTACGGCGCTCGAATGTCGAGGCCAAGGAGCGGCATCTCAGGTGATTAAGCATGTCCTTGATCATAAGTCCTACAAGGAGTGCTTGATCGAAGAGGTTGCCGACACGAATATTCCGGCTATCCGGTTGTATGAAAAGCTGGGGTTCAAGGAGTATAAGAGAAAGGCGCTCCCGAAAAAGCTGGCTGAACAAAACGGCATTAGTCATCTGATATCCATGAGATATAAGAAGTGAAGAGCTATAGAAGCTCATCGTCCGCGCGCTTAGAGAGGGGATGGAATCAGGAATCGCAAGTTGGGTGCGCGATGCCATTCCAAGTTTCTAACCTCACGGACGATGAGTTAGTTTTATACGGACGCCGCTTTTACTTTGTCATAATTTAATCCAAGTTGATAGGCTTGCGCCAGCAGTCTTTCATGTGTTTCCGGGTTGGAATCCAGCGAGTTGTGCAGGAGCTCAACACGGCTATTGGCAATTCCACAGTATGCGGCTATCGCAACATTCAACTGATGATTCATCATTTGGTCAAATTGCCTCTTCTCCATCCCTTCCTTCGACTCCGCTGCGAGAGCAAGCCACAGCACTTGCTTATGAGCCAGCTTATTGGAGCCATATGCAACGCCGCTATTCCACACCCGATCAATATAACCTTTCAGCATAGCAGGTACGCTATACCACCATACCGGGAAGACATAGGCAAGAGCGTCGAATTTCTTCATTCGTTCGATTTCGTTCTCCACTTCAGGAGAATAAATCTTGCGATCTATGGACCAATCTGGCTCATCAGCTTCCCATAGAACTGGATCAAATCCGATGCGGTGAAGATCCAGCACCTCTGTCTCGTGACCTGCCTTCAGAAGACCCTGCGTGAATCTATCCGCAACGGAAAAGGTTAAAGAATTCACCCTCGGGTGTGATACAACAGTCAATATTTTCATGATTCGTCATCTTCCTTTCTCCACTCTTTTACATGGTCTATGCTACAATTGCATTATGCAGGATGTTGTAAAAGATAGGAAGAACGCACTTTTATGTTCTTATAGAACCATAAAGTGCTATAGGAACTGAGAGGTAACCTTGAATACTTGTTCTGAAGGAGTGCTTACCATTGGAAAAACAACCGACCCACACATATAATAATCCCGCTGAAGCGACGTTGGAGGTCATTGGGGGGAAGTGGAAATTATTGATTTTATGTTATCTTAATTGTGGACCCATGAGAACAAGCGAGTTCCGAAAGGAAATTCCGGATTTATCTCAAAAAGTGTTGACGCAGTCCCTTCGGGAGCTGGAGGAGTCAGGCATTATTACTCGAACCGTATACAACCAGGTGCCGCCGAAAGTAGTATACGAATTGAGTGAGCTAGGGAAGTCGCTGCAGTCGATATTGGACCAATTGAGCGAGTGGGGCGAATATTATATAAAGGCACGCAATTACCGTTCGAATTCGTGTATTTGAATTAGAATCATGCTGTGAAACAGGGGGAATAACTCTTAGTTGTTGAATACCCTTCATGCATTAGTCAATGTCTAACGCATGAAGGGTATTTTATTATTGATTCTTCTCCAAATCACCCGCCTCATACCCTGCAACTATATCCCGAATGAATGCTGCGGTGCGTTCGGCGTCGACGTTCTCTATGACATGCTCGCATTCCTTGCGGTAGGTGACCTCATCCGTATAATGGTTTAAATAGCGGTTCATAATCTCATATGACATGCCTTTCGCTTCAAGGCGTTCCTTTACAAGCCGCTTCTCAACATAGAGAAAGATGCGAACAACTTTGTCGCCATACAGGCTGCGAATGCGATCCGCGCCCTCGCGATTCAGGATCAGATAGACGCTTCGGCCCTCGCGCAAGGCGTCATTCAGTTCTCTGCTCGCAACGCCGTAGCGGTAGCGATCGATTTTGACTTCTTCAGAGAAATAGTGACGCTTGCTCAACACATCAAAATGCTCTGGCGTCAAATAATGATAGTCTGCAGGCGGATACTCCTTGTCTCTGGGCGGGCGGTCCGTGTAGGAAGGAAGATGGGTGATGCGGGTATGCTTCAGCGCCAGTCTCGCAGTCGTTTTGCGCCCGGAGCCGCTTGTGCCAGTGAACACATAGATATATGGTTTGCTCATGTGAGATCACTCCTCTCGGCATTGGGAAAGGCTGATTTAATTAGCTGAATGGAAGAATGATAGAGGAAGGTCTATATCCTATTTATCGGCTTTAACGCGGCTTATTGTGATGAAGGATTAGGGAGCATATGCCTATGAATGCATATAAATTTGTTGTTTTGCCTCGGAGGATTAAATTGTTATAAACGATTTTGACAAAAATGTGTATTGAGGAAGCGGGGCGGCTAGCATACAATGTTTTTATTGATAATAATAATCAATATCACTAAAGAGATCGGGAGAGGGTAAAATCATGATCAGGCAAGCTTGGAAAACATTTTTGAAATCAGCTATTGTCGTCACCGTATGTATCGGGCTGTTGGCCGGGTGCGGCGATGCCGGTAATCGGATTAATAACAGAGAGGCGGTTTCTGGTCAGCCTACCGGGGGCGCAAATGTTGACAGTAAAGTGGATCAAGCCGCACCTGCAACGCGTATTGTCAAAAACGAGTTCGAAGAAGTGGAAATTCCGGTAAACCCCAAACGCGTAGCTGCTTTATACCGCGAAGATTATTTGGTGGCGCTTGGCGTAACGCCGATCGTACAATATTTCAACCCGATGTGGGGCAAGCAAGAATATTTGGGGCTGGAGGTACCGCTGTTCGACGTTACCGGAAGCGTGGAGGCGCTGCTTGTTTCCGAACCGGATTTGATTATTACCGGTGTCATAGAAGACGCCCAATACGAAATGTACAGCAAAGTTGCGCCGACGTTCCGTATTCCAGAGGATGTGCTAGTGGATCCGCGCCAGACGTTGAAAGTGATTGCCGATTTGCTTGGCATGTCGGAGAAGACGGAGGAGGTTTTACAGAAATACGATCAGCGGGTGGAGGAACTGAAAGGCAAGCTGGCCGCTTCGGCTCGGGATGAAAAAGTCGTTGTGCTGCGGATGAATTCCGTCGATAAGTCGGTTAATATTTTTGGATACAACAACATATTTATCGGCAAGCTGTTGTATCAGGATTTGGGGCTGCTAGCGCCGCAATATGCCAAAAACATGACCGATGGAAATATCGTGTTGTCCATGGAGGCGGTTCCTGAGCTCGACGTCGACCATATTATATTGCTGCTGTCCAATGGCACTTGGGAGGACGAGGGCATAGTACAGGCTTATGATGAGATGATGAGCAGTCCGATCTGGAAATCCGTACCTGCTGTGCAGAAGGGCAATGTCTACCAGGTCGATCGCTCGCACTGGCAGACGACGGCGATTATCGGGGATCAAAAAAAGATGGACGATTTGGAGAGGCTGTTTATCAAGTAACATCGGTTTCGCTTAACCAATCCAGCGTATGAACGCTCGAATGGGAAGACGACACACCGGCGAAAAAGGAGAGTTGCTTCAACAAAGGTTGAAGAGCTGTCCTTTTTTGTTTATTATGTTAATGAGAACGATTATCAATGGTTGCGGAGCTGATATGGCGCCGTATCTAGATAAGGGCCGGGAGTGTATGGGAAAGGTGAGAGAAAATAGTCTTATTGCCGTAAAGGAAAGCTACCGTTTTGAATGGGGGGAAGCGCGGCATATCCGGATTCGGGAGCATGAAACGGTAATTTGCCAGGATGCGCGATTCGATCTGCTTATCATCGTCAGGAATGGAGCGGCGCGGCTGCAAGGACGAGACGGTGAAAAAGGCAGAGGTGACATCCAATCCGGGCAATTTGTGTGGCTGCGAGCGAATTCGGCGGAAATCTCCTTAATGGCGCTTTCACCCGTTTGCGAATACGATGTTTTTTCTTTTCAGTTTAGATTCGAACAGGTTGAGGTCCTTACAAGACCCTTCATAGAGGAGCCTGAGTTTCCGGAAGCCGCTGTTCCCTATGGCCAAGTGCTGGAGCTGCGGACTTATGCGAAAGCCGTCGAGTTGGTGGAGGAATTGCTGCAGCCGTCTTGTCTCGATGCCACGTCGCAACAATTCTATTACCGCTATTTGCGTTTTCAGGAGCTGCTGCTTATGATCATCAGTTGGCATGAGCAGCAATTACGGCAGGCAGCCGCTGAGGCCGATGATGCTTCAGCGGGGATTGGCAGATCCATTCAATATATGAACGTGTATTACAGCGATGCGCTCACCGTTGAGCAACTGGCCGATATTGCCTGGATCGAACCTTGGAAATATCCGCGACTGTTCAAGGAAATTACAGGCAAGTCGCCTCTTCAATATTTGAACGATATGCGCATGGACAAGGCGAAGCAATTGCTGGTATCTGGGGAGGACAAGCTATCGGGCATCGCGCAGCAGATCGGGTTTGCGAACGAATATTATTTCAGCCGCCGCTTCAAGCAGACGATCGGCATCGCGCCTGGGCAATACAGGCGGAATCACCGGGAGCAGCCGCGAATTGTAGCGCCTTATTTGGAGGATTTTCTGGTGGCGCTCGGAGTTATGCCGGTTGCCCAGTATTGGCATGCCAAATGGGGCAAGCAGGATTATTTGCAGCTATCGCAAACTCCCGTGTTTAACGAGATGGAGCTGGCGACGGCAAGCCTGCACGCCATTGCCGATTCTCGTCCCGATCTAATCCTGCTTATGGACCATTACGATGATACGCTGTATAAGCAATGCCGCCGCATCTCCCATACCTGCGTGCTGCCTGAATCAACGAACGAATGGCGCGTGGTATTACGCCGCTTTGGCGATTTTTTCGGCCGCGGGGAGTTGGCTGAGCGCATTCTTCTAGAATATGAAGCCAAGGCGGACGCTGCGGGTGTGGCGCTGCGCCGCAAGCTTCGCAGCGAGACGGTTGCGTTTTTGCGCGTATCGGCGGACTATGTTTTGATGTATACGGATTGCGGCGGAGGGTTTGCCGTATCCGTGCTGTACGAGGATTTGGGTCTCCAGCCGTATCGGCTTTCCTGGACGGAAGAGTCAAGCTCTGGCCTCGGCGACGGCAAAATGATTGCTTTATCCGAGGAGGAACTGTCGCAACTGTCCGCCGATCATCTGTTTGTGGTGTTCGACAAATGGCATAGCGGTCAGCCAGGCGAGGAACGGATGCTGCTCAGCAGCCAGGTATGGCAAGGCCTTGCCGCCGTACGCAAAAGGCAGGTATACGAGATGGACTTTTTGACCTGGATGAATAATGGGGTGATCTCGAACGGCAAAAAAATTGACGATATCATGCGGGTGCTGGCCATCTGAGAAAACAAAAACCACGTCCCTCCCAGGACGTGGTTCCCCATCAATAAACCTTCTTCATAAGCTCAAAAACTTCTTCTATCGTAAGTCCGAAGGACTTGTAATAGTCGGCGTCAATCGCCATCTGCTGCAGGATCATATCATTGCGTTTTTGCAGCATCTCCTCTGGCGAGAGATCGGTAACAAAGCATCCTTTGCCCGTAACGGTATAGATTAACCCTAGACGCTCCAGCTCTTCCCAGGCTTTCTTCACTGTGATGATGCTGACGCCCAGCTCCGTGGCCGCTTGCCGTATGGGAGGCAGGCTATATCCGGTCTCCAGCTCATCCTTGAGGATCTGCGCGCTGATCTGTTCGAAAATCTGTTGATAGATAGGTTTTTCAGATGTGTTCGAAATTGCGATGTTCATTACATTTCCACTTTCTCAAACCGTTTGTTGGCAATATGATAAGCGATAAATGTAAATAGCGCAAATATCACGATGCCTGCAAGCAAGATTAAGAGATGAGCGCCCAGATTTTCGCTGCCAGCCCCTTTGAAGAGATCGGACACATACGAGTTTTGCAAGGCAAGCCATTCGAAGCCCCCGGCAAACAAGATTGCACCTGTATTCGCTGTAAATGCTGCCGCGCCGTATTTATACGACGTCTTATAATACATGGAGATAAAGATCAGGTTGAAGATCGCCAGCATGACGAAGCATAGTCCCCAGAAGCCAAAGGAAGGCTTGAGGAAGAAGTACACCATATCTGGATACAAACGCAGCGTGAACACGCTATAGATCATGGCAACAACGATATGCAGCAGCTCCAGAATGACGATAAAGGAGACTCTAGCTTTCACCATATCTCTTTTTGTAACCGGCATGATGCTTGTGAAGATCAGATCGTTCTGGCTCTTATACCCTCCGAACATATTCGGAACCGTAATGAAACAGAAGTAGAGGATTACCAGGAAATACAGCCACCCCGGAATAAGCATCAATGCGCCAGTTAAAAACGGCAGTACGTAGAAAAAAGGACTTACACCTATCTTGAATTCTTTCATTAACAAGTTATACATCCTGCAGACCCTCCTTCCTAGAGCAATAAATCATGATCTCTTCCAGATTCGGTATCGCCGATTTTATATCCAGTGACGAATCGAAGTCCTTCGTATGAATCAAGCCGGTGAAGCCGAATGAATTGACCTTGTAAGAAATGAGTTGGTCCTTGATCAGATCTAGCTGCTCTTTCTTGCCATTAAGCAATCGGTACGAATCTACAAATTGTTCCTTCTCCGCACTCTTGATGATTTCTCCGTTATGAATGAAGGTGATGTAATCTGCACATTTCTCCAGATCGGATGTGATGTGGGTGGAGAAGAGGATGCTGATTTCGCCGTCCTGCACCAGCTCTCGGAAGATATCCAGCAGATTATCCCGGGCGACAGGATCGAGTCCGCTAGTCGGCTCATCCAGAATAAGCAGTTTTGCCCCATGCGACAGGGCAAGGGCCAGGCTGTATTTCACCTTCATGCCGGTCGATAACTCGGAGATTTTTTTGTCCTCGATTAAATTGAACTTCTTCAAATACTTGCGGTACGTATCGTCATCCCAGTTCTTATAGAACCGTTTGATTACATTTGTTAATGTCTTGACTTTGCTGCGGGTATAAAAGTTGATGTCGCCAAAAGCAGAGCCAATCTCCTGCTTCAATTCCACCTCGTTCTGCCCCATGTTCTTGCCCATAATATGAATCTCGCCGCTATCCAGGCGAATCAGATTCAGAATCGACTTAATCGTGGTTGTTTTGCCAGCGCCATTCGAGCCGATAAATCCCATAATGTAGCCTTTTTCCAGTTGAAAAGATACGTTCTTCAGATGAAAATGCTCATACTTTTTACTTACGTTTCGAAGATCTAAAGCCAACATAGCGTTTCCTCCGCTCCAAAATTGTGTATGTTGTGTATGCACAATATATCATCGATCTTAATCGGCTGTCAATTCCTGTTCATCTATTTTTTAAGTAAATACAAAAAAAGGCTAACGAAAGTTCCACTGCTAATGACACCATGCTAAAGTCTTGAATTTTCTATATACATCTATGAATAGTGATGATTGTATTACGATAGTCGCATCCCTATGCCCATACTTTCCACATATCGCCATTCTAGTGCTTTTGTATTATACTAGAGTAGTTTTCTGGGCTATATTTCCTAGTAGTTCAACATATGGAGATCCGATTTGGTGCGCTGTTTTCAAGAAAGCATGGCAGCGGTAGAGAAGCTGGAATGGTAGTTTAGCAGTTTATTAGACTTGGAGGGTTTACTAGATGATCAATTGGAAGCAATGCAAACGACTGGTTCTCATCTGTTTGACGATCCTGCTTGCGATACCAGCAATGGGAATGTCGGTTCAAGCCGCAGAAGCGGCTACACTGCCTGATGTGGAACTGCCGACAGGCGCAAGCTTTACGCTAGGCGGCAGTGTGAAGGTTAATGCCGCAGTTGAATGGGATCAGGGAGCCCCAACACAGAATCCGGACAAGCCTGGGATTCATAGATTTTCAGGTGCTTTGACGATAGCTATAGGGGATGTAAGGCCGCAGAGATTCAAAGCTAGAATTCATATCGATGTAGATGCCAATTCGGTGAATCAGAAAAATGTGCCAGCGGGCGCAACACAATCTGACTACAACCTGCCGGCAGTCTCGAATCTTGAACTAATTGGAAATTCGAACATTCAAGCTGATGTAGTCTTGGATCCAGGATTGCCGGTTTATGATCCTGCCGAAGGAGGACTCCGTATATCAGGAGCTTTGACGTTAGCAATTGGAGACGTCAATCCGCAGAGTTATCAAGCCAAATTGACGATTGTGACAGATGGAAAATTTTTAGTAGATGTGATGGGGACATTGCCATTTGACATGATCAGAGTGGCTTATGGTACGCCGCGTTCAGAGCTAAGTCTGCCGACAGAGGCGGAGGTAATGCTGAACAACAAACAACTCGGGAGAGCTGCTGTGACATGGGATCAAGGGGCACCGGCATATGATGCGAATCAACCGGGATCATACACCTTCCAAGGTACGTTGACATTGCCGACGGGCATTGAGAATCCGGGAGGCTACAAGGCCAGCATAGATGTTATCGTAGAGGAAAAAACGAATGTGTCCGTTACCGGTGTGGAGAAACTCAATCCCCTAACTGTGGGTTTTGGTACTCCGCGCTCTGAGCTGAGCCTGCCGATAGAGGTCGAGGTAACGCTTAGCGACGATAAGACATTGAAGGCTGCGGTAACTTGGAATCAAGGAACACCGGCATATGATGCGAATCAACCAGGATCGTATACCTTTGAAGGTACCTTGGTACTGCCAGCAGGCATAGAGAATCCAGAGAGCTATAAGGTGAAGCTGGACGTCATTGTGGCTGAAAAAGTAGCAGTTAACGTTATAAGCGTTGAGAAGTTAAGCGGCAAAACGGTATCGTACGGCACTCCAGCATCGAGGCTGAACCTGCCGACAGAAGTTGAAGTGACGCTGAGCGATAGCACGAAGATGGCTGCCGCTGTCACTTGGAATCAAGGCACTCCGGCTTACAATGGGAATCAAGCGGGAACGTATCGTTTCCAAGGCGCGTTAACATTGCCGGATGGGATAATGAACAGCAACGCTTTGGAGGCAGACCTTGAAATTAAGGTCGCTCCGCGTGTAATTGTACCGGGGCCTGCTCCGGAACCGTCTGTCATGCCGAGCACGAATTGCGGTCCGAATGGGTGCGTCATTCAATCGGATTATGGCTTGTCGATCAACGTTCCAATGAATGCAGCCAATGGCGACTTCACATTAACCGTCAACAAACGGGAATTGAGTCAGACGCAACGGACGCAGCTTCCACAACATGCGCAGATGTTGTTCGACGCACTTGAACTAAACAAAACATTTGAGAATCCATTCACAACTGTGGTTACCTTAAGCTTTGTATTTGATCAGGATAAACTGACTGACGGGCAGATCCCAGCTTTATATCAATATGATCAAACCAAGCAGTCTTGGACAGAAGTTCCGGGCCGCATTGAGAATGGGAAATTTATCGCTGATGTGAAGCAGCTCGCACTATTTGTGCTGCTGGCTGTGCAGGAGCTTGAAAGTGAGGAACAACCGGGAGTCGATCAAAACGGAATCGTATTGAACGATATAGCGGATCATTGGGCGAAAGCTGACATTGAACGGGCAATATCTTTAGGAATTGTACAAGGATATGAGGATGGCAGCTTCCGTCCGGGCGATCAGATTACCCGTCAAGCATTTGTAACGATGCTGGCCAGAGCTTTCCAATGGACAGCAACTGCAGAACCAACCGATTTCAAGGATGCGAATCAAGTAGCAGCATGGGCTAGTAAAGCCATTGCAGCGGCGAATGAAAGAGGATTGATGCAAGGCTATGAGGACGGCAGCTTCCGTCCAAACGATGCGGTAACTCGCACGCAACTGGCAATAATCGTAGCAGGTATGCTGCCAGATTCAAGTGTTCCAGCAGAAGGTGGACTCGCTGGTTTCACCGATGCGCAAGGCATTCCAGGCTGGGCCAGACCATCTTTCCTTACCGCTGTCAACGAGCATATTCTAGTTGGAACCGATCAGTCCGAATTACAGCCATTGCGTCAAGTTACTCGTGCTGAAGCGATAGTCATTATCTTGCGTCTATTAAACAAGCTTAAAGAAAAATAATTTAACTAGTATATAATTGGATAAAGTTCTCCGCCAACGCAGACAAGCGGCGGTTCTTAAGCCATACCAGCCCGACGGGAGCAGTCATCTCGGACGGGCTGGTTATTTGATTGGCTTGAATAGCAGCCCGGTCATGCACCTTGAGCAGAGTCTCCGGTACGATCGCCGAACAAAAGCCGGACTCTACCAGCCGGATCAGCAGCGAGATGTCGGAGCAGTCGCCTACAATATTCGGTTGCAGATGAAGCTCAGAGAAAGCCTGCCGGATCAAATAATGCACGCCTAGTCCCGGTGTGCTGGGGAGCATAAGCGGGATGTCTTGCAGCTCGGCAAGCGAGACGCCAGCATCCTGAGGAGCTGGCTGCGAAGCCTCTGCCGATGTCACCACATAAAACGGCTCGCTATATAGATGATGGACAGCCAAATCATCGCCTAAATCAAGGGGCAAGCGAATAAATGCCAGTTCAACCGCGCGTTCTCTGACTAATTGGCAGAGGCGGACGGACTCACTTTGCTGGATGTGGTAGGCGGCCTTGGGGTAGGTTTCTCGAAAGCGATGGAGAAGGTCCGGCAGCTCTGCAACCGAAAGCGTATTGACGCCAAGCGCCAACGTACCGCTACTGCCTTGTCCGACTTCTTTCACCTCAGATGCGGCTTCCTCGATAAGCTCCACCATTTGCAGAGCATAGTCATAGAGCTTCTTTCCCGCTGCCGTTAGCTTCAAATATTTGCCGCTTCGCTCCATTAATACTGTGCTCAGCTCTTCTTCCATCGCTTTCAATTGCTGACTGAGCGGCGGTTGGGAGAGATGCAGCCGCTTCGCAGCGGCCGATACAGTCCCTTCCTCCACAATCGCAATGAAATAGCGCAGCTGCCGGATATCCATCATGCTCCTCCTTGTATATGAAAAACCTTAGTGTATGATAGTTTATCTATATTTTTAGAATGGATATGCTTATGATACCATGATTTTATAGGAATAGATGAACAGGAGGATTACGATGATTAATGATACGGACATGAAGTATTTGCGACGCTGCGTGGAATTAGCAGAGGCCGCTCTGGAAGCGGGCGATGAGCCGTTCGGCTCGATGCTCGTCTCCGCTTCCGGGGAAGTGCTGATGGAAGACCATAACCATGTAGCTGGCGGCGACCATACCCAGCATCCGGAATTTGCTTTGGCGCGCTGGGCGGCACAGAATATGACGATTGAAGATAGGGAGAAGGCCATCGTCTACACGTCAGGCGAGCATTGCCCGATGTGTGCAGCAGCCCACGGCTGGGCTGGCTTGGGACGGATTGTATATGCCAGCTCCTCGAAGCAATTGGCAGGGTGGCTGGATGAGCTGGAGGTTGCCCCGTCGCGCGTCCGCAATCTTTCGATCCAGGAGGTCATTCGGGATACTGTCATTGAAGGACCGGTTCCTGAGCTGGCGGAGGAAGTGCGGCGGCTTCATGTTCGGCTGCATGACAAAAAGCACAATTCGAGTAATGCTTAACTGATAAAAACGCAACCTGATAAGGGTTGCGTTTTTTTGAACTTAGAAATATGGTTGTTAATTATTTAACTTTTAAAGTCTCTGAAAAAGTAATAGCCGGATGCAATTGCGCCGACCAGCGCTGTAATGGAGAATAGCAAGTAAACCAATTGTTTGTAATGAACCATTCCACTCGGGACAAGGAAGATGAAAGCGATAAATAGGACCATTAGAGTTACGAACATTTTGTTGGTCACATTTAACCGGATCTGCAGATTATATTCATTCTTCTTCCCAATCTTGGTCAAAAAGATGGTATACGCTACAATACTGAGCAACCCGACCAAATCCATAATTCCTACAATCAAATTAAAATTGTCCATAACCTTTAGCCACTGATCCAATTCATGTACCATCATGATCTCCTCCTTTGGTATATGCAAAAATTTCATCAACACTCACCTCAAAAAAGTGATAGAAACTTGCGGTGATTGCACACCATTTATTTTGGGAAATTGGCCCATGCCCTGCACAAATGTCCTTCATACGATATAGGGTTCCTGTATTGGATTCGTGCAATCATTATCTCCAAGGGAGTGGGAAGAGTGAAATCAAGAACGGGGCTAACCGGGCGAGTAATCTTTCGAGGAGATCCGGGTTATGAAGCGGCGCGCAAAAATTGGGACCCTCATACAGACCGATACCCTAAAGTGTTTGTGTTTGCCCAAAAAACACAGGATGTAGCGAACGCAATTAAGTGGGCGCGGAAACATAACGTACCGATTCGTCCAAGAAGCGGCAGACATTCGCTGGAGGTTAATCTTTCACAGGTTAACGGGGGAATGGTCATTGATGTCAGCGATATGAAGGGGATCAAGCTGAACCGAAAAAATGGAACAGCAATCGTGGAAACGGGCAATCGAGTCGGCAGAATTGCACATACGCTGGCGCGGCAGGGCTATATCGCTCCTTTCGGCGACAGTGCGACGGTCGGGATCGGCGGCATTACGGCTGGGGGCGGCATCGGGCCGCTTATGCGGACGACGGGTCTCATCAGCGACAATCTGATTGAGCTTGAGATGGTAGACGCGAATGGCAAAGTCATCCGTGCGAACAAACATCGCAATGCCGATCTTCTGTGGGCTTCCCGCGGCGGAGGCGGGGGCAACTTTGGCGTATATACCCGGTATAAGCTTAAAGTATTACCCGCCCCAGCCACAGCGACTGTATATCGGATTACCTGGCCGTGGAATCAATTCGAGAAGCTGCTTAAGGTATGGCAGAGATGGGCTCCTTCCGTGAATACGAAGCTGGGCAGCGAATTTTCGATCGGACCGAAAAAAGGCGGCAATGTCTTGATGGAAGGACTGTATCTCGGCTCCCGGGCGGAAGCGCTTCGGTTATTGAAGCCGATGACGAGTGTTGGAACGCCAACTAGCAAGGTCATTCGGGAAGTGCCGTACCCGGAAGTCGTGGGGTTCTTATTAGATCCCGATCCGGTGCAGACTCAAAGATACAGCAACCAGTTCTCGTCCGGTTACGGCAGACGGCCATTCCCGGATAAAGCGATACGGTCGATGCGTCAATTTTTAGAGAATGTGGAGGGAAAAGATGCCGGCTTCTTCTTCCTGAACTGGGGCGGGGCAGTAAGCCGCAAGTCGCCTGCTTCAACAGCCTTTTACTGGCGCAAGGCCAAGTTCTATGTAGAGTGGAACAGCTCCTGGCTTAAGCAATCCGATGCTCCCAAAAATATCGCGATTGTCCGCCAGACTCGCCGGAATCTGCAGCCGTATATTGTAGGCTCTTATATTAACGTTCCGGATCAAGGGATCAAAAACTCGGGGCCGGTCTACTATGGGGCCAACTATCCACGATTGCGAAGGGTTAAGGCAAAATATGACCCTAACAATGTGTTCCGAAATCCTCAAAGCATCAAGCCCGCGCAGAAAAGATAGCTTTGTCTTATGGTTGTCCGTTAGCATTGCAAGTGTACAGTCTTCTCTGTTGTAACTTTGAATATGACGGAGAAGCTACATACCATACGTATGCTTAAGAGTTGAGAGCCGTTCACTAGAAGCGGCGATGACGGCTCCATCAGCTGTATTTAGCCAGCTTAATCCGATCAGCTAACAGACCCTTCTCAAGTCTCAAATGAAGCAGCTCTGTCTGCAAATCCTTCGCAATTGTATGTACGGCGGTCAATACGGACTCTCCGATATGCACATCCTTTTTGGACACCAGATACTCAAAGATACAGGCGATGCAGCCCTCGCATATTTCTAGCTTGTTCAGCAGCTCATCCTCTTCCTCCACCAGCCGTTCATAGACCGTCATCAGTTCGACCATACTATACACCAACTCCATGTTTGTGAATGTTACGTATATGCGTACCAGAATTGTCCATATTATATGATACGCTATTGCGTATAGTCAATGGTCGAATTCAAACATAGTTGGTGATTGAATGCCTAAGAAGGTTGTTGTTAAAATTCCTGAGCTTATAAAAGAATACAATATCTCCTTAAGAGAATTGTCTCGCATATCCGATGTCAGGCATGCCGCGCTCAGTGAGCTGTCTAGCGGCAAGAGGGAAAATATAAACTTCAATCACATTGAACGTATCGCCGAGGCGCTTAATATTACGGATATTAAAAAAATTATTGATTTGGTCGAATATATGGATAAGTCGTAAAAAGCAATCGCCCCGAAGTGGCCGTTGCTTTTTTCTTTTTAAACCATTGGATCAACCCAAATTTATTCACCGCGTTAGCTTTATAGTATACTGGTTACCAAGTATAACGAGGGAAGAGGGAACGGATGGATGCCTACAATATTAGTTGCTGATGATGATGTGAACATTCGTGAACTTGTCTGCTTATTCTTGCGAAATGACGGCTTCGAGACCGTCGAAGCCGCAGACGGCAAGGAAGCGATGAGCGTATATGCCTCGACGAGAGTAGATCTTGTCGTGCTTGATATTATGATGCCGCTCATGGATGGCTGGGAGCTATGCAGGGAGCTTCGAAAAGCGAATCCTGATCTCCCGTTGCTGATGTTGACGGCAAGAGGCGAGACATGGGAGAAGGTGAAAGGGTTCCAGCTTGGTACGGATGATTATTTGACCAAGCCGTTCGATCCGCTGGAGCTGACTGTCCGCATCAGGGCGTTGCTGAAGCGTTACGGGGTCAGCTCGATGCAGTCCATCCAGATTGGCAGCGTCCTTCTGGACCGCCAAACCTATAAGGTGACGATAGGAGCGGATTCAATGGCGCTTCCGCTCAAGGAATTTGAATTATTGTACAAGCTGGCGGGCAAGCCTGGACAAATCTATACGCGCGAGCAGCTGATCGATCAGATTTGGGGGATGGATTACGCTGGCGATGAACGGACGGTCGATGTCCATATTAAGCGGCTGCGCGAACGGTTCGCGGAAACGCCTGATTTTCGGATCGATACCGTGCGCGGTCTCGGTTACCGGCTTGAGGTATTCTCATGATCAGTTCTTTATATACCCGTGTCGTATTGACCTTTCTGGTGTCAGTCATCGGGGGGACGATCATTGCTACGTTTACGACGTCGTGGCTGTATCAGGAGAGGCTGAACGATAACCTGATGCTGAACGTATTCCACTTCGGCGAAGACGTCTCACGGATCTACGATGCCTTACCGCTTGCGGAGGCGGATTCGTACGTCAGTGGAATGAAGCAGCTCCATTCCTTCTATATTCGCATGTACAACGAAGACGGCCATATTGCGTCATTCGGGGAACTGAACGGTCAGAGCGTATCCGATGTAACGACGGAGCAAATCAGTCAAGTACTGGCTGGAGAAGTGCTTCAGATCAGCTCGAAGGGAATCGTGCCTGTTCTGCTGGGCATGCCTCTTCATACAGAGACAGGGACGAAAGCCATGTTTGTAGAGCCGCTTGCGGCTTCATCCGTATCGCTGCTGGTGAAGTTCTTGACCAACTCCTTAATTGCCGGTAGCTTGCTGATTCTGATCGCAGCAGTATTCCTGGTCAGGCCGATTAAGAAGCTGACCGAAGCAACCAAAAGGATTGCGGCCGGAGACTTCAACGTCAAGCTGAACATTAAGCAAAAGGGTGAGCTGGGTACGCTAGCCCGCAGCTTCGAAGAGATGATGCGGGATTTGAAGCAGCTGGAGCAGATGCGCAGGGAGTTCGTATCGAATGTATCGCATGAGGTGCAGTCGCCGCTCACCTCGATCTCCGGTTATGCCATAGCGCTCAAGCAAGCCGGTATCCCTGAGAGCGAGCGTAATCGCTACCTTGATATTATCATCTCCGAAGCGAAGCGCATGTCCAAGATGAGCGACAGCCTGCTTAAGTTGAGCTTGCTGGAGTCCAGCAAGCAGCAGCTGCGGGTAACCGAGCTCAGGCTTGATGAGCAGATCAGGCGGGTTATTGTAGCGATTCAGCCGCAATGGTCGGCACGCAGCATTAGCTTCGACATGAATCTGAAGCCCATATCAGTCATGGCGGATCACGACCAGCTCAATCAAGTCTGGACCAACATTATTGGGAATAGCATCAAGTTTTCCGAAGAGGGCGGCACCATTCATGTCAGCATGAAGCAAGACGCCAAAACCGTAACCGTTCGCATATCCGACACCGGTATCGGCATCTCTGAGGAGGATCAGAAGCGGATATTCGAGAGGTTCTTCAAAGCCGATCGTTCCCACAGCCGCAAGTATGACGGCAGCGGTATGGGACTTGCTATCGCAAAGCAGATTGTGTCGCTGCATGAAGGACACATCCGTGTCGAAAGCGAGCTTGGAAGGGGCGCTGCTTTTATCGTCACTTTGCCACTTGCGGTTCCAACGGCAGAGTGATTAAAGTTTTGGCGGCTGTTCATATTCAGTTCATATTCGCGTCATGGTCTGTACATCTTCATCAGTTAAGCTTTCTATAGCGGCTTGCTAAGGCAGCGAATTAACTGGTAAAGAAGGGTGTAGGTAAGATGAAAAAGTGGCTGAGGGTTCTGCTCAAAACGTTAGCAGTAATTCTAATATTGATTGTAGCTTTTATCGCGATCGTATATATCGTGAATGTGATCGGCAACAAGACAGATCAGAAGAAGATCCAGGCATATGGGCAGCTTGTTCCCGTAGACGGCAAAAATATGAATGTGCTCATTCAAGGGGATGGCGAAGAGACAGTCGTGCTTCTGCCGGGCTATGGAACAGCTTCGCCTGTCCTGGACTTCAAGCCGCTCATAGACGAGTTGTCACTCGATTACAAAGTGGTTGCCATTGAGCCATTCGGATACGGATTAAGCGACTTGACCGATAAAGACCGCACGACCGAAAATATTGTTCAAGAGATCCACGAGGCTCTCCAAAACCTTAACATTGACCGCTATATTCTGATGGGACACTCGATTACTGGCCTATACGGTGTTGATTATGTAAGCAAGTATAGGGATGAGGTTACTGCTTTTATCGGCATCGATACCAGTGTTCCAACGCAGGGCGGCATGGATGTCGAATTCCCGATCGGCAAATTTAAGCTGCTCAAAAACTTAGGCTTTGCCAGATTGATGTTGAAATTTAGTCCCGATCCTTATGAAGGCTTGCCTTACGATGAGGAAACCAGAAAACAATTTAAATTGATCCAGCTCAAGATCATGTTCAACCCTACCATCTTGAATGAGATGGAGCATATCTCCTCGAACTTCAAAGAGGGCAAGCATATGAAGTTCCCGGTGGATCTTCCTCTGCTGCTTCTTGTCGGAAGTGATAATCTCTCTGAGGAATGGGTTCCGCTTCATGAGGAGCAAGCGGCTAGTGTAGAGAATGGCAAAATGGTTGTCTTCGATACAAGCCATTATGTGCATCATACAAAATCAAAGGAAATTGCAGACAACTTCAGACAGTTCATGGCGGACATGAAGTAAGCTCGTTCAAAAAATCAAAATCATGCCTAACTAGGTGCATGGATGGCTAATCGCCGTCTATGCACTTTGTTTTTATTATCCGGCTTATGAAGGATAGCTAACTTGGCTAAACCAGCAGCATCTGTGATATACTGTGTACCGTTACACTACTTTTTGATGGGGAGGGGGATATTCAATGAAGAAGAGGGCGTTGCGCAATTTGTCTTCTGGCATTGGATATTCAACAGCTGTTTTCTTCTAGAATGACCACAGACGGGATACGTCTGTCCAATTACGGTCATTCCAATCATAGCTTACCTATTGAAAAGGAGAATATACAATGAAAAATGCCAATACAAATGTAGTTCAACGATCAAATCCGGACACGATCGCGCAGCCGGTCGGTCAGTATAGCCATGTTACGAAGATTAGCCGGAATGCGGAATGGTACGTATTTTCCGGGCAAATCGGAACCGACCAAGGAGGGGACATCCCCGCCGACTTTAACCAACAAGCTGCCAATACGCTTGATAATATAGTGAAGGTGCTGGGTTCGCAGCAATTAACGCCCGATCATGTCGTCAAGGTGAATATCTGGGCTACAGAACCGATCGATTGGGATCACTTCTACGGGGTGTGGGGGGCGACGTTCGGCGCTACGCCTCCATCGATGACGGTTGCCTACGTGCAGGCGCTCGGCTTGACTGAACTGAAGATTGAGCTCGATGTGTGGGCTGCCGGCTAGCGTTAAGTTGCACTATAATGTTAATGGCATGGCTGCCATACTGTCCCGCAAGCTGTAAACATTAAGTTATATAGAACTAAACAAGGGGTTGTCTCAATTTATGAGACAACCCCTATTTAATGTGCGACAAATATTCAAATGCAGTTGTGCCATATACGCTTTTAAAATGCTTGTTCAAATGGGCCAAGTCTACAAAGCCACAATCTGCTACCGCCGAATAGACATCTTTATTCCTTTCGATTAACTGCTTTGCGCGTTCGACTTTGCAGTTAAGGAAGTATTGATACGGGGAAATCCCCGTATGTGCCTTGAATAACCGGATCAATTGAAACTTTGATAATTGAAGCTCACCGCTAATCTCTTCAAGCTTCAGGACATGGTCCAAACCCTCATGAAGCATGTCCTTTGCTCTCCGAATCATCGCATGCTCCATTTTACCGTTCGTCGTGAGCTTTGTTTGAACAAGATGATCCGCCAAGGACAAATACAACTCGCTGCACAGCGCTTCATCCCTTCCCTTCAATATGGCGTCGGAGAGCCGTAAGATATGCTGTTCCAGCCGTGAATCATACACAATCGGAGTCAAGAAGCGCGGAGCGGCTTTCATATCCGTTGCCTCAAGCAGCAGTTCGGGATCAATATAGAGCATGACGTAATCCAGACCTGATTTGTCATAAGCCATCCCGTCATGCGCTTGCTCCGGGTTGAACAGCATCACGCCATTCTGATAAGACAGCTGCAGGCTGCCATCGAGGCTATATTTTTGAATTCCGCGCAAGGTAACGCCTACGGCATACTCCTGATGCGCATGCTTTTTATACGTGAAGTCCGTCATGCTTGCGGTCAGCGCAGTAATGCCGATCGATTTTTTATAGATAAACCTGTTCATCTCATCCATATCTTCACCTCATTCCATGCTTGCCTACAACCAGATCATGATCGCAGCGTAAGCGAGTGATAACGCCATACATATATTCACTGCCTTCTTATGTTTTTGCAATAAAGTTTTGAAGATCGCTCCGAAGAGCACCCATGTCAGAAAGGCTGCAAATCCAATGAGCGTGATCGCTACTATTCCGTATATCCTCGCGCTGTTTGAGCTGTAGTGAGGCAGAATGAACGCCGGGATGACTGTCAGTGAGTAGAGGACTACCTTTGGATTAAGAAATTGCATCATGATGCCCGACCAGAAGGAGGCAGCTTGGTTCGAAACGGCCTTTGATACATCCATCCTGTAAATCAAATAAGCAAGATAGAGCATATAGATGGTTCCGATTATTTGCATCACGACAATGATTTTCGGCAGATAGGCGATCAGCCACGTATTGAGCGTGGCGGATATAACCAGCAATAAGCCAAGGCCAACTGTTGCTCCATAGGTATATTCCATCGCTTTTTTCGTCCCGAAGCGGTGGACGGTGGACAAGATCACGATATTCGTAGGGCCCGGTGTAATAGTAGCCATTATACAGTAAATCAAAAAAGATGTAATACTCATGAGAACCCCTCTTTCTGGTATTCTCACATCCTACATCTATAAGGATAAAAGCTATAGTATATTATTGCAGATTCAGTGCTTCAATTACCTTTATGATGTGTATATTGCTGCATGTTTCTTTCATGATGAACTAATATGAGTGAAATTTTTAACAAAAAAAGGGTTTCGAGATTATTTTGCAGAAAAGTACAAGATGCGCCAAATTGCGTAATGTATGAATGAGTTATGTTGTCGTTGTCGGAATGGTATCGTCGTTGCCGAATTGAGCTTGGTTGGTGACGCATATTTTATTGTTGGGGGAATTACTAATGCATCGAAGGAAAAGTAGGAGGTTACTGAGCGGCATTCTAGCTTTATTGGTTATGCTCAGTATATCTCCTGTACAGACTGCAAGTGCAATCACGTTGAATCCATTAGGTCCGAATTATGAAATTACGGCATACCCCGATTGGCCCAGCGGAATGCCGATGAATTACTCTCTCTTTGGCGGTGGCGTCTTTGACGGTCATGATATATGGATGATTCCAGTGGAAACTGATCGGGTTGTGAAGATTAGTCCCGAGACAGGTGAGATGACGGGATACTCGGACTGGCCCAGCGGATATACGAAGAGAAACGGAGCTTTTAGCGGAGGCGTATTTGACGGGCAGCACATATGGATGATCCCTTCTCTTGCGGATAGGGTAATTAAAATTGATCCGGATACCGGTGAAATGACCGGGTATAACGATTGGCCGGCTGGCTTCCAGAGTCAAAATGCTGCATTTTCCAGCGGTGTCTTTGACGGCACTTATATATGGCTGATCCCAGTCAATGCAAATCAGATTATTAGGATCGATCCGGTAACTGGAGAGATGACGGGTTACGACGAGTGGCCGGACGGTTTCCGAAAGGAGAACTATGCTTTTAATGAGGGCGTGTTCGATGGCACCTTTATTTGGATGATCCCATCAATGGCGGACCGAGTGATCAAATTGAATCCGGCAACTGGTGAAATGACGGGATATAGCGATTGGCCTGCGGGATACGACGGGACAGGCTATTCGTTTGGGGGCGCAGTATTCGACGGGAATTCAATATGGATGCTGCCTTATAGCGCCAATCAGATTGTGAAATTGGATACGGCTACGGAAGAAATGACGGGTTATGATCAATGGCCAAGCGGATTCGATAAAAGCCGGAATTTATTTCGAGGTGGTGCGTTCGACGGCGAGCATATTTGGACGAAGCCATCCAGTGATGCGCGTATTTTGAAGATTGATCCGGCATCCGGAGACATCACAGGATTCAATCAATGGCCTGATGGCTTCAATGGAGAGAATAAATCCTTTAGTGATGCAGTCTATGATGGGAACAGCGTCTGGTTTATTCCATCCAATGTGGACCGAGTCATTCGATTGACAAGCGTTCCAGAACTCAGCGCGGTTACAGGGGGCGATGGTCAAGCGACAATCTCATGGCAGCCTGTATATGGAGCGACGGGTTACCATGTTTACCAAAGCTTGTCGCCTGGAGGCAGTGGAACAGAGATTGCCGCTGTAAGCGGAGCGGAGAGTTCGCATACAGAAACAGGATTATCGAATGGCGTGACATACTATTATACGGTCAAAGCTGTATATGCATGGGGAGAGAGCGCGGCTTCCAATGAGATGAGTGTCACGCCAATGAGCAGCAATGCGGATTTAAGTGGACTCTCATTGTCTCAAGGAACACTGAGTCCATCGCCATTCGATCCTGCCACCACAGCTTACACGGCAAGCGTTGGTCATGGTGTTAGCAGCGTGACAGTAACGTCAACTGTCTCAGATAGTGGTGCAACATTGAGCGTTAGTGTATATGACAGTGCAGGCACGCGCACCTATGGTCCGGAGAGCCTGACGAGCGGGGCAGAATCGCTGTCACTGCCGCTATCAGTTGGAAGCAACCGTATAGAAGTGACGGTTACGGCGCCAAGCAGTATGGAGAAGACGTACATAGCGACCGTCACTCGGGAGGCTAGCAGCAATGCGGACTTAAGCGGACTCGCATTGTCCGAAGGGACGCTGAGTCCGTCGCCATTCGATCCTGTCACCACAGCTTATACGGCAAGCGTTGGTCATGGTGTTAGCAGTGTGACAGTAACGCCAACGGTCACGGATAGCGGTGCAACTTTGAGTGTTAGTGTACATGACAGTGCTGGAACGCGTACTTATGGTCCGGAGACCCTGACGAGC
>NZ_JBHVQB010000006.1:195171-195336 GCF_042887015.1 Paenibacillus sp. NPDC057967
CGCGTGCAGTGAGCAGCAATGCGGACTTAAGCGGACTCGCATTGTCCGAAGGGACGCTGAGTCCGTCACCATTCACTCCTGCTACCACAGCTTATACGGCGAGCGTAGTTCATAGCATTAGCGGCCTGACCGTGACGCCGACACGTGCAGATAGCGGCGCAACGT